>JBCBOR010000073.1:0-23947 GCA_039821125.1 Pseudomonadota bacterium
AGCAAACATGCTGAATCAGAAAATCAATCGTCTGTGAATCCCATACGATTCAATCTGAAACGAAAATGCTCTAGCGGCTTAGCCTGCGCGCAATGCTGCGGTCGCCGCGTGGTCGATCGACAGCGGGTCGCGCTTGATTGCAACACCGAAGAGCTGCGCCGCGGCCTCGATCGAATAATAGCCAAGGCGAACGTCCTCGAGCACCGCGTCGGGGGCGCGGGTGCGCGGATCGCCATAGCCGCCACCACCGGGGGTGCTGACCTCGACCCGGTCGCCCGCCATCATCGGAATGTCCTGCTCTTTCGAGAGGTGCTCGGGCGTGTAGGCCTTCTCTCTTGCGATTACCCGAACCTTGTTCGGCGCACCCTCGCTGCCGCCAAGAATACCGGGAGGGCCGACGCGCCCATGGTCCATCACGAAACTTGCCCGCGCGTCGCCGCGGCGAAGCTCGATCTCATAGTCCAGGCCAAACCCGCCGCGCCGGGCGCCTGCACCGCCGGACCCTTCGCGCAGCGCATAGCGCCGATAGAGCACCGGGAACTGCTGCTCCATGATCTCGACCGGCGGAGCCTTCGAGATTCCGATGGTCGAGCAGCCGTTCGAAAGCCCGTCATGGTTGGTGTTCCCGCCATAGCCACCGCCCGACAGCTGATACATCACGAAGCTGCGTCCGCGTTCGGGATCCCATCCGCCCAGCCCGAAGTTGCCCGACGTTCCCGCGGGCGCTGCGGTCACACGATCCGGCAAGGGGGCCGCGAGCGCGAGGAAAACCGCCTCTGCAATGCGCTGACTGACCTCTGCCGCGCAGCCGGAGACCGGGCGAGGGTATCGAGCGTCGAGGAAGGTCCCATCCGGAACCGGCACGTGCAGTGGCTCGAACGCGCCGGCGCTCATGGGAATGCCCGGAAAGATATGGCGCATCGCCAGATAGACCGCGGATTGCGTGGTCGCGAAAACCGAGTTCATCGGTCCCTGGCAGGGCGGGGACGAGCGCGAGAAATCAAAGGTCAGATCCGACCCCGATTTCGTCACGTCGAGATTGATCTCGAGCGGGGCGTTCACGACGCCGTCCGAATCGACAATCGCCTGCGATGAATAGATCCCGTCGGGTATGGCCGAGATTTCCGCACGCATTTGCCCCGCTGCCCGCGCACGAAGCTCGGTGATCGCTGCGTCCACCGTTGCGTCGCCGTATCGGTCGAGCAGCGCGCATAGCTGCGTCTCGCCCACACGCAGTGCAGCCGCCTGCGCCTTGACATCCCCGATGCGTTGCTCGGCCACCCGGATGTTCGAGCAGATGATCTGATAGATCTCGCGCACCAGTTCGCCGCGCCGGAACAGCTTGACCGGCGGCAGGCGCAGCCCCTCTTGCTCGACAGATGTCGCGGACGCCGAGAAGCCGCCCGGCACCGCCCCGCCGATATCCGGCCAGTGCCCGGTGTTCGACAGCCAGCACCAGAGCTGGCCGTCCCGGAACACAGGCATGGCGAAGCGCACATCCATCAGATGCGTGCCGCCGAGATAGGGGTCGTTGACGATGTAGATGTCGCCGGGGTCCGGCGGTTCTGTCTCTCCGGCCGCGATGCGCGCGATAATCGTCCGGGTCGAGAACTGCATGACGCCCACGAAAACCGGCAAACCGGTCGCACCCTGTGCGATCAATGCTCCGTCATCGGCGGCATAGATCCCGTCGGCACGATCGTTTGCTTCGGCAATGATGGGCGAGAAGGCAGCGCGCGAGAACGCGAGATCCATCTCGGCGGCGACCTGCTGCAGACCGGCCTGGATGACACCAAGGGTGATCGGATCAAGCGAGATCTGGCTCATGCGTCGGCTCCGATCTCGATCAGGAGGTTGCCGTCGCGGTCCTGTTTGGCCTGGTCACCGGGGTCGAGCACCACGGTTGTGTCCATCTGCTCGATCAGCGCTGGACCGGTGAACGGCGCATCGAGCGGAATTTTCTCACGCCGGTAGATCGGTGTATCGTGCCAGCCGTCATCAAACCGAACGCGGCGGTTGCCGACCTGCGCGTCCTGCGGGCTGGCGGCCCGATCATCGACGCTCAGCAGCGCCGAGAGGTCGATGTCTGGACGCGCGCCGATCACAGAGCAGTTCAGATTGACCAGTTGGGCCCTGATTTCCGGCAGGTCGACCTGGAAGCGGGCGTGATAGGCGCGTTCGAACAGCGCCTGCAGGCTGTTGCGATCGGGCTGGCCATCCGGCAGCGCGACCCGCAGCAGATGGGTCTGGCCGATGAATTGCATGTCGACGCTGTAGAGCGCGCGGACATCGTCGATGGCGACGGTCTCGGCCTCGATCAGATGGCGTCCCTCGGCTGTCTGTTTGGCAAAGATGCGTTGCACCACGTCCATGTCGGCACTGTCCAGCGGTGTGTTCACCGTGCGCACGAAGTCGTGCCGCAGATCTGCAACTGCGCAACCCAGCGCGTTGGTGATGCCGGGCCGCGCCGGGACAAGCACACGGGGAATGCCCAATTCCCGCGCCAGGGCCGTCGCGTGCAGAGGTCCGGCGCCGCCAAAGGCAAACAAGGCAAAGTCCCGGGGATCAGCGCCAAGCGAGAGTGAGACCATGCGGATCGCCCCTGCCATCCGGGCGTTGGCGATGCGCAGCACCGCCGCGGCCGCATCTTCCGCCGACAAGCCCAGCGGTGCGCCCAGCCGATTGGCAAAGACGGTGCGGATATCCTCGAGAGACACTGGCGCGTCGACGGCCAGCAGCGATGCGGGGTTCAATCGCCCCAGCAGCAGATTCGCGTCCGAGATGGTCGGTTCGGTCCCGCCGCGGCCATAGCAGATCGGGCCGGGATCGGCGCCTGCACTGTCCGGACCGACCTGCAGCAGGCCGCCTGAGTCGATCCATGCGATCGAGCCGCCACCTGCGCCCACAGTGCGCACATCGACCATCGGGACGTGGATCGGCATGGCGTACTCGATCTCGATCTCGTTCGAGACCGCAGGTTCCGCGCCTCGGATCAGCGCCACATCGCTGGAGGTGCCCCCCATGTCATAGGTGATCAGATCCGGCACGCCCGCCCGTCGCCCGGTATAGGCCGCCGCCATGACGCCCGAGGCGGGGCCGGACATCACAGTTTTTGCGGCCTCCCGCGCGACGGTTTGCGACGAGACCATGCCGCCATTCCCGTTCACCACCAGAAAGTCGCGCCTGTAGCCACGTCCGGTCAGTTCGTCACGCAGGCGAGAGACATAGCGCTCGAGCAGCGGTTGGACGGAAGCGTTGACTGCTGCCGTGACCCCGCGTTCGAACTCACGGCTCTCCGACAGCAGAGCATGGCCAAGGGTGATGTGGCTGTTCGGCCAAAGCTCCGCCACGATGTCGCTTGCGCGGATCTCGTGCTGTGGGTTGGCGTAGGCATGGAGGAAGTGGATCACCACGCTTTCGCAACCGGCATCCAGCAGCGTGCGCACGGCCGCCCGGACAGCATCTTCATCCAGCGGTGTCAGGACGGCGCCGGTAGCATCCATGCGCTCTGGCACCTCCAGCCGCAGATCGCGCGGGATGACCGGGCGGAAGATGCCGGTCATGCCATATGGGGCGGGGCGCGTCCGGCGCCCAAGTTCCAGAACATCGCGAAAGCCTGCTGTCGTGATCAGCCCCGTACGCGCCAGCCGCCGGGTCAGCACGGCGTTGGTCGTCGTTGTCGTCCCATGCACGATCAAATCAAGCGTCGAGGCATCTGCCCCGGCAGCATCCAGCGCAGCGAGCACGCCAAAGGCTTGGTTGTCGGGCGTCGTCGGCGCCTTTGCCAGCCGCACTGCGCCTGTATCGTTGTCGAGCAGTACGAGATCGGTGAAGGTTCCGCCGACATCGATCCCTGCGACCGTCCCCCTCGCCGTCATCCCGATCCTGTGTCGATAGCGCCGCTTGAAATTTGTTTGTACACTAACGATATTGGCCGCGGCTGTAAAATGGATTGCAGGCTGCGCGCGACCGCTTTATCGCGCTGCCCAGCACGGATGACTGAAAAGGCCGCCCGGATGACCGATACCGACACCGCCGATCCCAAGACCGCGTTTCCGATCCCCGCTAGCGTCTTCGCCGAGACCGTGGTCTCGGTCCAGCACTATACCGACAGGCTGTTCAAGTTCCGGATCACCCGGCCCGCCTCGTTCCGGTTCCGCTCGGGCGAGTTTGTCATGATCGGCCTGCCGAATGCCGAGAAGCCGGTGTTCCGGGCGTATTCGATCGCATCGCCGTCGTGGGATGAGGAGTTGGAGTTTTTCTCGATCAAGGTGCCGGGCGGTCCGCTGACCGAGCATCTGCAGAAGATCCAGCCCGGCGATACGGTGCTGATGCGCAAGAAACCCGTCGGCACGCTGGTCAATGACGCGCTGATCCCGGGGCGGCGGCTCTACATGTTCTCGACCGGGACCGGGATTGCGCCTTTCGCCAGTGTGATCCGCGACCCGGAGACCTATGAGAAGTTCGAGGAGGTTATCCTTTGCCACACATGCCGGGAGGTGGCCGAACTGACCTATGGGCACGAGACCGTTGCCGCGACCAAGGAAGACATGCTTGTCGGTGAAGAGGCCTCCGCCAAACTGGTCCACTACGCGACGACGACGCGTGAGGACAGCCCGAAGATGGGACGGATCACCACGCTGATTGAATCGGGCAAGCTGTTCGAGGACCTTGGCGTGCCACCGCTGGATCCTGCGGTGGATCGGGGCATGATCTGCGGCTCGATGGACTTCCTGAAGGACACGAAAGCGTTGCTGGAACAGGCCGGACTGACCGAGGGGGCGAACTCGAAACCCGCGGAATTCGTCGTCGAGCGTGCCTTTGTCGACTGATCTGACGCGCTCAAGCGGGTGGGCAGACCCGAGTGGAAAACACCTAGTCCACGCGGATCGGGGCTGATGCCGTAATCGGCATGCCGTCCACCCCATAGGCCCGGTGATCGTTCGTGTTCAGCGTTACCTCGACGATGTAATCGCCCGGCGGCAACGCACCGATCCGCCCTTGCGGCGCATAGAGACGTCCGATCTTCGTGCCTGACACATAGAGATGCGCATGCCCCTTGCCGGGTACGTGCGGTCCGTCGACCAGATCGCGCGCAAATTCGAACCCGCCTGTCTGCAGTGTCACCGTCCAGCCCGCGCTATCGGGCATAACGGCAATCTCGACGGTCGGAGCGTCCTCGCGCGCGACATCCAGCACCGCGCCATGATCCATCACCATCCCGTCCGAGACCATCGCCTTGACGGTCTGGACACCGCCCTTGGCAAACTCGAGATCAATCGGCAACGATGCGCCCGGCACGAGCGGAGCCTCTACGCTCATCAGCATGATATGCCCGGCCTCCATTGCCAGCGACACCTCGGATTTTGCCGGGATGGGCAGGCCTGTGCTGACGGGTGATTTGAGCACCGTCAGTTTGGTTCCAGCAGCGCGGGCATCGACAAGGCGGTCTGCCCGGCCTTCGTTGCGGATGTCGAGTGTGACCATAGCGCTGGTCGAGCCCGTTACCGGAAAGGCCCGGACATTCGTCACGGACAGCGGCGCAGGGACGGTGAGCAGCACCATGGCGACGGCGATAATGACGGACACGACGAACGCTGCCAAAGCTGCCGAGCGGGCCACAGAAACCTCCCTTGCCGGAACGCTCAGACTGTGCCTTGTTCGGGGCGTTCGTGCAATCGCAGGAGTAAGCGTGCGGCGCGCCACTCTGTTCCTGATGGCGGTTCTGATCCCGGGTGAGGCGGCAGCCCATGCCGCCGAGCGTGGGCTGATCATGCTCCTGCCGACCGGGTATTACCTGATCGGCGGCGCTGCCGCGGTGGCGGTGACCTTTCTGGCGCTTGCTTTGGCCCGGAAGTCGTGGATCTCCGCGTACTGCGCGGCAGAGGTTCAGATCCCGCTCACTGTCCCAAGAGTCGGTCGTGTGGTGCAGTGGACTGCATGCGTTGCGTTCCTGTCGCTGATCTTTGCGGGGTTTGCCGGATCGCGCGACCCGCTCGTGAACCCGTTGCCTCTGGTGATCTGGACGCTCTGGTGGGTCGGGTTCACGGCCTTGGTCGCAGCGCTTGGGGATCTGTGGCGCTGGCTCAACCCTTGGAGCGCACCTGTTCGGATGCTTCGCCCGATCGCAGGGCCACCTGTTGTGCTGCCAGAGTGGGTCGGGTACTGGCCTGCGGTGCTCAGCTTGCTGTCCTTCGCATGGTTCGAGATTGTGCATATTGCTCCGGATGATCCGGCGCGTCTTGCTCGCGCCGCGGCGGTCTACTGGCTGGCGCATCTCATCGCCATGGTGATCTATGGCGAGGATACCTGGCGTGCGCGGGGAGAGGCCTTTTCGGTCTTCTTTGCCTGGATTGGCCGTGTTGGGTCGTCGGCCCTAGCCTTCCCTGGTCTGTCCCTTCGATTGCCGGGCGCGGCGTTGACCGGATTGCCGCAGCTGCCCCTGTCCGGCTGGCTGTTCGCCGTTGCGGCCATTGCCACGGTCACGTTCGATGGGCTCAGCGGTACCTTCTGGTGGCTTGGCCTGATCGGTGTGAACCCGCTCGAGTTCCCGGGTCGCTCTGCCGTCATCGCCCAGAATACGATTGGGTTGCTGGCCACATGGATTGCCATGGCTGCTGCGTTCGCAGGATCGGTCTGGCTGGGTGGCCGTCTGGCGCGCTCGCCCGTCTCGCCTGGTACCGCCATCGGGCGCCTTGCTCTCTCGCTCCTACCCATCGCACTGGCGTATCACATCGCGCACTACCTGCCGGTCTTGCTGGTCAACGGCCAATACGCGCTGCTGGCGACGACCGACCCGCTCGGCACCGGTGCGGACTGGCTTGGTCTTGGACCATGGCAAGTGACCACATCGTTTCTGACAGATCTGCAGCAAGTCGAAACAATCTGGCAAATCCAGACCGGCGTGATCGTTGTTGGACATTTGCTCGCGGTTCTGGTTGCCCATGCCATTGCGCTGAACCTTGATCCCGACCCGCGCCGCGCCCTGATCGCACAGGTCCCACTGGCGGGGCTGATGGTGCTTTATACGGTTCTTGGCCTGTGGTTACTCTCGACCCCGACAGGCGCTTGACCAACCGCGACGTGACTTTGGGGCTGGACATTCGCCCGGGAGGCCGACATCGTTTGTGTACAAACTATCGCAAGAACTGCGCGAGGAGTGACAGGGATGACCAAGACCAGCAAGCTGATCAATCGGCGCACGGCCTTGAAGGGGCTGGGCACCACGGCGGCCATCGCGACTGGCGCGGGCTATGTTCCGTTCATCCAGGCGCAGTCCTCCGAGCCGATCAAGATCGGCTTTCAGGTCCACCGCACCGGGATCGGTGCCGCCTATGGCCGCTGGTACGACCGCACGACCGAAGCGGCGGCAAAGTTGATCAACGAGCATGGCGGGATCAATGGGCGTCCGGTCGAGATTGTCGCAGAAGACGATGGCACCGACCCGAAGCGCGGGGCCGAGGTGGTCGAGAAGTTTGCAACCCAGCACAATTGCGATATCGCCTTCGGGACGCTGTTCTCCCATGTCGTGATCGGCTCGGCGCCCCGGGCAGGCGAGCTGAAGATCCCGTATTTCGTCGTCTCGGAAGGCCACCACGTGGCCAGTGGAATGCTGAACCGCTACACGCTGCAACCCGGCATCACCGACGTGAAGTCCCAAGTCGAGAGTATGGCCCCTTGGGTGAGCCAGAACCTCGGCAAGAAGGTCACGATGATCTTCCCCGATTTCGCGTTCGGTCATGACCACCGCGACTATTTCTCGGCGGCCATCGCGGCGCAGGGCGGCGAGGTCATCGAAAAGATCGCCATCCCGCCAACGGAGACCGCGTTCTTCAAGTACTTCCCCAAGATCCCGCGCGAGACCGAGGTGCTGTACCACGTCATGGTCGGTCCGGGAGTGCTGACCTTCGTCAAGGAAATGGGCGAGTTCTACGGGCAGGACCGGCCCGAGATCTTCGGCTTCATCGACAGTCTCGAGGCAGTGAACATGAAGTCCCCCGGCCTCGAGTTCCTCGAAGGGACCCACTTCTGGGAAGGCAACCCGCGCTATGCCCGCGGCTCGGCCCATGACGACTTCTTCCGCGAGAAGGTTGGTGTGGATGCGACCGGTGCCTCGGTCACGGATGCCAAGGATGTCTCGACCTACGCGCATATGTTTGGCTGCTGGGAGACGCTGCACGTGGTCAAGGCGGGCATGGAGGAGGCGGGCTATGCCGGACCGCAGGACCGTGCCAAGCTGATCGAGGCGGTCGAGGCCATGTCGATCATGCCCGAAAGCCAGGCGCATCCCCAAGGCCCCAAGGTCTTCAATGGCAAAACCCACCAGGTGTTCGGCCAGCAGCATATCTCCAAGGTCGAGGGCGGCGCGATGAAGGTCGTGCATACGACCGCGATCGAAGACAGCTTCTACCCCGACGAAGTGGACTACACCGACCAGCCGCTCTAAGCGGCGCTGCGCATCCCGAGGGGCTCCGGCCCCGACTGATTGACAAGACCGGAGCCTCAAATGGACGTTCTCGACGCAATCCAATCCCGTAAATCGATCCGGGCCTTCAAGCCCGATCCGGTGCCACTGGAGACGGTGAAGAAGATCCTGGAAGTCGCGCAGCGGGCGCCAAGCGGGACCAATACCCAGCCTTGGCACGTGCATGTCTGCGCGGGCGCTGTGAAGGACGCGATCACCAAGGATGTGCTAGAGATGGCCGGTGCGGGCGGCGGGTACTCCTACGATCACTACGATTACTATCCGGCCAAGTGGAAGGACTATCACAACGCCCGGCGCCGGGCCGTCGGCTGGGGTCTTTATGGCCTGCTCGGGATCGAGAAGGGCGACCGGGAAGGCTCGGCCCGGCAGGGCGCGCGGAACTTCAAGTTCTTCGACGCGCCGGTGGGCCTCTTCATCACGACCGAGAGCTATCTGACCCGGGGGTCCTGGGCCGACACGGGGATGTACATCCAGACGATCATGCTGGCGGCAAAGGGGTTCGGCCTGGACACCTGTCCGCAGGCGGCGTGGATCCCGTTCCAGGAGCCGATCTTCAAACATCTCGAGATCCCCGAGGACCAGCATCTCGTCTCGGGTATGAGCCTTGGCTATGCAGACCCCGATGCCATCGAGAACACGCTGGTCAGCGAGCGCGAACCGGTCGCCGAAATCGCGAGTTTCAAAGGGTTCGAGTGATCCCGCCGGGGTGAGCCCGTGGACCTGACCGCCCTGATCCCCTTCGAGATGCCACACCCGGCGCTGCTGGCGGCAGGTGTGCTCGAGGGGCTGGTGCTGGCGGCGGTTCTGGCATTGACCGCGCTGGGCCTCAGTCTCGTTTTCGGGATCATGCGGGTCGTCAACGTCGCCCATGGCGAGTTCTACATGCTGGGTGCGGTCATGGCCTGGTTCTGTGCGGACTGGACGGCGAGCCTTGTCGGTGGACCGCCGTGGCTTGGGTTCATGGTCGCCTTGCTCGTGGCGCCCGCTGTCGCGGCGGCCATTGCTGTTGCGGTCGATGTCTTTGTCCTGAAACGGCTGCACTATGACCCTGAGGCGACGATCGTTGCCACGATCGGTGTGCTCTACATCCTGCAACAACTGGCGTTGACGCTCTACGGACCCGATGCGCGTCCGGTCGAGGCGCCCATCGACTGGCGCGTGCAGCTGCCGTGGTTCGGGTATTCAGGTTACAAGTTCGTGGTGATCGGCGCGTCCATCGTGCTGATGCTTTGTGTCTGGCTGGTTCTGGCGCGCACGCGCATCGGCCTGATCATGCGCGCCACGCAGTTCGACAGCGAGACGGCGCAGGCTTTTGGCATCCCGGTGGGTCGTGTCTATGCCGGGGTCTTCGCACTGGGTGCTGCACTGGCCGCCATCGGCGCTGTTCTGATCGTACCAACCCAGCAAGCGCACTACCTCATGGGCGGCGACCCGCTGTTGCTGAGTTTCATCGTTGTGATCATCGGCGGGCTCGGCTCGCTCAAGGGCACGCTGGTCGCCGCCGTTCTGATCGGCCTGTCCGATGGGATCATCTCGACCTTGTACGAGCCGACGCTGGCCAAGATCCTTGCCACGCTGCTGGTTGCCATGGTGCTGGTGTTCCGCCCGCAAGGGCTGTTCGGAGCGCGTCCGGCATGACCGGCGAGACCGCCAGAGATCTGATGCTTCACGGCGGAGTGCTCGTCGCCTTGGCAGGTCTGGCCTTTGTCCTTCCCGAATACCACCACGGCAATCTTGCGCGCATCATGGTCCTGGCGGTTTTTGCCATGGGGTACAATCTGGCGTTCGGATACACCGGCTTGCTCAGCCTAGGTCATGCGATGTTCTTCGCCGCAGGGCTGTACAGCGCTGGCTTGACGGTGGTGCAGTGGGAGTGGACGGCGCTGGCCGGTTTTGGCGCGGGCATCGTGGCGGCGGCGACTCTTGCGCTTGCGGTCGGCGTGCTGGCGCTGCGCACCACCGGTGTGTCGTTCATGATCGTCACGCTGATGTTCGCGCAGGCGGTTTATCTTACGGTGCTCTACTATGGCGAGATCACTCGCGGCGACGAAGGCTTCGTCATCCCGCAGGCCGCCCGCTCCGTCGCCGGATTGGATCTCAGCGCAGCCGATACCCGCTTCTGGGCCGCCTTCGCGCTGTTCACGGTTGCGATCGTGGTTCTGCTGGCTGTTGTCCGGGCACCCATCGGGCGGGTCATGGTCGCGGTGCGCGAGAACGAGGAACGCGTGCGGATGCTCGGTTATGACCCGTTCCGGGTGAAGCTGACCTCGCTGGTGATCTCGGGCGCCATGGCCGGGGCGGCGGGGGCTGCCTACGCCCTGCTGTTCGGATATGCGGGTGCGACATTTTCCTCGATCCAGTACTCGATCCTGCCGCTGCTCTGGGTTCTGGTTGGAGGCCCCGGCACGGTTCTTGGCGCGTTCCTCGGCACGTTGCTGATGTTCTACCTGATCGATCTGGCGAGCTCAGATGTCATGCCGTGGATGGCAGCGCAGGCCGAGACGTTCATCGGTCTGGACGCCCGGGGGCTCGCCTCGGCGCACATGATCCTTGTCGGGGCGGCACTCGTGATCCTGGTTCTTTATGCGCCGCGCGGGTTGCTCGGCGTTGTCCGCGCCCGCTGGGCGAGATGGCTGGCATGAGCCTGCTTTCGACCCGCGATCTGACCAAGGATTTCGGCGGTCTGCGCGCGGTCGACAGTGTCGCCTTCGATCTGCCGCCGGGCGAGATCCGGGCGGTGATCGGGCCAAACGGTGCGGGCAAGACGACCTTTGTCAGCCTGCTGTCTGGCCGCCTGAGCCCGAGTGCCGGGACAGTCACGTTCGATGGGCGGGACGTCACGCGCCTGCCGGCGCACCGCCGGGTCGGTCTGGGCATTGCCTATACGTTTCAGATAACCTCGGTCTTCGCCAATCTGTCACTGTTCGACAATGTGGCGCTGGCGGTGCAAAGGCGCGGGGTGCGGGATCTGCGCGCCGAGACCATGGCTGCGCTTGACCGGGTCGGGCTGGCTGACCATGCAGATGGGATTGCCCGAACGCAAAGCTATGGCCACCAGCGCTTGCTCGAGGTTGCGATGGGTCTGGCTCTGCGCCCAAAGCTGTTGATCCTCGACGAGCCGACCCAAGGCCTTGCGGCCGGGGAGATCGACGGTTTTCTTGGCCTTGTACGCGATGTTTCGCGGGAGGCGACGGTCCTGCTGATCGAGCACAACATGGACGTGGTTATGAGCCTTGCCGACCGGATCACCGTCCTGAACTTTGGCGCGGTACTGGCCGAGGGAACGCCCGACGAAATCCGGGCCAACCGCACGGTACAGGCAGCATATCTGGGGGACTCGGTGGCATGAGGTCCGACAGCCATGCTTGAGGTGCGGGATCTCGCTGCCGGTTATGGCGATGTGCAGGTGTTGCGAGGGGTCGCTTTGCATGTCGGTGCCGGCGAGATCCTTTGTCTTCTCGGTCGCAACGGTGCGGGAAAAACGACCACGCTGAAGACGATCCTGGGTTTGGTGGACCGAAGCTCTGGGCAGGTCCGGCTGGACGGCGAGGACCTGACGGGCCTGCCAGCGCATGAGGTCCCGAAACGTGGCATCGGCTATGTCCCGCAGGGACGGCGTCTCTTTGCCGAACTGACGGTGGCGGATAATCTCGAGGTCGGGTTGATGACGCGCAGACGCGGAGCGGACGTCCGCGACCGCATGATCGACCTTTTCCCGGTCCTCGGAGAGCGGTTGCGCCAGCGGGCGGGGACGCTGTCGGGCGGGGAGCAACAGATGCTCGCCATGGCGCGCGCGCTCTGCCTCGAGCCCCGGGTGTTGCTTCTCGATGAGCCGACCGAGGGTCTTCAGCCGTCGATGATCGCGCGCATCCGCGAGGTCGTTACTAGACTGCGCGAGACCGGCGTCGCGACCATTCTTGTCGAGCAACGCATCGATGCAATCCGCACGATGGCTGACCGGGTCACCTACATCGAGAACGGCGAGACGCGTGAGACGCTGGATGCCGCGATATTCGCCGAACGGGACGATCTGCTGCAGCGCTATATCGGCGTCGGCGCCTAGCCGCTATTCCGCCGCTGCGCGGGTCGGCGTGTCGCTGATGTAGTCGCCATCGGTCCAGCCGTGCTCGTCATAGTCAGACATGCACTGGTTTGCGAAATCGGTCATCTCGGTCAGCGAGCCATTCCCCATGGCCTGAAAGACGGCCTGAAACCGCACCATTTCATTGCTGCCCGCATAGTTGCGCTCGTAGAGCTCGTGCCGCCCGCCGAACTCTGATCCCACGGCGTCCCACAGGAGCTTCATGATCTTGATCCGCTCCTTGTAGTCGATCCCGTTCGAGCCACGGACATATTGCTGTAGGTAGCGGTCGATTTCAGGGTTCTGGAAGTCCTTGGCCGAGGAGGGGAGGTAGATCAGGCCCGATGCGACGACCTGTTCGATGATTTCCTTGACCCGCGGCCAGGCTTCGGTCGCCAGCATTCGGTAGGCTGCAGAGGTCGAGCCATTCGGCAGAACGGCGCCATTGACCCAGGGCTGCGGGTTCCCGGCCATACCGTCCGAAAACGCCCAGAACGTGTTGCGCCAGTTGATCACCTCGCCAAGCTGCACCTGCACGCCGCGGAAGTTCTGTGTGCCCGAGGCTTCGAGCGCACGGTTCAGCACACCGACCATGAAGTCGAGCTTCACCGCCAGCCGCGTGCAGGCCTGAAACGTGAACCCGTTGAAGAAACCGGATTTCGGGTAGAATGCCTTGAGCATCTCGAGATCGCGGTAGACCAGAACGTTCTCCCAAGGGATCAGAACCTTGTCGAAGACGATGATTGCGTCGTTCTCATCGAAACGGCTGGACAGCGGATAGTCGAACGGCGTCCCGGTTTCTGCCGCGACCTGCTCGTAGGACGCCCGGCAGAAAAGCTTGACCCCCGGAGCGTCCATCGGCGCGATGAACATGACCGCAAAATCGTCGTGGTCGATCTCGCCTGACATGTTCTGCGCCAGAAAGTTGTAGTGGGTCAGCGCCGAGTTTGTCGCGACAACCTTGGCGCCCGAGACGATGATACCGGCATCGGTCTCTTTCTCGACGTGCAGGTAGACATCCCTGACCTCGGATGACGGTTTGTCCCGGTCAATCGGCGGATTGACGATGGCGTGGTTCAGGTAGAACACCGCCTCCTGACACTTCTTGTGCCAGGCGCGTGCGTTGTCGGCATACGGCCCGTAGAACTCGGCGTTGGCGCCGAGCGTGTTCATCAGCGCCGCTTTGTAGTCTGGCGAACGGCCCATCCAGCCATAGGAAAAGCGTGCCCACTGAGCGATGGCATCGCGCTGGGCGAAAAGATCCGCCGACGACCGCGCGGGTTTGAAGAACTTGTGGGTGTAGCCGCCGTTTCCGGTGTCCGTGGGCGCGGTCAGGACGTCCTTGGTTGCCGGGTCGTGAAGCGCATCATACAGCTTGGCAGTCGATCGCGCGGCGTTCCGGAAGGCCGGATGGGCTGTCACATCGTCGACCCGCTCGCCGTAGACATAGACCTCGCGCCCGTCACGCAGGCTTTCTAGATACTCTGCCCCCGTGAAGGGGCGTTTCGGATCGGCGCGCAGCCCCGCATAGTCCGCCATGACAACCTCCCGCACTTGCTCTTCGAGCTTTTTCATTGATATGCTAATGATCCATGCAGCCTGCTGCCGAGTCAAGAGATCGCTGGCCTATGCTTCGCTCGTTGTCGCACTCACTGCCGATCCAGCTTCTGGCCGTGCATGATCTGGTGATGCGGTATTTCCGCCCGATGCTGAACCGGTTCGATATGACGGATCAGCAGTGGCGCGTGCTGCGGGTCATCGCAGCAGAGGGTGAGGCGGATTTTCGTGTGATCGCCGAGACGTGCCTTATCCATCCGGCGTCCTTGTCACGGATGCTCGAGACCCTAGAGGCGCGTGGATGGGTCACCCGTCGGACCCATCCAAACGACAGACGGCAGCGCTTGATCAAGCTCGCCCCGGAGGGGCAGTCTATTTTTGATCGTGCGTCAGCCGAAACCGAGACCATCCACCGCGCGCTGGAGGCCGATCTCGGTGCGAGCCACGGATCGTTGGTCAGGCTGCTCGGTGATGCAAAGACCAAGCTTGCTGCTCAGTCTGTCGAGCCGGCGGAATAGACGCATCCCTCAGAAGCCGTCCTTGCGACGCCGGATCTCGCCGAAGACGAGAGCATCGTCGCCGTCCGGCAGACCCACCGCGGTTTTGACAGAGGGCACGACGGCGCGCAGGAACGGGTTTGTGGCCTTCTCCTCGGCCATGGTCACCGGCACGATAGGGGTGCCCGCCGCATCCGCGTCCTTGATCCGGTCGATCCGGGCCAGAAGCTCCGCATTATCCGGCTCGATCGACAGGGCGAACCGTCCGTTTGCGGCGCCATAATTGTGGCCTGAGTAGATCTGCACGTCATCGGGCAGGGTCAGGAACTTCGACAGGCTTTCCCACATCATGGCGTGGGTCCCCTCGAACACGCGCCCGCATCCCAGCGCCATCAGGCTATCGGCGGTGAAGGCTGCCCGGTCGTCCTCCATGACGAAGGCGATATGCCCGATCGTGTGGCCCGAGACATCGATGACGGACGCCGTGCTCTCACCAAGCGTGACTGTTTCGCCTTCCGACACTTCGATATCCAGATCCGGCAGCCGCGCGCGGTCCTTCGCATGACCAACGACGGTCGAGCCGTACTTGGCCTTCAGGTCATCGACGCCCTCGGTATGATCGCCGTGATGATGCGTGATCCAGATCTGATCGAGCCCCCAACCCCGCTCCTCCAGCGCGTCGAAGATCGGGTCCACGGATGGAGCGTCGATCAGAGCGGTCTTCCCGGATCCCTCATCGCGCACCACATAGGCGTAGTTGTCGGACCGGCAGGGAATGGTGACGACCTCAATGGGCATGTGAAATCCTCCGTTCATCGGTTAGGGTGACGATGGCGGATCAGGAGGGCCGTTGCAATGCATCTGGACGTCATCGAGATGAGGCGGTTCTACGCCTCGACGCAACTCGGCAGGTTTGCCCAGCGGTCGATCCGGGAACGCTTGCGGGCGCTTTGGCCGAATGTGAAGGGGCAGAGCGTTGTGGGCTTTGGGTATGCCTCGCCGTTCCTGCGTCCCTTCATGGCGGATGCAACGCGGACGCTGTCACTGATGCCGGCCCAGCAGGGTGTCTGTGCCTGGCCAAGCGAGGGACCAAACGTCTCTGCCCTGGTCGAGGAAACGCTGTGGCCCCTGCCAGGCGGGTTCGCAGACAAGATCATCGTGGCGCATGGGCTAGAGACATGCGAGCGTCCTGCGGCCTTGCTGGACGAGATCTGGCGCGTTCTTGCGCCAGGCGGCAAGGCGGTCTTCATCGTGCCGAACCGCGCCGGGATGTGGGCCCGCCGTGATGCGACACCGTTTGGCTACGGGAGACCCTATTCGCCGGGTCAGCTCGACAGCACGCTGTCCGCGCACAAGTTCACGGCAGAGCGGCACTTGGCAGCATTGTATCTGCCGCCAAGCCACCGGCGCTTCTGGCTGAAAGCTGGCCCTGCAATCGAGCAGATCGGCCAGAGGCTGGACGCGCGGCGTCTGGCCGGAGTGGTGATGGTCGAGGCAGAAAAGCTGGTCTACATCACACCGCAATCTGGCTCGCGTGTCTCTGCACGCGATCCGATCCGGGTGCTGACGGGTCTGGGGGCGCCGGTGCCAAAGCCGGCAGGACGGTCTGCGCCGTCTTGATCGTGGTCCGGGTCTGTTTTTTGTCCGAAACCACGGGTGCTCGATAGGTAGCTTGCTACTTCTTGCGAGTCAGGAACGGCCACGACATCGTGTCGACGGCAATGAGGATGGCGATCCCTGCGATCAGCAGCGACAGCTCGGTCACATATTCGGACGCGACCTGGACCACGGCAGGAAGTGCCGCCAAGGCTTCGACAGGAATGACGAACATAGTCCCGGATAGGACGGTGAGGTAGACGAGTTTGGAGAGGAAAAATTCCAACATCTTTCAGCCCTTTCGATGTCTCTGATCTGCAAGCCTTATACTAAAACTCATTATAAATGTCAATTTGATATTTATATATTGACGCATAGGGAAGCATTATCAACCATCTGAAATGTAAAGATATTTTTCCTGAAATCGAATCTTGCACCAAAAAAACCATGCGAAATTGGACTGGTTTTTAGGCCGTCAGGCGATGTCAAACCTTCCCGCGATGCGCGTGATTCCCGGTCTTGCATCTTTGTCGTGCAACCAGCGTGCCCTTCCGCCCTGCAGCACGGGATACGCCGCCACTGGCAATGCGCGCGGCAACGGGCTATGGAGCGCGCTGGACGAGAAACTGAGGCCTTCGATGAGTATTCACCCAACGATCCAGCCGAAACCCGGTATCCTCGATGTCGAACCTTACGTGGGTGGCGCGAGCACGGTCGATGGTGCGAACCGGGTTTTCAAACTCAGCTCGAATGAGAACCCGTTCGGCCCGAGCCCGAAGGCCATAGAGGCCTATCGGACCGCCGGGACGAATATGGAGCTCTATCCCGACAGCCACCGCGCGCTGCATCAGACCATCGCGGATGTGCATGGGCTAGAGGCTGATCGGATCGTCCTTGGCTGTGGATCGGACGAGATTATCGCAATGCTGATCCGGGCCTATGCGGGCGTGGGGGATGAAGTGCTCTACTCCCAGCACGGGTTCCTGATGTTCAAGCTGACATCGACCACGGCAGGGGCGACACCCGTTGCAGCCCCTGAGCGGAACCTGACGACCGATGTCGACGCGATGATCGCGCATCTGAGCGAGCGGACGCGGCTGGTCTTCGTTGCCAACCCGAACAACCCGACAGGCACGATGATCGATCTGGCCGAGATCGAACGACTGGCCGATGCGCTCCCGCCGCAGGCATTGCTGGTGCTGGATGGCGCTTATGCCGAATACATCCGGCGCGAGGACACCGAGGGTGCGATCAATCTGGTCCGGACCCGTGACAATGTCGCGATGACACGAACGTTCTCGAAGATCTACGGCCTCGCAGCCTTGCGCCTGGGATGGTGCTATGGACCGGATCACGTGATTGGCGTTCTGAATCGCTTCCGTGGTCCGTTCAACGTGACGCAACCGGCCCTCGTCGCAGGTGATGCCGCCATGCGCGACCAGGACTATATCGAGCACTGCCGCATCACGAACGAGGTCTGGCGCGACTGGCTGACGAAGGAACTCACCCAGATGGGTTTTCCTGTCACGCCGAGTCACGGGAACTTTCTGCTGATCGAGGCGGGCGAACATGCGGCGGCACTTGATGCGCACTTCTTGTCGCGCGGGCTGATCATGCGGCGTGTCGATGAGTATGGCCTGCCGAACCACTTGCGGATCACAGTCGGTACCGAGGAGGCCTGTAAGCTGACCGTGGAAGCCGCGCGCAGTTTCCGGCCCAACGGATGAGCACGCCGAAATTCCGTCGCCTCGCGCTGATCGGTCTCGGTCTGATTGGCGGGTCCATCGCTTGGGCGTCGCGGCGGGGCGTACTGGCAGAGGAAATCGTTGGCTTCGCGCAATCCGCCGCGACCCGCGACCGGGCGCGTGCCATCGGATTTTGCGACCGGGTCGAGGATACGATTGCGGAGGCTGTATCGGGGGCTGACCTGATTGTCGTTTGTGTCCCCGTGGGTGTCTGTGGACGCGTAGCGCGCGAGATCGCTCCGTACTTGGCGGCGGGCGCTCTCGTCAGCGATGTCGGGTCGACCAAGGAATCCGTGATTTCCGCAATGGCGCCGGTGCTTCCGGACCATGTGCATTTCGTCCCGGCGCATCCGCTTGCCGGGACCGAGCATTCCGGCCCGGACTCGGGCTTTGCTGAGCTGTTCGATGACCGGTGGTGTGTGTTGACACCGGTCGAAGGCACGGACCCCGAGGCGGTCGCCCGTGTCGATGCGTTCTGGCAGGCACTCGGTTCCCGGACGAAAGTGATGTCGCCGGAACACCATGATCTGGTGCTGGCGGTGACCTCGCACGTGCCACATGCCATCGCCTATACCATGTGCGGCGTTGCGGATGACATGCGCCGCGTCACGCAGCACGAGGTGGTGCAGTTCTCCGCCGCCGGTTTTCGCGATTTCACCCGGATCGCGGCATCGGATCCGACCATGTGGCGAGATGTGTTCCTCAACAATCGCGAGGCGACGATCGAAATCCTGGGCCGGTTCGTTGAAGAACTGATGAGCTTGCAACGATCGATCAGAACCGGCGATGGCGACGCGCTTCATGACTACTTCACTCGCACCCGTGCGATCCGGCGCTCGATCATCGATGCCGGTCAGGACACGGCGGCGCCAAACTTCGGGCGATTGCCCGGCGCGGGAGAAGGTTGATTGAGCGCGCTCGCTGCGGCGACCCTGGCACTTGGGCTGACCGCGGTGCCGCCTGTGCCCGTGCCCCGGCCTGACGCTGGTGCGCCATCGGTGACCGGGGCGGCCAGCGAAACGCAGGCCGCTCCGCAGGAGACGATCCAGCCACCGCCGCGAAACCTGGACGAGATGACCGTGTTCGAGATCATCCTGCAGGATCTTGAACAGCTCGGCGCGACCGAGGAGGCTCAAGGCCAGACGCCGGCTTCACCGGTCCCCGAACCCGCTCGAGGTGCGGACGTCACCGTCAGCGACCGCGAAACCCGCGTACCGGTTCCGCCGGTACGACCCGCCGTGCTCCCCTCAAGCCCCGCGCGTCAGAGGCGGGCGGCTGACGCGGTTTGTGGGGATCCGAGGCTAACCGGAACGATGATCCCACAGGTGCGTGGCAAGAACAGTGCCTGCGGGATCGCGACCCCGGTGCGCCTGACCGCTGTGAATGGGATCAAGTTGTCGACCCCGGCGACGGTGCGGTGTGACACTGCCCGGACCTTCGCGGACTGGCTCACCAAGTCGGCCGATCCACAGGCTCGTGCAGATCTCGGCGCACCGGTTTCCAGCGTTTGGGTGATGGCAAGTTACGCGTGTCGCACGCGCAACCACCGAAAGGGCGCCAGACTGTCCGAGCATTCGTTTGGCCGCGCCATCGATGTGGGCGGGTTCGTGCTGGCCAATGGCCGGAAGATCACGCTATCGGACAATTGGAACAAAGGGACACCGGGTCGGTTCCTGCGCACGGTCTGGAAGCGCGCTTGCGGCCCGTTCAAGACGGTGCTCGGCCCCGAGAGTGACCGTTTCCATCGCAATCACTTTCACCTGGATATCGCACAACGCCGCTCGACGTTCTGCCGCTAGCAAGGGCGCCGCAGATCTCACCGTGGCGGTGCGAGCCGGGGCGCGTCGGCAATGGCAAAGGGGCCGAGCCGCACTTTCCCTCCCGACAGCCCAAGGGGGGCCGAAAGGTCATCGCCGCCCCCCGTAAGCGCGGTCAGGAATTCGACGCCCTTGGTGATCGAACGCGCCGTACCACGGTCGATAACGCCCGACGAGACGGCGAGACGAACCATCTGGCGCCACTCGCGTGCTTCGACCTTGATCTCGCCTACGGGATACCCGTCGTCGTCGACCTTGATCGCCCCTTTGACGATCAGCCGCATCTCACCCCACTCGAAGCCAGCCTCGCGAATGGTCGCCGCCCGCATGGCGATGCGCCCATCCTCGACCACGGACCGGTCGATTGGATCGTCGAAGGCTGCATGTCCCTTCACCGTCACGGTGTCGACCGATGGCTTGAGCCAACCGGTTGGATCGATCCGCTGGACCAGTTCCTTGGGCAGCACGACTGTGTTCGCGGTGACCAGGACATCGTAGCTGTTGGGCGGGGCCAGATCGTCCGGACGCTCGGCAATCTTGATGTCTGCGCCCGCGGTCGAGGCTGTCCAGCCCGACTGAGCCTTGATCACAAGCGCATCGATGATGACGGAGGCCTCGCGCAGTTCCATCGCCGGACCGGGACGCAGATCCATCACCGAGGTCATGGATTTCGCCGTGACATCCGCACGCTCTCCCGGAACGGCGATACTGTGCTTCGTCGGCCAGGTCACATTGATCCGCGTCGGCTGGAAGGTCTTGCTGTCGGCGGACAGTTCAGGCGCTTTCCATGACCAGCCGTTCTGAGGATCGGCCAGGTGCAGTTCTGCGATGCGCGTGTTGAAGTCTATTGGAAAGCCCGTGACCTCGATCGCGGCGGCCTCGGCCTGCCATCCCCGCTCGCGCTGGTTCTCGAACCACGCGGCAATTGCGGCTTCCTGGCCTTTGGCGCCGATGAACCACCAACCGACCCAGCCGAGCACGGCGATCACCACGACCGTCGTCACCAATTTCCAGAGGCGTTGCAGCATGCATGTCCTTGCGTGTCAGAGCGGGTGGTTCTAGGTCAGTTACGGAATTTGGAGGGCGCATGCAACGGGACGACACGTGGGTCTTTGGCTACGGTTCGCTGATGTGGAAGCCGGGCTTCGACTATGCCGAGCGGCGTGTGGCGCGGCTGGACGGATTTCGCCGATGTTTCGGGCTGAGATCCGAGCACTACCGCGGCACGCCCGAGTTTCCGGGGCTCGTTCTGGGGTTGGACTGGGCGCCCGGCGCGGCCTGCCACGGCATGGCCTTTCGCATCGATGCCGAGCAAGCGGAGGCGGTCCGGCACTATCTGGCCGAGCGTGAGCTGATCTCGCGCGCTTACTTCGAAGCGGTCTATCCTGTGGAAATTCTGTGCGATGGCCCGGGTCAGGGTACGGCGCGCGATGCGCTCTGCTACATCATGGACCGCACGCATCCGCAATACGCTGGAACTCTGAGCGAGCATGAACAGGTCGACACGATCTGCCGCGCGATCGGGCCGTCAGGGCCGAACGTCGAATATCTGATGAACACGGTCGAGCGGCTCGATGCGTTCGGCCTGCCCGATGACGAACTTCGGGCGCTGGCCGAAGCTGTGCGCGCGAAGCTGGCGGCATGACGGAGCAGGTCGACGTGTCCTTGAATGATCGACAAGCCGAAGAGGCGGCGGATGTGGGGCCGCTCAGCTACGTGGCCGGGATCACACGGCAGGCGGGTGCGATGGCGTGGCGAGAGCGGGACGGCATCAAGCAGATCGTGATCATCACCTCGCGACGCACTGGGCGGTGGGTTTTCCCAAAGGGCGGGATTGATCCCGGCATGACCGAGGCCATGACTGCGGCGAACGAACTCTATGAGGAAGCGGGTGTGATCGGCGTTCCCGATGAACACCCGATTGGCACCTATCGGACGGCGAAGATCCGTCCGCCGTTGATCTGGACGGTCGAGATCGCGCTCTATCCTGTCAGGATTACCGATGTTCTCGACGCGTGGCTGGAAAGCGGCCAACGCGAGCGCAGGTTTGTAACCATGGACGAGGCAGAGCACCTGCTTGCCGAGCCGGAGATGGCAGCGCTTGCCCGCGCGTTTCTAGAATCGCAGTCCGGATTGGCGGTCGGTTAGATCGGCCTCAGGCCGGAAGCCGTGCGTTCAGGCAGTAGTCGAGGATCTGCACCACCTGCTCGGGCGTCTCTGCCACCGCCTGCGCGGCCTCATCGACTTCCTTGAGCGCGTGCTGATGATCTGCTCCGTGCAGGATCACAAGCGATTTGCCCAGTGCCGCCGCATAGCCCGCATCGAAGGCTGCGTTCCACTGCTTGTATTTCTCGCCAAAGCGGACGACGACGATGTCCGCCTTTTCGATCAGCGTGCGCGTGCGGATCGCATTGACCCCAGCGCCCTTGCGATCGTGCCAGAACTTGATCGGTTCGGCGCCCAGGATCGCCACCCCGCAATCGTCGGAGGCACCGTGATCCGTGACAGGTGCCGTGAACGCGATGTCCAGTCCCGCCGTGCGTGACCCATCGACAATACGCTCACGCCAGTCGGTGTGGATTTCTCCGCTGAGGTACACTGTCCATGTCATGGCCGGTCCTTTCGCTTGCAAACGCGATCTTTTCAGAAACTCCGGTGGTCATAGCATTCAGGGGCCGGGCGCGCCGTTACGAAAAGTGCCGCAGGGAAGATGGGGCTCAGGCGATCAGCGAGTTGAACCCGCTGATGTGGGCTCCGAACTGTTTGCCGGTGATGCCGGTGCCGGACCTGGTACGGGCCGACGCCGTGCGATCACGGCCAGGGGATCCGGTCAGCTGATACCGCTCGAGCAGCCGCCATGGCTGCCCATCGCCGGGATCGCCGACCAGAGCAAGATCGGCCAGAGATACCTCGGCGGTCAGGATCGGATCGAGGATCGCCCGCAGATCGGCCACCACCTGATAGGCCACACCAAGCTCGAGCCGATCGGTCAGCGGAATGTGAAACCGCTCGATCACTGACATGTCGCACGAGCCCCAGTCGCGGAGCGCGGGATGGCTGACGCCCATGTCCGGCTCGTCGGCGTAGGCAGGCGTCTCGAGATGCGGGTCCACGACCGAGGCCACTGCACAGACAAGGCGTGTCACCGCCGGATCGGGCTGAGCCAGAGCCATCACGACCCTGCCGTCGAAAACCGTGACTTCCATCCGAGGCAGGGTGATTGGCGCGGTCGTCCGCGCGACGGACGCGATCGCTTCCTGTACAGATGCAACGTCACTGTCATCATCCAGAGCAAAGGGCGATTTGATATGCGCATGCAGGCCATGCCGCGAGATTGATCCGGGCACGCCTTTGCGGCCCTTCGCGATGGCGCGGAGTTCCTGCGAGACCTCGGCATCGCCGCGATCGGCGCACCAGCCGGTCCAACCAGCCCCGAAACGGGCCAGGGCGCTTCCAGGTCTCGGTATCCACGAGACCGCGAAATTCACGCAAATCGGGTCCATAACACGGATCTCACAACTCACCACTAACGGTCGAACGATACGCGATTCTTGCGCCTATGGGATGTATCTTTTGATACACGGCCGGTCAGATTCCGGGATACTCGCCATTTCTGTGTAAGCTCTGGTTCGGCGTCTTCCGTGCTTTGGGTCCAGACGAACCCTGCGGCACTTGCGAAACTCTAAATGTGCGTTAACACAGTCACAGCGCGTGAAATACCGGGAAGACCTATGGCCGACGGAACCGAACCGGTGCTCGACACCTCTCCGCATGTCTCGGACGAGGTGCGCCAGACCACTTGCTACATGTGCGCGTGCCGCTGCGGGATCAACGTCCACATCCGCGAGGGTGCGAACGGCGCACCGATGATCCGCTACATCGAGGGGAACCGCGATCATCCGGTAAATCGCGGCGTTCTTTGCGCCAAGGGCTCGGCCGGGATCATGCAGCACTACTCGCCCGCGCGGCTGATGAAGCCACTGCGCCGGGTCGGGCCGCGTGGCTCGGGCGAGTTCGAGGAGATTTCCTGGGATGAGGCGCTGGATCAGGCAGCCGAGTGGCTTGCGCCACTGCGCGCCGATCCCAAGAAGCTGGCGTTCTTCACCGGGCGGGACCAGTCGCAATCTCTGACCTCGTGGTGGGCGCAAAATTTCGGTACACCGAACTAC
>JBCBOR010000074.1:0-23722 GCA_039821125.1 Pseudomonadota bacterium
AGGTCCTGCCGAGTGACCTGAAAGAGGTCCTCGAACGCCTTGTTTACCCAGACGTAGCGATATTCCGGCCCTTTCACCAAAACAGGGTTGGGGAGGATGTCGAGAATCGCTACCGGAAGATCCAACGGAAGCCCGGTGAAATTGGATCTCAGTTCATTCATCTGCCTGTGCTCACGATGTCATCACCCGCAGACGAGACTGCACGACAATTCTTAGCCGTATGTGAATGCTGTAGCTCCAACACGGTGGTCTGGTGCCGAGACCCGCGCGGAGATGAGTGCCATTCAAAAGAATACCGCGAAGGTTCGCGTGCCGACTGTAATCGAGCCAGGGCGGATGTTTCTGAGCGTGCGGTCCCCCGGCTCGGTGCACACCGCGTGCAATGCCCGCACGCATGCTCAGGCGCCGTGGTTTGTCTTCGCACGTGGGATTTTTTGGCGAGATCGACACTGTGGGCTGTCACCGCGCGGCCGGTCGCGGGCCGAGATGGGACCCGGTTTTCTGTCCATACACCTGCCATACGCGAGCGGTACGGGGGTCATACGAGTGCGGTACAGGTGCCATACGCCTGCCATACAGGTGGTTGACGGACCTGATTGGATCTGGCCGCTCTTGTGCGCTGTACCGGATCTGTACCGCATCGCAAGGCGGGATGTGGCCCGCTAGATCGTGGCCTCGACCAGCGAACGCCGCGCCGTGTCCAGATGGGCGCGCATGGCGTTGGCCGCGGCATCGGCGTCGCGCGCCCGGATGGCGTTCACGATATCCCGGTGCTGGCGATTGTAGCGGGCGATGATGGCGGGGTTCAGCGTCAGCGTGCGCATCCGGTTCCACTGAGCGTGAGATCGGACGTCGTGGCATTTCTCCATCATCCAGCGGATCATCGGATTGTGCGCGGCATCGGCAAGGGCCAGGTGGAACTGTTCATCGATATCCGCGAAGGCCTTGGTATTGTTATCGGATTCCATCGCTGTCAGGTGCGTCTCGGCGCGGGCGAGATCGAGCTCCGTGGCGTGCAGCACGGCGAGGCGAACCATATGCGGCTCGAGCGCGAAGCGGGCATCGACCAGTTCGAGGGGGCGGGTCGTTTCGATAACGGACCGGCTTGCCTCGGCATTGTTGTAGGTCACGTAGGTGCCTGACCCGGCGCGGCGTTCGACAAAACCCGAGGTCTCGAGCGTCTTCAACGCCTCCCGCACGGTCCCGCGGGCGACACCATAATCCTCGGCCAGCGCCCGTTCGGGCGGCAGCCGCTCGTCACGCTGGAACTCAGCGGTCGAGATCCGGCGTCTGAGATCCACGGTGATGTCGCGAGCGTTCATGGCCTCCTCACGCAAAGCGACTCAGGAGATACCAAATCTGAACCAATTGCACAAATGTGGTTGAAATCCGGTCCTGAGTTGGTCAAGCCTTACGACGGTAGATTCGACGGGCCTCGAAGAATGGTCCGCACCATCGACAGGAGGGGCCAATGGCGAAACGTGATATCGAAGCCTTTGTCGAGGCCAAGGGCCGTGCGGCGAAGATCAAGGCCGTACGCAAGAAGATAGACGAACTTGGTATAGAATATCTTTACCTGCAATTCGTCTCGGTCACCGGCAAGATCATGGGCAAGGGCATCCCGGCGGACCACTGGGAGAGCGTCGCCATGAAGGGCTTCCAGCTCGTCTATGGTGCAACCGTCAATCTCTTCACGGACCGGGCCGGCAACTATATGGGCTATGGCCCGGAAGCCGCTGAATTGGTTGGCATCCCCGAGCCCGAGACCTTCATGCAACTGCCCTGGGCGCCGAAGATCGGGCGGTTCTACTGCACGCTGTTTCGCAACCGCGAGGAGCGCGAGGACGCCGGCGCCTTCCTGACCGCCGATTGCCGCGGCAACCTGCGCCGGGCACACGAAGCGTTCCAGAAGAAGCACAAGCTCCAGCTCCGTATGGGCACCGAGCCCGAGATGATGTGGCTGAAGTTCAACGAGCAGGGCGTGCCCGAGGACGGGTTCTCCAAGCCCTACTGCTACCACATCGACCAGTTTGAATCCCTCAGACCCGTCACGATGAAGGTGATGGAGTACACCCGCAAGATGGGTCTCGACATGATCCAGGGTGACCACGAGGACGCGCCGGGTCAGCTTGAGCTGAACTGGACCTTCGACGATGTGCTGCGCAACGCAGACCGCCTGACGACGTACCGGCAGATCTGCGCTCAGGTCGCGCGCGAGTTTGGCATCTTCGCCTGCTTCATGACCAAGCCGTTCATGGGGGTCTCGGCCTCGGGCTGCCACCACAACATGAGCCTCTGGACCAAGGGGAAGGACGAGTTCAAGCCGGTCGGCAACGACCCCGACGCGCTGCCCGGCATGAAAGAGAACTACATGTACGTCAAAGGCGGGGACAATACGTTCATGCCGGACACGGATGACCCGCAGATGCCGGGTAAGACGGGCCTGAAGGCGATCGGCGGGGTGGTTGCGCACCTTCAGGCGCTGACGGCCATCGGGGCCTCGACCGTGAACTCGTACCGGCGGCTCTGGGATACGGGCTTCTGGGCGCCGGTGTTCTCGGACTGGGGTTTCCAGAACCGCACGACGGGCCTGCGCGTCTCGGCGCCTGGCCGGTTCGAGTACCGCTCGGTCGACAGCATGGTGAACCCCTACCTCATGGGCTCGTGCCTGCTGGCGGCGATGGATGACGGGCTCGACAACGATCTTGATCCGGGCGAGCCCGAAGAGCGCAACATCTACGAGGCGATGGAGGCCGGCAAGGAGGTCAAGAAACTTCCGATGTCGCTGGGCGAAGCGCTGGAGCATCTGCGCAACAACGAGGTCGTCCAGCGCGGACTGCCGGGCGAGATGATGCGCCTCTATGACGAGTACAAGTCCGACGAATGGGCCCGGTTCATGTCGACCGTGACCGATTGGGACAAGGAAACGTACATGGAATGCCTGCCCTGACCTGACAGGGCGGTGCGTCACGGACGCACCCTACTTCACGTCGTGCATCATTTCGTAGGGTGCGTCCGTGACGCACCCTTGTTGAAACACCTGAGAAGGAGCTCTCTGCATGTGTGGAATTGCAGGTCTGATCCATCGGGGTAAGTCCTCGGGCGTTGGTGCCGAGATGACCTCGATGCTCCAGGCGCTCAAGCATCGCGGCCCGGACAGCACCGGGTTTGCGATCTATGGCAACGCGAACGCGGGCGAGTATGTCATGCGCTTCAAGGTCGCGGAGGCCGAGGATATGGGGCAGGGCTTCGATATGCCCGCCAAGATCGCGACGCGGATTGCCGAGGTCGAGAAACGCCTCGGCGAGCATGGGGCGACCATCAAGGACCGCGACGCGGCGACCGATTATGCACAGCGCTGGGTGATCAGCCATGACGGCGATACCGAGGCGATGGCCCGCTACATCGAGGATATCGAGGGCACCGAGATCCTTAGCCTCGGCAATGCGCTGGAGCTGATCAAGGATCTGGGCGACGCGACGGTCGTGTCCGACCAGTACAAGCTCGGCGGATTTCAGGGCACGCACGGGATCGGCCACACGCGCATGGCCACCGAGTCCGATGTCGACATCCGCTCGGCCCACCCCTATTGGGCGTTTCCCTACAACGACGTCTCGGTCGTGCATAACGGGCAGATCACCAACTATTGGATCATGCGCCGCGAGATGGAGCGCCGTGGCCACCGGTTCATGTCCTCCTGCGACAGCGAGCTTCTGGCGGTCTACACGGCGGATAATCTGAACAACGGTGTCGCGCTGGAGGAGAGCCTTGAGCGGTCGATCCGCGAGATCGATGGGGTCTTCACCTATCTGGTCGCAACGAAAGACAGCCTCGGCATGGCCAAGGACACCATGGCCGCCAAGCCGCTGGTGCTTTTCGAGAGCGACGACATGATCGCCATGGCGTCCGAAGAAGTCGCGATCCGGGCGATCCTGCCCCAGGAAATCGACACGTACGATCCTTACGATGAGGAGGTCCGGGTATGGCAGGCGTGAACGAATTGGGTTGGGCGCCCGACCTCGACTGGGGCGACAAGCAGGAGGCGCGAGCCAAAGACCTCGGCATGATGAGCGAGCAGCTCACCGGCCGATCCATGGAGACGTTCTTCGAGCCGGCGGAGGAGGAGAACTTCACCTACGCCTTCGCCAAGGATGTCGACTTCAACAAGCGCACCGAGATCGACGCGGATGACCTGACCTCGACCGAGGTTAATACCCGCATTCGGGCGCTGATGGACGAAGGCTATGGTACGATTGTGGTGCAGAACCCGCGCGGAAAGCACTCGATCGGGGTCGGCATCCTGAACCGGCTGAACCTGATCATCGAGGGCTCGACGGGCTATTTCTCGACCGGGCTGATCGACGGGCCGAACGTGCGCGTCAACGGCCGCGTCGGCTGGTCCTGCGGCGAGAACATGATGTCCGGCACCGTGGTGATCGAGAAGAACGCTGGCTCCACCTTCGGCGCTGCCATCCGCGGCGGAGACCTGGTGTGCAAGGGCCATGTCGGCTCGCGCACCGGGATCGACATGAAGGGCGGCACGATCATTGTCGGCGGCGATACCGGCGCGCTGTCGGGGTTCATGATGCAGCGGGGCCGGATGATCGTCTGCGGCAACGCGGGCAAGAACCTGGGGGATTCGATGTATGACGGCACGATCTATGTCGGCGGCGAGATCAAGTCGCTGGGCGTCGATGCGGTCGATGCGGAATTGACCGATCTCGACCAGTCATGGCTGACCCGCAAACTGAACCTCTATGGTCTGTTGCCTTCGAGCGGCGTCAGCCATTTCCGCAAGATCGTCGCGGGCAAGCAGCTCTGGAATTACGACAATCTCGAACCGAACGAGAAGAAACTGATCCTCTGACGCGGGTACTTCCGGGCGCCACGCGCGCCCGCCCTTGCGCCGAGCATTCGCCAGGAGACACGACATGGCAGACGGATCGCCAACCCCGAAAAAGACCCTCGACCGTGACCCGAACCGGTTGGGCGAGAGCTTTATCTTCCCGCCGCGGGTCATCGACGACATCCACATCAAGGCCGAGCTTGGCCGCTACCGGATGCGCGGCTTCTCGCTGTTCAAGAAGATTCCACACTGGGATGACCTGACCTTCCTGCCGGGCACGCTGACCCGGTTCGTGATCGAGGGCTACCGCGAGAAATGCGACACCGATGTCGTGATCGGCCCGCGCGCGAAAAAACCGATCAAGCTGGACATCCCAGTCTACATCACGGGCATGTCCTTCGGCGCGCTGAGCTTCGAGGCCAAGACCGCCCTGGCGCGGGGCGCGACCATGGCGGGAACGGCGACGTGTTCGGGCGAGGGGGGCATGATCCCCGACGAGCGGCGCTATTCCACCAAGTGGTACTACCAGTGCATTCAATCGAGATACGGGTTCAATCCACACCACCTGATGCTGGCCGATGCGTGCGAGTTCTTCATCGGTCAGGGCTGCAAGGTCGGCCTTGGCGGGCACCTGATGGGCCAGAAGGTGACCGATCAGGTCGCCGAGATGCGCTCTCTGCCAGCTGGGATCGACCAACGCTCGCCCGCTCGGCACCCGGACTGGCTGGGACCGGACGATCTGGCACTGAAAATCCTCGAGATCCGCGAGGCCACCGACTGGCAGATCCCGATCCAGTTGAAGCTCGGTGCGGCGCGCGTCTATGACGATGTGCGCATGGCGGTGAAATGCGACCCCGACGCGATCTACATCGACGGCATGGAAGGTGGCACGGGCGCTGGCCCGCACCTCGCGACCGAGGATACCGGCGTGCCCGGCATGGCCGCGATCCGGCAGGCGCGCAAAGCCATCGACGATCTTGGCAAACGCGGCGAGATCACGCTGGTCTACGCGGGCGGGATCCGCAACGGCGCCGATGTCGCCAAGGCCATCGCGCTGGGCGCAGACGCGATCGCGATCGGGCACTCCTCGCTGATGGCGCTGAACTGCAACAAGGATATCGACGAGGCCAACTTCCCTGAGGAGATGGGCGTCGAGGCGGGTCACTGCTATCACTGCCACACGGGCCGCTGCCCGGTTGGTGTGGCGACGCAGGACCCGAAACTGCGGGCGCGGCTGAACCCCGATGAAGCGGCGGAGCGGGTCTACAACTTCCTGCACACGCTGACCATCGAGGCACAGCTCTTTGCGCGGGCCTGCGGCAAGACTTCGCTGCACAGCCTCGAGCCCGAGGATCTGGCAGCCCTGACGATGGAGGCGTCCGCCATCGCGGGCGTGCCATTGGCGGGCACCAACCACACCGTCGGGATCGACGATTACCATCACCTTTGACCGGCAAGGGTGCGTCACGGACGCACCCTACGGAACGCTGCACGTAGGGTGCGTCCGTGACGCACCGTCTTGGGAGAAAGAGAATGGCAGGCACGCAATATCGCGGCTCGGAAATCAAGGACGTCGACCAGTTCATCACCGGTGACGGGCTGGACAGTGAGCGTGAGAAGGAAATCGGCCAGCACATCGGCTATCGCTATGATGTGAACCTGGTGCCGGACTACGACCGGATCACGCCTTTCCTGACCCAGTACATGGAGGTGATGGGCTGGGACGATCTGAACTGGTTGGAAGACGTCCACATGGGCTACGAGGAAGGCCACCCCGCCGTCTTCGACCGAAACATCAATGGTTGGGTGCGGGTGCCGGACCAGATCCAGTTGCCGGACAACCAGCAGGACCGGGACATGATTGCGCGGGAACTCCTCATCAAGTTCCAGATGTCGCCTAATCACCCGTTGGTGCAACTGAGGCAGGCTTACTGTAAGTTCTGAGGCGTCCAACTCGCCAGAGGAGATCGAAATGTCCCGCCCGCTGACCGTTGCCTGCCTTCAAACCCGCCCGATGCCGGATTTCGAGACCGCCACGGCTGAGGCCCTGGCTCTGGCCGAGCGCGCGGTCGGGCAGGGCGCCGAGTTCCTGGCCCTGCCGGAATACTGCGGCGGGCTGGTCAGCGAAGGCGCGGCGATCAAGGCCCCTGCGGCGGAAGATGAGGTCCACCCCGTGGTCTCGGCCCTGCGCGAGTTTTCCGCGGCCAATGGTGTCTGGACCCTGATCGGCTCGGTCGCCGTGCCGGGGCCGGATGGTAAGATCGTCAACCGGGGCATTCTGGTTGATGACACGGGCGCGATCCGGGGGCGCTATGACAAGATCCACATGTTCGACATCCAGCTCTCCGAGACCGCCGTCTACCGTGAGAGCGCCATGGTCGCGCCCGGCGATTGCGCCGCGCTGCACGAGACGCCCTGGGGCGTGCTGGGTCACACGATCTGCTATGACGTGCGCTTTCCGCATCTCTACCGGGATCTGGCGCAGGCGGGCGCCAAGATGCTGGCCGTGCCCGCCGCCTTCACCAAGGCGACCGGCGAGATGCACTGGCATATCCTCAACCGCGCGCGCGCCATCGAGAACGGGGCCTTCGTCATTGCGCCCTGCGCCCATGGCGCGGTGCCGGGCGGGGGCGAGGCCTATGGCCACTCGCTGATCGTTGATCCCATGGGCAAAGTCCTGGCAGATGGCGGCGAGGGTGCGGGTGTCGCGATGGCGACCATAGATCTGGATCAGGTTGCCGAGGCGCGCGCCAAGATCCCGAGCCTCAGCCACGACCGGCCTTATACCAGCGCCGCAGTGCTGGCCAGCGCCCGCCCCGTAGCGGCGGAGTAGCGGGGGCGCATGCAGGCATCGGCGGCGGCATTGGTTGGTTTGCAGGGAAAGGCGCATCCGCTGCGCGATGCGTTCCTGCGCTGGCAGTGCCGGGTGCGCCAGATGATGATGCGCGATGATCTCGGTCGCCCCGGCGACGCGATCATGCCGGCGCTCACACTCGCGGGTGCTGACGCGCCCATGGGCCACATCATCACGGTGATGTCCAAAACAGTCGCTCACGCCAAGGTGCCCGAGATGCGCCACATGGCGCAGCGCACCCAGGACCCTGCGTCCCGGCGCGAGGCGGCGCTGAAGTTCTTTTCCGAGTTCTACTATCAGAAGGGCGCCGAGTTTTCAGACACCCTGACCGCGACCTTCCCGCCCGACAGCCCCGGCGCCGCCGCGATCCGCGAGGCGGGGCAGGTCACGCTGGATTTCGATGCTTTCCGACAGCACTATAGCCTGACCTGCCGCGTCTGGCGGCTGGCCGAGCAGAACCCTCTGTGGCAGGCGACCTATTGGCACAACATGCTCTTCAACCCCGGCTTGACCCCGGACACGGTGATCCTGGCCTTCGAGCCGGACTGGGATGCGTCGTCCGCTGATCCCAGCCCCATCTAGGACGCCCCGATGCCCTACGGATATGTCATCGCCCAGATCACCGTGACGGACCCCGAGGCCTATCCCGCCTATGTTGCCAAGGTCGGCCCGATTTTGGAGAAGTTCGGCGGCGAGTTTCTGGTGCGCGGCGGTCGCTGCGAATTCCACGAGGGCACGCCGCCCGGCGACCGGAACGTTGTCATCCGCTTCCCGTCCTATGACGACGCCGTCGCCTGGTATCATTCCGACGAGTATGCCGAGGCCAAGGCCATGCGCATGGCTGCCTCGACGAGTGTTCAGACGATTGTTGAAGGTGTCTGACAGGGACGCCGAGACCACAAAGACAGGGAGAGTGAGATGGGTAAACGGATCGCCGTAATCGGGGCAGGGCCCTCGGGGCTGGCGCAGCTGCGCGCCTTTGCAACCGCCCGCGACAAGGGCGAGGAGATCCCCGAGATCGTCTGCTTCGAGAAGCAGGACGATTGGGGCGGCCTTTGGAACTACACTTGGCGCACCGGGGTGGATGAGTATGGCGAGCCGGTCCATGGCTCGATGTACCGCTATCTCTGGTCGAACGGCCCCAAGGAAGGCCTGGAGTTCGCGGACTACACCTTCGAGGAGCATTTCGGGCGCCCGATCGCGTCCTACCCGCCACGCGCGGTCCTGTTCGACTACATCAAAGGCCGGGTGATGAAGGCCAATGTGCGGGACTGGATCCGGTTCGCCACGGTCTGCCGGGGCGTGGAGGAGACCGGCGACGGCAAGTTTGAGGTGACGGTCGAGAACCTGGCCGAGCGCAAGACGTATTCCGAGGTCTTCGATCACGTGGTCGTGGCAACAGGGCATTTCTCGACCCCGAACGTGCCGTACTATCCGGGCTTCGACACGTTCAACGGCCGGGTCCTGCACGCGCACGATTTCCGCGATGCGCTGGAGTTCAAGGACAAGGATATCCTGATCCTCGGTACGTCGTACTCGGCCGAGGACATCGGATCGCAATGCTGGAAGTACGGGTGCAAGTCCGTGACGGTCGCGCACCGCACCGCGCCGATGGGCTATGACTGGCCGGACAACTGGCAGGAGGTCCCGGCACTGGTGAAGGTCGAGAAGAACACCGCGACGTTCAAGGACGGTACCACGAAGGATGTTGACGCGATCATCCTCTGCACCGGGTACAAGCACCACTTCCCGTTCATGCCGAACAGTCTGCGGCTGGACTGCCCGAACGTGCTGGCCACCCCGATGCTCTACAAGGGTGTGGCGTTCATCGACAATCCGAACGTCTTTTATCTCGGCATGCAGGACCAGTGGTACACGTTCAACATGTTCGACGCGCAGGCCTGGTGGGCACGCGACGTGATGATGGGCCGGATCGCGATCCCTGGCAGAGACGAGATGCAGGCCGATATCGACGCGCGGATGGCCGCCGAGGCGGCGCTGGAAGACGACTATGCCTGCATCGATTTCCAAGGCGCCTATACCGAGGAACTCATAGCGCTGACGGACTATCCCGGCTTCGATGTCAAGAAATCGAACGAGGCCTTCTACCAGTGGAAGAAACACAAGAAGCAGAACATCATGACGTTCCGCGACAACGGCTATGTCTCACCGATGACCGGGACCAAGGCGCCGGCGCACCACACGGTTTGGAAGGACTGCCTCGATGACAGCCTCGAGGATTACCTCAAGGTCTGATGTGATGCGTCTGCGCGAGGGCCCGAAGCGGCCATGCGCGTATACGCGCCCCGAGCGCCAAGGGCGCTCGGTCCTGCCGGGCGGGGCCCGGCAGATGGCCGCATCTGGGCCCGTGGCCGGTGGGTCACCCGATCGGGAGAGGTGGCATGGGTGATCTGTCGCGCTTCGAGCGTCCGACAGCGTTGGGCGGCGTGCTGGTCCCAGGGTTGCCGTTGCTTCCCCACGGCGTCGAGCGGCACTTGGTTCCCGGCGGTGGATCGCGTGCGGTCGAGATCCGGCGCGGCGATGAGATCACGGTGGTTGACCGGCAAGGATTGCAGCGGTCCGAAATCGTGTTCTTTTTGCCTGATGGGCGCTCCGATGCGGCGATGATTGGCGCCGTTGGTGGGAGCGCGCCGGTGGGCCTGCAGACCGCGTTGTCCGTCGGAGATGCTTCGGCCCGGCGGGTGTTGGCGGCTTTGACCCGCGCCGGGTTCGACATCGGGCGGGCCGATGCGGCGGCGGTGTTCACCGACGGATCCGCTGCGGGCGACAGCGTGGATTTCCATGCGGAGTGTGATGGGTTGCTGATCGTCTGTGCACCCGGCGCGCCGATGGATCCGGGCGCTCAAGACACGGTGACCGAGTTGGCGCTCTATATCCGCCGCGCCGATCCGGGACCGGAAAAAACCGGCGCCATCCAGCACGACCCGCTCGCCGATCCGCTGACGGATATCAACATCCAGCCGGGTGAGGCGGCGGCCTATGAGGTGAAAGCGGGCGAGTTCATCCAGATCCTCGATGTGCAGGGGCGCGAGTGTTCCGACTTCCAGGCTTTGTCCCTGCGCGCCCTCGACCGGGGCGAGGAGCGCGACATTGACCCCACCACGACGCGCTCGCTGATGGGGAGCCTCTACCCCGAACCCGGCATCTTCTCGAAGTACTGGACGCAGGACCAGGAACCGCTGGTCGAGATCGTGCAGGACACCTGCGGGCGGCATGACACGTTCGGGCTTGCCTGCACCGCGCGCTACTACGATGACATGGGGTATCCCGGCCACGTCAATTGCACCGACAACATGAACCGCGATCTCGCACGGTTCGGCGTGCGCCCACGTGGCGGCTGGCCGGCGATCAACTTCTTCTTCAACACGATGCTCAACGACACCCATGCCATCGGCATGGACGATCCCTGGTCGCGGCCCGGCGATTTCGTCCTGCTTCGCGCGTTGACGGATCTGGTGTGTGTGTCGACCGCCTGTCCCTGCGACATCGATCCCGCCAATGGCTGGAACCCGACCGACATCCAGGTTCGCACCTATGCCGCGACCGAAGACTTCAAACGATCGAAAGGCTTCCGGATGACCGCCGACAGCCCCGTCGAGCCGACGAAGGAGACCGGGTTCCACGCCTGCTTCTCCCGGCACACCCGAGACTTTGCCGAGTACAACGGGTACTGGCTGGCCAACCAGTTTCCAAATTACGGCACAACGGCGGAGTACTGGGCTTGCCGCGAGAAAGCCGTTGTCATGGACCTCTCACCTCTGCGCAAGTACGAGGTCACCGGCCCGGATGCCGAGGCACTGATGCAGCGCTGCGTAACGCGCAACATGAAAAAGCTGGCGACGGGCCAGGTCGTCTATACCGCTGTGTGTCACGAGCATGGCGGGATGATCGACGATGGCACAGTCTTTCGCCTCGGCGAGACCAACTTCCGCTGGGTCGGCGGCAATGATCTGAGCGGCATCCACATGCGCGAGGTGGCCGAGCGCGAGGGCATGCAGGCCTGGGTGCGAAACTCGACAGATCAGCTGTGCAACATCGCCGTTCAGGGGCCACGCTCGCGCGAGATCCTGACGGAGATCATCTGGACCGCGCCGACCCAGCCGACACTCGAGGAGCTTGGCTGGTTCCGTTTCGCGGTTGGCCGGATCGGCGACTTCCAGGGGGCACCGCTGGTCGTCTCGCGAACGGGATACACGGGCGAGCTTGGCTACGAGATCTTCTGCCACCCAAAAGATGCCGAGACCGTCTTCGACGCGGTGTGGGAGGCCGGGCAACCGCACGGGCTGATCCCTTTCGGGCTCGCCGCGCTGGACATGGTGCGGATCGAGGCGGGGCTGGTCTTCGCAGGCTATGAGTTTTGTGACCAGACCGATCCGTTCGAAGCCGGGATCGGCTTCACGGTGCCCCTCAAGACACAGAATGATGACTTTATCGGCCGCACCGCGCTTGAACGCCGCAAGGCCCATCCGCATCGCAAACTCGTCGGTCTCGATATCGAAGGAGGGCTGGTGCCCGCCAATGGCGATTGCGTGCGTGTGGGCCGTGCGCAGGTGGGCGAGATCACGTCCGCCGTGAAATCACCGCTCTTGGGTAAGGTCATCGCGCTGGCTCGCTTGGATGTGACCCATGCAGACGACGGCACCCCTGTGGAGATCGGCCAACTCGACGGTCTCCAGAAACGTATCCCCGCGACCGTTTGCCGGTTCCCTCATTTCGATCCGACCAAGGAGCGTGTGAAAGGCAACTACGCCTGATGCAAGCGCATCGCTGCGACGGGAGCGTCACCGCCGTGATCCAGCCCGGAGGGCGACGGATCGCGGGTCTGTCGTCTTCCGCCCGATGGGCGGAAGTCCGATAAGCACACCTGCAAAAAAGAAAAAGCCGCGCCCGGGAGCACGGCCTCGTCGCAAAACAGCGGGTTTCTCAGCCCTGGCGGGCTTTGAACCGCTTTTGCGTCTTGTTGATCACATAGACCCGGCCCTTGCGGCGCACGACGCGGCAATCCCGGTGGCGGCCCTTCAGCGAGCGCAGCGAATTCCTGACTTTCATCTCACAACCCTCTTTGCGGTCCCGTCATCCGACCGATGCCGTTTCCGGGGAAATCTGATCCGGCGCAAACCCTCTGCGCCAGCGAGCGCACCGTATACTTGCGAGGACCGGGCTTGGCAACCCCGCAGTCTCGGGGACAAGACTAATCCTAGCGCGGCAGATAGACCGCAACATTCGCCACATCGCCCTGGCCGAGGCCGAGCGCCTCAGCCGCTGCGCGGGACAGTGTCGCCGTGCGCCCGCCGCTGCCGGCATCGCGCCAGATGAAGGTCACCTCGGTCGTGGCGCCGGTTGCCGTGTCGGTGATCCAACCCGTGCGCTGTTGGCGGTCGAACGGACCGGAGATCCACGTCCCGTCGCGCTGATCGCTGCCGGTAAAGACGGCTGGCGTGAACCCGACCCAGCGTGCATTGGCGAGCGTCGGACCCTCCGAGGTGGTCGGGTCTACAGCCGCGACCTTGGTCTCCACGGTTGTCACCGGGTCTTCTTCGCCCTCGCCCGCCGGGGCAGTGCTCTCGAGCGACGGTGCGCTCTCGCTGGACGCAGCGGGCGGCACCGCGACAGGCGGCGTCACGGGCGCGACCGGGTCTGCGAGTGCCAGTTGCTCTCCCTCGAGATCGTCTGGTTCGGCCACCGTTTCCGGCGGTTCGACGGTGGCTGCGGGCGGCGCGGTCTGAACCTGAGGCGCAGGGGCAACCTCGGTAACTTCGCCTTCCAGAACAGTGCTTATCGACGCATCAATCCCTGACTCTGTTTCGAGTGACGTCGTTGGCTCGCTCGGCAGGGCTGCCGGCGTTCCAAGATCGACATCTCCGGTCTCGGGGGCCGCCGGGTTCACGAGGCTGATCTGAACATCGCTTTCTTCGACCCGGGCGACAACGGGCGAGTCATCAACCGGTGTCTCCTCCGGCGGTGGGAGCGGCGCCTCTGCCGCGACGGAAGCAGCCGGTGCTTCGATCTGTGCCGCAGTGGGCAGACGGACCGCGTCCGCCGTATCACCGGCCTCGATCTCGGGTGTGTCTGCCGCGAGCGCGCTTGGCACATCGGGGACTGTCGTCTCGGGTGTCGGGGCCCGCGTCACCGTCCGCGGCGCTGTATCGGCATCGGAGGTCGCGACGCTGTCATCGGTTGCAGTGGGCAATTCGGCCAGTGCAGCGACACCGCCAGCAGTCGGCTCGGGCAAAGCCGGGCTTGGGGTTGCCGGCGCAGCGACATCGCTTGCGGTCGCTGCAATCTCCAAACCGCTGCTTTGCTCGGCGGTCGCTGTGGGGCGATCCTCGGTCGCTGTGGTCGTGACGGCCGGCTCCTCCACAGGCGCCGTGCGCCGCGGAGCCGGTTCCGGTGACGTGAGTGCGAGCGCCGGTGCTTCACGCTGTGTCTGATTTGAGATCTTGCGCGCCGAACTGACATCCGGATCGGCCAGCGCGATCTTTGGAGCAGCGGGCTTAGGGTCAGGTTTGGTTGCCGCCGCTGACGGCGCCGTGACACGGACACGCGGCTTTTTCGGTTCGGCAACGGTCGTGGCAAGTTGCGTTTCCGGCGGCTCGACCTTGGCCTTCGGTGGTTCGACCTTCGCGGTTGCGACCGATCTCGGCGCGGGCTCAGGATCCTTGATGGCCACGACTGGCTGCTCGACCGGCGCTGTATCATCTGCCAATGCAGGAATCTCGGCAGCCTTGGGCGTGTCCACGATAACGGGTGTCTCAGCCAGTGTTGGCTCCGGTTCCGGCTTCGCGGCAGGCGTGGGTGCTGGAGCAGGCTTCTCGGTCACCGCAGCGATCAGTTCCTCGACAGCACCGTTGTTCACGGCAACCGCGCACCCATCGCCGCAGCCAAGGCCACCCATCCAATCAAGCGCTGCGGCCCGGACCGAGTCGGAGATGGAGCGGGCGGCGCTCGACCCGGGTTCGACATCGCCCTCGACCGGAGCGAACGGCAGGCCGCGCCGCTCCCCGATCACAGAGCCGTCGCGGCTGTCGATCAGCTTCAGGTCGACGATCCCGCTGGACGCGTCGCGCACCGTCGCGAGCAGCCGGGTTGAAACATCGCCGTAGAAGTAGATCTCACCCGCTTTACGCAGACCGAAGTTGACGGCCGAGGCCACACCAAGCGGGGCATCGCCTTCAACGCGGACCAGATCGACCGACCATTTTTCACCAGGAAACTGAGCGAGCGCCGGGCTTGTCATGCCGACGATCGCGGCCAGACTGACGAGCGCTGTGCTGGCTCGCATGCGGCAGCGATCTCCAACTGTGTTTTTCCAGAGAGCCACGTTTCGTCTCCTGTCCCTCCGCGTGGTCGGTAGGCCCGAAGCGCCTGCGGTGCTCCCGCATATTCGCCCCTGCGCTGAACGCGGTTTCGCTCGAGAATTCTTAAGATTTCGTTCGAAATCTCTGTTTTGCGGGAGTATGCCCGGAAAGCGCTGGCGGTTCAATCCGTTGTATGAAGGCCGGTGCCGGGCTCGCGATCCTGTTTGCCAACGCAAATGGGCCCCGGCGCGGTGCCGGAGCCCATCGGTCTTCTATGGCGACGAAGCCGCGCTGACCAGTGATCAGGCCAGAGCCGCTTTCGCCTGGTCGACGATCGCGTTGAACGCGTCCGGTTCATGCACGGCGAGATCTGCGAGGACCTTGCGGTCTACCTCGATCCCCGACAGCGCGAGGCCGTTGATGAACCGCGAATAGGTCAGCGTATCATCGTGCGCGCGCACCGCGGCGTTGATCCGCTGGATCCACAGCGCGCGGAAGTTCCGCTTGCGGACCTTGCGGTCACGGGTCGCGTATTGCAGGGCCTTGTCAACGGCTTGCGTCGCCGTGCGGAAGTTCCGCGACCGGGCGCCGTAATACCCCTTGGCGTTCGAGATGACTTTCTTGTGGCGCGCGCGAGAGGCGGGACCGCCTTTTACTCTGGGCATATCGGGCTCTCCTTACGAGTAGGGCAGGAACTGCTTGACGATTTTCTCGTCAGGAGCAGAGAGCACGGTGGTGCCGCGCGCGTTGCGAATGAACTTGCGGGTGCGCTTGATCATGCCGTGGCGCTTGCCGGCCTGGGCGACCTTGATCCGGCCCTTGGCCGTGACCTTGAAGCGCTTTTTCGCGCCCGACTTGGTCTTCATCTTGGGCATTTCGATCTCCTTCAGGGGTTCGTCTTTCAGGCACCTCGGCAGCCCATTCCAGCCGGATGCCCGTTCAGAGCCGCGCCTTATAGGGCCGAGCCCTCTGCCATGCAAGGGTCAATGATGCGATGGCCTATGCTAGGGAAGCGCGCAGGATCAGCGAGCGAGCAGATGGCAAAGAAGACGTCGCAGCGACAGCGCCAGAAGCGGCGTGCACAAAATTCCTCTCCTTACGATCAGGGTTTGGCGCTGGTCCTGCGGGTCTTGGCCTGCATCATGTGGGGCCTTGTGGGCCTGGTTTTACTGGGGGCCGGGCTATCCTGGACCGAAGGCGGCGAGGTGAAGGTCGCCAACACTCTTGGCGGTACGGGAGTGATTGCGGCGATCGGAGGCGTGTTCTGGTACTTCAATCTCCGCGCGGCGGCGGGCAGGGCCCCGGCAATGACGGATGTCGGCGCAGTGATGTGCGCGATCTTTGGCATCGTCATGATTTCAGGCGGTCTGTCGATCGCCTTTGGCACTCCGGGCGCAGGTCTGAACATCGACCGGAACGGCGTTGTTCTCGTCGGCTTTGGCGTTGTCGCAATGGGTTTGGGCGCCGCGATCAGGTATCTGCACAGGGTGCCGCCCGGCAAGAAGCGCATCGCCGTCGAGCACTGTCGCTATGCGGGCGCTGTCCATATCACTGTCGCCGATGGGATCAGCAGGGCCGAGCAAGACCGTCTGCGCCAAAGCTGGCGCGAGTCGCGCTATGCCGAACGTCCGGATTGGGTCAGCGGGCGGATCGAGACTGATCGCGCACGTATCGGGAAGGCCGCTTACTGGATTGCAGGCGTGCTCTGGGCAATGGCTGCAGGGTTCTGGCTGGGCAACTCGGCTGGAATAACGTCGTCTTTCGTCGCCGCGATCTTCACCCTGATGGCGGGCGCTGCAAGCCTGCCGGGGGTTGGCATCTACCTGCATCGGCGCAAGTTCGCACCGTCCTTTCTGATGCCCGATCCGCTGCCGATCCGTCTTGGCAAGCCGGTCGACCTTACGGTCGAGACCGGATTGCGCCGGTCGGATATGGGCGAAGCTCTGTGCATCCTGACGCTCTCATGCATCTACACGTATACCGAGACGGTCTCGAGACCGGTGCGCTCTGGCGAAGGTCGTCGCACCGAGACCACGCAGAAGACACTCTGGTCGCAAGAAGACATCGTCGCGGCCAAGCCGCGCGACGGCAGCGATGTTCTCTACCTCAAGGCGCGGTTCAACGTGCCGAGGTCGCAGCCACCCTCTTCGCTCAGAAGATCGGGTGACGATATCCGCTGGCAACTCGACGTCGCCACGGATGTGCCAGGCAGTCCCTACGCTGTGCGTTTCAAGGTGCCGGTGCTGGATGCGGGGGTCGAACTCGACTTCGACGCCATGGCCCACAGGCGCGGTCTTGTTCGCAGCAGCAGCCGCTGACCGAAGATCGCATCATCAGACAAGACCCAAGCGTTGCGGCTTGGGCACCCTGCGGTTGAGTGGTACACTTGACGCCGGGGGGAAGCGCCAATGTCTGCCGAACGCAAAGTCGACAAGGGTCTGGTCTGGATGCTGATCGTCCCTGCGGTTTTCTGCTGGTTCATCGCCGGATTGCTGGTGTTTGTGATCCTTGCCGATCTGGGCAATGGCCGTCCGGTGGATGTGACGCGGATCATCTCGCCATCGATCTGGGCCGCGATCGGCGCGGCGTTCTGGTACTTCAAGCGCCGGCTCGAGGCCGGGACCGCGCCCTCGATGCCCGCTGTCGGCGGGGCGATCTTCGCCTTTGTCGGTGTCTGCATGATGGGCGGCGGAGCCTACATTGCCCTCGAAGAACCGGGCGGTTTTGTCCTGATGGGCATGGGAGCAATCTTCACCGGTGCGGGGTTCCTGGTGAAGAAGGTTTTCGACAATGACATCATGGGGCCAGGCGGTGGCCTGGGCGCCGCTCCGGATGGCAAGCGATGGGTCCTGACCGAGGAGCGCAAGACGGCCAACTCGACCAGCAAGCGATACATGCTGGTCGATGAAGACACGACCGACAGCGAAGCTCGCGAGCAGATCACCGAGACGAGAGCGAACGCCTACAAGAATGCGCGCGACGATTGGGCATCGGGGCGCATCCGCTCGGAGATCGAGCGGAGCGGAAACATCTGGTTCTGGATCGCCGTGGTGTTCTCGACCGTCTGGGCCGTGATCAGCCTGCTGATCGTGATCTTTGATGGCGAGCTGCCCATCATAGCAGTGCTTGGGCTTTTTGCAGCGTTCCCGACCGTCAAGGCGATCCTGGTGCACCTGCATCGCAAGAAGTTCACTACCTCAATCCTGAAGCTTGACCCGATGCCGCCCGAATTGTTCGAGACGGTCACCATGACCGTCGAGACGGGCATCCGCGCTGCAAAGATGGACAGCGCAAAGTGCTCGCTCGTTTTCACCTGCGTGCACGTCTACGAGGAGCGGGACAGCGATGGCGACACCTCGACCACAACCGAGACGCTTTGGTCGACCAAGGACACGGCCGTCGCAGAGAGACGTGATGGCGTTGAGGGATTGGTGCTGACCGCTGACTTCAAAATCCCCGGCGATCTGCCGCCGTCAACGCTCAGCCGGGGCGGAAACGGCCATCATTGGCGCCTCTTGGTCCATGCCGATTTGCCGGGGCTGGACTATCGGGCGCGCTATGTCCTGCCGGTGCTGCAAGCAGGCTACCGTGCCGAGCTGGAAACCGGTGCCGCCGACGAAAGCGATGCCGAACGTCCCTGGGGCACTTGACGCGCCGACATGTCGGATCTGTCGCAAAACAGGCTCATCCGCGGCGCGGCTGCAGCGCCCTCGGCAATCTGTTGGTTCATCGCGGCAATGCTGGTGTTGAGCGCGGTGATGGACCTGATCTATGGACGCCCGGTCGCCTATACGCGCGCGATCTCGCCATCTGTCTGGGCCATCTTCGGCGCTTACTTCTGGCACATCCGATCCCGCCTTCTGTCCGGCAATCGGCCCGGTGCTGACGAACTCGGCGGCTACCTCTTTGGGTTCATTGGGTTGCTGGTGCTGCTGATCGGCGCGTTCGTGACCTACTACAGCCTGCCAGGTCTTGCCATTGTGGCGATCGGGCTTGGCATCATTGGCGGCTCGATCCTCATGTCGCGCGGCGGTCCTGCTTCTGCACAGAAAGGACGGCGTCAGAGCGTCATCGAAATCCAGACAACAATAGATGGTAAGAAGAGGCGGTTCGTTCGTTTCGTGGGCGATGCGTCAGTTGCGGCGTCTGGCGAAGAAGACCAGCCTGTCGACTATCGAAAATCCCGCCCGGACTGGGCCAAGGGACGGACCCAATCCGAATCCGAGAATGAGCGGCGCGATGGCACGTGGTTTTGGGTCGCGGTCGTCCTTTGGAGCCTCTGGGCAATTGCGAGCGTTTTGATCCTGGTCTTCGGAGGAGATCCGATTGCGATCCCGGCCCTCGCGGTGATGGCCGCGATCTTCTCTGCATCGGAGATCTATCGGTTCGTGCATCGGCTGAAATTCACAGAGTCGTGCCTGATGCTCGATCCGATGCCGCCCGAACTGCGTGAGACGGTCACGATGACGGTCGAGACCGGTCTCCGCGCCTCAAAATGGCAGCCGACCGAGTGTACACTCACCTTCGACTGTGTGAAGATTTCGCGCAAAGTGGTCGAGAGCGAGGACGACGATACGGTCACGACGATGACGGATGTCCTGTGGTCGACCAAAGCAACGGCGCTGGCCGAAAGGCGCGATGGCCTCAAGGGACTGGTTCTGACAGCCGCGTTCGAGATCCCGTCGGATCAACCGCCGTCGAAAGCCACCACCCGCGACGTGTTCGGGGACTATCACTGGCGGCTCTACGTTCACGCCGATCTGCCCGGCCTCGACTATCGCGAACGCTATCTGCTTCCAGTAGCCGAGGCTGGTTACCGCCGAAAACTCAGCGGTGACCACTCAGCCGATCACGAGGCTAGCGCCCCATGGGGGACCGGCGAGGCCTAGACCAGTCCCCAGAGATCGGCGGCTGCGAGCAGATCCTCCTGAACGCCGCTGACCGAAACCGACGCCAGGGCCTGGCGATCGTCCACCACCACGACGTCCTCGATCCCGATCAGCGTCAGGTTCAGCGCATCGATATGGTTGATGCCGAAGCAGCTCGTTGCCGCATCCGCCTCGACATCAGCACGGATCTCGTCTCTGACGGCCAGAAAGACCGTGTCATACCCGCGCCCACCGACGAAGAGATCGTGATCGGCTCCGGTCTCGCCACCGATCAGCGCGCCATCGGTGTAAAGGAAGACGTCGTTTCCGCGCCCGCCAAAGGCATAGTCGCTGCCAAGCCCGTCGATCAGGATGTCGTTGCCGCGCCCACCGGTCAGCCAGTCATTGCCTGCATTGCCGGCCACAACATCGGCACCGCGCCCGCCATGGACGACATCGTTGCCGGATCCGCCTGACGCGATGTCGTCGCCGCGGCCCGTTGCGATCCAGTCATGGCCCAGCCCGCCGAAGGCGACATCCTCGCCCCGGCCGGTGCGCACGATGTCATTGCCACCCTTGGCCAGCACGAAGTCATCGTCGCGGGTGCCGCGCACGATGTCCGCCTCATCGGTCAGGAAGTGCGTCGCGTCCTCGAGCACGGCTTCGGTGAACGCTGCGAAGATGCCGTGGGTTGCAGCGGTCGGATGCAGCAGATCATAGAAAACGATCTGATCGGCATCGAGGCCCGCGACCGCCGGGTTCTCGGGGAACGAAAACTCGATCCCATCCGGGGTGATCGCAACATCGGGGTCCGTGGCTGAGCCGAACAGCACGGGGCCTGCGTTCAGGAACCCGAACGTGCCAAGGTCCGCACCGATCTCTCCCGTGATCTCGGAGAGCGGGACGATGATGGTCTCGATACCGGCGGCATTCAACTGAGCGGCGCCAGCTTCGAGTCCTGCGGCATGACCTTCGACAAGCAGATCGGCCAATGGCTGCAAGGCTGGATCGAGGAACTGGTTGAACGGGAAGAAGCTGGCATCGGGGTAGGTGTAGAGCACGATCCGGTCGACATCGCCCTGCAGCGCCAGCGTCTGCGCGGCGCCGAATGTCGTCAGCACGATGTTCTCGACCAGCGCCGTGCCCGCGCCGACCGGATCGGGCCCGGTGTCTGCCGCGAACGCCGCAAGGTCATTTAGACCGATCAGGATCGACGCGGTGGTCGAGCCGGAGAACGGGTCCGCCGTCTCGCCTGCCAGAAAGCGTCCGATCTGGCCGCCAAAGTCGATGTCGAAGGCCAGCAGTTCCGGATCAACGCCCGGGAGTTGCAGCGGGTCCAGCGCGCCGCCACCGATCTCGGATATCGGCCGGGACCCTAGCGCCCGTGCGCCGCCCACAGCAAAGTTCTCGACCGTGCCGATCCCCAACAGGTCCGGTGCGACCTGGCTGTAGACCGGCCCGTCCGAGAAGACGCCGCCGACATAGCCTTCGCTGGCCAGCGGGAACGGTACGGCCAGGATCTGGCTGGTCAGCTCGAAAATCGTGCCGCCGTCGGTCAGGCTGTCGCCGAAGTAAACGATGCGGTCGGTCTGGTCCGAGTTGTCGGATGTCATTGCGCTCTCCCATGTCGTCGATGGTCTTTGCCACCTGACGCAATGGTTAACCGCTTGCTGCCGGATTCAACAGATGTGACGTGGCGGCAGGACCTTCACAATTTCACCGCCCGATCGTGCCTAGACTGTCCTGGCGCGGGGCTGCAGCGATCCGGCGAGATCCAGAACGTCGTCGAAGGCGCGCGCTCGTTCGATCCGTTGGTAAACCTCATCCCGTTTGCGCGTATTGGTCAGCAGCGCACCGCGCAGCTTCTCGAGTTCCGGTTTCGCGGCGGGAGCAGCGCTGTCCTGCGGCGCCACACGGGCGAGGCGGATGCGGCGCTTTTGTTTGGCCGCCTTCTTCGGGGCGCGTTTCGCGGTTGCACCGGCGTCCGGCGCCCGCGCGGGCCTGGCGATCGGCGCCGGCGAGATCTCGACCGGCTCGGCTCCGCCTATCAGGGCGAAGTCCGTGTAGATCTCGGCGAAGGTGGCTGTGTTCAGAGCGATCTGATCGGCGAATTGGCGAAAGCGTGCGGTATCCTCGCGATAGGCCTCACGCACGGTGGCAAGGCGCTGTTCGGCCACTGCGCGGCTGATCCGTCCGGCCTTCAGGCTGTTGTTGATCGCCAGAGCGTTGGCCCGGCGACAGGCGGTCAGGGTATCGAACGCATCCGCCGTCCACCCGACCCATGTGTTTTCCCGCTCGAGATCGGCATTGACCGTGGCCAGCGTCTCGACCAGCCCCAACTCGCCCGAGACGAGGACTGTGAGATAGCGCTCCGCCGCAGCGATCACATCGCCAACACCACGTGCGGGGCGTTCGAAACTCGTGTCGAAGCGGGTGCCCTGACGCTCCAGGTCCTGGCGCTCGGCATAGCAGGCCCCGCGCGGGTCATCCTTGAAACTGCGAAAGGCCGGACCGGTCCCCTGATGCGGCGCGCATGCGCTGACAGCGGCAACAGCCGCAACGATGGTGGCAGTGTAGACGAAGCGCAGCATGGGAACCCCCGGCATAGACGACAGCAGATGCCCATTGGTCGCCATGGCAGCCGTGATGGTTCAAACTTTTCTGACGACCCCCGCACCGATGCGCCTGATCCCCGCCGCTAGCCCGTCCCGCGCGGCCCTGTCAGCGATGCCAGATCAAGATCGCCCAGCCCGTCGACATCATCCGATGCCGTTTCGACCCTGTTGATCACCTCGTCCCGCTTGCGAACATTGGTCAGAAGCTTCTCCTGAAGATTGTCGACTTCGGGCTTGGCCTGAGGGGCAGGGGCTTCGACCTTCAGCGAGCCCTTTTTCGATACCCGCTTCTGCGGGCGGCGCTTCACGACCTTGGCTGTGGGTTTGCCAGTCTCGAAGACCTCCTTGCGATAGGGGCCCACGACCAACGCATCGCCGTCGTTGTCCGCCGCGATGTCGTTGTAGACCTCGGCAAAGGTGTCGGTGTTCTTCGCAACTTCGGCCGAGATTTCACGGAACCGGGCGATATCCTCGGCATAGGCGCTGCGCAGGGCGCCCATGGCGGCCTCTGCTGTTGCCCGGTCGATCTTGCGGGCCTGATAGTCGGAACGGATCGCTGCAGCACCGGCCTTGCGGCACGCGGTCAGGGTATCGAAGGCGGCAAGGAGCGCGTCGATGCGCTGGTTCTCGACGTCCACATCCCGCGCCGCATTGCGCACCAGATCGAGAATGGTACCGCTTTCATTGCGCAGGGCTTCGATATATCCGCCCGAGACCGTGACGCCGCCGGACCCGAAGGTGCCGCCGACCCGGCCCGTCTGACGCAGCGACTCGAGGACGCCGCCGACCGCAAACCCCGCATCGAGCAACGTGTCGAAGGTGGACTTCACCTCCTCGCCATAGCGCTCCATCTCCTGGCGTTCGGGAAAGCAGGGATCGGACTGATCGGCGAGAAACAGCGGCCGCCCGGACTCCAGCGGATTGCCGGCGCCCTGGATCTGCCCGCCCTGACAGGCCGCCAGCAATCCAAGTGCGGCCATTGCCCCCAAGCCGGTCATAACGCGCTGCGGCATATCTTTCTCCCGATCCGAAACCCCGGCGCAAGTGTGACGGGTGCCGTGCGAAATGCCAAGGGCCGTGCAGAGAGTGGATTCTGCGCGCTGTTTCGCCCGCTCGGCCTGCGCGCGGTCGCACGCAGGCACTCGGGAGCGACCAGGCCCCACCCCCGCCCCCCGCGCACCCCCCCGCCCGGCCCCCCACCGCCCCCCCCCGGGGGGTGG
>JBCBOR010000075.1:0-23278 GCA_039821125.1 Pseudomonadota bacterium
GCCCTGACCGACGCCGATGCACATGGTGCACAGGGCGCGGGTGGTATCGCGGTGGGTCAACTCCGTTGCCGCGCTCAGCGCCAAACGCGCCCCGGACATGCCCAGCGGATGGCCCAGAGCGATCGCGCCGCCATTCGGGTTTACATGCTCCGCATCGTCCGGAAGGCCGAGCTGGCGGGTGACGGCGAGCCCCTGAGCCGCGAACGCCTCGTTCAACTCGACCACATCGATGTCCGAGATCTTCAGGCCGAGCCGCTCCATCAGCCCTGTCGAGGCCGGTGCAGGTCCGATCCCCATGATTCGCGGGGCAACGCCCGCGGTCGCCATTCCGGTCACGCGCGCCTTCGGTGTCAGCCCATACCGCTCGACAGCGTCGCCCGAGGCAATGATGACTGCGCACGCGCCGTCATTGACGCCCGAGGCGTTGCCAGCCGTCACCGATCCGCCGTCACGGAACGGTGCCTTCAAGGCGGCGAGTTTCTCCGGCGACGTCTGACGCGGATGCTCATCGCGCTCGACGACAATCGGATCACCCTTGCGCTGGGGGATCGTCACCGGCGTGATCTCGGCAGCCAGCCGCCCGTTGCCCTGCGCCGCGGCGGCTTTCTCCTGCGAGCGGTACGCAAACGCGTCCTGATCTTCGCGGCTGATCTGGAAATCCTCGGCCACGTTCTCCGCCGTCTCGGGCATCGAATCGATGCCAAACTGGGCCTTCAGCACCGGGTTGACGAACCGCCACCCGATGGTGGTGTCGAAGATCTCGGCCCGGCGCGAGAAGGCCGCATCCGCCTTGGGCATCACCATGGGCGCGCGGGACATGCTCTCGACCCCGCCGGCCAGGATGACGTTGGCCTCGCCCGCCTTGATCGCCCGGGCCGCCGTTCCGACCGCATCCAAACCAGACCCACACAGCCGGTTGATCGTCGCCGCGGGCACCGTGTCGGGCAGGCCCCCAAGCAAAACCGCCATACGGGCGATATTACGGTTGTCCTCGCCCGCCTGATTGGCGCAGCCGACAAGTACATCGTCGACCGCATCGCCGGGCAGACCAGGCGCTGCCGCCATCACCTGGCGGATCACATGGCCGAGCATGTCGTCGGGCCTGACCGAGGACAACGCCCCGCCATATCGCCCGATGGGCGTGCGCAGCCCCTCGCAGATGAACGCCTCAGCCATCCTGATCCTCCTCGATGTGTGTGCCGCCGATCTGGCGCGAGTTTCCGCGCATCACGGCAATTATCGTTCCGTCCTGGTTGGATACGGTAACATCATAGACGCCGGACCGCCCGGACCGGACCACTTCGACCGCGCGCGCCACCAACCGGTCGCCAAGCCGCCCCGGTGCACAGAAGGTGATAGCGTTCTGCTGTGCCACAGTGCGCTTGTTGTAGCTGTTGCAGGCGAAGGCGAACGTGCTGTCGGCGAGCGTGAAGATGAACCCGCCGTGGCAGATCTTGTGCCCGTTTGTGTGATGCGCCTCGACCGTCATGGACATCTCGGCCGTGCCAGGCCCGATTGCATCCAGTGACAGACCCAGCCATTTCGATGCCTGGTCTGTCGCCCACATCGCCTCGGCAGCGCGCGAGGCTCGGTCGTGATCCGGTGATTGCACCTTGCCCTCCCATCGGTGCGCAAGGGTTAACAATAGCGATCCCGCCCGCCAAGCCCCGAGGTTCGGTCCGGGCTTTTCATCCCCGGGCAGGTCCGGCATTGTAGGCAGACGGGAGAAGCCCTGACGCGAGGGGGAGCTATGCGTTACCTGGCCGCTCTGTTGATTGCTCTGATGGTAGCCCTGCCCGGGCTGGCCGCAGCGGAGCGCCGTGTGGCCTTGGTGATCGGCAACGATGCCTATGACAATGTACCGGTGCTGCTGAAGGCCGGGAACGATGCCCGTGCCATGGAGCAGGTGTTGGGAGAGATGGGCTTCGAGGTGATCTCGGCCATCGACGCCAGCCGTCGTCAGATGAACCGGGCGCTGCAATCCTTCTCGAACCGGGTGAAGCCGGGCGATGTGGCGATGCTGTTCTATGCGGGACACGCGATCGAGATCGATGGCGAGAACTTTCTGCTTCCGGTGGACATACCGCCGGCCGAGCCTGGACAGGAAGGCTTTGTCCGCGATGAGGCGATCAGTCTGAACCGGGTACTCGAGGGGATGCGGCGCACCGGAGCCCGGCTGAACATCGCCGTTCTGGATGCCTGTCGGGACAATCCGTTCGAAGCCTCGACCGGGCGCAGTGTCGGAGGGCGACGTGGGCTCAGCCGGATCGTCGCGCCGGGCGGAACATTTGTGATGTACTCCGCCGATGCCGGGCAGGCGGCGCTGGATCGGCTCAACGATACGGATCCGGATCCGAATTCGGTTTTCACCCGAACGCTGCTGCCGCTGATGCAGAAACCTGGTCTCGATCTCGTCGAACTGGCGCGGGAGACGCGGCGCGGCGTGAACACGCTGGCCTCAACCGTCGGGCATCAGCAGACGCCGGCCTATTACGATGCAATCCTTGGCGAGTTTGCCTTCACGGCCAAGCCTTCCGAGCCCAAGCCTGAGACTGAGACGACGCCGACGGTGCCACCGCAGACTGTCGATAGCTCGGCGATCGAGCTTGTGTTCTGGCAGTCCGCGGAAAAGAGCGGCACGGCGGCGGCCTATCAGACCTATCTCGACAAGTTTCCGGAAGGTGCCTTTGCCGATCTTGCACGGCTGAAAATCTCCGAGCTTTCGGCGCCGACGGGCCCCTCTGAGGCGGAACTCGCTGCGATCGAGGCTGAGAAACAGGCCGAGCTTCAACGATCCCTCGAAGCGGCGCGCAAGGCTGCGCAGGAAAGGGAGGCCGCGCGCATCGCCGCTGAACAAGAGGCGGCAAGACTGGAGGCCGAGCGCGAACTTGCAAGGCTCGAGGCCGAGCGTGAACTGGCAAAACTGGAGGCGGCGCGGCGCGAGGCAAAGCGACAAGAGGCCGAGCGCAAGGCCCGCGAGTCGCAGAGCACCGGCCTCGAACAGCAGATCGCCCGGTTCAAGGCGGAGCAGCGCGGTCCCAGCTATGACTGCGCCAAGGCGCGGCGCCGCGACGAGATCATGATCTGCAACTCGGCAGATCTGTCCGCGCTCGACCGCATCATGGCAAAGGCCTATTCAACCACGCGCAAACGCCTGAACAGCAACGGGCGCGAGACGCTGAAACTGTCGCAACGCAGTTGGCTGAAGAAGCGCGCCTCCTGCCGCAACGAGAGTTGTCTGCGCACCTCGTTGGTGGGCCGGATCGAGTTTCTGGAAGGTTATTGAAGCGAGGCACTGCCGGGCCTAGACGATCACGGCCCGTTCCTCCTGCACACCAATGCCGAAAACGCGGCGATAGCGCTCGACCTCCTCTGCCGGACCCATGGCCTTTTTCGGGTTGTCGGACAGTTTCACGGTCGGTTGCCCGTCCGCGGAAATGACCTTGCAGACCAGCGAGAACGGGTCGAGCCCCCCGTCAGGCGCGAGCCCGCGGAAATCGTTGGTCAGCAAGGTGCCCCACCCGAAGCCCAGATTGACCCGGCCATGGAAGTGGGCGTGCAGGCGTTTGATCTCGTTGGTGTCGAGCCCATCCGAGAAGATCATCAACTTCTCGGTCGGGTCCTGGCCATGGCTGGTCCACCAGTTGATCGCCATGTCGCCGACGGCAATCGGGTCACCGCTGTCGATGCGGATCCCGGTCCAGTAGTTCAGCCAGCCCGGCGCATTGTCCAGAAAGCCCTTGGTCCCGTAGGTATCGGGCAGGATGATCAGCAGGTTCCCGCCATAATCCTTCTGCCAGTTCTCGAGCACGTTGTACGGTGCACTGGCCAGATCCTCGTCGGTCCGCGCGAGCGCTGCGTGCACCATGGGCAACTCGTGCGCATTGGTGCCAACGGCCTCGACTTCGCGGCGCATGGCAATCAGACAGTTCGAGGTGCCGGTGAACTTGTCGCCCAGCCCTTCCAGCATGGCCTGTACGCACCAGTCCTGCCATAGGAACCCGTGGCGCCTCCGGGTTCCGAAATCCGCGATCCTAAGACCGCCGAGTTTACGCAGGTGCATAATCTTGTCCCAGACCCGCGTCATGGCCTGAGCATAAAGCACCTGAAGCTCGAACTTGCCCATCTGGCGCAAGACGGCGCGTGAGCGCAGTTCCATGATCACGGCCAGAGCCGGGATCTCCCACATCATGGTCTCGATCCAGCGGCCCTCGAAGGTCAGTTCGTACTGATCGCCCCGCCGCTCGAGGTGGTATTCGGGAAAGCTGAACTCCTCGAGCCAGCCAACGAAATCAGGCTGGAACATGAACCGCTTGCCGTAGAAGGTGTTGCCGCGCAACCAGGTGCTCTCGCCCCGGCTGAGACTGAGTGTGCGGATATGATCGAGCTGTTCGCGCAATTCGCCCTCGTCGATCAGCCGGGCAAGCGGAACGCTGTCCGAACGGTTGATCAGGCTGAACGTCACCCGCGTGTCCGGGTTATGGTGCAGCACGCTCTGCGCCATCAGCAGTTTGTAGAAGTCCGTGTCGATGACCGAGCGGACGATCGGGTCGATCTTCCAGGTATGGTCGTAGACGCGTTTGGCGAGGTCCGTCATGGGCAGGGGTCCGGGTCAAGAGTGCAGGGGAATCATGCACATATCCCGACCCGGGTCATCCCCCGAGTGGCACGGCGCATGCCCGGCATTTGCAATTTGCATAGCTTGCCCTGTTTTTGCCGGGATCTGCGGCTATCGCTCCGGCGTCCAGACCACAGAGTGGGTCTGAGTCATAGCGTCGGCGCAGCCAACTTCCTCACGGCATGGCGCCATCTCGTTTGGTAATCGGAGGTTGGGGATGTTCGACCTTAAAAAAATAAAGACTCCGCTGATGGCCGCTGGGCTCATCGCGCTGCCGTCCATGGCGTTCGCACAGGATGGGGCAGCACCAACGCTGGCCGATATGGGCTATATCCTGAACACATTGCTGATGCTTGTGGCCGGGATCCTTGTCATGTTCATGGCCGTCGGTTTCTCGATGTTCGAGGCAGGTTTCGTGCGTTCGAAGAACGTGGCGATGCAGCTGGTGAAGAATATCGGTCTTCTGATGACGGCCTCGATCCTTTTCTACCTCGTGGGTCACCGCCTGATGCGGCCCGAAGGGTACTGGCTGATCGAGGGGATCCTTGGCGGATTTGGAACCGCTGCTATCGACCCCGTCGATTTCGACGGTGTGGCCGCTGCGACGAGCCATTCGAACAGCGCGGATTTCCTGTTCCAGATGATGTTCTGCGCGGCGACCGCGTCGATCGTATCGGGCGCGATGGCCGAGCGCATGAAACTGTGGCCTTTCATGGCGTTCATCGCCGTGCTGACTGCGATCATCTATCCGATCCAGGCTTCCTGGTCTTGGGGCGGTGGGTTCCTCTACGAGACCTTCGGTTTCTATGATCTGGCCGGATCGACTGTCGTTCACTCCGTCGGTGGCTGGGCAGCGCTGGCCGGGGCAGCTGTGCTGGGGCCAAGGATCGGCCGGTTCCGCGACGGTCTCGTGGTGCCGATGCCGGCCTCGAACCTGACACTTGCGGCGCTGGGCGCTTTCCTGCTGTGGGTTGGCTGGTTCGGGTTTAATGCAGGATCGCTCGGTTCGCTCGACTCGGCCGAGGATGTCGCCAACCTTTCGCGGATCATCGTGAACACGAACCTTGCCGCTGCCGGCGGTGCACTTGCGGCCATGGTGTTCACGCAGGTCCGGTTTGGCAGTGTCGATCTCACGCTTGTCCTGAACGGGATGCTGGCGGGTCTCGTGGCGGTAACGGCCGATCCGCTTTCGCCTTCACCGATCGCAGCGGCTCTGATCGGCGCTGTCGGCGGCTGCATCGTGGTCATCGCGATCCCGCTGTTCGACCGCTTCCAAATCGATGATGTGGTCGGCGCCGTGCCCGTGCACCTGTTTGCCGGGATCTGGGGAACCATCGCGGTCGCGTTCTCGAACCCCGATGCAACCATCGGCGGCCAGCTTGCCGGAGTTTTGATCGTGGGCGCTTTTGTCTTTGGTGCCTCGCTCTTCCTCTGGAGTCTGCTGGCGGCCACGATCGGCATTCGTGTGTCCGAAGATGTCGAGGAAGAAGGCCTCGATATCGCGGAACTCGGCCTCGAGGCTTATCCGGATTTCGCTGTGGTCAGGGAGAGCTGACCACAGCCGATATCCAACAACGGAACGCTTGCAGAAGGGCCCGCCATGTGCGGGCCCTTCATTGTTTCAAAGCGCAGATCAGACTGCCTAAATTATAGCCATCCAGCCCGACTGATTAAAACGTAGACATCAAGTCTTTGGCAGTCTGGGCGCTTCTCCCGACGCTCAGCTGTTAACATATTGTTAAGGCGTAGAAAAAATCCCACGCAACAAACTGGCACGCATCTTGAAGTGCTTCGGGCGACGTTCCAGCGTCCAATGTCAACGTGCGAGGGAATAAGCATGAAACTCATCATCGCCGTCATCAAGCCGTTCAAGCTTGAGGAGGTGCGCACCGCACTGGGCGAACTCGGGGTCCAGGGCCTGATGGTCTCGGAGGTCAAGGGATATGGCCGCCAGAGCGGTCACACCGAGATCTATCGCGGCGCCGAATACACCGTGAACTTCGTTCCGAAGCTGAAGCTCGAAATCGTCGTCAATGACAGCCAGGTCGACGAGGTCATCGATACCGTCGCGAAGACCGCACAGACCGGCAAGATCGGTGACGGCAAGCTTTTTGTCGTGAACGTCGAACAGGCCCTGCGCGTCCGTACCGGCGAGCGCGATGCCGACGCGCTCTGAAACCATGCTTTATAAAAGAGGGAAAACAATGAAACACACACTCGGCTTTGCGGCCCTTGTCCTGGCGGCCAGCGCTATGCCAGCGCTCGCTCAGGATGCAGCGCCCGAACCCGTTCCCGGACAGACCGTCTGGATCTTAAACACGCTGCTGTTCCTGATCGGCGGCTTTCTGGTCATGTTCATGGCAGCGGGCTTCTGCATGCTCGAGGCAGGCCTCGTCCGGTCCAAGAACGTCGCGATGCAGTGCACCAAGAACGTTGCGCTCTTCTCGATCGCGGCCATCGGCTATTACGTGATCGGCTACAACCTGATGTATCCGCTCGGCAACTGGACCATCGGCACGGATGAGACCGGCGGTTACCTCGGCGCCTTCGGCGTTGCGGTTCTCGAAGCGGTTGGCATCGGCGTCGACGGTGCGGATGACATCTCCTATGCATCGACCGGGTCTGACTACTTCTTCCAGCTGATGTTCTGTGCTGCCACCGCGTCGATCGTCTCGGGTGCGCTGGCCGAACGGATCAGACTGTGGCCGTTCCTTATCTTCACCTTCGTTCTGACGGCAGTGATCTACCCGATCCAGGCCTCGTGGAAATGGGGTGGCGGTTTCCTGGACAGCCAGTTTGGCTTCCTCGACTTCGCGGGTTCGACCGTTGTCCACTCGGTTGGCGGCTGGGCCGCTCTGGCCGGCGCCATCATCCTCGGACCGCGCATCGGCAAGTTCAAGGACGGCATGGTTCAACCGATGCCGGGCTCTAACCTGCCGCTCGCAACGCTTGGTATGTTCATCCTGTGGCTCGGCTGGTTCGGGTTCAACGGTGGCTCGCAGCTTGCCATGGGCTCGATCGGCGATGTCGCAGATGTCAGCCGGATCTTCTCGAACACCAACACAGCAGCCGCTGGTGGTGCCATCGCAGCGCTGATCGTCAGCCAGATCATGTTCGGCAAGGCCGACCTGACCATGGTGCTGAACGGAGCACTGGCCGGTCTGGTGTCGATCACGGCCGAGCCGCTGACCCCGTCGCTGGGTATGGCAACGCTGATCGGTGCCGTCGGTGGTGTGATCGTGGTCTTCTCGGTCCCGCTGCTCGACAAGTTGGGCATCGACGATGTGGTCGGCGCGATCCCGGTTCACCTGTTTGCAGGCGTCTGGGGCACACTCGCGGTTCTGCTGACCAACGGCGATGCGACCATTGGTGGCCAGATCATCTCGATCGTCATCGTCGGTGCATTCGTCTTCATCGTCTCTCTGGTGCTGTGGTTGATCCTGAACATCACCATCGGCATCCGCGTCAGCGAAGAAGAGGAACTCGCGGGCCTCGATACCTCGGAACTCGGAATGGAAGCCTATCCCGAGTTCGGCAAAGGGTCACAGTTCGTCTGACCGAACGAAATCCCCAGTGGGGGCGCGTGTCGCCCCCCACTTTGCCCGGGCCTTGGCCCGGGCTTTTTTGTGCAGATCAGCGGGACTGGATTTCGCTATGATGCCGGATCAGCGCCGCGAGCCGGTAGATCCCGTGGACGAACTTGCCGTAGGGCAGCGTGATGAAGAGCGCGAGCACAAAGCCAAGGTGCACACACAGCAGCCACCCCATCGCCGAGGTGTGCCGCCAGAACAGCAGCGCCAGCCCCGTAGCCGCGGTCAGGTGCAAGAGCGCGAGCAGACCGGTGTCCATGCCCCAAAGGTTTTTCGCCTCGGGTGCTGGGTTGGTGCGGACCTTGATCCAGAACAGGCCCGCCGTGCCGATCATCAGGCCAAACCCGCCAACAGTTCCCAGAACCACAGGCGCCGAGTACCAGCTGTAGGGAGCTGGCCATCCCAGCCCGTAGTCCATCACCGTTGCAACCGAGGTCGCCGCGAAGCAGAGCAAAAACCCCCACATGGTCGCGAGGTGGTGGTGGCGGCGGGCCTGCGTGTACCCGGCGTCGAGATCGTTGCAGCCCTCGCCCCGGCTGCCGAGATGGCGCGTCGTGGCGGCATCGGCGAGCGCGGCCTTGACGGCTGCGATGGTCACGGGCCCGCCGCCTGACGCCCGCCAATAGGACAGCACGCCGAAGATCATCGCAAGGATTGCCCAGCCAAAGGTGATCCCTCCCAGCCAGACCATCGTGTTGTGAGGAATAACGGCATAGAAGGCGCCTTCGCCGCGATGGGTAGACACCAAAACCGTGCCGTCGATCATCAGCATCGCGCCGAGCAACGTGGCGGCGACCACCAGTGCGGTCGCGACGCAGATGAAGGTGCCATTGCGGTGGAACAGGCGACCAAGCCCGCGAGGCCAGGCATGATCCGCGTAGCTCTCGGCCCGGACATTGGCGAGCGTAGCGGGCAGGTTCAGCCCGAACTCATGCGGCGGTGCATATTGGCAGGCATGCCAGCAGCCCTTGCAATTGTGACAGAGATTGGCGAGGTGCGAGAGGTCGCCGTCCGAGAATTCTCGCCGAAGGGTCATTGCGGGGAACACCGGGCAGAACCCCTCGCAATAGCGGCAGGCATTGCAGATCTCGAAGGCGCGGCGGGCTTCCGGGATGGTGGATTGGGGAGTGGTATCTAGCATGGTGTGCAGTCCTTTGCAGCGGAGCCCACATGCGGCCATGTCCGTAAACGGACCCAGGGCGCGTTCCGCGCCCCGCTGCGCGGACAAGCCGCGCAGATGGCCGCATCTGGGCCCGTGGCCAAAACGGTGTACCGCTTGGCTGGTGTGGGCATCAGTTGCGCAATGCGTTGGCGGCGCCTTCCCCGGCTTTGCGGCCGAAGACAGCACCGATGGTCATGCCGATCCCCGCGAGATAGCCTTGGCCGAGGATGTTGCCGGCCATGACCTCGCCCGCGGCCCAGATGTTTGCCGCGGGTTTACCCGCGGCCATCTGGACCTTAGCGCCCTCGTCCACGGTCACGCCAAGATAGGTGAAGGTGATCCCGGGCCGCATCGGATAGGCTGAAAAGGGAGGCTGGTCGATGGGGCGGGCCCAATTCGTCTTGTCGGGGCTGAGGCCAGCCGTCCGGACGTCGTCATGCACGGTTTTGTCAAAGGTTCCGCCCTGGCAAGCCGCGTTGAAGTCATCGATGGTCCGCGTCAGCGCCGTGGCATCGAGACTGAGAGCGTCGGCAAGGCCCGCGATCGTTTCGGACTGCACCGGCGGGAAAAGCGAGGGCATGAAATCCTCGACCGCCTTGGCATCGGTGATGGAGTAGGCGATCTGTTCGGGTTGCTGTGCGATCAGGCGGCCCCAGATGGCGTAGCGCTTGGGCCAGAAGTCTTCGCCTTCGTCATAGAAGCGCTGGGCGTTGCGGTTGACCATGATCGAGAACGGTACCGAGTCGATCCGGCTGACAATCCCCGCATCGAACTTCGGCGCGCGTGCGTCCAAAGCGATGGCGTGGCACTGGTCGGCTTCGGCCACCGGGTCCATCCCGTGATCGAGAAGGGCGCGCAGCAGGGTTCCCTGTGCATATTTTGTGCCCCGGATCGTGAAGTTGCGGGCGGCGGGCCCCCAGGCTTCCTCGAGCCAGTCAAGATTGGCCTGAAACCCGCCCGAGGCCACGACCAACCCGCGGGCGCGGGCCACCGTCTCGAACCCGCGATGGCGCAGGCGCGCAGCGGTGAAGAAGCCGTCCTCGATTTCGAGGCCGATGACTTCGGTGTCGTAGTGGATAGTGACGCCATGGCGTTCGGCAGTGCCGTAGAGCCCGTTCAGCAGAGCCTTGCCGCCGCCCAGAAAGAACGGATTGGTCCGTCCGAGCGACAGGGTGCCGCCGAGCGCCTTTTGAAAACGAACACCGCGCGCGCCCATCCAATCCGCGATATGCGCACTTTCCGCGATGGTCATCCGGGCAAGGCGTTCATTGGTCTTGCCCGCTGTGACCCGCATCAGGTCCTCGAAGTACTCATCCGTCGGATAGCTGTCGGTCAGCACCTCGGTCGGCGCGTCATGGGCCGCGCGCAGGTTGCGGGTGTGCCGAGAGTTGCCGCCGCGAAACCCGATGGGCGCGGCCTCGCACACGCACACCGAGAGACCCCGCTCCGCCGCCGAGATCGCGGCACAGAGCGCGGCATTGCCGCCCCCGGCGATCAAAAGGTCATAAGGGCCAAGGTCGGTCAGGGCTGGTCCTCCGGTTCATCTCATGTTATGTATACAATTGTATACCGAATGATCAAGCCGGAGATTATGACCCGCTCGCAGTGAAGAAAAGGAGACCGCCATGTTGGACCTGACCTCGCCCGTTGCGCGCGCCCGAGCCGCACTGGCCGACGCCCGTGCAGACCTCGACACAGAGATCCGCGAGTATCCGACACCAATATCTGGATGCGACGCACAATATAACCATCTATTGGCAGAGCGCAGGCGTGTACACCTTGCGCTTGAGGCGCTGGATGCCAATGTTCATATACCAACGCCGCGGGCGCCGTGAAAATTTAATGAGCTATTACTAAGCCACGGTGGCGGACGGGGGGGTGAATGCAAAAACCTGACCTTTGGAAGCGCCTTGAGGCTCATCAATTCGATGCGGAGACTGGGAGCGAGCCGTTTTCGCGCAAGCTCGCTGCGGCGGAGGGATGGTCGGATGAGTTCACGGCCCGCGCGATCGAGGAATATCGAAGGTTCCTCTATCTGACCCAGGTCAGCGCGGATCAGGTGACGCCGAGCCAGATCATCGACCGCGTCTGGCATTTGCATCTGACCTTCACGCACGACTATTGGGACGTGATGTGTGACCAGGTGTTGGGTGCCCGGTTGCACCATGATCCCTGCGCAGGCGCGGAAGAGATGCCGCGTTACAACGCGCAGTTCGCCGCAACGTGGGCGCTTTACCGGGTGGAGTTCGGAGAGGCACCGCCCGACGAATTCTGGCCAATTGCTTCGGAGCAAGTTACGCAGCGGCGGTGGTCGGTCGTCACCTATTGCATCTTCGCGTCAGTGGCTTTGGCTGCCGCGACGTTGATGCTTGGTTACTTCAAAGGGGCAGTGATCTTCGGTGGGTTTGCCTTTCTCCTGTGCTTTTTCTACATCCCAGAATCACGTGGAAATTCACGATCGGGCGGCCATGTCGCTGGAACGGGTGCAGGATGTGGCGGTGGCAGTGGCTATGGTGGCGGGGGATGCGGCGGCTGATCCGCTGACATCATATCTGGGGCTTGATCCTCGGACCGCGCTCTGCCTGAATGCGGGGCGAGGGAGGACCGCAGATGAACCGTCACACACCATTGTTCCCGCCGGAAGATCGACCGTTCGAGGTCGACCCAACAATCTCGTTCACCATGCCCGCGCGGATGTATCATGACGCGGACATCTTCTGGGCCGAGCAGGCCACGATCTTCCAGAAATCCTGGATCTACGCAGGGCATGTGAGCCAGGTGGCGGAGGCCGGCCAATTCCTGACCTGTCGGATCCACAATCAGAACGTCTTCGTCATCCGGGATCGCGAGGGCTCTTTGAACGGGTTCTTCAATGTCTGCATGCACCGCGGCCATGAGCTGCTTGAGGGGGCAGGGCGCACCAACCTGATCCGCTGCCCGTACCACGCCTGGGCCTATGACCTGGACGGCTCGCTCAAGGCGGCGCGCAATTCCGAGAATGTCGCCGGGTTCGACAAGTGCGCCTTCTCGCTGCGTCCGATCCGGGTGGAGGTGTTTTGCGGCCTTGTCATGGTCTGCCTTGACCCCGACGCGGTGCCGTTTGCCGAGCAGACCGGCGACCTGGAGGCGGAGATCCGGTCCTATGTCCCCTCCGTCGATGATTTCGCCTTTGCGCAGCGCGATACCTATGACGTCGCGGCGAACTGGAAGACGATGATCGACAACTTCCTCGAATGCTATCACTGCCACTGCGCGCACAAGGATTTCGTCGATCTGGTGGACATGGACAGCTATCGCACGGTGGTGCACGGGATCTACTCGAGCCAACTCGCCGAGGCGCCGAGGACCACCACAGCGAATGCCTATACGTTCGAACCGGGCGAGGTGGATTTCGGCTATGCCGGGTGGTTCGTGTGGCCGAACCTCTCGATCTGGGCCTATCCCGGCGAGCCGAATCTTTCGATCCTGCAGATGACCCCGGCGGGGCCGGAGCGGTGCATAGAATACCAGGACTGGTTCGTGCCGGGCGGCGAGGTCACGCCGCAGTTGCGCGATGCGATGGCCTACCAGAAAGACGTGCTTCAGCCCGAGGATATCTGCCTCTGCGAGAGTGTTCAGCGCGGCCTGCACTCGCTTGCCTACAATCAGGGCCGGTTCATCGTGGACAAGGGCCGCACCGAGCTGAGTGAGCACGCCGTACATCACTTCCAGTCGATGGTGATGCGGGCACTCGGCGAGGACCTCTGACCCGGCGCAATTAACCATATGTCGTCTTGCCCTGAGCGAGTGCGGTCGCTATGCGAACGGCACAGCTTCAGGGGGACCGGCCATGAAAAGCTTCAAGAAAATCCTGGTGGCGAACCGCGGCGAGATCGCCATCCGCGTTATGCGCGCCGCCAACGAGATGGGTAAGGCGACGGTCGCGGTCTATGCCGAGGAAGACAAGCTGGGCTTGCACCGGTTCAAGGCGGACGAGGCCTATCTGATCGGCGAGGGCAAGGGCCCGGTCGAGGCCTATCTTTCGATTGACGATGTGATCCGGGCGGCCAAGCGGGCCGGGGCCGATGCGATCCACCCGGGCTATGGTCTCTTGTCCGAGAACCCTGACTTCGTCGATGCCTGCAGGGCCAAGGGGATCGCTTTCATAGGCCCGAAGGCCGAGACGATGCGGATGCTGGGCGACAAGGCATCGGCCCGGCGCGCCGCGATTGCCGCGGGCGTACCTGTGGTCCCGGCGACCGAGGTGCTGCCAGACCCGGAAGCGCCGGGATCGATGGACGAGATCCGGCGCATGGCCGAGGAGATCGGCTATCCCCTGATGCTGAAGGCCTCGTGGGGCGGCGGTGGACGCGGGATGCGTCCGATCTTTGGCCCAGATGAGCTGGAGGACAAGGTCAAGGAAGGCCGGCGCGAGGCAGAGGCCGCGTTTGGCAACGGCGAGGGTTATCTCGAGAAACTGGTCCAGAAGGCGCGCCATGTGGAAGTGCAGGTGCTGGGCGATCATCACGGGACGCTGGTTCATCTCTATGAAAGGGATTGTTCCGTCCAGCGGCGCAATCAGAAGGTCGTCGAGCGTGCGCCCGCGCCCTACCTGACCGATGCGCAGCGCGAGGAGATCAACGAGCTTGGTCTGAAGATCGCACGCCACGCCAACTATCAGTGCGCGGGTACCATCGAATTCCTGATGGATATGGCGACGGGCTCTTTCTACTTCATCGAAGTCAATCCGCGCGTGCAGGTCGAGCACACCGTGACCGAAGAAGTCACCGGCATCGACATCGTGCGCGCTCAGATCCGTATCACCGAGGGTGCGACGATTGCCGAGGCGACGGGACACAGCGGGCAGGATGACATCTCGTTGAACGGCCATGCGCTGCAATGCCGGATCACGACCGAAGACCCGCTGAACAACTTCATCCCCGATTACGGCCGGATCACCGCCTATCGCGGTGCGACCGGGTTCGGCATCCGTCTGGATGGCGGCACCGCCTATTCCGGCGCGGTGATCACGCGCTTCTATGACAGCCTGCTCGAGAAAGTGACGGCCTGGGCGCCGACCCCGGAGGAGACGATTGCCCGGATGGACCGTGCGCTGCGCGAGTTCCGGATCCGCGGCGTCGCGACCAACATCGCTTTTGTCGAGAACCTGCTGCAGCACCCGAGCTTCCTCGACAACACCTACCACACCAAGTTCATCGACGAGACGCCTGAACTGTTCGACTTCAAACGTCGGCGCGACCGGGCGACAAAACTGTTGACCTTCATCGGCGATATCTCGGTCAACGGGAACCCCGAGGTCGCAGGGCGTCCCCGTCCACCTGCGGATGCCGTGCCCCCGACGCCACCGAAACCGCCGGGGCACATTCCGCCACCGGGTCTGAAGAACAAGCTGACAGCAGAGGGGCCCAAGGCTGTCGCTGACTGGTTGCTCGCGCAGGACAAACTGCTGATCACCGACACAACCATGCGCGATGCGCACCAGTCGCTGTTGGCGACGCGGATGCGGTCGATCGACATGCTGCGGGTCACGCCTTCCTACGCGCATTTCATGTCTGGGCTGTTCTCGATGGAATGCTGGGGCGGGGCAACCTTCGACGTGGCCTATCGCTTCCTGCAGGAATGTCCTTGGGAGCGTTTGCGGAACCTGCGCACAGCCATGCCGAATCTGCTGACTCAGATGCTGGTCCGGGCTTCGAACGGCGTGGGGTACACGAACCTTCCGGACAACGTGGTGCAGAAGTTCATCCACCGCGCCGCCGATACCGGAATGGACGTCTTCCGCGTCTTCGATCCGTTGAACTGGGTCGAGTCAATGCGGGTTGCCTGCGATGCGGTGCTCGAGACCGATCGGATCCTCGAGGCGGCTGTCTGTTACACCGGCGATATACACGACCCGGACCGGGCGAAGTACTCGCTGAACTATTATGTCGACATCGCCAAGCAGCTTGAGGCCGCCGGGACCCACATCCTTTGCATCAAGGATATGGGGGGGCTGGTGAAGCCCGCAGCGGCGCGCACCCTGGTCAAGGCGCTGAAAGACGAGATCTCGATCCCGATCCACTTCCACACGCACGACACTTCCGGCCTGTCCGGCGCGTCCATGCTGGCGGCGGCAGAGGCGGGCGTTGATGCGGTCGACTGCGCGATGGATGCGTTTTCGGGCCTGACGTCGCAAGCGCCGATGGGCTCGGTGGTCGAAGCGCTGGCAAACCAGCCGCGAGACACCAAGCTGAACATCCACGCGATCCGAGAGATCTCGAACTACTGGGAGGGCGTCCGGGCGATGTATGCGGGGTTCGAGGCGGATATGCGCCACCCGACGTCGGAGGTCTATCTGCACGAGATGCCGGGCGGACAGGTCACCAATCTGAGGGCACAGGCGCGGTCCATGGGGCTGGAGCATCACTGGCCCGAAATCGCCAAGACCTATGCCGATGTGAACCAGGCCTTTGGCGACGTGATCAAGGTGACACCCATTGCGAAGACCGTCGGCGATCTGGCGCTCACGATGGTGGCGGGCGGGATAACGGCGGAGGATCTGGCGAACCCCGACAAGGATGTCGCGTTCCCGGATTCGGTGGTTACCTTCTTCAAGGGCGATGTCGGCCAACCCCATGGTGGCTTCCCCGAGGCGCTGCAGAAGAAGGTGCTGAAGGGCGTCGAGGCCCTGACCGTCCGCCCCGGCTCGATCATGGAACCGGTTGATCTGGAAGCCGTCCGCGCGGCGGCCGAGGCGCAGATGCCCGGCGTTAAAGTCGATGACGAGGATCTCTGTTCGTATCTGATGTACGAGACAGTCTACCTGGATTACATGGGTCGCCGCCGGGACTATGGCCCTGTCAGGGTGCTGCCGACGCCGACCTTCCTTTACGGGATGCAGCCACACGAGGAGATTGCTGTCGAACTCGAGCCCGGGAAGACGCTCCAGGTGCGGCTTCAGGCTATCTCAGAAGTCAATGATCAGGGCGAGGTGAAGCTGTTCTTCGAATTGAACGGTCAACCGCGTGTGATCCGTGTTCCCGATAGATCTGCTGCGGCGGGCGCCGGGCGTGCCGAGAAAGCCGATCCTGGCAATCCTGCTCATGTCGCAGCGCCGATGCCCGGTTCGGTCGCCTCCGTTGCAGTGTCCGTCGGACAGGAGGTCCGGGCCGGTGACATGCTTCTGACGCTCGAGGCGATGAAGATGGAAACCGCGATCCATGCCGACCGTGACGGCGTGATCGACCGTGTCGTGGTGCAGCCCGGCGGGGCGGTCGATGCGAAGGATCTTCTGATCGTTCTGACGAGTTGACAAAAAAAAACCCGCCGGGATACCGGCGGGTGTCGATCGACCGCGCCGTGGCGCGGTTCCAGATCGTCGGATCTTCAGGTCACTTTTTAACTTTGACCTTGGCAACGGCGTCCTTGAACGGCTTGACCGGCTTGAATCCTGCCACGGTCGTCGCTGCGATCTTGATCTCGGCGCCGGTGGCAGGGTTGCGGGCTTTGCGGGCAGGGCGTGCACGTGCTTCGATCTTTGCGATCCCCGGCAGCGTCAGCGAGCCTTCGCCTTTCAGCGCGCTCAGCACCACGCCCGGGAGGGCGTCGAGCACCGCATCGACCTGCGTCTTGTTGAGATCGGTGGCTTCAGCCAGCGCGTCGATCAGTTCTGCCTTTTTCATGCCTGTGTCCTCTTATTTATCCGCGATCAGCGCGATCGCGCAGGGTTGATGAACTCACATAAGGTTCTGTTACCGACCAAACCGCGTTTTGCAACATCAAGATGACCCGACACAGGCGAAAACCATCGGAATTGCGCGATATTTTGCGCTTTTCCTGCGCAAACAGGCCACATCTGGCGTGCGCCTTGTGTCTCAGCGCCGCGATAGCTTCACCGGCGGCCGATAGAAGATGTGGTCACCGATCCGGGTCGTGCGGACCAGTTTCCGCGACCAGCGCGGACGCACGGAGGTGTTGTGGTAGAACAGCGCATCGTCTGTCAGCGTCCGCTCGCGCCCTCGCATCATGACCCACGCCAGCTTTCCAAGATCCTCGAAAACGCCTTTCTCGCCGATCCGGTTCGCCACGCCATCGCAGTTATACGAGAACTGGCAGGCGTTGCGGCGGCTTTGGCCCTGCTGGACCACGCCGCAGATCGAGTTCGGATATCGCTTCGAGTCGACCCGGTTCAGGATGACCTCGGCCACGGCAACCTGCCCGCGGAAGCTCTCGCCGCGCGCTTCGAAGTAGAGCGCTTCTGCAAGGCAGTGCCACTCCTTGCTCCGGCTCATCACCTTGACCTTGGCCACATCCTTGCGGGTCAGGAACGCATCGGTCGTCAGTTGCGACTGCGCGCGTGCAAGGGCTTTGCCTGCTCCGTCGAGATGGGTCGAGGAGGTCAGATCATGGTCGTGTTGCCGATCGATCGCCTTCAACGCCGAGTTGATGCCGTTGCCTGTCTGGTCGGCGTCGATCCGCTCCAATCCAGCAGCGCGCGCAAAGTCGCGGGTCACCGAAAAGGCGCTGAGCGCGGCCTGTTCGCCACCAAGCGCATCTGCCACGGCGTTGTACGCGACGGGCGCTTCGCTGATGGTCGGTGCGTTTGTAATGGGCGTGTCCGCATCTGACTGCACAGGCAACGCGGCTGCAAAGAATGCGGCTGCGAGCGCAGTGACGTGCAATCTGACAAGCGGACGGCGCAGCACAAGCGTCTGCATGGTCATAGTCTCCGTCTCTTCCCCGTCCGAAACGCATGTGCTCGCTTTATCGGTCGCGTGCTTACGCTTCAGATCGTTATTTTTGTCCACGGAGACAGCGCCCCGAACACACGCGCTAGATGCCAAAATGACTGAGGGCGTCGCGAGGTGACATCGCGCGCACCCCTATGAATCCTTCTGGGTGTTACCGAAAAGCCGCAGTCATTGCCTCAGAAAGACGCAAAATGCGACGAGTCATGCCCCAAAATGGGTGATCTTCCGGGTTATCCACAGGGTCCATGGGGACAAACTTCTGACCCTCGGTCCCGAATTTAAGGGAAATTTGACCTTTGGCCCAGCGAATCGCCTTTTGGTTGCGTTGCTCGGAGAAATCAGGCGAAATCTGGGCGATGTTCTCGCAAATCCCGTGCAGGAGCGTGTCGAGCCCCTCTCCAGTCGTCGCAGAGCATGCATAAATCGCTGGCAGCTCGCCCCGTGAGGTTAGCGAAAGGGCGCCTTTAAGATCGGCCACGGTGCGCCGCGCGACGGGGCCCATGTCCGACTTTGTCACGATGAATATGTCCGGCACTTCCATCACGCCGGCCTTCATGAACTGCAATGCATCCCCCGAGCCCGGCTGTGCGCAGAACGCTGTCAGATCGGCAATCTCCGAGATTTCGGTCTCGGACTGTCCGACGCCCACGGTCTCGATCAGCACAAGATCGTAAAGCGCGCGCATCAGGACCATCGCCGGGAAAGTTGCAGCCGAGATCCCGCCCAACTGTTCCCCGGCCGCCATGGATCGCACGAAAACGCCGGCGTCGTCCGGATCGGTCGCTAACCGCGTCCTGTCACCCAGCAAGGCGCCACCGGTCCGCCGCGAGGACGGGTCGACTGCGATCACCCCAACGGTCCGGCCCTCGGCCCGCCACCCTTTTATGATCGCATCGATCAGCGTCGATTTACCAACCCCGGGCGGTCCGGTCAGCCCGAGGCACAGGCCTTTGGGAGACGCCAGCGCTGCGTCCAGCAGCGGCGCCATCTCATACAGCCCCTCGGAACTTTCGATTCGCGCAAGTGCTCCTGCAAGCGCCCGCTTGCCGCCAGTTCGGATCGCCTCCAGATCTGTCACCAGCCTTCGGCCTCCTGCCGCGCGCGGATCGCTGCCTGTGCCGAGGCAAGCCGCGCGACCGGAACCCGGAATGGCGAGCACGAGACATAGTCGAGGCCAGCCCGTTCGCAGAACCAGATCGACGCGGGATCGCCGCCATGCTCACCGCATAGACCAAGGGAGATCTCTCCGCCTTGTGCACGGGCCCGGTCGATGGCGATGTCGATCATCTCACCGACGCCATCCGTGTCGAGCGAGTGGAACGGATCGTGCGCGTAGACGCCCTGCGCCACGTAGTCCGGCATGAACCGACCGGCATCGTCACGGCTGAGCCCATAGAGCATTTGCGTCAGGTCGTTGGTCCCGAAACTGAGGAACCCGGCGGCAGCGGCAATCTCACCGGCGCGCAAACAGGCACGCGGGGTCTCGATCATGACGCCGACCGTGTAGACGACCATGTCGCTCTGCTCTGCCTGGACCTCGTTGGCGACATTGGCGATGATCTCGGTCAGGACCTCGAACTCTCGCACGGCAGAGATCAGCGGGATCATGATCTCGGGTGTCACCGGGTTGCCGGTTTGCCGCCCTGCCAGGATTGCGGCTTCGAAGGTCGCGCGGGCCTGCATTTCATAGATCTCGGGATAAGCGATGCCAATCCGACAGCCGCGTTTGCCGAGCATCGGGTTGAACTCGGCCAGATCCGCGGCGCGCGCCGCGACTTTCGCGACCGGCTGGTTCAGGGCGGCGGCCATCTCCCTCAATTCCGCTTCGCCATGGGGCAGGAATTCATGCAGTGGCGGGTCGAGCAACCGCACGGTCACGGACCGTCCGGACATCTTGGTGAACAGCGTGATGAAGTCCTCGCGCTGCATCGGCAGCAGCGTCTCCAGCGCCGCGCGCCGTTCATCCTCGGTCTCCGCCAGGATCATCTCGCGCATGGCGGTGATCCGGCCCTGCTGGAAGAACATATGCTCGGTCCGGCAAAGGCCGATCCCCTCGGCCCCGAACCCGAGCGCCGTGTCCGCATCGTCGCCTGTGTCCGCGTTGGCCCGAACGCCGAGGCGCCGGGTCTCGTCAGCCCAACCGAGCAGTGTCGCAAACGCTCCGCTCGCCTCTGGCTGGATCATCGCGATCTCGCCCGCCAGAACCTGTCCCGTGGTGCCATCGACGGTGACGATATCGCCCTCGCGAAACGTGCGTCCACCTGCTGCGGTCAAGACACCTTCGCGGCGGTCGAGGTTGAGATCTTTCGCGCCCACGATGCAAGGCTTGCCCAGACCGCGCGCCACGACGGCGGCATGGCTGGTCATCCCGCCGCGCACTGTGAGCACCCCTTTGGCGGCGTGCATGCCGCGGATATCTTCCGGGCTTGTCTCGATCAGCGCGAGGATTGCCGCACCGTTGCGCTGAGCCAACGCCTCCGCCGCATCGGGCGAGAAGACCAGCGGGCCGGACGACGCCCCGGGCGAGGCTGGCAACCCGCGTCCGACCAAATCGCGCGGCGCATCCGGGTCGATGGCCGGGTGCAACTGTTCCTCGAGATGACCGGGGTCGACGCGCATCAGCGCGTCCTCGCGGCTGATCACCCCGGCCTCCGCCAGATCCACGGCAATCTGCAACGCCGCGCGCGCCGAGCGTTTCGCCCGCCGGATATCGAGGATCTTCAGAGCCCCGGCCTCGATGGTGAATTCGAGGCCCACGGCATCCCCGATGGCTGGCTCGATCATGTCGGCGATCCCCGCCAGCGCTTTGGCAGCACCGGGGGCGAAGGTCGCCAGCGATACCTCCTGCTGGCCAAGTTCGGTCCGCTCGGTCTCGGTCAGCACATGGGGCGTGCGCATGCCCATCAGCGCATCCTCGCCCTGGGCTTGCGGGAGGAACCGCCCGGTCAGGCGGCGCCGTCCGGTCGTCTCGTCGCGCAGCGATGCAATGCCTGCGCCCGAGCCGTCGGCCCCGATCCCAAAGGCCATCGCCTGCACGATCAGGGCGAGCGGGGCATCCGGGTCCTGACCCATTGCCTCCCTCCGCGCCCGGGCGCGCCGTCCAGTCCATGCGCGGGGCAGCGCCGCCAGCGCGCCCTCCAGTTGCGCCCGGGCATCGCCGGGAAAGGGACCATCGCCCTCATCTTCAATCAGCGTGAGGCAGGTCTGAGCGACCTCGGCCAGTTGCGCCTCGGTCAGCGCGGTCTCGTCATCGGCACCCGCCAGACGCAGCGCGTCGTGAAGGGCGTATTCGAAATCGTCGCCGTCCAACCCGAGCACGCCAGTGCCATAGCTTTGAATCAGACGGCGGTAGAGATCCCGCGCCGCGCGTGCGCCGTGCCGGGTGGTCAGAGCGGGCAGGGTTGCTTCCGATGTGCCAATGTTCAGGATGGCGGGCGCAAGCCCCCCTGCTGGAATGGTCGATGAAAGCCTGACCGAAAGCAAAAGTGGCGTCGCGGTACAGCCGAGGCGGGCATTTGTGGCGTCCTCCAACCGCGCGAGCGCAGGGCTGATATCACCGTCAAACCCATAGGGCAGAACCAAGCCCGGCGGCACATCGAGGCCCGCCCGCGCCGCAGCGCCCAGAAACGCAGCTTTCTCACCATGGCGGTTTGCCACGGGTGCCGGGCCGTCTGGCCCGATCCACGCAATGTCGTGATCAGCTGACATAGGCGCGTCATACAGCGGTCATGCTGCGGCGCACAAGGGGCCAGAGATTAGCGGCGGGCAGGTCAGCCCTCGATGACGTCCCAGATCGCGACCTGCCGCATGGTCTGGCGCACGCGCGTCAGCAGGCAGAGCCGGTTGCGCCGCTCGATCTGGTTGTCGGCGTTCACGGTAACCTTGTCGAAGAACGTGTCGATGGGCGCGCGGAGCCGGGCCATCTCGGACATCGCTGCCGCGAAGTCCTCGGCCTCCAGCGCTTTGGCGATGGCAGGTTCGGCCTGGTCGAGCGCTTTGAAAAGCGCGCGCTCTTCATCTTGGCTGGCAAACTTCTCCTCGGGCGTGCCGGAGTATTCGACGCCGTCTTTCTTTTCCTCGGCGGCGACGATGTTCGAGGCCCGCTTGTAGCCGGCCAGCAGGTTGGCCCCATCTTCGGTCTCGAGAAAGGTCTGGAGTGCCTTGACCCGGTTGACCAGCAGCACGAGATCGTCCTGCCCCCCGAGATCGAAACAAGCCTGGATCACGTCATGGCGGATGCCCTGATCGCGGAGATAGACCTTCAGGCGGTCGGCGAAGAAGCAGAGCAGTGCTTCATCATCGAATGGCGGATGGGATTGTTCCTTTCGAAGAATCACCAACCCATCGTGAGTGTACCACTCACCAGCTTCCTCATCGTGTAGGAAATCAACTGCCGTTACCTCAATTGAACTGTGAACGTTTTCTAACAAGAAACGACGAGCATCTCGCATTACCGGCTGCTCATATAGTACATCTTCATTTGGCCAGATCAGTTGTGGTTCATCATTATCATTGCGCCAGAAGGAAACCTCATGGCCGTGGAACCTCAGAGCCTCCGCAACTTCTGCGTCCCTGTGATGTCTTGCGGAGTAATCAAAGCAGTCCTTGAGAGCGACACGGAGTGAGTGATCCAACACGGTCCGTATCACTCCCAGCGCGGCTCGTCTCAGAGCGAAGGGATCTTTCGATCCCGTCGGTTTCTCATCAATGGCCCAGAAGCCGGTGAGCATGTCGACTTTATCGGCGAGCGCGACGGCGATGCATACAGGCGCGGTGGGCACGTCGTCGGAGGGGCCAAGGGGCGCCCAATGCTCCTTGGCCGCGTTCGCGACCTCGTCGCCTAAACCGGCTGCCAGCGCGTAGTAGCGGCCCATGGTGCCCTGAAGCTCGGGGAACTCGTAGACCATCTCGGACGAGAGGTCGGCCTTGCAGACACGCGCGGCCTGTTCGGCCAGATCCGGGTCGGCACCTACGGACGGCGCGATTTCGCGGGCGAGCGCGGCGATCCGGTCGATCCGCTCGGCCTGCGTCCCCAGCTTGTTGTGGAAGGTGACGTTCTTCAGGGCGTCGGTCCAGACGCTCATGTCGGACTTCGCCACGCGCAGATCGTTTTCCCAGAAGAACTTGGCATCTGCGAGACGCGCGCTCAGCACTTTTTCGTTGCCGGCGAGGATCGTGG
>JBCBOR010000076.1:0-23226 GCA_039821125.1 Pseudomonadota bacterium
CCTGCCCTCTGCCCATCGGACATCCGCGTCCTTGGCAGCGGCAATCGCGCCATCACGGGTAAGCGCACAAAAGGCGCCGATCTCCGGCTCGCGCTGATCATATCTCTCGAGGCAGACCGCGAGGAATTCGCTTGGCGAAGAGTTCCCGGAACGAAAATCCTCAGAGAGCGTGAAGTAGTCGATGGTCTTGGTCATTTAGCCCTCCTCGTATTCCTTTAGCCCGGCAACCGGACAATGGCAGACACCTCGACCTTCATCTCGGGGCGCACGAGGCCGGAGATGATCAGCAGCGTGTTCGGCGGGTACGCACCATCGGGAAAATGCTCGGCATAGACAGCATCGCGCGTGTCGAGCCATGGCTGGCGACTATCCTCGCCGACCAGATAGGTTGTGAGTTCAACGATATCCGTAAAGCCGGCGCCAATCCCCTCTAGGATGGTCTTGAGGTTTCGGAACACCTGCGGGAACTGCGCTGCAGGATCGTTCGGGCCAACAAGTACGCCATCCTCATCGAGCGCAACCTGACCGGCAACGAAAGCCAGGCGCCCCGGCTCGGCAATGGCGACATGGCTGAACCGGCCGGGAGGGGCGATATGGGTTTCAGGATTGAGATAGGTCACTGCGGGCATATCGGTCTCCTTGAAGCAGATCAGTCATTCATGCGGGGTGAGACACGCATCCGCAATCACAACTCCCAGAGAGATCTGCTTTAAGCAGCGGTGATATAGCCAAGATCCCGTTCCCAGGCGCACAAAGTGTTCGCCGGCGTACGGCGCACGAACAGATCCTGACGGCATGGCGCGAACCTTACTGTCCCTCTTTGCGGGACACGGGGCCGGGTGATGATCCGTCCAAACCCAGATTAGTCTGACGTGTGCAATGGGCCCATTGCGCACGTCCGCAAATCTCGGCAACGCTGGTCCTTGGGGCGGCCTTGCGCCGCGTGTAGGGTGATCGCGGGGCATTGAGAGGAATCGAATGGGCGCTCTGGCAAATGAACGGATCGTGTGGATGAACGGCGAATTCATGCCTGAAAGCCACGCCTTGGTTCCCTATCGGGATCGCAGTTTTCTCTACGGAGATGGTGCGTTTGACCTGACCCGCACCTTCCAGGGACGGATCTTCAAGCTCGATGAACATATCGATCGGCTCTACCGCTCGCTGAAGGCGCTCCACATGGACGCGACCATGCCACCAGAGCGGATGAAGGCGATCACCTGCGAAGTGCTGGACCGCAACCGGCACCTTCTGGGTGAGAACGACGATTTCTGGGTAGGCCAACGTCTGAGCCGCGGTGTCCTCAGGGTCGAGGGCGACAACTGGGATCACTACGGCCCGACCGTTGTCATCGAATGCTCACCGATGCCGATTGCGGAGCGGGCGCATATGTTCCGGGATGGCATTCAGGTGGTGACACCCTCGGTCCGAAGGATCCCGCCCGAGTGCCTGACGCCGCGGGCGAAGACCCACAACTACCTCAACCTGATCATGGGGGACATGGAGGTGAAGGCCCAGAACCCGGACGGCTGGGCCATCCTGCTGGACATGTCGGGCAATCTGAACGAGGGCCTCGGCTCGAACATCTTTCTGGTGGAGGATGGGCAGATCAGGACGCCGCGGGAAAAGTTCGTGCTGCCCGGGGTCAGCCGGCAGACGGCGATCGAGCTTGCCGGAGAGCTTGGCATCGCATGCACCGAGGACGATCTTGACCTCTATGATGCCTACAATGCGGACGAGGCGTTCATCACCTCGACCTCGCTCTGTATCTGCCCGGTTGCGTCCATCAATGGCGTTAAGATGCCCGAAGGTCCCTATGGGCCGGTCACGCAGAATCTGGTCGACGCATATAGGGCGCTCGTCGATTGCGACTTCGTCCAGCAGTACCTCGACCGCCTATGACGCGCCTGCCCCGGAATCGAGGCTGTGCGCGATCAGGCAGGTGAGTTCGAACATCAGGTTCGCTGCCGTCACCGAGGTGATCCCGGTCGGATCGTAGCAGGGCGCGACCTCGCAGATGTCTGCACCGACCACGTCGCAACCCATCAGACCCTGCAGGATTTTCTGCACGTCTCGTGGGATGATCCCGCCGATCTCTGGCACGGGCGTGCCGGGACAGTAGGACGGATCGAGCCCATCAATATCGATCGTGATATAGAGCGGCCCGTTCCCAACGACGTCGCGGATCTTCGCGATCGTTGCCGCGCGACCGAGGTCGTCGTAGTCGTCCATGGTCATCACGGTGAACCCGGCGTCGATACCGTACTGGATGTCTTCTGGCACGAAGCGCGATCCACGCAGACCCAACTGGACAACGCGGGCCGGGTCGATCAACCCTTCCTCATGTGCCCGGCGCATGAACGTCGCATGGTTGACCTTGGTTCCGCACATCTCGTCAAGCACGTCTGCATGGCTGTCGATCTGCAGCAGTCCGACGGGGCGGTCTTTGGCAAGAGCACGCAAGATCGGTGCAGGGACCGTGTGGTCTCCGCCGATCGCGACGGGACGGATATTGAGGGATTTCAGCTCGGCAAAGAAGGCCTCGATCATCTCGATGGACCGATCCAGGCTCATCGGGTTCACAGGAGCGTCGCCAAGGTCAGCGATGTTACAAAGCTTGTACGGCTCGACCCCTGTCGAAGGATGCACCATACGGATCAGTCGGCTGGCATGACGAACCGCACCCGGTGCTTCGCGAGGACCCGAACGATAATTCAGCCCGATATCGAAGGGAACGCCAACCAGGCCGATATCGATCTCGTCAACGGGTGCGACCCGCGGTGTACGCATGAAGGTCGCAATGTCAGAGAAGCGCGGCACTTGTGTCGCGTCGACTGGTTGGTACTTCGAATTTGGCATCGGTCGGGCCTTCCTGTCGCAACGTTTTCGCAGTCACCAAATGCTTCGGGCTGCTGCTGGCTGAAACGAAGCTGTGCCTTTGCGGTCGTGGATGTCCATAGCTTTTGCGCCGAGGGCGGCTATGCTCAAGGCACGCCCTGGGTCAAATCGCGTGGCATCTGCAGAAGCGCCCCGTAACCCGTGATTGCGCTGTCCACTCCGGCCAAGCTCAGGCACCGCCACAGACTTGCCTGGTTCGCGGTGACAACCGGGCGACCTAACGCAGCCTCAAGGTTGGCGATTATCCGGACACAGCGAACACCAGTGCCAGCGATCAAGACACCATCCGCGTCTTTGGGACAGGCGGCAACGATCTGGTCCAGAAGCACATCGGTTCGCTGCTCTACGTGCATGAGAGCGCCATAGAGCTCCTCGGGCCTGAACTCGCGCCACTTCGCCTCAGGGATCTGACGAATGTGAGCCGCAGCCGGTAGGCCCTTCTCTGCGAAGTAGTCGACACCACGAGAGATGATTGCATCGCCGAACCAGGGCGGGAAGACCAGAAAAGGACGCGTCACGCCACGCGCCCGCAGCGCAAGAACACAGTCAATGCTGTTCGTTGTGATCTTGGTTGCACTAGGCAGGTAGGTTGCCAGCTTTTCGACAACCGCTTCGTCCCAACCGGAACCGCCAGCGATGCTGCTGGACGAATGCGCGATTACAACGGCCGACGGCGCAAGCGCTGCGAGTTGAGCGCAGCCGCGTTCAACGTCTGGCGCAACGTCCAGATCCATGCCGTCCGGGGTCCACTTTGCCCATGGGGTTGGTGCCGAGACACGGGATGCATGAATGGAAACACCCGGCGGCGCCATTGCCCACCATTCAGCCTCGGGGACTGCCTCTGCCCCGACAATGAAGATCCCGATGCGGGCGACGTCCCCCCAGTTGTCGTTCGACATGACGACACTCCTCCAGCGGCCTAGCGCTCGCTACAGGAATTGAGTTCCCCGGACAAAACAAGCGCAAAAAGTCACCATCCCGTCGCGGCAACCGGACCGGACCAACACCGATCAAACAACGAACAATGTGGACCGTCATGCACAAGCGGGCGCTCAGTGCAGTCGCGAGAGCAAACGTGACCTGGCGGTCTCGCTGCGAACGAAACCACCATGCGCGCGGCTGACGTCAAGATCCGGTGCCGCGAGACGCGACACCTGCATCGTTGCAGCTTTTGCGCGCGGATTTCCGCAGGGCAGCGTCACGGAGGCGCGCAGGCGCATTTGCGTTGAGATCCCTGTCGCATTATCGCTCGGACAGGAGTCAGCTCAGAGCCAACATGCACACGATCAATGCGGCAATCCCGGATGTCCAGGTTCCGAACCGTATGCGGTTCGGCGTTCTGGCTGCGCTTGTCCTTGCATTCGTCACGGCCACGGCTGCGACGTATTTCGGTGCGGCGCGCCTGTTCGAGAACCAAGCGACATCAGTCGCACAGAGCCAGCATGCGCTCTACCTCAGGTCCTTGAACGAAGCGATCAAGCAGCACCAGCACTTGCCGTTTTTACTGGCGCAGAACCCGGATATCGCTCGACACGTCCGTGATGGCGATGCCCATACGCTGAACACCCTGCTGGAGAGCTTTGCCGACGTATCCGGCCTGGAGGCGATATACGTGATGGCACTCGACGGGTATGTGGTTGCCTCGTCAAACCACTCCAGCGCTGCAAGCTTCGTGGGGCAGAACTACGGGTTCCGGCCCTACTTCCAGGGTGCCGCGGGCGGCACACACAGCGACTATTTCGCCATCGGAGCCACGACCGGACGCCCCGGCTACTTTGTGGCAGAGCCCTTGCACGCGCCAACCGGCGATCTGATCGGGGTTGTTGCGATAAAGCTGGATATCAGCGAACTGCAGCAAGCTTGGGAAGAGCGCGGCGAACATGTTCTAGCAACGAACGCCGATGGTATTGTTGTGCTCGCTTCGGATCCTGCCTGGCTCTACCGTGCGATTTCGGATCTGGATCCGGATCGGCGGGCCGAGATCGCCGCAAGCCGCCAGTTCGGGACAGAACCCCTGGAGGCTCTGGCCTGGGAGACAACGGACGGCAACCGGGTCATTCTGCTTGGCGAGACATATGCAATCACATCCGGGCGGACGGATCTGCTCAACTGGTCGGTGCACTACCTGACACCCGAGGCAGCTTTCCTGCGCCAGACCCTGTTCGCAACTGCGATCATCGGCGCGTTGATCGCTGTCCTGATCGGGTTCGCGGCCTTTCTGAGATCGCGCAGGATCGAAGCGGCGCTGGCTTTGTCACAACGGCATCGGCAGGAACTGGTCGAGGCGAATGCGTTGCTTTTGAATGCGCAGGACGAGTTGGCCCAGAGCTCGAAGCTGGCCGCGCTCGGACAACTGGCCGCCTCGGTCACGCACGAGTTGGGGCAGCCCATCTCGGCGCTGAAGAACCATCTGTTCGCCGCCGAGATCGGCAATGAGATCACGTCCAAGGAAACCCTTGGCAGTCTGCATAGGCTGGTAGACCGCATGGAGGTCATCACCAAGCAGCTCAGGTTCTTTGCCCGCCGTTCTCAGGATGACATGGAGGCGATTGACATCGCGACGGTTGTCTCCGAGGCGCTTGGGTTAATGCAGCACGATTTCGAAGCGGCGGGGATCGACGTGAACTGGATCGCACCGAAGGCGCCCTTTGTGGTGCAAGGCAACCAGCTTCAGCTCGAGCAGGCGATGGTGAACCTTCTGCGCAATGCTCTCGATGCCTCGAAAGGCCAGGCCCACGCCACGATCAAGGTTGACTGCCGACGGGCGGAGGGACGTCTGAAGGTTCGGGTCTTGGACAGCGGACCCGGCTTGGGCGGGCAATCCATCGAAACACTGCAAGAGCCGTTCTTCAGCACCCGTTCATCAGGGGATGGCATGGGGCTTGGGCTGGCGATCACGGCCGAGATCATCCGCGCCCATGGTGGGACACTATCCGCACAGGACGCGCCGGACGGCGGTGCAGTTTTCGAGATGTCGCTGTCCGAAGCGTGAGGATCAGACATGATCAAGGGTAACATCCTCGTCGTGGATGACGACCGGGAGATGCGGATTTCTCTGTCGCATCTTTTGGACAAGGCGGGCTACGCCGTCTCGACTGCATGCGATGGCCAGGAGGCCTTGAAGGCGCTGGATCAGACGGTCATCGACGTCGTTCTGTCGGATGTTCGCATGCCGAACATGGACGGGATCGAATTCCAGCGCCGCGCTGTCGAGCTCACATCGATTCCGATCGTCCTGTTCTCGGCGCATGGCGACATTCCTCTGGCTGTCGAAGCGATACAGAACGGCGCGTACAATTTTTTGGAGAAGCCATTCGATCCCCGCCGTCTGGTGACACTGGTCGGCAACGCTGTCCGGTTCAAACGTCTGCAAGACCGCAGCGCCCGGTTGGAGCAGCGTTTGTCCTCGTTGACGGATCTCGAGGAGATCCTGATCGGCGACAGCCCGGCAGTGGCTGCGGTGCGCCAGGACATCCTCACCTTCGCCGGGACGCCTGCCAATGTGCTGATCACTGGCGAGACCGGCACGGGCAAAGAGCTTGTGGCCCGCGCGCTGCACGATCTGGGCAAGGGACCGGGCCTGCCCTTCGTGGCGGTCAACTGCGCCGTGATCCCGCCCGACCGGTTCGAGGAGGCGGTCTTTGGCAGCGTCGATCACCCCGGCGGATTGATGCAGCGGGCCGATGGCGGGACCCTGTTCCTCGATGAACTGACCTCGATGCCGATCGAGACGCAGTCGAAATTCCTGCGGGTGATCGAGACACGCACCTACGAGCCTCTGGGCGGCGCGGCACCTGTCGAGGTCGATCTACGGCTGGTCAGCGCGATGTCGCAGGATCCTCAGCGCGCGGTCGCCGAGGGCAACCTGCGCCAGGATCTGCTGTTTCGCCTGAACACGCTGATGATCGAGTTGCCGAACCTGGCGGATCGGGGGGAAGATATTCTCCTGATCTTTCGCCATTACCTGCAGCGCTTGGCCGCGGTCTACCAGATGCCTGTCCCGGAGGTGTCTACCCGCGACTACTCGGACCTGCTGGCCCATGCCTGGCCGGGCAATGTCCGGGAGCTGCAGAACGTAGCCGAGCGGTTCGTGCTGGCCTCGCGGCGCGGGGACGGCTCGGTCCATGCCGCGATCCAGGGCGGGGGCGATGCGACGCCGATGCCGCCAACCTTGCGTGAGGCGGTGGCGGCGTTCGAGCGGCAGATCATCGGGCAGGCCATCGCGGCGCATGAGGGCAGGATGGACAACGCGGCAGCCCAGCTTGGCATCGGGCGGCGCACACTGAACGAAAAGATCGTCAAACTTGGGATCGACAAGGCCGGGTTGTTGACATCTGGATGAGGCTGCCGAAACTGCCTGCGGATTTCCGCATGGCCGTTGCAGGGCTGCCCGCGAATTTCTTCATGGCTCGGCAGCGGCGGCACTACCTAAACCGTCTGAGCCACAACACTGGGAGGTATCTTATGAAAATTCTCACGACATTCGCCTTGGGGGCCAGCCTCGCGCTGTCGTCCACGCTCGCGCTTGCCGAGTCCAAAGACTACATCTTGAACACGGCATCGACGGGCGGGACCTACCACCCGGTCGGCACCGCCATTTCGACCTTGTCCAAGGTCAAGCTGCTGCCCAAGCAGAAGTTCTCGCTGACCGCGGTGAACTCGGCGGGCTCCGGCGCAAACGTTCAGGCACTTGGCGCGGGAACCGCCGACTTTGCAATTCTGCAGGGTCTCTTCGGCTCCTACGCTGCGACCGGCACCGGTCCTGTCACCGAACCGCAGGCCAATCTGCGCTCGGTCACCATGCTCTGGCAGAACGTCGAGCAGTTTGTCATCCCGACCGACAAGGTCAGCACCGGCACGATGGACGACTTCGTCGCGCTCAAGGGCTCGGCTGCCGGCATGGGCAAGCAGAACTCGGGTACCATCGGTTCGAACAAGGTTCTGATGTCGGGCCTTGGCATCGATATCGAGACGGACTTCGATCTAGTCTTCGCGGGCTATGGCCCGACCGCGGACGCGCTGGCCAATGGTCAGGCCGTGGCCGCCGGTCTTCCTGCTGGCCCCCCGACCGGAGCGATCACCAAGCTGATGGCCTCGAACGAAGGCAAGTTCACCATTTTGGATGTGACCGAGGAACAGCTGGCCGCCATGGATGGCGGGCGTAACCTCTGGGTCCCTTACACGATCGCGGCAGGCACCTATCCGGGCCAGGACAAGGAGGTCAAAACGATCGCGCAACCGAACTTCTTGGCGGTGAACGCAAGCGTCGATGACGAGCACGTCTATCTGCTGACCAAAACCATGTACGAGAACCTGCCCTTCCTGCAGGCGATCCACCCGGCCACCAAGGCCATGGCGGTCGAGAAGGCTCTGGCCGGCTTGCCCGTGCCGCTGCACCCCGGTGCTCAGCGCTACTACGAAGAGGTCGGACTCGAGATCCCTGCCGCTTTGAAGAACTGACCAATCAATGAGATCACGGCGGCGCGCAACGGACCGCGCCGCCGTGACAGTGACAGTGTTCGGGGGAGGACACAGTGATGAACACTGCACCGCGCACGGCTGCGTTGGATCTCGATAACACGACCGACCGGTCCCTCATCCTCATCACGTTCGCGGTGGTCTTCGGCCTCTGGCACGTGGTCACCAACATTTACCTGATCGAACCGGGCCGCTGGCAGAACGCGATCCACTTCGCCGGGTTTGCCTTTATGGCCTCGATCCTGAACAGCCCCTTTGGCGCGCGCGCCAACAACCGCGCCGCATGGATCTTCGATATTACGTACGGCGTTGTCGTAGCTGCCGCCGCGCTTTGGGTCGCGGGCGCCGAGAACGCGGTCTACGACCGCTCGCTGGCGGTGACCGGTCAGGGCTGGCAACTCACACTCGTGGACTGGGCGGCAGGGTTCATCCTGATCTTTGCAGCCATCGATCTGTCGCGCCGCGTGTCTGGCTGGGTGATCCCCATCCTGATCATACTGGCGCTCAGCTACATCCTGTTCCTTGGCAGCTACCTGCCCGGCGTCTTTCGTGCGGCCAGCCTGCCAATGGACGACGTGATGTTCCGCACGCTCTACAATGACGAGGGCCTGTTCGGGATCCTTGCCAGCATCTCGTCCACCAACATCACCCTCTTCATGATCTTCGGCGGGTTCCTCGTCGTCTCAGGCGCCAGCAATTTCGTCATCGAGCTCTCCAAGATTGTGGCCGGGCGCATCAAGGGCGGCGCGGCCTTTGTTGCGGTTCTGTCTTCGGCGCTGACCGGAACGATCTCGGGCTCGGCTGTGGCCAACACCGCCTCGACCGGCGTGATCACGATCCCGCTGATGAAAGCCAACGGGTTCCGCCCGCAATTTGCCGGCGGTGTGGAAGCCGCGGCCTCGACCGGCGGGCAGTTGATGCCGCCCATCATGGGCGCAGGCGCGTTCGTGATGGCAAGCTATACCTCGATCCCCTATGGCACGATCGTCGCCGTCTCGGTCGTCCCGGCAATCCTCTACTTCATGTCCGTTGCGTTCATCGTCCGGATCGAGGCGATGAAGTACAACGCCGGATCCGAGATCGACATGTCGATTGACCGGGGCAAGCTTCTCTCAGGCGGGCTCGTCTTCGTCATTCCGCTGACCGTGATGATCTGGCTGCTGCTCACAGGGGTCACACCCTCGTTCGCCGCGTGCTGGGCAATCGCTGCGCTTATCGTGACGTCTTGGGTGACCAAGCTGTTGGCGATCATCGTTCCCGGTGGGCTATTCAAACCCGTAACCATGGGGCCGAAGAAGATCGCCGAGGCATTCGTCACCGGCGTCAGCGGCGCAGCCCTGACCGCCGTTTTGCTGGTCGCCATCGGTATCATGAACAACGCCATCGTCACCAGCGGCGTTGGCAACAGTTTTTCCCTGATGATTGCGCAATGGTCCCAAGGCTCGATGGTCATCGCCATCCTACTGATCGCGCTCGCCTCGCTGGTGCTCGGCATGGGTCTGCCCGTGACCGCAGCGTACATCATTCTGGCCATCCTGACAGCGCCCGCGCTGGCAGGGCTGATGTCCGACGGCCTGATCGTCGATCAGCTTGTCGAGGGGATCACCGATCCGGCCAAGGCCGCGCTGTTCCTGTTGGTAGAGCATCCCAACGTCGCCAAGATCGCCGAGGGCATGACCCGCGCCGAGGCCTGGGATCTGATGGGGTCGATCCCTTTCGAGATCGCTGTCTCGATCCGCCCCGCGCTGGTCGATCCGGCAATCGCAACGACCTTCCTGCTGACGGCCCACCTGATCATCTTCTGGCTCAGTCAGGACTCGAACGTCACCCCGCCGGTCTGCCTTGCCGCCTTTACCGCGGCCGGGATAGCCGGTGCACGGCCCATGGCAACGGGGTTCGAGAGCTGGAAGATCGCCAAGGGTCTCTACATCGTGCCGCTGATGTTCGCCTACACGCCGTTGATCTCAGGGTCGTTCCTCGAGGTCATACAAGTCGGTGCATTCGGTCTCTTCGGCATCTATGCGACCAATGCCCTGATCCAGCGCCACAGCGAGGGTCCGCTCGGATGGATCGACTACGGTGCGTTGCTGGTCGGAGCCGTGCTGGCGTTCTGGCCGCTAGAGCTGATCGCCAACCTGGCGGGCGCAGGGTTGGTGGTGTTCGTCGTCCTGCGCTCAAGGGCGAAGGCATACCAACCCGTCAGCGCATCGATCAAAGTGTAGAACGCAGAACGATCTCAGCTCCGGTTGATGGCTAAAGCAACCCGAAGGATCCGACCGCGTCTCGCATCTTGCACTAGCAGTGTCGAAAGACCCGAAGGCCTCGTCCCGACGGGATCACTACCTTCGGAGATAAATTCGCATTCTGGTGACTTGCAGCGACATTGGACGGTCCATTCCGCACCAAGGTCGACGCGCCGGTCTTCGGTCACTCATCCGCCGCGCGCGAGGCGATGGGTGAAGACGAGTGCCGCACCAAGCATCGCTGCTGAGCAAAAGAGACACAGGGCCAAACCACCGATTTGGAAACTGAGGCCGGATACCAGTGTGCCGAACAGCCGTCCGGCCGCGTTTGACATGTAGTAGAAGCCCACGTCCATCGTTACGCGCTGTGCGTTGGTGAACGCCAAGATCAGATACGAGTGGAGTGATGAGTTGATCGCAAACACCGCGCCAAACGCCAGAAGGCCGGTCACCAGGACGATTGTCAGCCAAATGGGCGGCGGGTTGGTCTCTGCGGCCAACAAGGAACAGGCCGCCAGCACGAGCGGAATGGTGAAGAGCACGGCCGCCCAAAGTCCGGCGAGGGAGACAGTCTCTTCGACGGTCTTGTCCTGCGCTTTCAAAAGCTTCGGCGCACGCGCTTGGATGAAACCATATCCGATGATCCAGATGGCCATGAACGTCCCAATGAGAAAGAACGCAGTCCGGTTGCTCTCTACCGAGCCATCCGACAGGACACTGTAGAAGTAGATCGGGATGCCTACGACGAACCACGTGTCCCGGGCGCCAAACAGGAACAGACGCGCGGCGCTCAGCATGTTGACCTGTCGATCTTTGGAAAAGACCTCCGAGAACTTTGCTGACTTCCGGCCTTGGGGCAGCCCGCCAGGCATGAAAATGACCGTTGCGGCAAGGATCAGTGCCAGGGCAATCGCCATGCCCAGGACTGCGCTCTCGAAGCCGATCACCCCCAAGAGAACGGCACCGATGAGAAAGCCAAACCCCTTGACGGCATTCTTCGATCCGGTCAGCAGCGCCACCCAGCGAAACAGCGCGCCCTTCTGATCTTGCGGCGCCAGGATCTTGACGGCGCTCTTTGAGCTCATCTTGGCCAGATCCTTGGCGACACCAGAGGCGCCTTGGACTGCCATAACAAAGATCACGGAGCTTAGGATCGACCACGCCGGATCAAGTTGAGCCAGGGCCAGAAGTGCCACGACCTGGATGCTCAGGCCCGCGTAGAGTGTGCTGGTAAGCCCAAACCGTGCCGCGATCCATCCGGCGGAAAGATTGGTGACAACACCCATGAACTCGTAGAGCAGAAACAGGTAGGCGAGTTGGATGGGGGAGAAGCCGAGCGTGTGGAAGTGCAGCAGCACCAGCATGCGCAGCGCACCGTCGGTCAGCATGAACGCCCAATAGGCCGCGGTCACGGCGACATAGGCGGCAAACCCATCGGGACGTTTTGGTGCGGTTGCCTCGGCCATCGGATCACATACTCCGCGCGATCATGCGTGTGATGTCGGCGAGACGCCAGGCATAGCCCCACTCGTTGTCGTACCAGGCGAAGACCTTGACCTGCGTGCCATGCACGACCATCGTCATCGGCCCATCCACAATGCTCGAGCGTGGATCGTTGAGGTAGTCGGCTGAGACGAGCGGGCGGTCTTCATATCCGAGAATGCCCGTGAGATCCTCCGATGCGTAGGTCTTGAAAAAGCTGTTCACTTCCTCGACCGACGTTTTGCGCTTCACTTCGAAGACGCAGTCCGTGAGCGACGCGTTCAGCACCGGCACACGAACGGCGTGGCCGTTTAGTCGCCCCTTCAGGTCCGGATAGATCATTGTGATCGCCGTTGCCGACCCCGTTGTTGTCGGTATCAAAGAATTCAAAGCCGAGCGCGCCCGGCGCGGGTCTTTTGCGGGTCTGTCCACGATCGTCTGGGTGTTGGTGACATCGTGGATGGTGGTGATCGTTCCGTGCTCAATCCCAAGCTCGGTATGGATGACCTTGACCACCGGAGCCAGGCAGTTCGTGGTGCAGCTTGCCGCCGTCACCAGATGGTGAACCTCCGGGTCATAAAGGTTGTGGTTGACGCCATAGACAAGGTTGAGCGCTGGCTCATCCTTCACCGGGGCGGATACCAGAACCTTCTTCACCCCGGCATCGTAGTAGGGTTGAACCTTGGCCGGCGTTTTGAACACCCCGGTGCAGTCGATGACCAGATCAACGTCGAGCTCCGAAAGTGGCAGATCTTCGATGCGGCGCTCGAATGTCATCTGCATCTGGGTCCCATCGACGGTGATGGTTTCGGCGTCACTCGAGAACTTGGCGTCCCATCGCCCGTGGATGGTGTCGAACTCGAGCAACTGGGCGTGTTGTCCAGTATCTCCGACGGCATCGTTCAGAAGGACGATGTCACCGGGACAGCCCTCGCTGATCAGCGCGCGCAGCACCAGCTTTCCGATCCGGCCAATGCCGTTGATTGCAACTTTCGTCATCTCGTCTTCCCTGGTCGAAAACGATCACCGCCGGGCGGACATCGTGACCAGATGCCTGCCTGTCGATACGATCTCGCTACCTTGCGGCACCGGCAGCATCAGCCTTCATCTCGCCGATCTGATCCAACTGGCTCTGCAGCGATATGCCGTCGAGTGACGAGAACGGCAGCTCGACGAACCCGGTCAAGCGCGTGCGGACTGTGTTGTAGGCATGACGGAACGCCAGTGCCTTTTCTGCGTCTGTGCCGTCCACTTTGACCGGATCTTCCATGCCCCAGTGGGCTGATATGGGCTGGCCCGGCCATGGAGGGCATTCCTCGTTCGCGGCGCTGTCGCAGACGGTGAAGACGAAGTCCATCTTGGGCGCCTCCGGGCTCTGGAACTCAGAGATGTGTTTGGCTCGCAGAACGGATGTGTCGTGTCCCAGCTGACGAAGAAGGTCCACAGCATAGGGGTTTAACTCTGAATAGGGGCGCGTCCCTGCCGAATTGGCCACGAACCGGGCGCCACCCATCGACCGCAAGAGAGCCTCCGCAAAGACAGACCGAGCCGAGTTCCCGGTGCAGATGAACAGAACACTGAAAGGACGATCAGCCATCGGAGCCGCTCCAAGATTCAGTTGTTGAAGTGAATGCGCAGCAATCGGCGCGCAGAGCTCAGGACGACCGCGACAACAATCCGCGATCAGGTAGGTTGTGAGTTCAGAGACACGATCGATGTTGATCCGATAGAAAACAGACCGTCCCTCCCGGACCGAAGACACCAACCCAGCCTTCGAGAGCGTCGAGACATAGACCGAAAGCGTGTTGGGCTTCAGTGCAAGCGCCTCGGCAAGCTCGCTCGGTCGCACGCCTTGCGGAGCACGGCGCGCCAACAGTCGAAAAACCGCGAGACGGCCAGAATGGCCAAGGGCCGTGAGCGCATCAGCTTCAGAATCGATTTGCATGAATTCATATATTCATGAATTCTCGATTCGTATCAACCTAATTCGCTGTTCATCCCGCACTCTGTTAAGGATCGAAGCCTGTGGTTGCCCGGCAAGGTTGTCTCGCCCAAATCTGCGAGCCAACCCAGCTTCTCTGGCGTCATCGCGACAGCTGTCGGAAGAAAATCACCACCCGGGCGGCGGCTTCTTTTCCCGGTGGTGACACCCCGACGAAGTCGAAGTCGTCGTCGGCCAGCAGGCCGGACTGCACGCCGGACAGCAGGATCGTGTCAGTCCCATCCGTGATCAGCGCGCCGCCCGCGTCCTGGCTGAGGTGGTTCGCCACCAGGTCCGCGAAGTCGGTGATGCCCGTCACGCCGCTCAGGTCGATCACGTCCTCGACCCGGCTGAACCCGATCAGCACATCGTTGCCGAACCCGTCCTCGAAGACGAACCGGTCCGCGCCGCCGCCGCCGGTCTGGCGGTCATCGCCCGTACCGCCCGTCAGCGTGTCGGCCCCGCCCGCGCCGGTCAGCGTGTCGTTGCCGATGCCGCCGGTGATCACGTCATCGCCCGTGCCCGCATTGATCCGGTCGTTGCCGGTGCCGCCGTCGATCGTGTCGGCCCCGCCCTGGCCCGAGATCACGTCATCCTCGGCCCCGCCCGAGATCTCGTCGTTGCCGAGACCGCCGCCAAGGGTGTCCGCTCCGCCGCCGCCCGAGACGCTGTCGTCGCCGCCGCCGCCGGTCACGATGTCGGCGCCGTCCTCGCCGGTCAGGGTGTTGGCGCCGTTGTTGCCGCGGATCACGTTGTCGAGCGCGTTACCGGTGCCCGTGTTCGCACCGGCGCCGGTCAGGATCAGCTCCTCGGTGTGATCGCCGAGCGCGAAGCTGACCACGCTCTGAACCGTATCCGTGCCCTCGCCGACAAGGTCGACAACAACGTCGCCAACCGAGTTGATGATGTAGACGTCGTCGCCAAGGCCGCCCTCCATCCGGTCCGCGCCGATGCCGCCGTTCAGCCGGTCGTTGCCGGCGCCGCCGATCAGCGTGTCGATCGCGCCCTGGCCGTTCAGGATGTCGTCGCCGTCCTCGCCGGTCAGCGTGTTGCGGTTGGTGTTGCCGTTCAGCACGTTGGCGAGCCCGTTGCCGGTGCCCGAGATCTGCGCCGTGCCGCCGAGCGCGAGGTTCTCGACGTTTTCGCTGAGGGTGAAGGTCGCGATCGAGCGCACGAGATCCGTGCCCTCGCCCGCGCCCTCGCTGACCTGATCGGCGCTCGAGTTGACGACAAAGATATCATCGCCAAGACCGCCGGACATCGCATCCGCCCCGGTCCCGCCATTGATCAGATCGTCCCCCGCGCCGCCGTTGACCGTATCGTTGCCGCCACCGCCGTTCAGATCATCGTCACCGCCGAACCCGTGGATCTTGTCGTCACCGCCGCCCCCTGAAATCGTATCGGCCAGATCCGATCCGCTGAAACTCTCATCTGTGCCGTCTCCGACGACATCAATGGCCGGTGCCTCGCCCAGCGTCCCTGCATCTGTCGGTGCGTCAGTGAAGTCATCGCTCAGCGGGGTCAGACTGACCGAATAGGCCTGAACACCCAGAGTGCCCTCGACCGAGCGGCCCTCGATCGCGCCGACCTGTGCGAACAGGGTCGCATCCGATCGCCCGGTCACAACCGTCTGCGACAGCGCGTTCGCAACGATGCTGACACGGCTCTCGACCTCCTCGACCGTGCCGTCTCCCAGAACAGCGAACACCCTCAGTTTGGCGGTGAACCCGCTCAACTCCAAAACGAAGCTGTCTCCAGCCGCGATGTCGAGACGGATCCAGTCCTGATCGGAGCGCTCCTCGAAGACCCCCGCGATTGTCTGGTTCGCAGCAACTGCGACCGTCGAGGAGGCGTTGTCGGGCGTTTCTGCCGTGACTTCCGTCAGCGTGAAGTCGCGTGTGATCTGAGAGCCTGCAGTCACCAGGAAGTAGTCGACACCGGCCTCGGCGTCGAGCCGCGCGGAAATCTCGGTGTTCGTGAAACTGAACGCCCCGAAATCAGTGCGTGCGTCAGCGAAGTCAAAACCAAGAACGCCGGAACTTCCCGCGGTTGTCAGCGCCAGTGCATCTCCGCGCACAATGTCGAAGAAGTCGGTCCCGGTGATCCGGTAGCTCTTTCCGGCCTCGACATCCAACCGGGCGAAATCGAAATCGGTTGCGATTTCACGCGCGAGCGAAATTGTCTCGCCACCAGCCAAAACAGCCGTCGTCGAGGTGTTATCCGCAAAGTCGTCCGTGTACTCGGTCAACGACACTTCGTAGAGACTGTTGGCAGCAGCACCCGTACCGGGAACGACCTGAAGGAAGAAACTCGACCCGGGCTTTGACGAGAAGGCAATGTTCGAGATCACGCCCTCGCGGGTCTGCACGACCTCGCCCGTCGCATCGTCAACCTCGATCAGGCTGAAGCCGTTGCTTCCGAACAGACCGCCGGGAAAGGCTAGCGACGCGATGTAGGAGGTATCGGCCTCGGTCTCCAACCTGATCCAGTCAAATCGCCCGCCCCTTGTATCGTGCTTTGCACGGTGCCGCCTGCCGCAACGCTGAGCGTCGTCGTGGCATCGCTTGCCGCGTCACCGACCAGCAGGGTCAAGGATAGCGTGTAGTCCTCGGTCGTGCCTGCCTGGCCGCCATTGATATCCTGCACCACGCCGAAATAGGTAACGCCCTCACGGGCGGAAAATCCGACCTGAGGATTGGCATTGAACCCGTCCGGAACGCCGACAAGCGGCAGGTCGATCCGCTCTCCTGTCAGATCATAGATGCCGATGACGAAGAGAGAGTCGCCGAACGCCAGGTTCGATGACAGCAGGTAACTCGCCCCCGGATCGACATCCAGACGGATCCAGTCCTGATCCCCGAGAAACTCGTGATCCCCTGTGATCGTCTCACCCAGCCCGAAGGACCGCGTCGTCTTGAAGCCCGCGACCGCATCGTCATCAAACTCCTCCAGCGTAAGCTCGTAATCGAGGGGTGCTTGAAAGAGCGTCGAACTGATCACGGTGCTGACGGCATATGTCTCGCCAGGCTCGGCAAAGAACGTGCTGGTGAAGCCTGCCCCGGTGTTTGACGGGATCGCGAAGAACCCGTCGAACAACTCCTCGGCAAAGCTTCGGGGTTGCTGGGCCCCGGCCTCGCTGACAGCGAGGATCTCGGATATACCGGCAAACTGTAGTATATCGCCTGTAAGTGTTATCCGATACTGCCGCCCTGGCAATAGATCGAGATTAAATAAATCAACATCCCCGGATTCAATGATCGTTCCAGAAATACTAAACGAGCCAAATTCTGGCTGTACTTGCATGCCCCACCCCACCGTTCACGTCGAGCGAACAGCGTATCGCAGTTACAACCGCAGAGGAAGCGCGCCTCGCCAAAAAGTGGTTGGAGCGCTGAGACACCTGTGCCGATGGCTCGACAGCCAAGACATCAATGCACCGCAGGGGTAGCGGTTGGCAGACGAGGTCTGCCCAATCAGCTCGATGACACGACCACCGCATATTGTCACCGCATCGGTGACTTCGACCAAAGGGGCCCTCCGCGACACAGAAACCCTGACCGGACCCGCGATACGGCAACCACCTGCATCCGTCATGCGATCACGTCGAGCGAGTCCACGGATGGATCTGCTGCGGTCACTGCCCGGACGAGGTCGCCGATCAGGTGGGTTGTCACGTATTCCGCATGGAATGCGCTGGGGGCCCGAAGGATCAGGTGGTCTCCGACCCTGTCGTCACGAAGCAACGGATCGAACCACGCCTTGGCACGGGCCCGGTCCGACCGGCGCAGTGCAGCCTTCGCCGCTGCCCACTCTGTCGCTGGTTCCGTCTGCCCCGGAAACGGCACAACCGTGGTGCTGCCGGGCGGCGTGTCTGCCCCCCTGCCCTGCTCGGTCATCCGCGCTTCAAAGTCCGGGCCGACCAGAGGCCAGCAATCGCGTGTCAGTTCATCAATCCGCGCATGGTTGAGGATGTAGGTTGCCACCCTGCCCCGCACGCCGGCCCGCTTGACCGACAAGAGACCATGCTCGGCAAGCCTGCGGATCTCGCGCTTCACCGTGCGGACATCGACCGACCACATCCGCGCCAGTTCGGCCTGACCGATCGTCACCTCGTCCAGTCGCCAATTGTACCGCGCCGTCACCAGCGCGATGAGCCGGGTCATCGAGGTTGCGAACCCCGGCGACCCCGCCAGACCGGCAACAGCGAGCGCGGTCAGAAGATCATATTTCCGGACCCCTGCCCCGGGCCCGGCCAATCGTTTCGCAAGCATGGTCCCATACCTGTCATCACACTGCCTCGTTCGCTTTCCCGCATGGAAAAGCGTTGCTCGATGTTGCGCTGTGACGTAGGATCTGAGTGTCGCACAGAGCCACAGCACTTTGTTGTCAGAACCCGCCCTGATCCGGCGGGTTTCTTTTTGTCCGAGGGAATCGTTAGCGCTCCCTTCGCTGTGGATAAGGCTGGAAATCCGGTACTTTGTCAAGCGCGCTGGATTTAGGCGAAATTCCTGAACAGCACATCGAAACAAAGATTTATCTGGTTATAGGTAAGGGGTGACATCTAGCTGTCCCATAATAGTGGCCTGTCTGTCACCCTATATGCTGAATGTGGTGACAGGGGTGTCCTCCAGATCTGGCAGCAGTGGTCACGTCAGCGAGTCATCTGTTTGATTTCCTTGCGAATCGTCGGGTAAACGGCCGTTTACGTATCCGGGCTTTTCAATTTCGCCAAAATCGCGTAATTCGTAGAGCAATCAATAAAGACACGATAGAGAGGCAGAGCATCCATGCGCGATCACGCACATCTCATCGCCCTGAACGAACGGAGCCTTGCTCAGCAGGCGGCCGTGCGGCGGGCCACGTTCTCGCCCGAGGACACCAAGACGCTCCGCCGGTTCTCGATCTGGGAGATGAGCCAGTTCATGTTCAACGTCGCGGCGGACACGCTGCGCAAGAAGCTGGCCGAGGACCCGAGCCTGCCCCAGGGCGAAGTGTTGGATGATGGCGGGCGGCAACGGTGGTTCACGCTCGAGGAGATCAACGAGATCCGTCGCCGTGTCCGGTTCCGTGGCAAGTCGCTGTTGCCGCACCGACCGCCGGGCCGTGCTATGCGTGCCGCTGTTGCCAACTTCAAGGGCGGTGTCGGCAAGTCGGTCGTCGCACAGCACTTCGCCAATGCCGCGGCGCTCGATGGCTATCGTGTGCTGGTGGTGGACTTCGATCCGCAGGCGACGCTGACCCACTCGATGGGGCTGGCCGAGGTGCGCGAGGATTGCACGGTCTGGGGTATCCTCTGCCGCGACCTCTGCCGCGAGGCGGACCGGATCGTTGCCGCGTATGATGACCCGGACGACTGCCCCTACCCTTCTTCGGACGAGTTGCCCCAGGATGTCGTCGCTGTCGGCCGCCATCGGGTTCAGGACTTCATCCAGCCAACCTGCTGGCCGACCATCGACATCATCCCGTCCTGTGCCAACGCGGCGTTCGTCGAGTTTGCCTCGGCCCAGTACCGGTCGCTGCACAAGGCGTGGTCGTTCTTCGGCTGCATGGCCCGGTATCTCGATGAGCTGCCGGATGACCAGTACGACCTTATCCTGTTCGATTGTCCGCCAGCGATTGGCTACCAGTCGCTGAACGCGGCGTTTGCCGCCGATGTGCTCTACATCCCATCCGGGCCGGGATACTGGGAGTATGATTCCACAACCTCTTTCCTCGGTCAGCTGGGCGATGCGCTCGAGGATATCTCGACCGGGTTCGCGGAGCTTGCCGAGGATGCGGGGATCGACCTGCCGAAGCAGTTTGTCGACACCCGCATCCTGATGACCCGGTTCGAGACGTCGAACGATCTGCACCAGGCGATGCTCCAGGCGTTCCGCAATGTCTTCGGTGCGGATGTCTGTCAGAACCAGGTCGAGATGACCCGCGCCGTCGAACAATCCGGACGGTTCCAGATGTCGATCTATGAACAGGACTACCGTCAGATGACGCGAGAGACATGGAAGCGGGCGCGCGGGTCCTTCGATGACGCTTATGGCGAGTTTCGCGCAACATGGCTGAGGGCATGGCAAGATCGCGCTCAGGACCGCACTGATCGGAGGGCCGCATCATGAGCCGCAAGAACAAATTCGGGATCACCAGCGTCGAAGATATCCCGGTGGGTCGGGTGCCGCGGCGCCGAGGAACCGGGCCGATGTCCTCGGCGGTTCGTGAGACGGCAGAGAGCGTGGCAGAAGCGACCGAGGCGCGGGTCGAGCAACGCCAGAAAAACGCCGCGGATGCGCGCGAGTACCGGGCCGCGGTCGATGAGGGCAGGGTCCTTGCCCGCATTCCGCTTGACGAGATTTCAACGGATGATCTTCCGCGGGACCGGTTGGATCTGGATGGCGTGGCCGCCTCGGATGAGATGGACGAGCTGAAGACGTCGATCCGCGCTCACGGTCAGAAGGAGCCGATCGAGCTCTATCGGGATGATGCCGGTACCCTGCAGCTCAAGAAGGGATGGCGCCGCCTTACCGCGCTGCGCGCGCTCCGCTCCGAAACCGGGGAAGAAGCCTTCGCGACGGCGCTGGCGCGTATCGATGGCGGGGTAAACGACCGTTTACGCCACTATGTCGACATGGTGGAGGAGAACATCCTCCGGCAAGATCTCACCTATGCGGAGATGGCCGAGCTTGCGCTGAAGGCCGCGGCGGATCCGACGATCGACGGCAAGGAACCCGAGGCGATGGTCGGGCGTCTCTACAGCGCCCTGCACAAGATGAAGCGGTCGCATATCCGCAGCTTTGTCACGGTGCTGTCGTTGCTGGGCGATGATCTGCGTTTTCCGAAGGCCGTGTCCCGCGATCTTGGACTGGAGCTGTCGCGAGCCCTGAAAGAGCGGCCCGGGATGACGGGCCCTCTGCGGCGCAAGCTTCTGGTGGCGGAGGATGAACAGGAGCAGACTGCGATCCTGCGCGCGGCCATCGCGGCGTCGGCAGACAGGTCCGAGACCGCGCCCAAGCCCGCCAAGCGTGACACACAGAAGTTCGAGTTCCATGTCGGCGGCGCCAAGATCACAGCACGCAAAGGCGAGGTGCGCATCAAGGACCGCACCGACTTCACCGACATGTCGCGCGAGCGGCTCGAGGCCGCGGTCGCGGCATTCCAGAAGGCGCTTGGCGAGGGGTGAAGGGCAGGGGCGGTAAACGGCCGTTTACCGCCCATGGTTCACTCCAGCAGATCCGTTGCAGGGTTTTGCGTGATCTCGACATCGTCGTAGTAGGCCATGGCCTGTTTTGCCGAGCGGTGGAGCGAGAGGCGCATGGCGGCCTGAACCGGTGCACCGTCGAGGGCGGCCTGCGTCAGGAACCCGGCCCGCAGCCCGTGTGGAGAGGCGAAGTCGGCGGGGTAGCCCGCGGCGACCAGCCGGGATTTCACCACATGGCGGACACCGTCCGAGGTCAGCCCGCGGGGCAGGGCCCGGTCGGCGCGGGAGATTGTGCGAAAGAGCGGGCCGTCCTCGATCCCGGCCTCACGGATCCAGATCGCCAGCGCCTTGGCGGCGCGGCCCTTCAGGATCAGTTTCGGGGTCTCGGCCGAGCCGGTCGTCTTGGTCTCGATCAGGTGCAGCCAGATCAGGCCGTCCTCCTCGAAGTCGGAGAGATCCAGGTCCTCGCGCCGCAGCGCTGCGACCTCGGAGCGCCGCCGTCCGCCGGACGCAAAGGCCAGCATCAGCAGCGCCCGGTCGCGCAGGCCCCTCAGATCATAGCCGCAGGTGGCGATCATCGCCTCAAGCACATCGCGGGTGATGGCATGGCTGGATTTCTTGCTGGGCCTGTGACGCACAGCACGGCGGGCCTTCTGGCGGGCCGCCCGGACCAACGGCGCGTCAAACGGGCTGTCGAGATTGCGCATCCGGTGGAAAGCCCGCCATGACGCGATGCGCCGGTCGAGCGTCGCAGGCGCTGGGGCCTTGAGCGTCTTGCGCAGACCCGCTGCGATCAACACCTCGGCCACCTGCCGCGTGGGGTCGTCGGCCGGCGCGTCGCTCAGATCCCGCGCGTGATCAAGGACGAAGCGCAGCGCGGCATCCTCCCGCTCCGGCCAGGCGGGTGCCGCCCCGAACGCCGCCTGCTTCCATGCGGTGATGTACGCGAGATCTCGCTCATAGGCCCTGAGCGTATTGGCTGGCGTACCCCGCACGAACAGATCCTCGAGCTCTGCAGCAAAGCTCGCCAGCGTGGTTTCGGGCATGTTGCGTGGGGCAGGGGCGATTGGTTTTGTCATGGGCTGACCTTCATGGGCTTGTGTGCTGTCCTCAGGCAGTCTATATAGCTAGCCAGATAGCTAGACAGGACATGCACGATGTGGACGCTCCAGGATGCCAAGAACCGCTTCAGTGCAGTTGTCGACGCCGCGCTTGCCGGGACGCCGCAGGCGGTGTCGCGTCGGGGTCGGCCTGCCGTCGTTGTGGTCTCTGCCGAGGCATATGACCGGTTGGTGAAAGGTGCGGTTGAAGCCCGGCCAAGCTTTGCCGAGCATCTCATGGCGTTCCCTGATGCAGACATCGAGCGGGCCGAGATCCGCCCGCGCGACGTGACGCTTTGATCGGGGCGGGGATGTACATCCTCGACACCAACGTGATCTCGGCGGTGCGCCGTCCGGAGCGGGCGCCGCAGGTCGCGGCGTGGCTGCGTGAGAAACCGGAAGCGGATCTCTACCTGAGCGCCATCACAATCGGCGAGATTGCGCGTGGGATCGTGCGCCAGGACCGGCGCGACCCCGCCTTTGCCGCCGATCTTCGAGCATGGCTGGACCGGACGCTGCAACTTTTCCCTGACCGCATCCTTGCCTTCGATGCGGAGGATGCCCGGATCTGGGGCCGGCTGTCCCATGAGATCGGTCACTATGGTGCTGATCTGATGATCGCGGCGCAGGCGCTGAGGCGTGATGCGGTTGTGGTCACCGGCAATGTCGATGATTTCACGCCCTCCGGTGCGCGGATCGAGAGCCCGTTCTGAGCGGGGCGCTGTCTTCCACGTGTTTGTCTGAGCGTGCATACCGACTATGTTGCCAGTTTGTTCGAGCAATTTCAACATTCCTGATAATGGCACCTTATCGGGTGTAACTGATTTGGGGCGCAATTCCACCAGTAGCAACGGTTTTAGT
>JBCBOR010000077.1:0-23173 GCA_039821125.1 Pseudomonadota bacterium
GCTTTCAGCCCGGCTGAGTGCGCAAACTACTTCACAAACTCTGGATACGAGCCAGATTGATCCGAAAATGCTCTAGCGTCCTCTCTGGTGTAGCTGTGTACGTCTCTGTTGCCTGCTGCGTTGGTCATCATTCTGTGCGCCAGTCTGACGACCTTTTGAAAGTTCTTATCTCGTCCCTGACCTTTGTTCATAAGGTACGATTCAACAGCATCGTCCAAGGTGACGATCCGAGGGACGACGGCGTCTAGAATGTGTTTGATCTCGACAGGCCGAACCTTAGGAGATGCCCAAATGTCGTCTAGCCTTTGCGTGAGTCGCTCCGCCAGAACCCTAGCTTGGTCCTGATCCTTGCCGAGCTTAACCCTGACGACCTCTTGCCCGAAGTCTTGAACCACAGCCTTGGGAACTCTTCGATTGAACACGAAAGAGCCGCTTCTGAGTATGGTGTGTGGCAGATTGTGTGACACTTGTAGTGCCTCCCGAACTAGATTTTCGTTCAGGATCAATTGCTTGTATCTGAAGTGTGGTGCCCAGGAGAAGACTCGAACTTCCACTCCCATACGGGAACTGGCACCTGAAGCCAGCGCGTCTACCAATTCCGCCACCTGGGCAGGCCGCGAGAGACGCCGATGTAGCGGCGGCGATACGCGCTGTCAACGGGTCAGGTGATCGAGACCGGATCAGTTCTCGATATGCAGGACACCGCAGGTGGCCGAGTTCTTGATTTTCGCAACGGGTTTGGTGTGACCCGAGATCCGGAACCCGGCCTTGCCCCAGTTTCCAATCGCGCCGACATAGAAGTAGAGCCGCTTCTTCCCGACATAAAACGGTCGATCGTGCAGTTGGTCTTTTACATAGAGATAAAGCTCGCGGCACTCTCTGAGGTTCCAGTCGATCTTCGTGGTGATGCGGCAACTTGGCCCGTAGCGACCCTCCCACACCATCACCTCGTCGATGTAGTGCATGATGGTGTCGAAGTCGTTGGCCTGGGTGCTCGAACTCAAGCTCCGTGCAGGGCGGGCGGGCTGTGCCGGTGCCGCCGTCGCGACTGGCTTCTTCGGGGCGGTCGGGGCGGGCGCGTCCTTGTTCTTGGCGATCATCTCAGCCCAGCTGATCTTGGAGGCCCTTTCCGTCTCGGGCGCATCCGTGGTTGTCACGCTCGCCGAGGGCTCGACCGGCGCAGGGTTCGAGGCAGGAGGTTCCATGCCCTCGACCAGCTTTTCGACCTTCTCATCCCATGAATGCGGTTGAGGGGCGGCCGTCGAGACGACCGCGGGGACCTTGTCTGCGACGGGCTTGGGGGCTGACATAGGGGCAGCGGGTGTGATCCGACTGAACTCCGGCGAGCGCATCATCTCGGGCGTCAGCGGCGGGATCGGCTTGCCCACATCAAGCGTCCATGGGCAGTTCATGTCGCCGCACTCGGCCAGATCTGCCCAGGTCGGATGACATCCGCAAACTTCACACGGCATTGAGACTTCCCCCTTATCTCTGTCCTGATGTGCCATCAGCCTACCATGATGATGCGGATTCGACAGAACCGTCAGAACCGTCGCTGTCTCAGCCGCCGAAGCGCAGCGCTAGGGCGCGGGGTCGCAGTCTCGGGATTGTGGCTTGTCTGGTTCCGGCCGCAGGCTTAGTTTCCAAACAGAACGCCGAGCCAAGGAGGTCCCATGACAACCCCGATTGTCACCATCGTCGGCGGATCCGGATTTGTCGGTCGCTATATCGCTCAGCGCATGGCGCGTCGCGGCTTTCGTGTGCGCGTCGCCTGCCGCCGCCCGAACGAAGCCATGTTCGTGAAGCCATACGGCGTCGTCGGGCAGGTCGAACCGGTTCAGTGCAACATCCGTGACGATGCTTCGATGCGCCGGGTGATCGCAGGGGCTGAGGTGGTCGTGAATTGCGTTGGCATCCTGTTCCAGTCCGGACGCAACACCTTTGACGCCTGCCAGGCAGAAGGCGCGGAGCGTGTCGCTCGGATCGCGGCGGAAGAAGGTGCCACGCGCATGGTTCATATCTCCGCTATCGGCGCCGACGCCGACAGTGACGCGGAGTATGCGAGGACCAAGGCCGCGGGCGAGGCCGCGGTGCTGTCCGCGTTTCCAGACGCCACGATCCTGCGCCCGTCCATCGTGTTCGGGACGGAGGACGGCTTCTTCAACCAGTTTGCCGGACTGTCGCGGATCACGCCAATCCTGCCGCTGGTCGGGGCGGAGACGAAGTTCCAGCCGGTCTGGGTCGAGGATGTGGCCGAGGTGGCCGCCCGCGCTGCATCGGGGGAGATTGCCACCGGCACCTACGAGTTGGGCGGTCCAAGGGCGGCGAGCTTCCGTGCGTGCATCGAACTGATGCTCGACGTCATCCGCCGCCGCCGCCTGATCATCGGGCTGCCCTTCTTCGTGGCGAACATCCAGGCGTGGTTCATGGAGAAGACCGCGTGGATCGGTGTTGCGCCGCTGCTAACACGCGATCAGGTCAAGCTGCTGAAATCGGACAATGTCGTGACGGGCAAGACCCTGACCTTTGCAGATGCCGGGGTCGAGCCAACGGCCATGGAAGCGGTGCTCGAGAGCTACCTCTATGCCTATCGGCCCTATGGCCAATATACCGCGCTGACCGAGAAGCGGCGCGAACCGGATGGTGGTTCTGCCGCCTGACGTCAAGGCTGTCTCGGGCTGCGACCGCGACCGCTGGCGGCAGCGATCCGTGCCGGTTGTGTTACGCGCGCCGCCTGCGCTTGCGACCGCCACCCTCGGCGGCCTTGTCGATCCCGCGTGCCAGATCCGAGACTTCGCCAAGCCGTGCAATCACCGTGTCGATGGATGGTGTCTCGCCCCGCTTGTGCGCATCCAGCGCAGCCCGCATGGCAGCGATATGGGTCGCCGATGTGCCGCAGCACCCTCCGATGATGCGAGCGCCTGAATCGGCAGCGAGGCGGGCGTAGTCCGCCATCAATTCGGGCGTGCCGTTGTAGCAGATCGCACCATCCTTGAACTCGGGGATCCCCGCATTGGCCTTCGAGATCACGACGGTGTCGGTCTCTGCAGATTTGGTGATGTTGAGAACGGTCGCCACCAGCTCCGATGCGCCGACCCCGCAATTCGCACCGATTGCAGCGACCGAGGCCGGCAGGCTCGTCGCGATACCGGGCCAGTCCGACGGGCTGATCCCCATCATCGTGCGCCCTGCTGTATCGAAGCTGAGCGTGATCGCGATGGGAAGATCGGCGGTTGCAGCGCCCTCGACCGCGGCGGCGGCCTCCTCCTGCGACGAGAGCGTCTCGATCCAGAGGAGATCGGCGCCCCCCGCCTTCAGGCCCGCGGCCTGTTCGGTAAAGACCTCGACCGCTTCGGCGTGGGTGAGTTCACCCACCGGCTCGAGGATGTCTCCGGTCGGTCCCATCGAGCCCGCAACCAGGACTGGGCGCTCCACTGCGTCGGCCTCGGCCCGAGCGATTTCGGCGGCAGCCTTGTTCACCTCGAACGCCTGATCCTGATTGTTGTGCAGCATCAACCGGCGACGGTTCGCGCCGAATGAATTCGTCAGGATGATATCGGATCCGGCCTCGACGAACCCACGGTGCAACGCATGCACGTTCTCTGGCGCGTCAAGGTTCCACATCTCGGGCGGATCACCCGCCTGCAAACCCATGGCGAAAAAATTGGTTCCCGTCGCGCCGTCGGCCAGAAGCCAGGGGCGAGCGGACAAAAGTTCGGACAACGCGCTGCTCATGGGCAGCTCCTTCTCGGCAAAACGCCCGACAGCAGAGCGCGCTGGGTCAGGCCGTAACGGGATTGTGTGTACTGGATGACACGGTCTTGGCGCAAATGCGTCCGGGATGCAACCGTGCCGGCCGCGCTGTTTCGCCGGGCAGGGCGGTGTCCATGAGGCACCCGCGCCCCTACATGGCAAGCTCGATCAGGTACGGACCCTCGCTCGACAATCCGGCCTTCATCGCGCGTGCAAGCCCTGCTGCATCTTCGACCCGTTCCGCCTCGACCCCCATGCCACGCGCCATCTGGGTCCAGCCAAGGTCGGGGCGATCCAGCGTCAGCATGTCCTGCGCGCGCGGTCCAGGGTTCGCAGCCCCGACATTGGACATCTCGCCGTGGAGGATCCTGTAGGAATTGTTGGCAAACACCAGAACAGTGATGTCCAGCCCCTCACGCGCCATGGTCCAGAGCCCCTGAACCGTGTACATCGCGCTGCCGTCCCCTTCGAGTGCGATGACCTTGCGATCCGGGCACGCAATGGCCGCCCCGATCGCGCAGGGCAGACCATAGCCGATCGACCCGCCACGGTTGTTCAGCCAGGAATGCGGCGGTGCGCCTGCTGTCAGAGGGAAGAAGCGCCGCCCGGTCGTGACGGATTCGTCGACGACGATGGCATTCTCCGGGATCAGGGCGCCCAGCACCGGTGCAATCGTCTCCGGCGTCAGCGGACCGTCCGCAATCTCGGGCTGTGCGGCAGGGGCGATGTCGATGGGGGCGGGTCCGACGGCATCCGTCTCTGCCGCCAATCCCTCGAGCGCACCGAGGATATCGGCCTCCCACCCGCACAGCTCGGTGAACTCGGTCCCCGGCTGGGTCAGCACGCCGGGCTTGTCGGGATAGGCGAAAAATGCAACCGGCGGCCGGGCGCCTACCAGCACAATCCGCCGATACGGGGCGAGGACCTCCAGTGCCTGATCCACCGGATAGGGGATGCGCCGCACATCCATGCGGCCCGCTCCGCGTTCCAGGCGCGTGTTCGACCACTCGGTCAGCAGTCCGCACCCGGTCTTCGCCGAGATACGCCCCGCGAGGTCCAGCCCGGCTTCAGTCAGTGCCTGCCCGCCCAGGATCATCAGGCTGTCCGGCTGAACCAAGACCTTCGCCGCGGCCTCTATCGCGTCGGCCGAAACGGGCGTGCGCGCGGGCGGCGCGACCAGATCAGCAACCACCCCGCCCTCGTTCCATGCCGTGTCACCCGGCAGGATCAGCGTTGCCACCTGACCGGGCGCGGTCCGTGCTGCTGCGACCGCTCGCGCGCCGTCGCGGCCCACGGCGTCGGCGGTCATCGAGGTCTCGACCCAGTGCGACACCGGCCAGGCGATCCCCTCGATATCCGAGGTCAGCGGCGCATCCAGCGCGATGTGTCCCGTCGCATGCTCGCCCACGATGTTGACCACGCCCGACCCGGCCTTCTTGGCGTTGTGCAGATTGGACAGCCCGTTCGCCAGCCCGGGTCCCAGATGCAGCAGGGTCGAGGCCGGGCGCTCGGCCATGCGGTAGTAGCCATCGGCAGCGCCGGTCGCGACGCCTTCGAACAGCGCCAGCACGCAGCGCATTCCCGGCACCTGATCGAGCGCGACGACAAAGTGCATCTCGGACGTGCCGGGATTGGTGAAGCAGACATCGACATCGCTCGCCAGCAGCGTGCGCACCAGACTCTCGGCACCGTTCATGGGGATCTCCTCTGTGGTCTTTCTCGCTTAGTCCGGCCGGGCGCATGGGGTCAACGGCGCCGTCTGCGCCGGATATCGTCATTTGTGGTGTGATACTGCATTCTTGTGAATGGTCGCGCTGCGGGGCACGATGGTGATGTGGTTCGATAGCGCAGGGGGGCATCTTGGACCGGTTCGAGGATCTTCGCGCCTTTGTTCAGGTGGTCGAGAGCGGCAGTCTGACGAATGCGGCCAAGGCGCTGCAGGTGGCGACCTCGGCGGTCAGCCGGAGGGTCAAGGATCTCGAGCGGCGCCTCGGTGCGCAGCTTTTGCAGCGCACGACCCGCAAAATGCGCCTGACCGCGGCAGGCGAGACCTTCCACACGCGAGCGGTGCAGATCCTCCAGGCGCTGGAGGAGGCGGAGACCGAGGTGGGCGATGGCAACCGCACGCTCTCTGGGCCGCTGAGAATCGCTGCACCGCTTTCGTTCGGGCGTTCACATCTAGGCCCGATCCTGATCGAGTTCGCCCGGACCCATCCGGGGCTGGAACTCGATATCGACTTCTCGGACCGGATGGTGGATCTGGTGGCCGAGGGGCAGGATCTGGCCGTCCGTATCGGGACACTGGCGGATTCGAGCCTGATCGCGCGCAAGCTGGCCGATGTGCGCATGGTGGTCAGTGCAGCGCCGTCGTTCTGGGAGGAGCACGGCCTGCCCGAGACGCCTGCGGATCTGAGCGGTGTTCCGGCGCTCTGCTATACGGGGTCGGAGCGCAACGAAACCTGGCGGTATGAGACTGCCGAGGGCGTTGCAGGCACTGTGCAGGTCAGCCCTACGATGTGGTCGACGAATGGCGACTTCCTGCGCGATGCCGCGATCGCCGGGCAGGGCATGGTGTTGCAGCCGAGCTTTATCGTCTCGGAAGCAGTTCGGGCCGGGCATCTGGTGCCGGTCCTCAGGGACTGCACCTGGGCAGGCGTGACGATCTATGTGGTCTATCCGCAGACGCGGCACCTGTCGGCGCGGGCGCGGGCCTTCATCGATTTTGCCCGGGAAAAGATCGGTCCGGTCCCGGACTGGGAGGATTGCCTGCGGTCCGCGGACTAGCTTGGCCAGGCAGGCACGCCGTCGGCGGCGTTGCGTGCGCCGATCCAGTCTGCAGCGAACCCGACAAGTGCATCATAGCCGGTCAGGCGACACTCGGCCCGGCCAAGCCGGCCCATCGCGACGGCGCCCGTCACCTCCCACGCCGTGCCAACCAGAGGGAAGAGCCGATCGAGATCATCGGCCACATCCGGTGCGTCGATCCAGGGCGCATCGCCGGGGCCGGTCTTCAGGTGGCGGACCTTGGTGCGCCGGTGGGCCGCGATGCTTTCCGCGGCGTGCAGGGCCGAGGCCCGGTTCCAGCCAACGCCGATCAGCAGGATCTTCATGCCCGCGCGGGTCCGCAGGCGGCCCCACGGTGTGTCCGGTCCTGTGGCCCAGCCCTCGGCGCTGTGGGGCGCGATCAGATCACCAGCATCGGGGCCGCGCAGGACGACGGAGCTTGTGGGATGCGGGCTGCGCATGGCGCCGGGCCAGTGGCGAAACGTCTCGGCCACGGCGCCGTTCTGCTGGGTACTGGACCGATCCGGGTCATAGCCCGGCACCTGTGCGCGGATCCGGGCGTGGCGATCCGGCGTGACATCCAGGCCGAGCTGATCCACCGGGTCGTACGCGTCGCGGCTGAAGCCCGGCATGCCGATCAGCCCGGCGGGACCGACAGCCGTGATCAGTGCCTCGATCAGGCCCCGCGCACCGCCGATCACAGTTCCGATGGACCGAAGCGAGGAATGAACGAACAGGCCATCGCCCTCGGCCACGCCAAGAGCGCGCAGGTCCCGGACCAGATCCTCGGCGCCGACGAGATCGTCAGACGCAGCGACCACCATCGACCTCCATACAGACGCCGGTGAGGAAACTCGCTTCCTCCGAGCACAGGAACACCGCCGCATTGCCAAGATCGCGCGGTTGCGAGAACCGGCCAAGCGGAATGGTGGCGAGGAACTTCTCGCGGATCTCGGGCGTATCCTCGCCCATGAAGGTGGCCAGCAACGGCGTCTCGCCTGCCACGGGATTGAGCGCACAGACCCTCACGTTTTCGGGCGCAAGCTCCACGGCCATGGACCGGGTCATCGTCACTGCTGCGCCCTTCGAGGCATTGTAGACCGTCAGGCCCGGCCGCGGCCGGACCCCGGCCGTCGAGGCGATGTTCAGAATCACGCCGCCGCCGCGCTGGCGGAACATGGGCACCGCAGCGCGCGCCGAATGCCAGATCGCCTTGACGTTGACGCCCATGATCCGATCGAACTCGTCCTCGGTCACATCCAGCAAGGGTTTGTTGCGGTGGGTGACACCGGCGTTGTTGACGACGATGTCCAGCCCGCCCCAGGCCTGGACCGCGGCATCGACCATCGCCTGCACATCGGACAGGTGCGAGACATCTCCGGTATGTGCTTTTGCCGCCCCCTGCTGGGCCGCACTCAATTCGGCGGCCACGCGTGCCGCGGTCTCGCCGTTGATGTCGGCAACCAGAACGCGGGCGCCTTCCTCGACAAAGCGCCGGGCAATGCCCTCGCCGAAACCCTGGCCTGCGCCGGTGACGATGGCGGTCTTTCCTTCAAGTCTCATCGGATCCTCCCCTGCCGTGCCGCCGGGCTGCGGCAAAGCCGGACCCGATCGCGCTATTGCGAGACCTTAGGCTTTTTGAAGCGGCTGTTCGAGCGTGCACTGCCACCGCGCAGCAAAGTACCGCCTTCTGGGGCTGACTTGCTGCCGCTGAGGCCGGAGCCTTCTGGGTTGACCGATTTGGTTCGTCCGGACAAGCCGCCCTCTCCCGAGGCTGTGAAACGGGCCGTGCCGCCCGTGATGCCACCGGCCACAACAGGGCCACCCTGTTCGAACCAGTCAATGACCGTGGGGTACCAGCTGACAGGAGGATTGTGCCCGCCCTTGTGCAGCATCAACTCGACCGACGAGCCGGGCTGGCATCCCCACCACGTGGTGCGCTCGTAGTCCTTGAACCCCTTCTTGGTGCCCGGATGCGTGCAGCCTGCAACGGCACCGATCTTGTCCAGCGACTCGCGTACCGGTGTGTTGAACCGCGTGCGCTCGCTGCGTCCAAGCGGGACAATATCATCGGCCCTGCCATGGGTGTGGAGGATGCGGACCGGGCCACGGCAGGATTTTGGCATCTGGCCGAAATAGAGCCCTGCGTGCGGCGCATAAGCTCCGGCAAGCTGCGGGGCGTGACAGGCGATTTCCCAGGCCAGCGAGGCGCCGCGCGACTGGCCGGTCAGAAGCACCCGGTTGCGATCGATCCCATGCCGAACGGTCGCGTCGTTCAGAACCTCGGTCAGGAAGGCAATCTCGTCGCGCTTGCCCCGGCGGCGCTCGTTCCTGAGATGCCAGCCGCTATCCTCACCCTTCGAATTGAATTTGGGATCGTTGTAGAAGACATCGAGCGCCGCGGGCACGATGACCGCATAACCCTGTGCCAGGAACAACCTGAGGAGACTGCGTTCGGATGTCGAGATAGAGGTTTGCCCTGTCGACCCATAGAGGTGCATCACCGTGGGATGCGGTCCCGCTTTCTTGGGCAACAGAATTCGATAATGGCCGTTCTTGGTCTTGCAGAGCTCCTTGCCATCACCGGCCTCGCAGGCGTGGGCCGACATGGTCATCGCGGCGAAAGAGGTCAGGGTCGCTGCAATCAGCGATAGGAACCGGAACATGGACACCTCTGCATTGTCTTGCGCATCAGATCTCTATACGGCGAACACGCCGCGTCTTCCAACGCGATGATTGCGCGAGTTTATGTCATTTTTTGGTGTCGTGGCGGTTTGGCCGAGGTGACAGGCAAAGAACCCCGCAGGGCGCGAGGGTCCGTGGCGCGGATCTGTCCCGGCGGGGGCCTCAGCGCGCGTCCGAGCGGTCCTTGACGTAGGAGCCCGGTGCGTCTTCGAGAACGCCCAGAACCGCCCCCGGTTCGCGTGCCGGAACCTTGCCCTTGGAGTGCTTGGCCAACCACTGGTCCCAATCGGGCCACCATGATCCCGGCGTCTCCTTTGTGCCGTCGCGCCACGCATCGAGATCTGCATCCTTGATCCCGGTCCGGGTCCAGTACTGGTACTTTCCCGATGCGGGCGGGTTCACCACCCCCGCGATATGTCCGGACCCCGCCAGCACGAATTTCTGCTTTGTCGAGCCCAGCAGCTTTGCGGCCTGATAGGCGCTCGCCGCAGGTGCGATATGATCTTCAACCGCCGCGACATGGTAGACAGGTGTCTTGACCTTCTTCATGTCCAGTCGCTCGCCGGCCAGTTCCAACGCGCCCCGCGCCAGCAGGTTCTTGTTGTAGAACGTGTCCAGGTAGTAGGTATGCACCTTGCCCGGCATACAGGTGCTGTCCGAATTCCAGTAGAGCAGGTCGAACGGGAAATTGTCCTTGCCAAGCAGGTAGTTGTTCACGACGAACGACCAGATCAGGTCGGATGACCGCAGCGAGTTGAATGCGCCGAACATGTTCTCTGCGGCGAGATATCCGTGATCCTCGGCGGCCTGGGCGACCGTATCGATGACCTCTTCGTCCACGAAGGCCTGCAACTCACCGGCATCCGAGAAGTCGAACTGTGCCGTGAAGAACGTGGCCGAGGCGATGCGGTCATCACCCTTCGCCGCCATCCAGGCCAGGGTCGTGCCCAGCAGGGTGCCACCGATGCAGTACCCAACGATGTTGGTCTGCTCGGCGCCGGTCTCCTCCAGCACCTTGCCCACGGCGGTCAGCACGCCTTTTGTCATGTAGCTTTCCCAGGTCTCTTCCCGGTGCTCGTCCCGCGGATTGACCCAGGAGACGATGAAGACCGTGTGGCCTTGCTCGACCAGCCAACGGATCATCGACTTCTTCTCGTTCAGATCGAGGATGTAGAACTTGTTGATCCAGGGCGGGATGAACAACAGCGGGGTCGCGTGGACCGTGTCCGTTGTCGGCGTGTACTGCACCAGTTGCATGACGTCGTTCTGGAAGACGACCTTGCCCGGGGTGATGCCCATGTTGCGGCCAAGCTCGAACGCCTCCATGTCCGTCTGCTGGATCAGCAGGCTGCCATGGCCGCGCTCCAGATCCCGCGTCAGGTTCTCCAGCCCGCGGACGAGGTTCTCGCCGTCCTGCTCCAACGTCGTCTTCAGAACCTCCGGGTTGGTCGCGGCAAAGTTCGTCGGCGAGATCGCATCGATGAAATTGCGCGCCAGCAGGTTCAGCTTCTTGCGCTCCTGCGGGTCCAGACCATCGGCTTCATCGAGTTGCCTGTGCAGCCACCCCGCCGTGAGAAGATAAGACTGTTTCAGATAGTCGAAGACCGGGTTCTCGCTCCACACCTCGTCCTTGAAGCGCTTGTCGCCGCGCGGGGTCTCGATGGCCGGACCGGTGTCCTGACCCATGGCACGTTGCACCATCCGGGTCCAGAGATCCGCCTGCTGCATCCAGAACCTTGCCGAGGCCTCGACCATCTTCTGGGGATGATCGATGTAGTCCTGCGCCAGCTTCGAGATCGCCGGCACCGCGTTCAGCGGATCGGGCTTCAGCTTCTTGCCCGCGCTTTCGACCGTACGATCCAGCGACTCGGCCCACAACTTGGCCGACCGTTCGGCCAGTATGGTCATCCGCTCGTTCAATGACGGCTGTTCCTGGGGCGTGGTCATAGCGGTCCTCCCGGTGATGCGCAGGTTCTGGCGCTGCGTGTCCGGTCACTATATAGCATGGAGCACGGGCAGGTCGCCCGCTCAACGTCAGGATGTGACCTCGCATATGCACCGCTTATGTTGCACTGCACAATTTGTCGCGGCGATGGGGCTGGCATCGGTTCTTGGCGCGTGCGGCACAGTCGAGCTTTTTGGCCGGTATGATCTGCAGGAGGCACCCGGCACGGCCGAGGCGCCCTATCCCCGGCTGATTGATACACCGGACGCACCGCCGGTCGGCACCTACACCAAAGCGGTTCCCGATCCGGCGGAGGGGGATCAGATCCTCGAGGATCTGACGACCGAGGCGCTGGTCTCCGAAGTGCGTGCCCGCGACCTCGCCCGGCCCGTGATCGCCGCAGACGAGTTGGCCGAGATGCTGCGGAACGCCGAGAATGCGCGTGACCTCGTGGAACAGCGACGCAAGGCGGAGGAGCAGGCCGCGGCACAGTCCCAATAGCGGGTGTGGCCCAACAGCGGCTGTGGATCAGTGCTGGCGACTTGAAAACCCTTCGACCCGCAAGTCCATCGGAGCCAGACAGCGTGTCACTTTCCGGTCAACGCAGCGGCGCTTGACGGGCTGGGTGACGCCCGACGGCAAAACGGTCTCGCATGGTGACAAGACCCGGGCGAACCGGACCGTCCTGCGTTGCTCCCGCACTGCAAAATGGAAACCGCACCTGCGGCACAGAATTCGTTCGAGACGGACCGAGTCGTTAACCATTGCGGCGCTAGTTTGATCGTCGAGAACGGGAGAACCTGTCGGGGGCTCCATGCGGACCTGCGCTGTCCTTCTGTTCACTCTGTGCATCCTGATGCGCGGACCTGCTCTCGCACAGGTCGTCATCAACGTTCCGGATATCCCTGTCTTCACGCTGGATCAGCCCATCGCCGTTGCGCAGCCGGTCATCATCAATGCCGGGGCAACCACGGATGTCGTCATCGATGCCGGGATCACGGCACTCTCTGTCGATATCGTGGCGGGCGGCGATGTCAGCCTCGCGGGTGGCGGCAGCATCACGAGTCAGACGCTGACCATCACGTCGGGCGGCCTTATAGATATCCCGGACACGGACGCCATCCGTGTCTCTGACGAGGTGAACCTGACGGCGAACGGCGCGACCATCACCCTGCAGCAACCGTCCATCCCAGCCCCGGGCGCTCCGTTCAGCTTTCGCCGGGATGGTCATCTGATCGTACCGTCCGGGCGCGGTGCGGCGGTTGTCACCTCGGTCGGGCGCGAAGATGTTGGCATCGCCTCTGTCGGCATCGAGGATGCGGAGGCGCTGGAGGCCCTGGACGGGCTGGCCTTCGAGGAAACCGCGGTGACCGGTCTCGGTGCCATGGACCTCGCCGCCGAATTTGGCCGAAGCGCCCGGTTCGTCGATCACCTCTTTTCCTGCCCCAGCCGCGATGGCGAGCCTGCGGCTGCGAGAGAGGAGCCATGCGTCTGGGGGGCAGGCAGCGTGACGCTCTACAATTTCAACGACGACAGCGTGGCAGCCTTCGATGAGTTGACATACGCGACGGCGACCGGAGGGCAGGTCCTCTTCTCCGACACGATCCTGGTGGGCGGCGCGGTGGGGTATGAAGCGACCACGATCTATGACGGCCTCACCGGCAGCTTCGCCGATCGCGGCAGGGCCGGCCTGCTGGTCAAGTATGTCGATGAGGGCCTGCAAGCCGGGCTTGCCGTGGCGGGGGCCATCGGTCTGACGGAAACCCGCCGCGGAACGCCGACGGGGATCGCCATCGGCAAGGCGCGGACGCTTAGCGCGACCCTGCGGGCGGAGATCGGTTACACGGCGCAGTTCGGGCCGGTCTTCCTCAGGCCATCGCTCGGCGGTGCGGTCACATACCTGAACATGGCAGGCTTTACCGAGGAGGAGGCGGGTATCAATAACCGGGTCGTCGCTGGCGCAGATGCGACCAGTGTCAGCCTGCATCCCCGGCTGGAGTTCGGCGGCACCTTCACGACCCCTGAGACTGGAACCACGATCCGTCCACGGATCAGCATTGGCGCGGACTGGTACGAAGATCCTGTGTTCACCTCGTCCGCCGAGCTTGCGGGCCTGATCCCGCTGCGCGAGACCGTGGCGCTGGACGATGTGCTGGGGACGGTCGAACTTGGGTTCTCGGTCTATTCCTACGAGAACGTCATGGTCGATATCAGCTATCGTGGCCTCGCGGGGCAGAACACGCGCTCGCACAGCGGCGCAATGCGGGTCCACCTCACGTTCTAGCCGATCGCCGCGGCGCAAAGCGCCGTATTTTCTGTGCAGTGCTGCCTGTCCGCTCGACATGCGCAGACGGCCCGGCTACACCGCGCGCACCCCTGAGAGAGCCGCCCGATCGAGACCGCGCCATGCCCGAAGAATTCTACAGGATCAAACGCCTGCCACCTTACGTCTTCGCCGAGGTGAACCGGCTGAAGGCGGAGTTCCGGGCAGAGGGGCGGGACATCATCGACTTCGGCATGGGCAATCCGGACATGGATACGCCCGGCCACATCGTCGACAAGCTGGTCGAAACCGTGCGCAAGCCCCGCACGCACCGCTACTCGGCGTCCAAGGGCATTCCGGGCCTGCGCCGGGCGCAGGCGGGGTATTACGCCCGGCGCTTCGGGGTCGAGGTTGATCCCGAGCGCCACGTCGTTGCCACGCTTGGCTCGAAGGAGGGGCTCGCCAATCTGGCCATGGCGATCACCGCGCCGGGCGATGTGATCCTGGCGCCGAACCCGAGTTACCCGATACACCCCTATGGCTTCATGATCGCGGGCGGCACGCTGCGCCACATCCCGGCGCTGCATGAGGGGCGCTTCTGTCCGGAGGCGTACTTTCGTGCGCTGGACCGGGCCGTGAAACACTCGGTCCCCTCGCCGGTCGCGATCGTCGTGAACTTCCCCTCGAACCCGACGGCACAGGTCTGCGACCTCGATTTCTATGCCGAGCTGGTGGCCTTCGCCCGCAAGCATCACATCTGGCTGCTCAGCGATCTCGCCTATGCCGAGGTGTACTTTGACGACACGCCTCCGCCCTCGATCCTGCAGGTGCCGGGCGCGATGGAGTGCGCGGTCGAGTTCACGTCGCTGTCGAAGACCTTCTCCATGCCCGGCTGGCGCATGGGCTTTGCCGTCGGGAACGAGCGGCTGATCGGGGCGCTGACCCGGATCAAGTCGTACCTGGATTACGGCGCGTTCACGCCGGTGCAGGTCGCCGCCGCGGCCGCGCTGAACGGGCCTCAAGATTGCATCGCCGAGATCCGGCAGGTCTATCACGCCCGGCGCGACGTGATGGTCGACGCGATGGGCCGCGCGGGGTGGGATATCCCCGCGCCGCCCGCCACCATGTTCGCCTGGGCGCCGGTGCCGCCGGAGTTCGCAGCCCTCGGCTCGATGGAGTTCTCCAAGATCCTGCTGCGCGAGGCCGAGGTCGCGGTCTCCCCCGGTGTCGGCTTTGGCGAGTATGGTGAGGGCTTCGTGCGCCTTGGTCTCGTCGAGAACGAGCACCGCATCCGTCAGGCCGCCCGCAACATCAAGCGGGTGATCGCCCGGGCCGATGAGATCATCGCCGAGTACAGCCAGCTTACCGACGCAGCGGAGTAGACCTGCCGGTCATCCTAACCGCCCTGGGCATTATTGTGGCTGACAAGCTGATTGAGCGCGGCGGTCATGTTCGAATTGAAAAGGTTCATGGTGTCCGCAAACTCGGACATGGCATCGTCGCCCAACTCCATTCCCCCGACGATCGCGAAGGCGAAGGCGGCGACCGATTGCCAGTGGAACTGTGCGGCCTGAAGGCTCTCGGCGATCCCAGGGGTCGGCGGCGGTGGCACACCCATATCGCTCAGCCCGTTCTGGAAGGCGTCGAGCGAGGCCCGGAAGACATTGACCGTCTCGCTCAGGTCGTTCAGCCGGGCCTCGTCGCGGTCACCGCGCGCGATCAGGCAGACGTTTTTCGAGATGCGCTCGGCGAGCATGCGCTGGCGCTCGTAGAGGTCGATCAGAAGACCCGAGCCGAAGCCGCTCTGTCCCAGGTCCTTGGCATGCTCGGAGCGCAGTGCCGCGACAACCACGGTTGATTTCTGCGCCACATCGTTGGTCAGTGCGATGGCGCGGTCGAAGGCAGCGGCTGAAACGGACGCACCGGCGAGCACCGGTTCATAGATCTCCTTCAGCTCGCTCCACGAGCGGTCGACATCGATCCACGAGGTCAGCACTTTCTTGCTCGGCTCCGGCGGCAGTCCCAGCTCGAGATTGCCCTTCACGATTCCGCGATGATACCAGCTGAACACGTTCCACATCACATAGAGCTGGTTCCGGCTGCGCTCGGCCGCCACACCGGATTCGGCAAAGCAGAGGTTGGCGGCCATGCCCTCGGCCAGCATGCGCTGGCGCCCGGCGATCACCAAACGCTCTCCAGTGATGGTACGAAGCTCGGCCGCGGTCGGGCCGTCCTCGGCGCTTTGGGCCTGCACCGGCGCCGGAGGCGCCAAGACAGAGGCACAGAGCGCCAGCGCCAATGCGGCGGCGAGACGGCACCCTGTGCCGAAAAGGGCTGTCCATTGTGCGTCTGCACAGAATACAGCCCGACGGATGCTGCGATTTGCGGCTGTCACGTGATCTCAACTTATGCTGGGGGACGAGTCAGGTCCGATTCTTCAACCTTAGCGGATCATGTCGCTCATTGGGGGCAATTTTATGGTCGCGCCCTGACGCGGGTGTGACGTCGTTGCATGCCGGCAACCGCCCGGATTTGCCATTGGCAGCCGCGGGGCGAGCGGATACATGGAGCGACGATTTCCGACGCAGGAGCAGTGACATGACAACCCCCTACCGTCTGGGCATCGCCGGGCTCGGCACCGTTGGCATTGGCGTCGTCAAGATGGTGCAGACCCATGGCACGATGCTGGCGGCGAAGGCCGGACGGGCCATCGAGATCACCGCGGTCTCGGCGCGGGACCGGGCGCGCGACAGGGGCGCGGATCTCTCGGCCTATGCCTGGGAGGAAGATGCCGCTGCGCTGGCCGCGCGCGAGGATGTCGATTGCGTGGTCGAGGTCATCGGCGGCTCGGAAGGGCTGGCGCGGGATCTCGTCGAGCGGGCGCTTGCGGGCGGCAAGGATGTGGTCACGGCGAACAAGGCGCTGATTGCCCACCACGGGCAGGCTCTGGCCGAGGCCGCCGAAGCAGCAGACGCCGCCCTGAGGGTCGAAGCTGGGGTTGCCGGTGGCATCCCGGTCATGAAGGCGCTGGGCGAGGGGCTGGCCGGCAACGGGATCAGCAGGCTCTTTGGCGTGCTGAACGGCACCTGCAACTATATCCTGACGGAGATGGAAACACGCGGCGCGTCCTATCCCGAAGTTCTGGCCGATGCCCAGGCGCTGGGCTATGCCGAGGCAGACCCGACCTTCGATGTGGGCGGGATTGACGCGGCGCACAAGCTGGCGATCCTGGCCGCGACGGCCTTCGGGACACGCATCGATTTCGACGGTGTCGTCTGCGAGGGGATCGAGCGGGTCACCTTGGATGATATCGCGACGGCCCGGGACATGGGCTTCTCGATCAAACTGCTGGGCCTCGCCAAGCTCCACCCCGAGGGGCTGGAGCAGCGGGTGCGCCCCTGCATGGTTCGGGCCGACACGGTGATCGGAGCGCTGCCGGGGGTGACGAATGCCTGCGTCATCGAGGGCGACTTCGTCGGCCAGGTCGCCTTGACCGGTCCCGGTGCGGGCGAGGGTGCGACGGCGAGCGCCGTGATCTCGGATGTGCTGGATGCGGCACGCGGTGTGCGCACGCCGCTGTTCGGGCGGCCTGCCGCGGCACTGCAGTCTGCCGCACGGCTCGACCATGGTGATGAGCACTCGCCCTACTATCTGCGGTTCATGCTTGCGGACCAACCGGGCGCGCTGGCGCTGCTGGCCTCGGCATTGGGCGATTCAGGGGTCTCGATCCACCGCATGCGCCAGTACGCGCAAGGCGACGCGGCAGTGCCGGTGGTGATTGTCACCCATGATGCGCGCCGGGACGGGATCGATGCGGCGCTGTCAACGATCTCGGCCCTGCCGGTGAGCAAGGCCGATCCGGTCGCGATCCGGATCGAAGAGGTGTGATCAAGGGGGCAGGCGGGGTGCTGTCCCCGCACCGCTCCCTGTCGATCTCTCGCTGAGGGTCAACGGTTCAAGAGCCCACCCACCCGCGGCCCGGGGACAGCGGCGATGTCCGATGAGGCTGTCGGCGCTGGAGCAATGCCAGGGAATGTTGTGCCATGCCAACCTGACGGGCGCGCCGATCCCTAGGCAGGCGCTGTCGGCGCCGCGCGGCGGGTGCCGTCTCGCGCGCGTCTTGGACCAGGGGCGTTGTGAGGTCGGTCGAGAAAAGCAGCAGGTCCGGCGCTGTGCCCAGCGCCAGAGGCAGAACTGCCACAGGGGTGCCCGGGGCGAGGGCGCCAGCGCGTCGGTCATGCGATCGCGAGCAGCGACGGTGATCCGCCAAGACATTCCTCTTCGATCGACACTTTGCAGGCACTCCGCCACGCTGGCGCGCGCCGGTGTGGGTCGAATTTTTGATGCGCCGGTCGAGCAGGGCCGGGCGGATCAAAGAGGCCTCGATCTGCGTAAGCGCGGTCACGCCTCGATCGGGATCCGCTCCGGGGGTGTCAGGACCGGCGGTATGCCGAAGCCGTTGCGCCAGCAGACGTAGGCGACAACCGGCTGATCATGGGTGCGCATGGCATGTGGCTCGTTGGAGGCGTGGAAGGAGCCGCCGCCGCGCCGAAGGGTCTCGCTTGGTTTTCCTGCGCGGCAGAACTCGGCGGCGCCGTCGATGACCACGTAGAGCTCTTCGGCGGGGTGGTGGTGCCACGTATAGTCCAGTCCGGGAGGCATGTGCACCATGAAGGCCCAGTAGGTCGTGCTGTCCCAGGGGGCATTCGGGCCGATCATGGAGTAGCAGCCGAACCGGTCGAGAAAGTGCTGCCCGATCTGGGTCCCCTTGTAGGTCTCGCGCCAATGCGCTTCGGGACTGGCAGCGGCGAGCGCCCGGGTCAGCGGGTGCGCGCCGGGCGCGGCACGCGCGGTGTTGACGAAAAGACCCGCTGCGGGAATGTCGAACGCATCGAACGGCGTTGCGGTCAGACGATCAGGGAACGGCGCGAATGCCTCGAGCGCCGGTACCTCACGGTGCAGGGCCTGCATCTCGGCAAGCACCTGTCTCCAGGCAGCGGACATCACGGGACAACCGCGATGTTGCCGACATGGCGCTTGTCGATGAATGCCTGCTGCCCGGCGTGGAAGTCCTCGAGCGGGTAGGTGGCGGCGAGCAGGGGCTTGATCTCGCCGCGTTCGATATAGCCGACGAGGGCCGGGAAGATCTCCGGCGTGAGCACGGTCGAGCCATGGAAGGTGAGATCGTTGAGGTAGAAGGTCCGGAGATCGAGCTCGACGATGGGTCCTGCGATGGCGCCCGAACAGGTGTAGTGCCCGCCGCGCGCAAGCCTGTCGATCAGGCTGCCAAAGGCGGGTCCGCCGACGATATCGGCAACCACGGTGACGGTCTCGCGCCCTATGGCAGATTTCAGGGCTGCGGCCAGATCTTCGGGCGCGCGGGGCAGCAGCGCATCGGCGCCAAGCGGCGCGAGGTCGGCATGTTTGCTCGCGGAGGCGAGGCCGACCACGGTGGCGCCCCGACGCTTCGCCAGCTGGATGAGGGCCGAGCCGACGCCGCCGGAGGCGCCGGTGACGAGCACGGTGTCCTGTGCGGTGACGCCTGCACGGGTCAGCATGCCCTCGGCGGTCGTGTAGGAACAGGAGAAGGTCGCGAGTTCCGCATCGGTCATCGGCGTGTCTATCGCACGCACATTGCGCTGATCGGCGGTCGTGTATTCGGCATAGCCGCCATCGCGTTCGGATCCGAAGTAGCCGGTGTGGTCACGGTTCAGCGGATCGCTCCAATCGCGCAGCCAGCAATCGACCATGACGCGCCGGTGGATCAGGGATGTGTCTGCACCGTCGCCCACCGCAACCACTGTTCCGACAGCATCCGCGCCCTGAATGCGCGGGAAGCTCACACCGGCGCCGCCCCAGGTGCTGTCCCCGTCCTGTTGCGCGGTGTAGGCGTCGCCGGTCGTCGCCTCGGTCACCGATTTCGAGTACCAGCCCGAGCGCGTGTTCACATCGGTATTGTTCATGCCGCAGGCGCCGATCTTGATCAGAACTTCGCCGGGGCCTGGTCTTGGGACAGGCCAATCATCGCGAAAGGTGAGCTTGTCGAGGCCGCCATGGCCGGTCAGCACAACCGCACGCATGGTGTCGGGTATGTCGGGCATCCGGAAATCCTCCCCAGGATTTTTTGTTGCTGTCAGCAGGTCACGGATGCGCCGGCCTGTCCGTTCGGAATGCGACGCATTTTGTCGGTGCTGTGCAGATCGGGCGGATCCCGCGACGCGCTCCCGCGCCGATGGTGCGCGCGTGGCGGGCGGCTGGCAGGCCCACCCACCCGCGCGCGGCGGGATCGAGCCTTTCAAGAGTGCGAACAGGGGGAGGGGCGCGGTGCATTGCGTTTGCACGGCGGATCATTTCTGTCTCGTGCTGGATCGGCAGTGGCTGGGCGGAGTAAGGAGAAGGTCCGTCCGGTCCAGTGCCGCGTGCGCTGTGCGCTGCGTGCGTGCCGGTGGCTGTGACACAAACGGTTGGGTGTGACCGGCCGGTCACGGGTAGTCCGGTTGCGCACGCCCCGCGTTTCACGAGGACGGGCACGGGTGCACCAAGGGTTGAGCCGCGCTCTGACCGCGGATCTGTCGACGGGGTGATGTCTACGCGGCAATTGCTAAGATTTGACTAAAATGCCACCGCGCGCTGCCTCAGCGAGGCGGGCGTCAGGACTGCATCCGCACGGATCGAGGCTAGCCCGAGGCCTGTGTGATGCCATGCAGTGTCTTGCCAAGAAGCGCCAGTTCCCGGGGCTCGGAGAAGCGGTGATCCGCCCCCTGCACCAGCGTCAGGCGCACATCCGGCGCGTCGATATGGTCCAGCAGACGCAGCGCCACGGACCGGTCGACATCGGCGTCAGCAGTGCCCTGCAGGAGCCGCACGGGTCCACTGATCTCCACAGGCTGGTGCAGCACCAGGTTCTGCCGCCCATCCTCGATCAGCCGCCGCGTGATCACGTATGGCTCGACGGAGTACTCCGAGGGCAGGGCGATCCGCCCTGCCGCCATTACCTCCGCGCGTTGAGCCTCGGAGAAGTTGGCCCACATGCTGTCCTCGGTGAAATCCGGCGCCGCGGCGATGCCGATCAGCCCGGCGATCCGCTCGGGCACGCGCCGGGCCAGCAGGAGCGCGATCCACCCTCCCATGGACGAGCCTACCAGGATCTGCTTGCCCTCGGTGAGCTGATCGAGAACCTGATAGGCGTCATCGGCCCAGTCGCCGATGCATCCATCCTCGAACGATGCCGACGACGCGCCATGTCCGCGATAGTCGAACCGCACGAAGGCCCGGCCCCGTTTGGCGCACCAGTCTTGCAAATACATGGCCTTGGTGCCGGTCATGTCAGATCGGAAGCCACCGAGAAAAACAACACCGGGCAGACTTGACCCGTCGCCTTCAGAGCGCAACTTGTGGTATGCGATCCGGCGCTCGTCGGAAAGGTTCAGGTACTCGGGGTCTTGCATATCGATGTCATCCTCCGATCTGTCGGTCACACGCATGTCTGACCTGGATCCCACCCCCGAGAGCTACCGCGGCACGGACATGCCGTCAAAGCCGCGCGCACCGCTGACGGTGCTACAGGTCGTCCCGCGGGTCGAGATGGGCGGGGTCGAGCGTGGTACGCTGGAGATGACCGAAGCGATCGTCGGCGCAGGCGGCAGGGCGCTGATCGCAACGGCGGGCGGGCAGCTCGAGTTTCGCATTACACGGGCGGGCGGTGAAGTCTTCCCGATGAATGTGGACACGAAGAACCCGGCCTCGATCTGGCAGAACGCGCGCCTGATGCACCGGCTGATCAACGAGGAAGGGGTCGATGTCGTCCACGCGCGGTCCCGAGCGCCTGCCTGGTCTGCCTATTGGGCAACGCAGCGCGCGGATGTTCCCTTCGTCACGACCTATCACGGGACGTATAACGAGGACTTCCCGGGCAAGCGGATCTACAACTCGGTCATGGCCAAGGGCCGCCCTGTGATCGCGATCTCGGAATTTATCCGTGACCTGATCATTGATCGTCACCGGGTCGACCCCGACAACATCGTCACCATCCCGCGCGGCGCCGATATCTCCGTCTTCTCCGAGGAAGCCGTCGGCAACGAACGTGCCATCAAGCTTGTCGAGCAATGGGGCATGATCGATGATGCCCGCGCGGTCGTGATGCTGCCGGCCCGCCTGACCCGATGGAAGGGCGGCGAGAGCCTGATTGACGCCGCCGCCCGGCTGAAGGCGATGCGGGGGGATGACTTCATCGTGCTGCTGGTTGGCGAAGGGGACGATGGCGGTTTCACCTCGGCGCTCGACAAGCGGATCGAGGCGACCGGGACGGGAGACGTTGTGCGGCTGGTCGGCGGATGCTCGGATATGGCGGCGGCGTACAAACTCGCGTCGGTCGTTGTATCGGCCTCGATCGAACCAGAAGCCTTCGGGCGCGTCGTGGTCGAGGCCCAAGCGATGAGCCGCCCTGTGATCGCCACGGCCCATGGCGGCGCGCGCGAGACGGTGAGCCACGGCGAATCTGGTTGGCTCTATCCGCCGGGGGATGCCGAGATCCTGGCCGCGACCATCCATCAGGCGCTGGAGATGGATCCCTCGGCCCGGGCACATATGGGCCTGGCCGGGCGCGCCCGGATTCATACGTCCTACACGGTAGCGGCGATGCAGCGGGCGACGCTGGGGGTCTATGAAGAGGTCGTGGGCAGGACGTTTGGAACGTTGATCTGATCACGTCTCCGGGACCGGTCTTGTCGATTGCCGGGCGCAAGCGGAACCACGTGAAGGTTCACCGAAGTTGTGTGAGTGCTGTCGGGACGGATTTGCCGTTCGATCTGCCGGATGGAACGCCCGCTATTGTCGTTTGACTGACCTTCGGCATGGGGCATAGCCTTCAGGCCGAACCGAGTGGAATGCTCCGATGGCCCTTGAAACCTACTTCGTCTATCTCGCGGCTGTTGCGGTGTTTTTCGCGACCCCGCCCGACACCAGCCAGCTTCTCATCATTTCGAACAGTGCGAAACACGGTCTGCGTCGCAGTGCCTTTACAATCGCCGGAGACCTGACCGCAAACAGTCTGCAAATGACCGGAGCCGCGTTCGGTCTCGCAGCGATCATTGCGACCTCTGCGAGTGCCTTCACCTGGATTAAGTGGCTCGGCGTCGCCTATCTCGTTTGGATCGGCGTTCAACTGATTTTGTCGAAGGATCAGTTGGCTGATGTTGGCGCCAACAGGTCTGGCCAGTCGTTCAGACTGTTTCGCCAAGGTTTCGTTACATCCATGGCAAACCCCTTCGCTGTTGTTTTCTTCGGTGCGCTGTTTCCCCAATTCATTGATCCTGCGTCTCCCGTGATGCCGCAGCTGTTGATTTTGGGTGTGACCTATCTTGTTGTTGATGGAGCGATTCTTCTGGTTTGGGGTTGGCTCGGTGTGCGGGCCGCTTCGGTGTTGAAGCGGCACTCCTTCAGCCTGATCAACAAGGTTTGTGGTGGGTTGATGGTTGCGGCCGCAGTTCTGCTGGCGAGCAAGGACTTCGAGCCTCAGAAGTAGACCGCTGAGGCGCCGCATTGCGGACTTTTGCTGCAAGCGCTGTTTCAGAAGGTTTGGGCCCGAACCCTGCCTCGTTGCATCATTGAAACGCGTGTTGAGGGTAGCTCAGGTCGGATCGAACGGGCCGAGAGCCTCCGCCCCGGTGAGCCTCCCCCAGTGAGTTGGTCCACGGTTATGTTTAGGAAAACGGAGGATCAGAGATGGCGAACAAGCGAGCGAA
>JBCBOR010000078.1:0-22417 GCA_039821125.1 Pseudomonadota bacterium
GGCTGGCTGTCGCACTCTGTAATGAGGTTGCGCGCAAAATCGGCAAGGGCGTCGGCATCGAATACGTGACCGTGACCTTCACCGAGCCCGTGGCCAAGACCATTGCCGGCGTCAAGGACGACTGGGAACTGGTCATAGGCATGGAAGTGCACGCCCAGGTCGCGAGCGAAGCGAAATTGTTCTCGGGTGCGGCCACCGCCTTTGGCGCTGCGCCCAACAGCCATGTGTCCCTCGTCGATGCAGCGATGCCCGGCATGCTGCCTGTGATCAACAAATTCTGTGTCGAGCAGGCGGTCCGCACGGGGCTGGGTCTGAAGGCAGAGATCAACCTGCGCAGCGTGTTCGACCGGAAGAACTACTTCTATCCCGATCTGCCGCAGGGCTATCAGATCAGTCAGTTCAAGCACCCGGTGGTGGGCGAGGGCGAGGTGATCGTCGATCTCGAACCCGGCGTCGCCCGACGCGTGCGGATCGAACGCATTCATCTCGAGCAGGATGCGGGCAAATCGATCCACGACATGGATCCCGAAATGTCGTTTGTGGATCTCAACCGTTCCGGCACCGCGCTGATGGAAATCGTCTCGCGTCCGGATATCCGCGGCCCGCTCGAGGCGGCGGAATATGTGCGCAAACTGCGCCAGATCCTGCGTTATCTCGGCACCTGCGATGGCAACATGCAGGAAGGCTCGCTCCGTGCTGACGTGAACGTCTCGGTTTGCCGTCCGGGGCAGTACGAAAAGTATCGGAAGACGGGCGATTTTTCCCATCTCGGCACGCGGTGCGAGATCAAGAACATGAACTCGATGCGGTTTATTCAGGCGGCCATCGAGTATGAGGCCCGGCGTCAGATCGCGATCCTCGAAGACGGCGGCGCGGTCGATCAGGAGACCCGCCTCTACGATCCCAACAAGGGCGAGACCAGATCCATGCGCTCGAAGGAAGAAGCGCACGACTACCGGTATTTCCCCGATCCCGACCTGTTGCCGCTCGAGATCGAGCAGGCGACCGTTGATGCCATCGCCGCGGCGCTGCCGGAGTTGCCCGACGCCAAGAAAGCGCGGTTCATGGCCGATTACGGCGTGACCGAGTATGACGCTGGTGTGCTGACGGCGGATGTTGCAGATGCGGCGTTCTTCGAACAGGTCGCCGAGGGTCGTGATGGCAAGACTGCGGCGAACTGGGTGATCAATGAGCTCTTCGGGCGGCTCAACAAGGACGGCAAGACGGTCGACGAGAGCCCGATCTCACCGGAACAGATCGGCGGTATCATCGACCTGATCGCCAAGGGCGATATCTCCGGCAAGATCGGCAAGGACCTGTTCGAGATCGTCTGGACAGATGGCGGCGTTCCGGCCGAGATCGTCGAGGCGCGCGGCATGAAGCAGGTTACCGATACCGGCGCCATCGAGGCGGTGGTTGACGAGGTGATCGCGGCCAACCCGGACAAGGTCGAGCAGGCCAAGGCCAAGCCGACCCTCGCGGGTTGGTTCGTCGGGCAGGTCATGAAAGCGTCTCAGGGCAAGGCCAACCCCCAGGCGGTGCAGCAGATTGTGAAGTCCAAGCTCGGCATCACTGACTAGGAGTTGGGTGAAACGCGGGCTGGAAAGGATCCGGCCCGCTCATTTCTATGGAGAACGCCTTCAAAGCGGCAGGTACTCCTCGTAGATGATGATCTTGATCCCGGGCGCCGCTGCGCCATCATCTTCATCTTCTAGCGGTCGCTCGGTCGTGTAGTGGTCGATCTCCTCCCATTGGGGCTTCCCGAAATCCGGGAGGAGTTCCGCAGTGTAGTCGTCGATCTCCTCCCATTCCGGCTTGCCGAAGTCCGGGCGGAGCTCGGCGGTGTAATCGTCGATTTCCTCACGCTCGGGAGCAGCGGGCTCGGGCGGCGGTGGCAGTTCGGGATCGCCGTCGTCCTCGGGAAGAACAAAGACCAGCTGATCAAATTCGTTGTCGCGAAACGGTTCATTCAATCTAGGCATTATAAACTCCAAAAAAATGTTCAGAGCGGGATGCTCTGCTTCGGTGGCGATAAGTGTCCGACCCTAACGTTTCCGCTATATTTCAAGTTGTGTTTCAATTGTTAAAGTTGCGCCGCCTGTCCTAGGCAGCGGGTCCACAAGATCCAAACGTGACCAAGCGGATGAACGGTTCCCATGCCTGATCCACCTGCCGGGCAACGATCTGCAAGGCTGGGATACCTTGCAACCTATTGGGGTTTCCCGCATCCTTTCTCTGTTGATTTCAGAACGGGGAGGGAATTCAGATGTCCATTATTCGTTTATCTATGCTGGGCGACGGGCTCTACGCACCGGATCTCGACGGGAATATCGATACACGCGACTTCAGCCTGGTACGCGGCGATCAGCACCGCGGGCGCGGGCGCATGCCTCTCTTCAAGCGCGGCACCCGGCCCGGCAATGGCGATCCTCTGACCAAGTATCTCAAGCGCAGCCTGGAGCTTGAAGCGCCAAAGCTGAAGAGATCTCAACCGGTTACCGTCTTCGTCCATGGCTTTCAGTTCGACCCGGCGATGGTCGTGGTCGAGCCGCCGCATCATCACAAGGCCGACAACCCGCATGCCCGGCTCTACCATTTCGAGCAGCATGCCGAGGAGGTGGAGATGCGCCACCATTCGACCAGTTGGCCGCTTGGCCTCGGCTTCGCCAAGGACGATGAGGGCAAGGGCGGGCTCTGCATCGGGTTTGGCTGGTACTCGAACCCTGGCTTCTTTTCGTCGCTGTTCAGCCATGGCCTGAATTTCTATGCGAAAGCCTATCAGGAGGCCGAGATTGCCGCATGGCAACTGGTCTGCGTTCTCGATGTGCTGACAAACCAATTGAACCGTCCGGTGGATCTCTTCTGTCATTCGCTGGGCAGCCGCGTCGTGATCCGCGCCATGGCGCAGGCGGTGCAACCGCAGCCGGATCTCGAGGATGCGCCGGCGCTGAGCCATCTGCTTGAGCTGACCGATCGGGTGATCCTGCTTGCGGGGGCCGAGAAGGTGCTGGAAGCGCAACTGATGATGAGCCGCCTCAATCGCTGGATGGACCGATCCGGTGGCCCGGGCGCGACGCGCATCCCGCACTTTTACAATTTCACCAGTCGCGAAAACGATGTTCTGGACAAGCTGGGTGAAAATTTCGGTCCCGCGGCCGCGGGGTCGAAACAGGTGATCGGCCATAACGGGCTCGAGGCGTTGGATCCGAACTGGGTCGATGTCCAACTGGATGACCCGGACATCGCCGCCTGGTTCGTCAAGAAGGGCTATCGCATCAGCGGGGACAACACCTCGTCGGTCTTTGCCGTGCTTGACCACTGGATCCACTATACGTGGCGCGAGAACATGCGTGTCTACTCGGACATTCTGCGAGACCGGGCCAAATGGAAGATCGCGACCCTGAAGGCGGTGAAAGGCGATTTGTTCAACCAAGTGCGGCTGATGCGCGGACCGGGCGCCATGGGGTTCACAAGCTAGGGCACGCGGATCACGGTGCGCGCGTCAAGCGGTCCTCAGGTCGGCGGCCACCTCCGGTGCCGACCAACCCTCGCGGTCGTGCAGGATGGCACGGTAAAGCGCCCAGTTGCCGGGATGTGTCCAGTAGAGCCAATGGTCGCCCAGTGACAGCGTGCGGCGCCCGCGAAGATCGAACCCATAGTGAAATCCCCAGCGCCGTGTCGCCGGATCGTCCAGCGGGATATCGGCCCAGGCCGGATAGGGCTGGGCGAACTTTGCATAGAGCGTGTGCGGCGGCTGGCCGTTCCGCCCGATTGTGCGCCCGGCGCGCAGCAGCCGGATCCGGGCGGGGTCAAGCGCCAGAGCCTCCTCAGCTTCCGCGCGTGCGGCCTGCGGAGCGCGATGCTGCGCGAGAAAACGCAGCACATCGTCCGATCGCGATGTGACGTTGTAGAGATGTGGAAGCGCCGCTCCTTTCGCCCGGCCCATATGAGCCAGCGCCTGCGCGGCTTGTCCAAGATAGCACACCCCGCCCAGCATGATCACACGGCTGATCCGCGACAGCGTGCTGTCAGCCGGCCAACGCTGCGAGATCAGCGCCAGTGCAGACAGAACCGTGCGTGCGCCAAGCGAATGGCAAAGAATGTCGATCTCCCGCTCGGTCTGTCCGGCATGATCGAGCCGGGCACGCAACTGTGTCAGGACTGCAGCAAGGCCGTAGCCCGCGATCTCCGCATCCCGGTAGGCCGAGACATAGACATCCGGCGGCTCACGCCAGCGGCGTGTGATACCCGCGCGGCTGGCCAGCCGCGTGATCGGTCCCGGCAGAAAGCTGCGTGCACTGCCGCCGTAGGACGTGAAGCAATAGCCCACCGCCACGCCATGGCAGGCATCCGCCGGGCCGACCCCTTCGGCAAGCATGGCGCGCGCGAACCACGGCGTGATGCGCAGCGCCCTTTCCTCCGCCGAGCCGGGGCCGCCATCCGGTTCACTGAAGTGAAAGAGCTTGCGGTGAGCGTTGTCGCTGTACGCACGGGCCTTGACCGGGCGGCGTGGCTCGCTTTCGAAGCCGTGCACGAAAACGACCACAGGGCCATCCCGGCTATCGTCGATGGCCTGTCCGGCCATATGCGCACCAAAGAGCGATTCGTGATCGAACATGGGCGCGCCCGGCGTGGCGGCGATCTGTGCGAGATTGACCCCGGCCAGCGCATTGCCCTCGAGCCCGTCCGGATCACCCGGGCGGTCGCCGAAGACGGCCCAGGGCTGTGTCGGATCGTCGAGGCGCCCGGTCGGCGCGGCTGAAAAGCGCATGAAACTCATGCGCACAATGCAGCACCAACGCCTTAAATTCAGATTGATCTCGTTGAAACCTTGCCCGTGCCACGGGGATTTGCCTAAACAGACCTCCGGTGGGCGGACGAGTCGAACGGGATGGAGAGAACGGTCCCATGGCGGTTGAATACAAATGCGTCGGAGCGCCTGAGCGGCCCAAACGCAAACGTGGTCTGAAAACCCGCAGCGACCGGGTTGCGGGCGCCATGCAGGACATCATCGAAGCCGAGGCCGTCGATGGCTGGGAATACCTGCGCACCGATCTGGTTCCGGTCGAGGAGAAGGCCGGGCTGTTCGGACGACCGCGTGAGGTCCACCGCGCGGTGATGGTCTTTCATCGCGGACACGCAAAGACAGAGATGCAACCAGCCGTCGTGCCTGCTGCTGCCGCCCCTGCACCCGAGCGCACGCTGGATGCGCCCAGGCTCGACGATGCGCCCGGAACAGCGCCCGATGACAGGTATCGCCTTGCTGCCGACACCTCCGAGCCTGACAGCCCGCCCGAGGCACCTTCCCCGCGGGCCCAGCGGGTCACGCCCGCCGGTCTGGGCTGAAGCTCGTCGCGCCCGCGCCAGCCGCGTGGGCTATTCCCCCGGGGCCTTGAGTTCCATCGCCAGCGCATGAACCGTCGAGGCAAGCTCTTCGGCGAGGCATTTGTTCACAGCACGTTGGCGGGCAACACGGGATTGGCCTGAAAGGGTGGCCGCAGTCATGCGCACGCGGAAATGTGTCTCTCCGCCCTCGCGCCAGCCGCCGTGGCCCCGGTGATCCTCGCTCTCGTCGATCACGTCCAACTGATCCGGCGAAAACGTCTCGCTCAGCTTTGATTCGATGCGCGCTTTCATCGACATGTGATGGTCAACCCCGTCTTTGTTTTTTGCCCATACCGATGGTTCGGCTAGGATCATCCGACTCGGGACCTATATCGCGTCCCACACAGAACAGGACAAGTACAGGACAGACATGCCGCCGCGCTCGCCGCTCGACTTTGACATCTCGGTCACCGCTGACAAGCAGCGGCGGGCGCGACAGCGCGGGATGTCGGGGGCGGTCGACGGCTCGGGGCATACATGCGAGTGGCCTGGATGTGAGGCGCAGGCGAAATACCGTGCGCCGATCTCGCCTGAACGCCTGACCGAGTTTCGCTGGTTCTGCCTCGACCATGTGCGCGAGTACAATCGGTCGTGGAACTTCTTCAAAGACTGGGACGAGGAACAACTCGCCGCCCAGCAACGCGCCGACATGACATGGGAGCGCCCGACCTGGAGCTTCAAGCAAGGCCCCAAGGTCAACCCGCATACCTACGCGCATGCCGAGGGCAAGGCCTGGGCGCGATGGGGGTTCACTGACCCGGGCGACGTCTTGGGCGAGGCGGCAACACAGAACCCGGGCGAGCATATCAAGCCAAAGCGCCGGTTCCGGCGGTTGACCCGCGATGAGCAGCGCGCGATGGACACGCTGGGTCTGCCGCATGATCTCGAATCCAGAGTGGATGTGCGCACGCGTTACCGCGAACTGGTCAAGGACCTTCATCCGGACATGAACGGCGGCGCCCGCACCGATGAGGGTCGTCTGAGCCGCGTCATCCGCGCCTGGGACATCCTGAAGAACAGCCCGAACTTCCGCGACGGGTGATGGGCCCGGACCCAGAGGCGATCGCTGGGGTCATTCTTGATCTGGTAAGGGCGCGCGGTGTGGGCAAATCCATCTGCCCATCTGAAGCGGCCCGGCGGATCGATCCCAAAGACTGGCGCGCCTTGATGCCGGCCGTGCGAGCCGTTGCGCAGGATCTTGCCGCGCAGGGCCACATTGCCGTTACGCAGAAGGGACATCCGGTGGATCCGGCAAAGGCTCGCGGTCCGATCCGCTTGGCGTTTGTCCAGGACTTGCGGAACGATCCAGCAGGCTTGGCCTGACAGCACCAAAAGGCTATGGCTGCGGCGCAAAGTCAGAGGCTCTCGTGACATACAGGCGCGACATCGATGGGCTGCGTGCGATCGCTGTTCTGGCGGTCGTCCTCTACCATGCAGGCGCGCCGTGGCTGCCGGGTGGGTTTCTCGGCGTCGACGTGTTCTTCGTGATCTCGGGTTATCTGATCACGGGGTTGATCATCGATCGCGTCCGTGAGGGCACCTTTTCCTTCGTCGACTTCTATGAACGGCGCGCCCGACGGTTGCTCCCTGCCTTGTTTGCTGTTCTGGCCTTCACGACCGCGATGGCGCTCTGGCTGCTTTTTCCGCTGGAGTTGAAGGAGCTGAACTTCCACCTGCGCGGTGCGATCCTGTTCGCGTCGAATTTCACGCTGGCCGAGAAGACCGACTACTTCGCCATTGTCGCCGGAAGCAAACCGGTCCTTCACACATGGTCGCTTGCGGTCGAAGAGCAGTTCTATCTCGTCTTCCCGCCGCTGCTGATCCTGATTTTGGCGCGGGGTCAGGCGCTGTCTCAAGGTGTTGTCTTCGGGTTGGTCGCGCTGTCTCTTGGATCTGCGATCTATTTTGCCCCAAACCACATCACAGCCGCGTTCTTCATGCCGCATTTCCGGTTCTGGGAGCTTGGTGTCGGTGCACTGCTTGCGCTCGGACTGGGCGGTGGACGCCCCCGGACACCATTGATCGCCGGGGTGGCCGGGGTGCTCGGCCTCGCGGCTGTCCTTGCTGCGATAAGTCCGGCGCTTCCACTGTTGCCGGTTCCGGGCCTCGGGACCGCAGCACCGGTTCTTGGAACGGCGCTGATCATTTGGTCCGGAGCGGGGCCGGTTGCGTGGTTGCTCTCGACACGGCCCTTCGTGGCGCTCGGGCTGATCTCGTACTCACTCTATCTCTGGCATTGGCCGGTTCTGGTTTTTCTCGGTGTCTGGCTCGACCGGCAGATTGAAGGGACCGAAGCCGCCATCGCGGTCGCTGTCTCCTTCGTCCTCGCGATCCTGTCCTGGCGTTTCATCGAACAACCGGTGCGTCACCGCCGGGTTCTGGCAACGCGTGGGCGGCTTTTCACGTTTTGCGGAGTTGCGGCGCTGGCCCTGATTGCCGTCACGCTGGTCGGAGACTGGACGAACGGTCTGCCGCAACGGTTCTCCGAGCGGACCGCAAGGGCGCTGTCGGCTCAGGATGCCTGGCTGCGCGGCACGAATGCGGCCTGTCTGCGCCGTGCCCCGCGCATGATCGAGACCGACGATCCGGATCAATTTCCCGGGATCGCCTGCAAGATCGGTGATCCCGAGGCGCCGATCGACTTCATCCTCTGGGGGGACAGCCATGCCAGCGCCTTGCAGCCAGCGCTGGAAACGGCGGCGAAGACGGCCGGGCGGCGCGGTCTCGTCTTCACGCACTCCTCCTGCGCGCCCCTGCCCGGCTACCCGCGCAACGCCGCGTCGACGAAGATGAAGGGCTGCGCGAGGTTCAACACTCTGGTCCGGGACATGCTGCGCAGAGGCGAGATCTCGACCGTCGTGCTGGGCGCGCGATGGCGCGCGATCGAGCCTGAGGACGCGGGGCTGCTCGAGGACCTGATTGCGGGTCTCACAGCCGATGGTATGGACGTGATCAAGGTTGGTCAGGTGCCCGAGTTTCCGTTCGACGTGCCCGCGACGGTGGCGCGCTCGCTTGCTTCCGGGCGCGACCTGCCGACGGTGCGCACCCTCGAGGAAGCGCGCGAGAACACCTCCGCCGCTGCGGCGATGTGCCCCCCCGGGGCCTGCCCGGCCGCTCTGCGGATCGACCCGGTGCCGTGGCTGTGCCCCGATGGGCTGTGCCCGGTGACGGTCGGAGATGACCCGCTCTACGCCGACCGGCATCATCTCTCGGTGCTTGGGGCACATTATTTGCTCGACCCTCTGGTCGAAGCATTGGAGGCAACCCGCCCGGATCGCTGATCCAGATCGCGATATGGTCCGCTTGCGCTTGCATTGCGCTGCACTATGCTTCAGACGGTCGGGCGGTGAATAGGGACAGAAGACATGGCAGACGGTGGCAACATGAGTGCGGGTGATCTCCCGACCGAGGACATTTCGGTTCGCGACGCGTTCGGTATCGACACGGACATGATGGTCAAGGGCTTCGCCGAGGGCGGCGAACGCGTGCCTGACCTTGACGAAACCTATCGTTTCGACCGCGACACCACCATGGCCATCCTTGCAGGCTTTGCCCACAACCGCCGTGTGATGATCCAAGGCTATCACGGGACGGGCAAGTCGACCCATATCGAACAGGTTGCGGCCCGGCTGAACTGGCCTTGCGTGCGCGTCAATCTTGACAGCCATATCAGCAGGATCGACCTGATCGGCAAGGACGCGATCAAGCTGAAGGACGGCGTGCAGGTCACCGAGTTCCAGGAAGGCATCCTGCCCTGGGCGCTGTCGACCGCGACGGCGATCGTGTTTGACGAATACGACGCGGGCCGCCCGGACGTCATGTTCGTGATCCAGCGCGTGCTGGAAGTCGACGGCAAGCTGACCCTGCTCGACCAGAATCAGGTGATCCGCCCGCACCCCAGCTTCCGTCTGTTCGCCACCGCGAACACTGTCGGGCTGGGGGACACCACCGGCCTCTACCACGGCACGCAGCAGATCAACCAGGGCCAGATGGACCGCTGGTCGGTCGTCACCACGCTGAACTACCTGCCGCACGATGCCGAGGCGGACATTGTCCTCGCCAAGTGCCCCGAATACGCGGGCGGGCGCGAGAACGTGATCAGCCAAATGGTGACCGTGGCGGACCTGACCCGGAATGCCTTCATGAACGGTGATCTTTCCACCGTCATGTCGCCCCGGACCGTCATCACCTGGGCCCAGAACGCCGAGATCTTCGGCGGCGATGTCGGGTTTGCCTTCCGCGTGACGTTCCTCAACAAATGCGACGAGCTGGAACGCGAAACGGTGGCCGAGATCTACCAGAAGTGCTTTGGCGAGGAACTGCCGGAAAGCGCCGCGAGCGTGAGCTTGGGGTGACACTTTGGAGTCACAGGTAACAAATGAAAATGCCGATATCGCGTTAGCTGCTGCTCTGCGCGGACAAGCGATCGACTTCTGGGAAGCAGCGAAGTACGTCCAAGCCGGTTTGGACATCGAGGAGCGCGGGGGAAGTTTCAAAGCCCCTCTGGATTTTCTGATATGCCACGCTGCGGAGTGCCTCTTAAAATGCGCATTGTTGAAGCGCGGTACGGCAGAACGAGAACTCCGGGCACAAAACACGCGACACTCTTTAAAGGCCCTTCTGGACAAGCTTGACGAATATGATTTGCCGATTTCGGATCGAGCTCGGGCTGTTTTGTTGGGTTTAGACGAAACTCATCGTAAGCATTGGACGAGATATCCAAAACGAGAAGCCGAGATGATAGGGGGGCATGTCGGCGTCAAATACCCTTACAATTTTGAGCTTCTCAATGAACTACTTGGACTTACTCGAATCTCGAAGTTTGGAAAATGACCAACAAAGTCGATAATCCCGCTGATCCGTTCAAGAAGGCGCTGGGCGATGCGACCCGGGCGCTGGCGAACGAGCCTGAGCTCGACGTCACCTACTCCGCCGATCCGCCGGGCAAGACCAATACAGGCTTCCGCCTGCCGCAGGTCAGCCGCCGGATGACGCGGGCCGAGGTGATGCTCGCCCGCGGGACGGCCGATGCCTATGCGCTGCGCGAGCGGTTCCATAACGCCGAGGTCAACGCGAAATACACCCCCCAAGGGGAGGTCGCGCGGGAGATCTTCGACGCGCTCGAGACCGCCCGGTGCGAAGCCATCGGTGCCCGCGCCATGCCTGGCGTTGCCGACAATCTCGATGCCCGGCTGGAAAACGACTGTGATCGCAAAGGCTTCCAGGGTCTGACCTCGACGACCGATGCGCCGATGCACGAAGCCGCCGCCCTGATGATGCGCAAGGCTGCGACAGGGCGCGATCTGCCCGCGGGGGCCGAGCATCTCCTCGACCTCTGGCAGGGGTTCTTTGACAGTCATCTCGGCGACAGCATGGACGGCATTGGCGAGGAACTCGAGGATCAGACCGCCTTCGCCAAACGCGCCTGGCAGATGATCGAGGATCTCGGCTACGGCGATCAGCTTGGCGACGACCCGGATCGCGAGGAGCAGGACGATCTGGAGAGCGAGTCCGAGGATACCGAGGATCAGGAACAGCAGGACGGCGATGACGGCGGCGAGGATGACGGCGAGCAGGAAGAGTACCTGCCCGACGACATGCGCGGCGAGCAGGACGAAAGCCAGCAGGTCGAGGTCTCGCTGGACGATTCCGATGCCGATATGGACGAAATGGAGGCGATGGAGGCGGATGACAGCATGCCGCCGCCCGAACGCCCTGAGCCCGGGCCCATCTCGGACGCTGATCCGAACTACAAGGTCTATGCCCAGAAGTTCGACGAGATCATCGCGGCCGAGGAATTGTCCGACGAGGACGAGTTGGAACGCCTGCGCGCCTATCTCGACAAGCAGCTCGAACCCCTGAAAGGCGCGGTGTCCCGGCTGGCGAACAAGCTGCAGCGCCGGTTGCAGGCTCAGCAGAACCGGTCGTGGGAGTTCGATCTCGAGGAAGGCCTGCTCGACTGTGGGCGCCTCGCACGTGTGGTTGCGAACCCGACAACGCCGCTCAGCTTCAAGGTCGAGAAGGACACCGAGTTTCGCGACACGGTTGTCAGTCTGTTGATCGACAACTCCGGATCCATGCGTGGGCGACCGATCTCGATCGCGGCAATCTCGGCAGACGTTCTGGCGCGGACGCTGGAGCGCTGTCAGGTCAAGGTCGAGATCCTCGGGTTTACCACGAAGGCCTGGAAGGGCGGCGAGGCGCGTGAGGACTGGCTGGCAAACGGGCGGCCTGCAAATCCCGGGCGGCTGAACGATCTGCGCCACATCGTCTACAAGGAGGCCGACGCCCCCTGGCGGCGTGCGCGCAACAACCTTGGTCTGATGATGCGCGAGGGCCTGCTGAAAGAAAACATCGATGGCGAGGCACTGGAGTGGGCGTACAATCGCCTGATCCGGCGGCACGAGGCGCGGCGCATTCTGATGGTGATTTCGGACGGCGCGCCGGTGGATGATTCGACCCTGTCGGTGAACCCGTCGAACTACCTTGAACGCCATTTGCGCGACGTGATCGAGATGGTCGAGCGCCGCCGCGCCGTCGAGCTGGTTGCCATCGGCATCGGCCACGATGTCACGCGGTACTATGAGCGCGCGGTGACGATTACGGATGCCGAACAACTCGCGGGTGCGCTGACCGAGCAGTTGGCGTCCCTGTTCGACTCGGATCCGCGGGCAGGGCAGCGTCGTTCACGGCGCCGGGCGGCGTAGGCTCGATCACATCTTGGATTGGCGGATCCGCGACCAGGGCGGGCGTGCTATCAGCCAGATCAGCCCGCCGAGAACCAGGAACTGGATCGCTGCGGGCCAGATCAACAGCGTGACGATGTAGGGGTCGAACAGCGCCGGGCTGATGTGACGCTCGACGGCCGGTTGCAGCAGCTGCAGGCTGTTCGGGTGTGCCCAGAACCACCAGTCGCCGAGTGACGACAGCCCAAGCACCGCCCCGCCTGACAGACCGCCGATCAGATCGGTCCCAAGGATCACGCCTCCAAGCGCAAGGAACAAAAGGCTGAGAACGCGGAGCATGAGCGTCGATCAGCCTCGTGCCACTTCGTCTTTGAGCGCCGCCATCAACTTTTCCAGCGCGGCCAGCTTGTCCTCGACAATCAGACGGCCATCCGCATCAAACGCTGTGTGCGCGCTTCCCAGGTTCACCTCGGGCTGAAACACCAGCCTTACCTTGAACGGGACAAGAAAAAGGTACATCGCCGATTTCGCACGCTCGCCACCAGCGCCGCCTGCCGCTGCGGACAAGACTGCCACCGGCTTGCCGGCCATCGGTGCCGGGCGCGGGCGCGAGACCCAGTCGAGCATGTTCTTCATTACGCCGGACGGGCCCTTGTTGTACTCGGTCGTGGACATCACGATCGCATCGGCCCAGGCAATCTGTTCGCAAATCGTCGCGACCGAGGCGGGCTGACCCTCGGCCTCAACGTCCTCGTTGAACAGCGGCAGGTTCAAGTCCGCCATCTGACTTTCGTCCGGACCGAAAACACGGATCGCTTCCTGCACCAGCATCGTGTTGAAGCTGCCCTTGCGCAGCGAGCCGGAAATCCCAAGCAGTTTGGTCATGTTGTCCCTCCGTCACCGGTTTGGGCGACGTTATCGCAATATGCTTGGCCGCTACAGCCCTGCAAGGGTCACAGTTTTTCTGCGCTCGTGCTCATGGGTCAGGAGTGGATCGGTCCATCCCCGCACGCCATCGCCGCCTCGCGCATTGCTTCGGAGTAGGTCGGGTGCGCATGGCAGGTCAGCGCGAGATCCTGGGCGGATGCGCCGAATTCCATGGCGACGCAGACCTCGTGGATCAGATCGCCCGCCGAGGGCCCGATGATATGGCATCCGAGGATCCGGTCGGTCTCGGCGTCTGCCAGGATTTTAACAAACCCATCGGTGACGAAGTTCGCCTTCGCCCGGCCGTTGGCCATGAACTGGAACTTCCCGGCCTTGTACTTGCGCCCCTCGGCCTTCAGATCCTGCTCGGTTGCCCCGACCGAGGCGACCTCGGGCGCCGTGTAGATCACACCCGGGATGACGCCATAGTTCACGTGGCCATGCTTGCCCGCGATCTCTTCAGCCACCGCCATGCCTTCGTCTTCGGCCTTGTGCGCCAGCATCGGCCCTGTGATGACATCGCCGATGGCCCAGACGCCGGGCACATTCGTCTGCCAGCGCGCATTGGTCTTGATCATGCCGCGCTCGGTCTCGATCCCCGCAGCATCAAGGCCGAGACCATCGGTGTAGGGCCGCCGCCCGGTCGCGACGAGCACAACATCGGCGTCCATCGCGTGATCCGCTTCGTCCTTTCGGGTCTTGTAGTGGACCTTCAGCGTCTCGCCGGATGCGTCCACGGACTGCACTGCGGCGCCAAGCACGAAGGTCATCCCCTGCTTGGTCAGGATCTTCTGAAAGCTGCGCTGAACCTCGGCGTCCTGGCCCGGCGTGATCTCGTCAAGGTATTCGATCACCGTGACCTCGGCGCCAAGGCGCCCCCAGACCGAGCCAAGCTCGAGCCCGATGACACCCGCGCCGATAATCACCAGCGTCTTTGGGATCTCCGGCAGTTCGAGCGCGCCTGTCGAGGTGACCACGCGCTTCTCATCGACCTCAACGCCGGGCAGCGAGGACGGCTCCGATCCTGTCGCGATCACGATGTTCTTGGTCTTCAGGGTCTGGTCACCGACTTTGACCTCGGTCGGCGACACGATCTCGCCCCAGCCTTTCACGTAATCGACCTTGTTCTTCTTGAACAGGAACTCGATCCCGTCCGTGTTGGATTTGATCACGCCGTTCATGTAGTCGAGCATTTTCGGAACATCGACCGTCGCCTCGCCGATCGAGATGCCCATCTTGTCGAAGGTGTGGTTGCTCTCATGCAGCAGTTCCGAGGCATGCAACAACGCCTTCGAGGGAATGCAGCCGACGTTCAGGCACGTGCCGCCCAACGCCCCGCGCCCCTCGACACATGCGACCTTCAGGCCAAGTTGCCCGCACCGGATCGCGCAGACATATCCACCGGGCCCGCCCCCGATGATGACAACATCATACTCTGACATTGGGATCTCCTTGCGTGATCAGTTCTCGGCGGCGCTGGCTGCAAGCCGCCAAATATGCCCCTCTGGATCGCGAACTTCTGCCAAACGGCCCCATGCGCGATCGGTCGGTGCGACAACAACCTGCGCACCAGCTGCAGTCGCCTTCGCCATCGTCTCGTCTACGCGTGCCGCTTCACCAAGCTCGAGCCTGAGTGCAACCGGCGAGCCACCGAGTGCCTCGGGCGAGGCGTTCGCCCGGTAGGCACCTGCCCGCTCTTCATAGAGCATTACAATCCCGCCGCCGATCTTGGTGCGGGCATGGAATACACCGGTCTCATCTTCCAGAATCATCAACGTTTCAGCACCGAAGGCTCTTGCGCAGAATTCCAGTGCGGCGCGGGCGTCCTTAACGGTGAGGTACGGGACGACCGCTGATAACGCGTCCACGGCTCTAGAGATCCATGAGCAGGCGGCGCGGATCCTCCAGCGCGTCCTTGACGCGGACCAGGAACGTCACCGCCTCCTTGCCGTCGATGATCCGGTGATCATAGCTGAGCGCCAGATACATCATCGGGCGGGCCACGACCTCGCCGCCGACAACCATCGGACGCTCCTGGATCTTGTGCATGCCAAGGATGCCGGACTGCGGCGGGTTCAGGATCGGCGCCGACATCAGCGAGCCATAGACGCCGCCATTCGAGATGGTGAACGTGCCGCCCTGCATATCGGCCATCGACAGCTTGCCGTCGCGGGCCTTCTCGCCCAGACCGGCGATGGTCTTCTCGATCGTTGCGAAACCCATCTGATCGGCATCGCGCACAACCGGCACCACCAGACCCGTCGGTGTGCCGACCGCGACACCGATATGGCAGAACTCCTTGTACACAAGATTCGTCCCGTCAATCTCGGCATTGACCGCCGGGACCTCCTGCAGCGCATGGCAGCAGGCTTTGACGAAGAACGACATGAACCCGAGTTTCACACCGTGCTTCTTCAGGAACTGGTCCTTGTACTCCGACCGGATCGCCATGACCTCGGTCATGTCCACCTCGTTGAAGGTGGTGAGCATGGCCGCGGTGTTCTGCGCCTCCTTCAGGCGTCGGGCGATGGTCTGGCGCAGACGGGTCATCTTCACCCGCTTCTCGCGCGAGCCGTCTGAGGCAGGCGGTGCAACCGGCGCAGGGGCCGGCGCGGACGCGGCCCGCGCCACATCTTCCTTCATGATCCGGCCATCGCGCCCGGTGCCCGAGACCTGATCAGGGCTCAGACCCGCCTCCGCCATGGCTTTCTTGGCCGATGGCGCGTCTTCGACGTCCTTGTGACCTGGGGCGGCTGCGGCCGGGGGGGTGGGCGCGTGCTCCGCTGCGGCTGGCGCTGCGGCGGCGGGGGAGGCTGCAGCCGCACCATCCCCTTCCTCGATCGTTGCGAGCAGGGCGTCCGGCCCGACCGTGTCGCCCTCTGCTGCGACCAGAGCACCGAGAACACCGGCAGCCGGGGCCGCAACCTCGAGGCTGACCTTGTCGGTCTCCAGCTCGCAGATCATCTCGTCCGCTGCGACCGCATCACCGGGCTGCTTGTACCAGCTGCCCACCGTGGCTTCGGTCACCGATTCACCGAGCGCGGGGACCCGAACCTCAACTGTCATACGTGTCGTCCTTTTGCTGTCAGAGGTCGAGGGCGGCGTTCACCAACGCCTCCTGCTCGGCTTTATGCTGTGCTGCAAGGCCCGTTGCTGGCGAGGCCGAGGCGGGACGCCCGGCATAGACCGCCCGATCGACCTTGCCGCCGATCCGGCTGAGAACCCATTCGATGTTCGGCTCGACAAAGAACCAAGCCCCCTGGTTCTTGGGTTCTTCCTGGCACCAAACGACTTCGGCGTTCTTGAAGCGGGCCAACTCGCGGGTCAGGCTGAGCGCGGGGAAGGGATAGTACTGCTCCATGCGCATGATGTAGACATCGTCCAGCCCGGCCTGATCGCGCGCCTCGAGCAGATCGAAATAGACCTTGCCCGAGCACATCACGACGCGTCTGATCTCGCCATCCGGCTTGAGCTGCGTCTCCGAATTGCCCAACTCGGCGTCATCCCAGAGCACCCTGTGGAAGCTGGACCCCTCGGCCATCTCCGACAGTTTCGAGATACAACGCTTGTGGCGCAGCAGCGATTTCGGTGTGAACAGTACCAGCGGTTTGCGGAAGCTGCGGTGCAACTGGCGGCGCAGGATGTGGAAGTAGTTCGCCGGCGTTGTACAGTTGGCGACGATCCAGTTGTCTTCGGCACTGAGCTGCAGGAACCGCTCCATCCGCGCCGAGGAATGCTCCGGCCCCTGTCCCTCATAGCCATGCGGCAGAAGCATCACCAGACCGGACATGCGCAACCATTTGCGCTCGCCCGAGCAGATGAACTGGTCGATCATGATCTGCGCGCCGTTGGCGAAATCGCCGAACTGGGCCTCCCAGAGGACCAGCGCGTTCGGTTCGCTCAGTGAATAGCCGTACTCGTAGCCGAGCACCGCGTATTCCGACAGCATCGAATCGATGACCTCGTAGTGAGCCTGTCCCTCTCGGATGTTGTCGAGCGGGTAGTACCGCGTCTCCGTGTCCTGATCGGTGATGCCCGAATGGCGCTGACTGAACGTGCCGCGGGTGCAATCCTGACCCGAAAGACGCACCTTGTACCCCTCGAGCAGCAGCGAGCCGAAGGCCATTGCTTCTGCCGTTGCCCAGTCCAGACCCTCGCCCTTCTCGATCATCTCCCGTTTGGTGTCGAGCAGGCGTGCGACCGTGCGGTGCGGCTTGAACTCCGTCGGCAAGCGCGTCAACGCAGCGCCGATTTCCTTGAGTTCGTCCATCGGCACCGCGGTCTGGCCGCGCTGGTACTCGCCCTCTGCGGTCTCCAGACCCGACCAGCGTCCGTCCAGCCAGTCCGCCTTGTTCGGGCGATATTCCTTGCCGGCTTCGAACTCGTCGGCGAGGAAGCTCTGGAAGCGCGTGATCTCCTCGTCGATGTCGCGCCGGTCCATCAGACCGTCTTCGACCAGCCGGTCCGCGTAAAGCTCCAGCGTGGTGCGCTGTTTCTTGATGGCCTTGTACATGAGGGGCTGGGTGAACATCGGCTCATCCCCCTCATTGTGGCCAAAGCGCCGGTAGCAGAAGATGTCGACCACCACGTCGCGCTGGAATTTCTGACGGAACTCGGTCGCGACCTTGGCGGCGTGCACCACCGCTTCCGGATCGTCGCCGTTCACGTGGAAGATCGGGCAGTCGACCATCTTCGCGATATCGGTCGGATAGGGGCTGGACCGCGAGTGGTGCGGCGCGGTCGTAAACCCGATCTGGTTGTTCACGACGATGTGGATCGTGCCGCCGGTCTTGTGCCCCTTGAGATCGGAGAGACCGAAGCACTCCGCTACGACACCTTGTCCGGCAAACGCTGCATCGCCGTGCAGCAGCACGGGGATCACAGATGTCCGATCGTCGCCGAACTGAGCCTGTTTCGCGCGGACTTTGCCGATGACGACCGGATTGACGGCCTCGAGGTGGCTCGGGTTCGCCGTGAGCGAAAGGTGAACCTTGTTGCCGTCGAACTCGCGATCCGACGATGCACCGAGGTGGTACTTCACGTCGCCCGAGCCGTCGACATCCTCGGGCTTGAAACTGCCGCCCTGGAACTCGTTGAAGATCGCGCGGTACGGTTTGCCCATCACATTGGCCAGGATGTTCAGCCGCCCGCGGTGTGGCATGCCGATCACGATCTCCCGCGCACCCAGTGCACCGCCGCGCTTGATGATCTGTTCCATCGCCGGGATCAGGCTCTCGCCGCCATCCAGACCGAACCGTTTGGTTCCCATGTATTTGACGTGCAGGAACTTTTCGATTCCCTCCGCCTCGATCATCTTGTGCAGGATCGCCTTGCGGCCCTCCTTGGTGAAGCTGATCTCCTTGCCGAGGCCTTCGATCCGCTCCTGCAGCCAGCTTTTCGGCTCCGGGTCCTGCAGGTGCATGAACTGCAGCGCGAACGTGCCCTGATAGGTGCGCTTCAGGATATCCTCGATCTCGCGCAGGGTCGCGCTTTCCAGGCCCAGCACATTGTCGATGTAGATCTTGCGATCCATGTCGGCGTCGGTGAACCCGAAGAAGCGTGGATCGAATTCCGGATGCTTCACGCCGCCCTGCAGGCCGAGCGGGTCGAGATTGGCGCCGAGATGCGCCCGTGACCGGAACGAGCGGATGTACATGATCGCCCGGATCGAATCGAGCACAGCACTGCGCACATCGACATCCGATGGCGCCGCGGCCCCGTTCGATCTCTTCTCGCGGATCTTCTTTTCCAGAACCTCCGCCGAGGGCATGGCATCCCACTGGCCGTCCAGCGCTGCCGTCAACTCATCCTGCGGCTGCGGGGGCCAGTCGGTCCGGCCCCACGGCGCCCCTGCAGCTTCGCTGACCACATCGGCGCGGTCATCGCCAAGGCTGGCAAAATAACTCTGCCAACTTGGATCAACCGAGCCGGGATCGCTGACCCAGCGCGCATGCAGTTGTTCGACATATTCGGAATTGTGCCCCTGCAGAAAGCTGGAGGCGTGGAACTGCTCGTTCGAGCTCTGTTCTGTCATCTCGCTCAAGGGGTCGCGTTGCGGCGGCCCTTCCCCCTTGTACGTTACAGCACCGCGGGATGCGGCGCCCTATGAAGTGGACGGCTTCGTTCTAAAGCGCTGCCATCATTGAACCATTGATTTGGTTAAGCAAGGCTTGAGCGCATCGATCCGGCCCAAACCCAGCCTGTTTGCGGTGGTGCGGCATCGTGTTGCAGCACCGTTTGTCGTCAGCCGATCGCGGTCAGGATCGCCTGACCAAGACCGGCGGGGCTGTCGGCCACCGTGATCCCTGCGGCTTTCATCGCCTCGATCTTGTCCTCGGCGCCGCCTTTGCCGCCCGAAATGATCGCACCGGCATGGCCCATGCGCCGCCCCGGAGGCGCGGTGCGCCCCGCAATGAACCCGGCTGTCGGCTTCTTGCGGCCCTTCTTGGCCTCATCGATCAGGAACTGAGCGGCGTCTTCCTCGGCTGAGCCGCCGATTTCGCCGATCATGATGATCGATTCGGTCTCGTCATCGCCAAGGAACAGCTCGAGGCAGTCGATGAACTCGGTCCCTTTGATGGGGTCACCGCCGATGCCGATGCACGTCGACTGACCAAGGCCCGCGGCGGTGGTCTGGCCGACGGCCTCATAGGTCAGCGTACCCGACCGCGACACGATGCCGACATGGCCGCGGCGGTGGATATGGCCGGGCATGATCCCGATCTTGCAGGCATCCGGGGTGATCACACCCGGGCAATTCGGTCCGATCAGACGCGATTTCGACCCATCGAGCATCCGCTTGACCTTCATCATGTCGAGCACCGGGATGCCTTCGGTGATGCAGCAGATCAGCTCGACCTCGGCATCGATGGCTTCCATGATCGCATCGGCCGCGAAGGGCGGTGGCACGTAGATCGCCGAGGCCGTGGCCCCGGTCGCCTCGACCGCTTCTGCGACCGTATCGAAGACCGGCAGGCCCAGCACCGTTTCGCCGCCCTTGCCCGGGGTCACGCCCCCGACCATCTGCGTGCCATAGGCAATCGCCTGTTCCGAGTGAAAGGTCCCCTGCGCGCCGGTCAGGCCCTGGCAGATCACCTTGGTGTTTTCGTCGACCAGAACAGCCATGGTTCACGCGCCCCCTTTGACGGCTTTGACAATTTTCTCAGCGGCATCGGACAGGTCATCGCCCGCGATCACATCGACATCGCTTTCGTTGATGATCTTCTTGCCAAGCTCGACATTCGTGCCTTCCAGTCGGACGACCAGCGGCACCTGCAGGCCGACTTCTTTGACGGCGGCGATCACGCCCTCGGCGATCACATCACAGCGCATGATGCCGCCGAAGATGTTCACAAGGATGCCTTTGACCTTGGGGTCAGAGGTGATGATCTTGAACGCCTCGGTCACCTTCTCCTTGGTCGCGCCGCCGCCGACGTCGAGGAAGTTGGCAGGCTCGGACCCGTAGAGCTTGATGATGTCCATCGTCGCCATGGCCAGGCCCGCGCCGTTGACCATGCAGCCGATCTCGCCATCGAGCGCAATGTAGTTGAGGTCGAACTTCGAGGCGGCGAGTTCCTTGGGATCTTCCTCGGTCTCGTCGCGCAGCTCGAGGATATCCTTGTGCCGGTAGAGCGCGTTCGAATCGAAGCTCATCTTGCAGTCGAGGCAGACCAGATCGCCCGCTTCGGTCAGGATCAGCGGATTGATCTCGAGCATGCTGGCGTCTTTTTCGAGGAAGAGCTTGTAGAGCGTATCGACCAGCTTGCCCGCCTGTTTGGCCGCGCCGCCCGTCAGGCCGAGCGCCTTGGCGACCTTGCGGCCGTGGTAAGGCTGCATCCCGGTCGCCGGGTCGATGGAAAAGCTCAGGATCTTTTCCGGCGTGGCATGGGCGACCTCTTCGATGTCCATCCCGCCTTCGGTCGAGACGACGAAGGAGACGCGCGAGGTTTCGCGGTCGACCAGCAGCGCCATGTAAAACTCACTCGCGATAGCCGCGCCATCTTCGATGTAGACGCGGTTGACCTGCTTGCCCGCCGGTCCCGTTTGCAGCGTCTCCAGCGTATTGCCGAGCATCTCCTGGACGAACCGGACGGCTTCCTCCGGATCCTTGGTGACGCGCACGCCGCCTTTGTCGCCGGCCTCAGGTTCCTTGAACGAGCCCTTGCCGCGCCCGCCCGCGTGGATCTGTGCCTTGACGACCCAGACCGGACCGCCGAGATCCTCGACCGCTTCGCGGGCGTGATCGGCTTCCAGCACCGCATGGCCGCGCGATACCGGCGCGCCAAAGCTGCGCAGAACCTCTTTGGCCTGATACTCGTGGATGTTCATGGCGCTCGGCCCTCCCCCAAAGAGTGAGGCGCAGCGGCGTGCCGGCCCCGATAGACTTCTAGGCGATGCTCATCCCCGGCCGAAGAAATCGACCCTTCTGGATGGCTGTTCGCCCGACCAATACTCTCAGCCGCCGCGCACCGCAACCGCGGCAGTGCACCATAGGTGCACCGTTGCCAGAAAGGCGCGGCCAAAACCGGTGATGTGCAACGCTGGACACCTTTTGCGCAGGAGTGTCGCGCGGAGCGCGCAAGAAGAGAGCGGCTCAGGCAAACCGGGAATTGGTTAAGAACCCCTGAACTTTGGCCGCAGGACGGGTCTGCGAGGACCAAACTGTCGCCCCGCTGCCGCGCCGCGTCTGTTCGGAGCAGACGTTTGGCGTGGCAATGACAGGCATGCCACGCCCGCATGCCAACGATCAGACCAGGCTGTCGTCGATGCCCTTGCACGCCTCGACCAGACCCTGCACGGCGTCGATCGATTTCTGCAGCATGGCTTTCTCATCCTTGTCGAGGTTGATCTCGACGACCTTTTCGATCCCGCCCTCACCGATGATGCAGGGGACGCCGACATACATGCCGTCGAGGCCATAGGCTCCCTCGACCCAGGCGGCGCAGGGCAACACCCGGCGTTGATCCTTCAGGTAGCTTTCCGCCATGACGATGGCCGATGCGGCGGGTGCATAGAAGGCCGAGCCGGTTTTCAGAAGGCCGACGATCTCGGCCCCGCCATCGCGGGTGCGCTGGATGATCGCGTCGAGTTTCTCCTGGGTCGTCCAGCCCATCTCGACCAGATCGGGCAGCGGGATGCCTGCAACAGTCGAGTAGCGCGGCAGCGGCACCATCGTGTCGCCGTGACCGCCGAGGACAAACGCGGTGACGTCCTTGACCGAGACGTCGAACTCATCGGCGAGGAAGTGGCGGAAGCGGGCCGAGTCGAGCACGCCGGCCATGCCGACGACCTTTTCCTTTGGCAGGCCCGAGAACTGCTGCAGTGCCCAGACCATCGCGTCGAGCGGGTTGGTGATGCAGATGACGAAGGCGTTCGGCGCGTGTTCCTTGATGCCGTCGCCGACCGCTTTCATGACCTTG
>JBCBOR010000079.1:0-22195 GCA_039821125.1 Pseudomonadota bacterium
ATCCCCTCCATCAGGGCGGAGGCAACCGCCGTCAGCTTCGACTCGGTGTAGCGCATGGCCGCCGCGCTATCCCCGTCGATATTGCCGAAGTTGCCCTGCCCGTCGATCAGCGGATAGCGCAGCGAGAAATCCTGCGCCGCGCGCACCAGCGCGTCATAAATCGCCTGATCGCCATGGGGGTGATACTTACCCATCACATCGCCCACGATGCGGGCAGATTTCTTGAACCCCTGCTCGGGATCAAGACGCAGCAGACGCATCGCCCAGAGCAACCGCCGATGCACCGGTTTCAGCCCGTCGCGCGCATCGGGCAGCGCGCGGTGCATGATGGTGCTCAGCGCATAGGTCAGGTAGCGGTCGCCAAGGGCGCGGGCAAGCGGCTCCGCGATAACCCCCTGCATGTCGTCGTCATCGGTGATATCGTTCATAGATGTGGTGTACCCGACGGATAAGGCCGGGTCCACCTCGGATGCGTATCTCCGGCGCTACTGTGCCTGCAATCGCCGCATCAGGGCGGGTGACAGTTCGAGATCCGGCCCGCCAGCGCAAAAGACGCGCGCGGTCAGGCGGTCGAGTTGGTCATCGTCCAGATCGCTCAGGCTGACGATCTCTTCGAAGTCGGTGTCGAGGGTATCGCGTGGCATGGTTGGTCTCCCGTTCTGTTGAGATAACCCTGCGCGGCTTGACTAAACATCCCGTAAACTTGCGCGCGTTTTTTCGCGGTTTTCTCTCAACCAGACGGATAGCTGATCCGTCCGCCGCAAACCGGCTCGCGGCAGCCGGTGGTCGAGGGGGCCGAAGTTGGCAGGCCCCGCAGCACCCGAACGGCGAGGTATGCGAAGGCCTGCGCCTCCAGCATATCTCCATCCAGCCCCACCGCCTCGACCGGGTCAACCGGCGCATCGAGCCTGTCCGCCAACATCGACATCATGGTCTTGTTGAGCCGCCCGCCGCCGCAGACCAGCCAGCGCGTCGGGGCCGAGGGCATGTGGCGCACGCTCGCGGCGACGCAATCGGCGGTGAATTGGGTTAGCGTCGCTGCACCGTCGTTGACGGATAGGCCATCCATCCCGGCAAGCACGCCGTGGAAATCATTGCGATCCAGAGACTTCGGCCCGGGGCGTCGGAGATACTCCTGCCCCGAGTTGGTGTTGAGCCGATCCCGATGCACACGCCCGGTCGACGCCGCCGCGCCATCGACGTCCATCACCAGACACCCGGTCCGCTGGAACATCCAATCATTGATCAGAGCGTTTCCCGGCCCGGTATCGAAGGCCATCAGCGCGCCGTCCATCTCGGGCTTTTCCTTTGAAGGATCGACCCAGGTGATGTTCGCGACCCCGCCGATGTTCAGCAACACCACCGGCTCCACCGCGCCGATGTGTTTGGCCAGCGCGAAGTGGTAAAAAGGCGCCAGTGGCGCACCTTGGCCACCAGCCTCCATGTCGGCAGTTCGGAAATCGGTCACGGACGTGAACTTGCGGCTGCCGACCCGGTATCTGGCCCGCGGCATTCCAAGTTGCAATGTGAAGCCTTCATCGGGTCGATGGATGACGGTTTGGCCATGCACGCCAAGCGCGATGTCTTCCATCCTTTCATTGATAGAGATCCAAGGCTCTTTTGTTGGTCCACCAAGACCGATCCCGCCCTGAAATAGCAGGCCCTCAATTGCGTAGTCCGTCATTTCCAGGAGTTCTCTATCAATACCGTCGAGCCACCAAATGCAGACCTTCCTCGCTTTGAACGCCCGGAGAAACTTCACCCGGGTGTTCGCCAGATGCTGCATCGCCAGTTGAATTAGATCCTTTCGGATTGAGTTCACTGGATAAGAAACGCTGCCTGCGAATTCATCTATAGTCTCGCCATCAGTTCTGATGAGCGCGACGTCGACCCCATCCATAGAGGTGCCGGTCATGACCCCGATCGCCCAGATCGGCTTACCCGTCGCGACCTCGATCATGCCCTTTCCATCCCTCTGCCGCTCCTGTATCACGCGCGTCCGAGATTAGGAGGCAAACGCATGACCTACCAGCCGAAATCGGAGTTCCTGAACGTCATGGTGACGCGAGGGTTTCTCCAGGACTGCACCGATATGGCGGGCCTGGATCAGGCGCTGACCAAAGGTGTTGTCCCCGGCTATATCGGGTTCGATGCGACGGCGACCTCCCTCCATGTCGGCTCGCTGATGCAGATCATGATGTTGAGATGGCTGCAGAAAACCGGGCACCAACCCATTGCGCTGATGGGGGGCGGGACCTCGAAGATCGGTGATCCCTCGTTCCGGTCGGACGAACGGGCGCTGATGTCGGATGAGACCATCGCGAAGAACGTCGCTGGGATCCACCAGGTCTTTGATAAATATATCGATTTCAGCGATGGGCGGGCCATCATGGCCAACAACGCGGATTGGCTGGACGGACTCGCCTACATCCCCTTCCTGCGCGAGGTCGGCGCGCTGTTCTCGGTCAACCGGATGCTGAGCTTTGAATCCGTCAAGTCACGGCTGGACCGTGAGCAAAGCCTCAGCTTTCTCGAGTTCAACTACATGATCCTGCAAGCCTATGATTTCGCAGAGCTAAATCGCCGCTATGGCTGTGTTTTGCAAATGGGCGGATCGGACCAATGGGGCAACATCGTCAACGGGATCGACCTCAGCCGTCGGATGAACGAGGCACAGGTCTTCGGCCTTACCTCGCCGCTGTTGACCAAGGCGGACGGGGCCAAGATGGGCAAGTCTGCCTCCGGGGCTGTCTGGCTGAACGCGGACATGCTAAGCCCCTATGAATTCTGGCAATTCTGGCGCAACACGCTGGATGCCGATGTCGGCAAGTTTCTCCGCCTCTACACCGAGATCCCGCTGGACGAGATTGCCCGGCTCGAAGCCCTGCAAGGCCAGGAGATCAACGGGGCCAAGATCGTCCTCGCCAACGCTGTCACGGCCATGTGCCATGGCGCCGAGGCGGCCCAAACCGCTGAGGCAACGGCACGGTCAGTCTTCGTTGAAACGAAAGCTGGAACTGAAGATGGGATGGGACTCGCGCCAACTGTTCATGTCTCTTCGCTTCCTTCTATCCATCTGACAGAAAGTGACTTTTCTGACCGAGGTATCTCAATTGCGCAGTTGTTTGTACGTTCTGGTCTCTGCGACACAGGTAAATCCGCTCGCAGATTAATCGAAGGCGGTGGTGCCAAGGTTAATGATCGTGTTGCGACTGATCCGGGGCAAATGGTAGCTAAACAAGAGCTTGCCGAACCGCTCAAGCTGACCGCCGGGAAGAAGCGCCACGCGTTGATAAAACTGGGCTGAGACCAAGGCGCCCAAGGCTGGCAGACACCTGTATGGCAGCCGTATGGCACCTGTACCGCATCTGTATGGCAGGCGTGCGGCCCGGGTATGGCAGCTGTACCGACACCGGATCGACCTGCCCAGCGGCGCCGCGTCCCGGCCCTGCGCCGCGGGTGGGTGGGCTCTTGATCAAGCAGCGGCCTGAAAGACCTGGACAGGGGAGCGGGGCAGGGCCGGGGTGCCTCACGCGATCGGGTCGGCGATTGCCTGCTCCTCACCGTCTCGCACAGCCGTGTAGAAGCAAGAGCGGCGGTTCGTGTGACAGGCCGGTCCCGTTTGGTCGACCAGCAGCAACAGACAGTCCCGGTCGCAGTCCACGCGCAGGTCGACCAGATGCTGCACGTGGCCCGATGTATCGCCCTTGCGCCAGAACGCGGCTCGGGAGCGGGACCAGTAACAGACACGCCCGGTCGCCAGCGTCTCCGCCACCGTATCGGCGTTCATCCACGCCATCATCAACACCTCGCCCGTGTCATGCTGCTGGGCGATGGCCGGGATCAGGCCCCGGGCGTTGTATTGCAGCGTCGCCGGGTCAAAGGGACCGGGCAGAGGGCTTTCTGGTTTCTCGGCGTGTGACATCGGACTTTCAAAACACAGCGTATCAGATCATGCGCGCCGGGCTTTTCCCGGGCACGGATCGGCGCTATGTACGGGATCGAACAGGAGAGGTCCATGTCCGCGGTTACGCAAGATCTGATGAAGCTCTACTCCAAGCGCATTCTCGCGCTTGCGGCCGAGATCCCGCATATCGGGCGGCTGGATGCACCGGGCGGCTCCGCCATGAAGCGCTCGCCGCTTTGCGGGTCCACCGTGACGATTGATGTCGCGCTCGAGGACGGGCGAATTGCCGCGTTTGCGCAGGACGTGAAGGCCTGTGCGCTCGGCCAGTCGTCGGCTTCGGTGCTGGGCTCCAACGTGATCGGGCGGACACGGGACGAGATCCAGACCGCCCGCGATGCTCTCCACGCCATGCTGAAGTCGGATGGACCCGCGCCCGGCGCCCCGTTCGCCGATCTCGAAGTGCTCGCTCCGGCGAAAGACTACAAGAACCGCCACGCCTCGATCTTGCTTGCCTGGGACGCAACCCTCGCGGCGATGGAGGAGGCGGCTGCCTAGGGTGCACGGTGCCGCAGCGCGCCAGCTCAGCCGGAGTGATGCGTGATGTTGGGTGCGAGCGGCAGGCGTGTTTTCGGGTTTCGCGGACCGTTCGGCGTCCCCGTCGATATCGATGCCGCCCTGATCCAGTTGATCATGCTGATCGTGCTCGCCGTCGGCGTTCTGCGCGGCGACATGGTCTATGCGCTGATGGTCATCGGGATGATCACGCTGTCGATCTTTCTGCACGAGCTTGGCCATGCGCTCGCTGCTGTGGCACAGCGGGTTCACGTCAACCGGATCGTGCTGCACGGGTTCGGCGGGTATTGTTCCCATGCCGGCGCCGGGCCGCGCCAGCAGTTGGTGATCGTGCTTGGCGGGCCGCTGGTGAACCTGGCTCTCTGGCTGATTGCAGGATGGCTGGCGGAGCAGTTCGCCGACACCCGCGCCACCGATCAGGGTCTGATCGCGGTCGATACCCAGCTGTCGTACATGCTCGGTTTCTTTGCCCAGATCAATCTGCTGCTGCTGATCTTCAACATGCTGCCGGTGCTGCCGCTCGATGGCGGCAGAACATTCTTTCTCTGCCTCTGGTACTTCATGTCCCGTGATCTCGCGATGCGGATCACGGGGCTCGTTGGCCTGATCATCGCGATCCTTTGGATCCCGGCGGCGATCCTGCTGTTTTTCACAGCGGGGATGATCCTGCTCTTCTTCCCCTCGATCCGCGAGAACTGGCGCCGTTTCAAGGGCGAACAGGCGAACTGAGCGCCGCACGCGCGCCCCGCCGCCACGACACACAGCATTCACCGAACAGCGCTGGACAGGTCGATTTTGCCGTCTTATCACGGCATTCTGCCTGACGATCAGGCCGACCCAAAAAGCGAGTTTCCGGACACGAACCGGGACAATAGTCCAGACCGATCACTCGGAACAGAGACAAAGAACAAGGGAAGACACAATGGAATTCGTACCCCCGATCCTTGGGATCATAGGCATGGCGGTTGCCTACCTGCTCTATGGCATGGTGATGAAATACCCCGAGGGTGAGGACGCCATCAAGAAGATCGGCGACCAGATCCACGAGGGCGCCATGGTCTTCATGAAGCGGGAGTACTCGATCCTGCTGATCTTTCTGGTCGTGCAGATCGTCCTGACCTTCGTCTTTCTGAACGCGAACGTCGCGATTGCCGTGATCGTTGGCGCCGCGTCGTCCTCGATCGCAGGCTGGATCGGGATGTATTCGGCCACCAAGGCGAATGTCCGCACCGCGACGGCGGCCCAGACCGATGGCGCGTCCAGCGCCCTGACGGTGGCGTTCTTCGGCGGGTCGATCATGGGGCTGTGCGTCGCTTCGCTGGGTCTGATCGGACTTGGCGGGCTCTATGCCTATCTCGGCGGTGATGCGCACTCGCTCGAGGGCTTTGGCATGGGCGCCTCGACCGTGGCGCTGTTCAGCCGCGTTGGCGGCGGGATCTTCACCAAGGCGGCCGATGTCGGCGCCGATCTGGTCGGCAAGGTCGAGGCCGGTATCCCCGAGGATGACCCCCGCAACCCGGGCGTGATCGCGGACAATGTGGGCGATAATGTCGGTGACGTGGCGGGCATGGGCTCGGACATCTTCGAGAGCTATTGCGGCGCCATGATCGCAACCATCGCGATTGCCGCCACTCTGGTCGGTACGGTGGGCGAAGAAACGGCGCAGGCCATGATGTTCCTGCCGCTGGCGCTGGCTGGGCTGGGCCTGATCGCCTCGATCGTGATGATCTTCGTGGTCAAATCGCAGTCGTCCAAGGAACCTGCCTCTGCGCTGCGCACGGGGACGTTGGGCGCGCCGATGCTGTTCCTGGCGGGGGCCTATGTGCTGATCCAGGCGATGGGACTGGATACCAATATCTGGTTCGCCGTGATCTGCGGGGCTGCCGGCGGCGTCGCCATCGGTCTGATCACCGAGTACTACACGGCCGCCGCACCGGTGCGCAAAATCGCGGCCTCGGGCGAGACGGGTCCGGCAACCGTGATGATCACCGGCCTCGCCGTTGGCATGCAGTCGGTGGTGATCCCGCTCCTGTGTATCGCGGCGATTGTCTACATCTCGACCGAGTTGGCGGGTCTCTACGGCGTTGGCATCGCGGCGGTGGGTATGCTTGCCACGGTCGGCATCACAATGGCCATCGATGCCTACGGCCCCGTTGCGGACAACGCGGGCGGTATTGCCGAGATGGGCGAGATGGGCGCCGATGTGCGTGAGATCACCGACAGCCTGGATGAGCTTGGCAACACCACGGCGGCCATCGGCAAGGGCTTTGCCATCGGCGCTGCCGCGCTGGCGGCCCTGGCGATCATCGCCGCCTTCGTGCAGACGGTTGCGGCCAACAAGGAAGGCTTCGAGCTGCGCCTTGATGACCCGATCGTTCTGGTCGGCCTCTTTATCGGTGGCACGATCCCGTTCCTGGTGGCCTCGATCACCATGACTGCCGTCGGTGATGCCGCCTTCGACATGATCAACGAGATCCGTCGCCAGTTCCGCGAGATCCCGGGCCTGATGGAGGGCAACGCTGACCCGGACAGCGCCAAATGCGTCGACATCGCAACAACGGCGGCGCTCAAGCGGATGATGCTGCCCGGCGTCATCGCGGTCGGTGCACCGCCTGCAGTGGGCATGTTGATCGGTCCAGAGGCACTGGGCGGCATGCTCGGCGGCGCTCTGCTGGGCTGTGTGCTCATGGCGCTGATGATGGCGAATGCCGGCGGTGCCTGGGACAACGCCAAGAAGTATGTCGAGAAGGGCAACCATGGCGGCAAGGGAACCGACACCCACGCAGCGGTGGTCGTGGGCGACACGGTGGGCGATCCCTTCAAGGATACCTCCGGTCCCGCGATGAACATCCTGATCAACGTGATGGCCATCGTCAGCCTGGTGATTGCCCCGCTGCTTTGACCGGCGATGGCGCGTGCCTCACGCGCCTTTCCTGACGAAACCACTGGACCCGGGCGTCTCGCCCGGGTCTTTGCGTTTTTGGGCGCTCACTCGATACGCGGCATATTGTGCATTGCAACATCGCGCACAGGACGCTAAGCGCTGGCGCAATCAATCAAAGGATACTGTCATGCGTCTCGATGCGATCCCCGTTGGCAAGAACCCGCCCGAAGATATCAACGTGATCATTGAAGTGCCGATCGGCGGCGAGCCCATCAAGTACGAGCTCGACAAGGACTCAGGCACGCTCTTCGTCGATCGCTTTCTCTACACTCCGATGCGCTATCCCGGGAACTATGGCTTTGTCCCGCATACCCTCAGCGATGACGGCGATCCGATCGATGTGCTGGTCGCGAACACCCGCCCGCTGGTGCCGGGCTGTGTGATCTCCTGCCGCCCGATCGGCGTGCTCGTCATGGAAGACGAAAAGGGCCAGGACGAGAAAGTGGTCGCGGTGCCGTCGAACAAGATCACCCGGCGTTGGGAAACAGTGACAGACTTCCAGGATCTGCCTGAAATCACCCGCCAGCAGATCAACCACTTCTTCGAGCACTACAAGGATCTCGAGCCCGGCAAATGGGTGAAAGTGGAAACATGGGGCGATGCGGCCCGCGCGCGGCAGATGATCGAGGACGCGATCGCACGACACAACGCGCAAGCCTAGCGGCACGCCGTCTTCTCTGTGCGGGGGACGGCGGCTTGCAGTCCGGCGGATCTCTGTCGCACTGGGGGTATGAAGGTCCTGCTCGCATCTCTCGCCGCGGCGTTGCCGCTCACTGCCCTCGCGTGTCCCGACTGGTCTCCCGCGTCCGAGCGCCTGCCAGAGGTCTTCGCCGACCTCGCGGCCACGCGGGATGAACTGGCTGCACAGCGCCATGCCGACCGGATCTGGCAGGACTGGACACAAGCGCCGGATGCACGGGCACAGGATCTCCTCGATGCCGGAATGCGTCGGATCCGTGCGTCCGATTTCACAACGGCGGACGCTGTTCTCTCGGACCTGATCACCTACTGCCCGGGCTACGCCGAGGGTTGGAACCAACGGGCCTTTGCGCGTTTTCTGCAAGGCCGCCACGACGCTGCGCTCGCGGATATCGACGAGGTGCTGCTTCGCGAGCCCCACCACTTCGGAGCGCTCTCTGGCCGGGTTCGCATCTTCCTTGCGCAGGGCCGCGTGGCACTGGCGCAGCGCGCGCTTGCGGATGCGCTTGCCATTCATCCCCTCCTGAACGACCGGTTCCTGCTGCGTCCCGGCACCAAGACCTGACATGCCGTGAGACATGCGCCTGCTGGGCCCGCGGGTGGGTGGGCAGAGTGCGCCTGCTCGGCCGTACCGACGGTGACAGGGAGCGGGGCCGGCAGGCGGCTCACGCGGCGGATCGTTCCCGCCAGCCGACCCGTCCGAGCACATGCCAGTAACTCCGGGCGATCTCCATCTCCGGGCCGTACCCTTTCTCGACCATCAGCCGGTGCAGTTGCGGCAGACGCCAGCACGGCACATGCATCACCAGATGATGCTCGAGATGGTAGTTCACCCAGTAGGGGGCGACGAGCAACCTGGCAAGCGGCCCGGCATGGGTCGTGCGCACATTGCGGAGCGGATTGTCCGAGGTCTCGACCGCACCGTGCTCGGCAATGTTGCGCAGGCGCACGACGAACTGGAACCATGTCAGCAGCGGCACCAGCCAGAATGCCACCCACCACCACCAGTCGCCCACAGCCCAAAGCACGGCAAAGATCACCGCGTTCACCAGCAGCGCTGGCCGCAGATCGGCGGACTGGAAGGTCTGCGCCATATCGGCACCTGCCATCGCATCCGGGTCGAATGCCAACTGAAACGCCTGGCGCACTTGGATTGCGCGCAGCTTGAAGCCCGTGCGCCCGGTCAGATCGCGTCCGAACTTTCGGATCAGACTGTCGCGGGTGGTTGGATAGGGGCGCGAGAGGACGAGATCCGGATCCAGTTCGGTCTGCGTGTGCCGGTGGTGGGTCAGGTGATAGCGGCGGTACGAGGTCATCTCTGCCAGGATCGGCTGCGCGCAAAGCCATTGCCCGGCCCAGTCGTTCCAGCGCCGGGTGGCGAAGAGCGCATTGTGCGCCGCCTCGTGCATCAGGATCGCCAGACCAAGCTGCCGCGAGCCGATCAGCACGACCGCGACCAGCCACGTCACCACGGAGGGCAACCACGCGAAGAACGCGACTGCCAGCGCGATCACGCCCCAGCAATGGACGACCAGCGCCACGCCCATCCAATCGGAGCGACGCGCCAATGGGCGGATCTCGTTGGGGCTCAGGAAGGTCTTGCCGGCGGCCATGGCGCTCTCCTCTCACGCCAAGACTAGCCGAGACCGCACCTCCCTGTCATCCGGCTGTCAGAGATCAGGGCCGACATGTCCCCGGTTCGCACCGATCTGACCGCGATGCAGCAGGAGGTGATCAAGCAGAACGCACGCCATCATCGCCTCGCCCACCGGCACGGCGCGGATACCGACGCAGGGGTCGTGGCGGCCTTTGGTGACAATCTCGGTCGGGTGCCCTGCCTTGTCGACGGTGGCGCGCGGCGTCAGGATCGAGCTTGTCGGTTTCACCGCAAATCGCACTACGACATCCTGTCCGGTCGAGATGCCACCGACGATCCCGCCTGCGTGGTTTGAGGTGAATACCGGACCATCGTTGCCGGGGCGCATCTCGTCGGCATTCTCAACCCCCGTCAGGGCCGCGGCAGAGAAGCCATCGCCGATCTCGACACCCTTCACCGCGTTGATCGACATCATCGCCGCGGCGAGGTCCGTATCGAGCTTTCCGTAGACCGGAGCGCCAAGGCCGACAGGCACGCCAGAGGCGGTCACTTCGATCACTGCGCCAACCGAGTTGCCGGATTTTCGCAGGTCATCGAGATACGCCGACCACGCGGCAGCAGCACCGGCATCCGGTGTCCAGAACGGGTTCTGCTCGATCTGATCCCAGTCCCAGCTGCCGCGGTCGATCTGATGTGGACCCATCTGGACCATGCAACCGCGGATTTTCAGGCCGGGCAGCAGGTCGGCCAGCACCGCCCGCGCGAGGCCGCCTGCTGCGACGCGAGCCGCGGTCTCACGTGCCGAGGAGCGCCCGCCGCCGCGATAGTCGCGAATGCCATACTTCATCCAGTAGGTGTAATCCGCATGGCCGGGGCGGAACTTGTCCATGATGTCCGAGTAATCCTTCGAACGCTGATCGGTGTTGCGGATCATCAACTGGACGGGATGCCCGGTGGTCTGCCCCTCGAACACGCCTGACAGGATCTCGACCTGATCCGGCTCGCGTCGCTGGGTTGTGTACTTGTTCTGGCCCGGTTTGCGACGGTCGAGCCAGTGTTGCAGCGCCGCCTCGTCGATTGCGATGCCTGGCGGGCAACCGTCCACCGTGGCACCGAGCGCGGGGCCGTGGCTCTCGCCCCAGGTGGTCACGCGAAAGAGATGGCCGAATGTGTTCAAGGACATGAGTGTGTCTCCGTTCGGCGCTCTGATATCGCAAGGGCGCCCGGCGCGGAAGCCCCGGCGCTTTAGCGGGTCAATCCGGCGCGGCGGGCGGGGTCAGTGCCGCGACGGCATCGGCCCAGGTATCGAGTGCTGCTTGGCCTTTTGGGCTGAGCTGATAGATGCCGCGCGTGCCTGTGGGCTCGAACCAGCCATAGACATCCCGGCGCATCATCGATGTGGCTTTTGCGACGCCCGCGGCGGCCGCCACATCCGCGCCCTTGGTCGGGCCATCGCGTGCCAACAGCGCAGCACATCTCAGCGCATCCTGACGGTAGGCGGTCATCACCGGCCTTTTGTTGGCGCCACCGGTGTTCGGGTCACCGACACGGCGGTCGAACTCGCGCAGCAACCGCCCCCGCCGCGCTTTGCTTTTGCGCGGGGCATAGGGTGCGGGATCGGTGACGACCTCGACCACCGGCGGGTCGCCCGGGCGCACGGTCATCAGACCGAGACCGAGACGGCGGCAGAGCGACACCGCGTCACGCCGTTGGCCGCGCACGCCTTTGCCCGAGAAGGGCGGGACGGCGACATAGACGGCATCGGTGACGGATTGCCGGGCAACGGCCTGATAGATCAGAGCAAGCGTGAAGCCGAGTTTCAGTTCGATCACCACAGGCGGTTCATCGCCGCGGCAGGCGACAACATCGCAGCCGTTGATCTCGGCTTTGACCTCGTAGCCCTGCGCTTCGAGATGGGCTTTCACCGGCGTGTAGAGATCCGCTTCCCTCATGATGGCATCATCGCCGTGACAGCGCGCTGGACAAGAAAAAACCCCGCCTCAAGGACGGGGTTTCAGGTCTTCAGCTTGAGTCTGATCAGGAGCTTTTGCGCTTGATCGGAGCCCAGAGCTTCTTGTTCGTATAGTAGAGCAGTACCGCGAGCAGGATGATCATCAGTAGGTTGCGGAACCCCGCTTCCTTGCGTTCGATCATCGTCGGTTCGGCGGCCCACATAAGGAAGGCGGCAACATCCTGCGACAGTTGGTCCAGCGTCGGCTCTGGTGGGGTGTAACCGTTGGCGTCCTCGGCCAGGGCGCCGGACTCGGTGTAGACAGCGTACTCAATGTCCTCGCCATAAAGCGGCTGGGACATCGAGATCCAGCCACCCGACATCGTGTCATTGCCGTAGAGGATGCTGCTGCCGACCTCCTGCTCCTCGCCGTTGTAGTGCGTCAGCAGGGAGTAGATGTACTCCGGCCCGCCGATGCCGTTGAAAAGCTGGTTGATGCCGAGACCGGCCGGGCCGCTGAAGCCGACCCGGGCCTTCGCCATCAGCGTAAGGTCCGGTGCGCCGGCACCGACGTTTGCCGGGAAGCGATCGGATGCCTTGCAGTCCCGCGTTTCACCCGGCTCGAGGTCGGGATCTGTGCACTGATAGTTGGCGGCGATCGCCTTGATCTGCTCCGCAGGGATCGCCGGACCGTCTTCCCGCCCGAGGTCCCGGAACGAAAGATATTGCATCCCATGGCAGCCGGCGCAGACCTCGTGGAAGACCTGGTAGCCGCGCTGCAACTGGTACTTGTCGAAGGTGCCGAACGGACCCTCGTAGCTGAAGTCCACGTCTTCGATCGTGCCTTTTTCCCCGGCGGCGAAGGCGGCCCCCGGAAGGGCCAGCGCCGCGGCGAACAGGGCCGGGAGAATGCGTGTCTTGATCATCATCTTCTCTCCTCTCGCCCCGGTCATTCGGCCGGAGTTGCCGAAACCTTCGGCGGATAGTGCGAGTCGAAGTCGGCTTCGATCGTCTCGGGTTGAACCTCGGGCTTCTCGGTGATGCCGAGCAGCGGCAGGATCACAAGGAAGTAGGCGAACCAGTAGAGGGTGCCGAGCAGCGAGATCGTTGCGTAGGGCTCCTCGGCCGGCATGGCGCCGCACCACATCAGGATGAAGAAGTCGACGACCAGCAGCCAGAACCACCACTTGAACTGCGGCCGGTAGCGGCCCGACCGCACCCGCGAGGTGTCCAGCCACGGCACCAGCGCCATGACGACAATCGCACCGAACATCGCCAGAACGCCGCCCAGCTTGCCGTCGATCGGGAGAATCTGGATGATCCAGAGATCGTCGGTGATCGAGCGCAGGATCGCGTAGAACGGCAGGAAGTACCACTCAGGCACGATGTGCGCCGGGGTCGCCAGCGGGTTCGCCTCGATATAGTTGTCCGGGTGGCCGAGATAGTTCGGCATGAAGAACACGAACACAACGAAGATCGCTGCGATCACGGCGAGCGCGTAGAGATCCTTGATCACGTAGTAGGGCCAGAACGGCACCGTGTCTTTCTCGGCGATCTCTTTCGAGTCGCGCCGGACTTCGACACCAGTCGGGTTGTTGTTGCCCGTGGTGTGGAAGGCCCAGATGTGCACCGCGACCAGCCCGACAATCACGAAGGGTAGCAGGTAGTGCAGCGAGAAGAACCGGTTCAGCGTCGGGTTCTCAACCGCAAACCCGCCCCAGAGCCACTCGACGATCGGGTCGCCGACCAGCGGAATAGCCGAGAACAGGTTGGTGATCACGGTCGCGCCCCAGAAGGACATCTGTCCCCATGGCAGCACATAGCCCATGAAGGCGGTTGCCATCATCGCGAGGTAGATCAGGATGCCGATGATCCATGTGATCTCACGCGGGGCCTTGTACGATCCATAGTAAAGCCCGCGGAAGATATGGAAGTACACCGCGGCGAAGAAGAACATCGCGCCGTTCTGGTGCGCATAGCGCAAGAGCCAGCCGCCGTTGACATCGCGCATGATGTGCTCGACCGAGGCGAACGCGAGATCAGCGTGCGGCGTGTAGTGCATCACCAGCACGATCCCGGTGACGATCTGAAGGATCAGGCAGAACGTCAGAACGATGCCCCAGATCCACATCCAGTTCAGGTTTTTCGGCGTCGGGATCATCAGCGTCGAGTAGATGATGCCGCCGATCGGAAGACGGGAGTCGAGCCACTTCTCGGCTTTCGTCTTCGGTTCGTAATGGTCGTGCGGAATACCAGCCATGGTTATTTCCTCAGCCCAGCTTGATCACGGTGTCAGAGACAAAAGCTGCCGTTGGGATCGGCAGGTTGTCCGGTGCCGGACCCCTTCGGATGCGGCCCGACGTATCATAGTGCGAGCCGTGGCAAGGGCAAAACCAGCCACCGAAGTCGCCGGCGTCACCAAGGGGCACACAGCCGAGGTGGGTGCAAACGCCCATCATCACCAGCCATTCGCCGTTTTCATCGAGCGAACGGTTCTGATCCATGGCATTCGCGCCAGGGTCGTTAGCGTTCTGAGCGCTCTTATCCGGCAAATCGCCCAGGGGAGTTTCCCGCGCTTCGGCGATCTCTTCCGCAGTGCGGCGCCGGATGAAGACCGGTTTGCCGCGCCATTTGACCGTGAGCTGCGTTCCCGGCTCGAGATCGGCGACGTCAACCTCGATCGAGGCAAGCGCGCGTACATCGGCGGACGGGTTCATCTGGTCAACCAGAGGCCAGACGGCCGCTGCGGTGACGACTGCGCCCGTGCTTGCGGTCGCAATATAGAGAAAGTCGCGACGATCGGTTTCGTCGGAGTTGTCTGCGTGAGACACGTCTGTCTCTCCTTCTGCAGTGGCTACCCTGATGAAGGGGCTTCTTTATTGAAGGCGAGTTAATCCCCACCCGGCCGTGCAGGCGGCCCATCACGCTCGCCCAATAGACCATCGTGTCTGCAATCGTCCAGCGGACAACGCGCCGCATGATGCTAGGCCAGATGCCGCGCCCATCAACGGTTTACACGCAGAATTGCATAGACGGGACGACACACTAATTTCGTTGAGAAGTCTTGAATGTGCTTTGCCAATCAACGACTTCTTGGCAACATAGCGTGATCGATTTTACACACCTGCGGCGGATTTCCAGGGGCGGACCGTTCGAGCACAGGCAATTGGAGATCCTGATGGGGCGGTTCCATTCCGAGTCGAACAAGGCTCTCGCGATTCTGGCAGGCAGTCTCGGCGACGCTTTGCGTATGCACGCAGCACAGCGGGCGCAGTACTTTTTCAACTTCCTGTTCTTCCACCAGGCCTTGGTCGATCGCATGCGCGGTGCCCACGGATTGAGTGTCGCGGACGGCGAAGGGGTCAGCGTCAAGGCGACGCATCAGATCGCTTACGGGCTGCGGCGCGGCGATGACGCCTACTACCTCTTCCTCGACAAGGACCCGAGCATTGTTGATCAGCCCGCCACAAGCTGCGGCAAGACCGATGCGGCGCACTATTGCAATCTTGGGATCACCGGATCGTTTCTTGGAAAAGCAGCTGCGGTCGCGCGCCCCGATGTCGACCCGGTGGCGTTCAAACTGCGCGATATGCTAGAAGTGATGGCCGGTGCGACAAGGCAATTGCCGCAACGGGTCAATATCGGCCCGGACCGCGTGGTCGACCGGGTGCATGGCGAACTGGCCCGGCGGTTTCTAACCGGTGATCCGCCGCTGACCCCCGGGAACTATGGGGCCTATCTCGACCTTGCTGCCCAGGAGATGACAAAATACCGCAAGGCGCATCTCGCCAAGCGCAACCTCGGGATCGCCGCCTGTTGCGACAGCTATCTCGACTTCTACGCTGGCTCGCCCAAGTGCAAGACGCCCCATGATGTCGATGGGGTCCTGCGGATGCTCCGGTCGACAACCGAGGCAGAATGTGCGGCGTTGGGTCTCGACGCGGGGCGATATCTCTCCCGCAGCGTCAGATAGGGTCGCGCGCAGTCAGAGACTCATCCCCTCCAGCGCATCGTGAGCCCAGGGAGAGTGCGGCTTGCGGGCGGCCCGTTCCCTGAGAAGTGACCGTGTCAAGACCGTGTCGCCGGAGCGCCGGGCCGCGTCGAACATGATCATCTCGAACACATCGCGCTGCGCCATCGACCCGCCGAGTGCGTCCATCCGGTAACGCGCGCTGACCATGCGGCCCACGCAATCGCGGTAGCGTCCGGCACGGTGGTCGGCGAGGGCCTTGGCAACGATCAGCCCGATATCCCGGGTGACGGCACCTTGCGTGGTCTCTGCTTCCGTCCATTTGGCGATACGCCCGATCATCTCGTCGGCCCCGGCCTGATCACCATGGGACAGCATCGCCATCAGATAGTGCAGGGTGACGAAGATCAGGTCATCATCCTCGACATGTTCCTCGGCCAGCGCGCGCACCCCGGCCCATCGGTCGCCGACATCGACACCCCAGCACTCCAGCCGCCAGAGCAGCGACGATGAATTGCAGATGTCGAGATAGTAGGCGTTTTCATGAGCGCTCTCGAGTTCGGTGTCGTAGAGCGCCAACGCCTCGTCGAACTGGCCGAGTTCCAGATGATAGAGGCACCGGTGCCAGAACAGATGAAATCGGAAATTGTTGACCGTGGACCACGCGCTCTGGTGTTTGTTGACAAACTGAATGCCGTCCGCGGCACGGCCCGTCATCTCCAGCACATGGGCGACCGAGTGCACCGACCATGCGTCGGCCGGATTGCGCTCGACCGCGGCGCGGCCCCATTTCTCGGCTTCGGCGTATTCGCGGGATTCCTCCAGCCCGAATGCATACATGCCCTGCACGAAGCCATAATTCCTGTGCTCCGGCTGCCAGTCCGGCAACACGCGGGCGACAGAGTCCCTGATGCGCCGCCCGTCGCCCGAGTAGAAATGCGTGAAATGCGCAAGGCGCAACGCCAGCGCATCCGTGGGGGCCTGAAGCAGCACCTGCTCCCAACAAGCGGTCGCACCGTCCATGTCCCCGGCAATCCATTTGCGCAAGGCGTCTGCATGCAGACGCTCGCGCTCGGTCCCCGCGTCGAGGCGGTCCCCGGCTTCGGCGACAACGGCGGCGGCTTGCTGCGTGCTGGCGCGCGAGCCGACCAGTTTCAGCAGGCAGCCCTTCGCAATGTGCGCCATCGGCATGTCTGGATCGAGCGCGAGGACATCGGTCAGACGGTCCATCGTCTCCGGCCGGAAGCCGAGATAGCTGCTGACAAAGGTTTCGAACGCATCGACCGTCGCGCCGCTGGCAGCCGTGTATGCGACCCCATCGACATTCTCATGCATGCCCATGCGGACCTCCCGTATTTTTCGACATGGTGCAGCCTGTGCATCAGCCTGTCCAGTGGATCGCGGTGCCCACGCACAGCGTGTGCGACGTCGTCACGGGCGGACGTTTCCGCGTTGCGGCCTCTTGACGCCGCGCGCGCTTCAACGGCAGGAGGGAGGTAACAGTGGATCAGGGAGGGCACGATGGCCACGGAACTCACGCATTTCATCGGCGGCAAGCATGTTGCCGGCACATCCGGGCGCTTTGCCGATGTCTACAACCCCGCGACCGGCGAGGTTCAGGCCAAATGCCCCCTCGCCTCCGCCGAGGAGGTTCGGGCGGCTGTCGAGAACGCAAAGGCCGCGCAGCCTGGCTGGGCGGCGACCAATCCACAGCGCCGGGCGCGTGTGATCATGGAGTTTGTCCGCCTCCTGCACCGGGACATGGACAAGCTGGCCGAGGCGCTGAGCCGCGAGCACGGCAAAACCATCCCCGATGCCAAGGGCGATGTGCAGCGTGGTCTCGAGGTTGCCGAGTTCTGCATCGGCGCGCCGCATCTCTTGAAGGGCGAATACACCGATGGCGCAGGGCCCGGCATCGACATGTTCTCGCTGCGCCAGCCCGTCGGGATCGCGGCGGGGATCACGCCGTTCAACTTTCCGGCCATGATCCCGATGTGGAAGTTCTGCCCGGCCATCGCCTGTGGCAATGCGTTTATCCTGAAACCGTCCGAGCGTGACCCCTCGGTCCCGCTGATGCTCGCCGAGTTGATGCTGGAAGCCGGACTGCCCGAAGGCATCCTGAACGTCGTGAACGGCGACAAGGTCTCGGTCGATGCGATCCTCGGCGATCCCGACATTGGCGCGGTCGGCTTTGTCGGCTCAACCCCGATTGCGCAGTATGTCTACGCACGTGGCTGCGAAGCGGGCAAGCGCGTGCAATGCTTCGGCGGTGCCAAGAACCATATGATCGTCATGCCCGATGCCGACATGGATCAGGCGGTCGATGCCCTGATCGGTGCCGGGTATGGCGCAGCGGGCGAGCGGTGCATGGCGGTCTCGGTCGCTGTACCCGTGGGCGAGGAGACTGCCGATCGTCTGGTCGAGAAGCTCGCGCCCCGGGTCGAGAGCCTCAAGATCGGCCCCTACACCGCCGGAGACGATGTCGACTTCGGTCCGCTTGTGACGCACGAGGCGTATACCCGCGTCAAAGGCCTGGTCGATCAGGGCGTGAACGAGGGCGCCAAGCTCGTTGTCGATGGTCGCGACTTCAAGATGCAGGGCTACGAGAACGGCAACTTCATCGGTGGTTGCCTGTTCGACAATGTCACCAAGGATATGGAGATCTACAAGCAGGAGATCTTCGGCCCGGTCCTCTCGACCGTGCGCGCGTCCAGCTATGAAGAAGCGCTCGGCCTCGCCATGGACCACGAGTACGGCAACGGCACCGCGATCTTCACCCGCGATGGCGACACCGCCCGTGATTTCGTCAGCCGCGTGAACGTCGGCATGGTTGGTGTGAATGTGCCGATCCCGGTGCCGCTCGCTTACCACACGTTCGGTGGTTGGAAGAAATCGGTCTTTGGCGACCTGAACCAGCACGGGCCGGACGCGTTCCGGTTCTACACGCGGACCAAGACCGTGACGTCCCGCTGGCCCTCGGGCATCAAGGAAGGTGCTGCGTTCTCGATCCCTGTGATGGAGTGATCGCACTAGCACGTTGAAAGATCATGCGACCGTCCATACGTCCTCGCGGTGGTCAGCACCTTGACAGAAGTTATCGCGCTGGTGTCGCCGTTTTTGCCTTGGCTGCAAATACCGGCGACCGGGGCGGTGATTGGCTATGCAGTGTTGGCCAAACCCCGGTCAGGCCGCATTTTGTTCCAAAACAAGGGAACGATGACGCTTCTCATTTTTGTCGGAGTGGCGCTCTTCTCTCACTACTGGATGTACGCGGTCCGCGAAGCCGGTGAATGCGTCGGTGGTTTCAAAGGCGATGGAACATGTGAAAACACCCCTGACCGCATCGCGACCACCACATTCTGGGCGTTGTCGTTCTTGAGTTGGAACTATGTCTTCTCGCCAATCGCAATGGTCATTGGCTTTCTTTGCGAGTGCACTGCGAGGCTTCGCGCACGCGACCTCAGGGTTGACCCCTGGCGGCGCAGATAGTTGCCGTGCTTAACGAGAAACCGGCGCGAGGTTGCCCCCGCGCCGGTCGATCTCCTCCCAGAGACTTGAGCCGCGTGAAGCGGATCCGTCAGCGCGCTTCGCGTGCGTCTTCGACGGTGCGCAGACCGGTGGTCGGCGCGGACACAAGTACCGCCATGTTGCCTGGCTTGTGCTCGTTGTTCATCATCTTGGTGTGGGCCGCGGGGATATCGCGCCACTCGAACACCTCGGACATGCAGGGGTCGAGGCGACGCTCGATCATCAGCTTGTTCGCGGCCGAAGCCTGCATCAGGTTCGCAAAGTGCGACCCCTGCAGGCGCTTCTGGTGCATCCACATGTACCGCACATCGAAGGTCGTGTTGTAGCCGGTGGTCCCGGCGCAGATCACGACCATGCCGCCTTTCTTAACCACGAAGGTCGAGACGGGGAAGGTCGCCTCGCCCGGGTGCTCGAACACCATGTCGACATTGTTGCCCTTGCCGGTGATGTCCCAGATTGCCTTGCCGAACTTGCGCGCCTCGGCGAACCATTCCTTGTACTCGTCGGTATTGACGGTCGGAAGCTGGCCCCAGCACTTGAAGTCCTTGCGGTTGATGACGCCCTTCGCGCCGATATCCAGCACGAACTGGCGTTTGTCCTCGTCCGAGATCACGCCGATGGCGTTGGCGCCCGCGGTGTTGATCAACTGGATGGCGTAGGAGCCGAGGCCGCCCGAGGCGCCCCAGACCAGAACGTTCTGGCCCGGCTTCAGATCATGCGGCTCGTGGCCGAACAGCATCCGGTAGGCGGTGGCGAGCGTCAGGGTATAGCAGGCCGATTCTTCCCAGGTCAGGTGCTTGGGCCGCGGCATAAGCTGCTGGGCCTGGACATTGGTGAACTGGGCGAAGGAACCATCCGGCGTCTCGTAGCCCCAGATGCGTTGGCTGGGCGAGTACATCGGATCGCCGCCATTGCAATGCTCGTCGTCGCCATCGTCCTGGTTGCAGTGGATGACCACCTCGTCGCCGACCTTCCAGCGTTTGACCTTGTCGCCCACGGCCCAGACGATGCCCGAGGCGTCTGACCCGGCGATGTGGTAGGGCTGCTTGTGCACATCGAACATCGAGATCGGCACGCCGAGCCCTGCCCAGATACCGTTATAGTTGACGCCCGCCGCCATGACGAGCACCAGCACCTCGTGGCTATCCAGCGTCGGCGTCTCGACGACCTCAAGCTGCATCGCTTCCTCGGGCGGACCCTGGCGGTCGCGCCGGATGGCCCAGGCATACATCTGCTTCGGTACATGGCCGAGGGGCGGGATTTCGCCGACTTCGTAGAGATCTTTCAGTGCGGTGTCAGTCATCGGGGCGCCGTCCATTTCAGTCTCCGTCAGGCGATTCGCGTAACTTTATTGCGCAATTTAATTTCGTGTGCGCGTTGGAATCGTACCTGACATTTCTCAGAGGCCGATGCAACCAGATTCTTTGAGCAGCCGCAATATTGGATGTTGCAGCGCGGCATCAGGGCGTCAGCGCCAGAGCATTCAGATCCCGCAATGTCAAAGATGTGCGATCGCGTTGGCGTAATAGGCAAGTACGTCGCGATCAGGCTGTGATATGCGGAACGCGCCGTCTTCCTCGACCACGATGTGGCGCAATGTCAGCATGCGAAGACCAACCTCGACCGCATAGTCGAAGCTTTCTCTTGGAACATGACAGTGCGCACCGCGTGCCTTCAGCCCGGTCAGCACAGCTTCGGCGCGGATCTTGATGTCGATCGCGGATAGCGGCGCGTCCGCCTCCAGCATTACACTGGCTATGAGACTTACGGGCAGCACGGGGATCACCTGTCCGATTCGCTCGGTGAGCGCGGTCCCGAGCGCCTCGACCGCCTTCTCGCCCGGATCTTCCGCCAGGAACGCGCGGAGCGAGAGCGGATCACCGAAACTGACACAGGCATAACCGAACCGATAAAGCCGGCCGGTCAACCGCAGCCAGACGAGACGCACGACAAATCCAAGCGACGTGAGCGGGCTGACCCGGAACTTTGGTTTCCCCTCTGGCCCGACGTCTGCACCCAGCAGAATGCGATCTTCCAACACTCGGTCGTAGTTCAGACCAACCGGGACGAACACGACATCGCGCGACGTGTCGGGATCGAACCCAGCGAGGATATAGCTGAGCAGGCCGAGTTTTGGCGGTGACAGGCGCCCGTCCCGGCTGAGCCCGCCTTCGGGAAAGATCGCCTGGGTCACGCCGCCCTCGGTCGCCATGCGGACATAGCGCGAGAGCACCCGGCGATAGAGCGTGTTCCGCGACCGCCGCCGTATGAAGTACCCGCCCATGGCCCGCATGATCCGGCTGAGTGGCCAGATCCGTGCCCACTCGCCAATCGCATAGGACAAGGCAGACTGCGTGGATGAGAGATAGGTGACCAGGAGATAGTCCACGTTGGAGCGATGGTTCATCACGAAGATCACCGTGGCTTCCGGGTCGATCCGGGCCAAGGCGTCTTCATCGAAGGCGCCGAGACGTACGCGATACAAAGCCTGGGCGATCCAGCGCGAGACCCGTGCCCCGACGGCGAAGTAGGCATAGGCCGAGAACGAAGGCACGATCTCGCGAGCATAGGTCTCGACCTCGGCCACCGCGGCCTCACGGGGCATTCCGGTCTCGGCGGTGTGCGCCTCGACCGCCGCCATGACTTCAGGGTCATAGACGAGGCGCTCGATCAGAACCTGGCGCTTCGTCAGCTTGAAGGGCTGGATGCGGACCTGCAGACGCTCGTTCAACCGATCGATGGCGCGGTTGACCCGCCGGCGAAAGACCCACCGCAGGCCGGGCCCGAGCACGCGATCGATTAGCCCCGCGGTGCCGAGCAGCACACCGAGCCAGAACAGCCAGGCAGGAAGGACCACAGGCTCCAACATGGCGCGAGATTGGCCGAGTGGCGCGCGCCTGTCCATCACCCATGGCCGTGCCGGCCATTTGCGCGGTTTGCAGCGCCCGTTGGGCGCAACAAACCTTGCAACCAGGCCCCACCCCCGCCCCCCGCGAACCACCACAAGGATCTGCAAGGCAGATCCT
>JBCBOR010000080.1:0-21443 GCA_039821125.1 Pseudomonadota bacterium
GCGATGATCATTCCGGATGCAAGCGCGTAGTCCGCATCGTGGTGGGTCGGCCTGAAGTTGACGACCGGGACATCGCGGTACTCGGCCCAACGCTCGATCTCGCGTCCGAAGAAGTAATCGACATGGGCCTGCGAGCGCGCACGGAACGGCAGACTGCCCTGGGCCTCCACGACCGGCGTCAGCAGGACGGGTTTGTGCACCAGCGTAACCTGATGCCGTTCGCAAATCCTGTAGAGTTCGGCAGACCCCAGATAGGCATATGCCGAATGTGCTGAGTAGACGTACTCGATGGTCGTCATGGTGCGATCCTGGTGTCTTGTCCCTGACGTATCCCGGTCATTCCGAAGGCGGCAGCGCCTCAAGAAACCGGATGGGTTTTCCCTGTGACGGTGTAGTTACCTCGCCCTGCCACATCACCGTCAGTCCACGAATGATGGTCCCAACCGGCCAACCGGTCACCGTGACGCCATCATAGGGGGTCCAGCCCGCACGGGATGCGATCCAGTCGTTCGAGATCGTCTCCCGCCGTTTGAGATCCACAATGGTCAGATCGGCATCGTAGCCGACTGCAATCCGGCCCTTTTTCGCGATGCCGAACAATCGATTGGGGGCGGCGCTGGTCATATCGACAAAGCGCTCCAGACTGAGCCTGCCCGCGTTGACATGGTCGAGCATGGTCGCAACCAGCGTTTGAACGCCCGTCATCCCAGAGTGGCTTTCAGGATAGGCGTGCTCCTTCTCCTCACGGGTGTGCGGCGCGTGATCCGAGCCGAGGATATCGGCGACACCATTGCTGACCCCTGCCCAGATCTGCTCACGGTGGATCTTGTCTCGCACCGGAGGGTTCATCTGCGCATAGGTACCGAGACGCGCATACGCTGTCTCGTCCAGCGTCAGGTGATGCGGTGTTACCTCGACGCTGGCCACGTCCTTGTGATCAGCGAGATAGGCGATCTCCTCGCCGGTCGAGATGTGCAGAACATGGATGCGCTTGCCGGTCTTGCGGGCCAGCGCGACAAGGCGCTTGGTGCAGTTCAGCGCAACCTCGGGCGAGCGCCAAACGGGGTGGCTGGAGGGATCGCCGGGCACGCGCAGGTCTTTCCGCTCCTCCAGCATGTACTCGTCCTCGCTGTGGAAGGCGGCCCGTCGGTTGATTGCAGACAGGATTGCCTCGACCCCTGCATCGTCCTGAACAAGAAGCGACCCGGTCGAGGAGCCCATGAAAACCTTCACACCGGCACAGCCGGGCAACCGCTCAAGATCGGCCAACTCGGTGACGTTGTCATGGGTGCCGCCGACATAGAACGCAAAATCGCAATGCATCCGACCGGTCGCAGCAGCGATTTTGGCATCAAATGTCTCGCGCGAAATGGTCAGTGGGTTGGTGTTCGGCATCTCGAAAACACCCGTGACCCCGCCAAGAACGGCGCTGCGCGAGCCGGTTTCGAGGTCCTCTTTGTGCGTCAGCCCGGGTTCGCGAAAGTGCACCTGTGTGTCGATGACCCCGGGCAAGATGTGCAGGCCCTTGCAGTCTACAAACCGGTCGGCCTGTGCCGGATCGAGCGCGCCCAACGCGACGATGCGTTCGTCCCGCACGCCAATGTCGCAGGCGATGATGCCGTCCTGATTGACGACGGTGCCGTTCCCGAAGATCACGTCAAAGCTTGGCATGATGTCTCAGCTACCCCCTCTTGGTCCCAGCCGCGATGCTTTCGGCCAGCCTGTGTGCCCCGACCATATCGCTGGCGGAGACATTTGCCATACTCATGTCATGCGCGATGCGGGATCTCGCGACACGCGGCCGATCGGCGCCGATGCCAGAGGACTGCACTGTGAAACGTCAGGTGGCGGCGGCCAGCACCTCGATCTCCACTTTGAACTCGGGCCGCGTGAAACCCGAGACGATCATCAAGGTGGAGGCTGGCGGCGGATCGAGATCCGCAATCCAGGCATCCCGTGCGGCCATGTACCCCTGCATATGCGCGCGATCAGTGACATAGGCATTGATCCGCAGCACGTCAGAGCGGCTCATCGTGCCTTCGCGCAGGATGGCGTCGATGTTGGCAAAGCAGAGCCGGGCCTGATCCTCTGCCCCCTCGGGTGCATCATCGTCTGCGTCAACGCCCAACTGCCCTGACACGACAACCAGCCGTGCCCCCGCGGGCACCTCAATCCCGTGGGAGTATCGGGCAAAGGGCGGGCGGATACTTGGCGGGTTCAATGCTTTAGGCACGGCATCGCTCTCCTGACTGGATGACCTGAGAAGGCGTCGGCATTTGCCGCCTGGGCCGTTCGCGCCAAATCGTCTGACCAAAAGAGTGGCAGAATGCTGTGGAAGGCTGATCTTTGCTTAACATGCGCTCAATTCTGCGAAACTGACGGAGCAAGACGCTAACTGTTTTTGCATTTTCGTTGACCTGCGACCACCCTCGCGTCTGGGAATCGAAAAAGGAGCCTCAGAATGACAAACATGTTCAAAACAGGCGCCGTCGCACTCGCCGCCGCCCTGACCGCGACCACAGCCTTTGGCGCTGAGAAAGTGTCCTTCGGAACTAACTGGCTGGCGCAGGCGGAACATGGCGGGTTCTATCAGTCTGTCGCTGACGGCACATACGCCGCGTGCGGTCTGGACGTGACGATCGTCCCTGGCGGGCCGCAGGTGAACAACCGCGCTCTGATGCTTGCGGGAAAGATCGACTTCCATATGGGCGGTGACATGCTGCAGGCGTTCAATGCCGTGAAGGAAGGGATCCCCGTCGTCTCGGTCGCCGCGATCTTTCAGAAGCACCCGCAGGTCATTCTTGCGCATCCCGGAGAGGCGGACAGCTGGGAGGATCTGAAGAACCTGACCCTGCTGATCGGTGACAATGGGTTTCAGTCCTATTACCAGTGGATGATCGCGGAATACGGCTTCACGGCCGAGCAGCGTCAGCCCTATACCTTCAACCCGGCGCCGTTCTTGGCGGACACGAAGATGGGCATGCAAGGCTATCTCTCGTCCGAGCCCTTTCTGGTGCAAAAGGAAGGCGGGTTCACCCCCAACGTTTTCCTGATCGCGGACGCCGGGTACTCGACCTATGCCACGACGATCGAGACCATGGCCGACACGATTTCCGAGAAGCCCGAGGTGGTGAAGTGCTTTGTCGATGCCTCGATCAAGGGTTGGTACAACTACCTCTACGGTGACAACGCCGCAGCCAACGAGCTGATCAAGAAAGACAATCCCGAAATGTCGGATGACAAGATCGCCTATGCGATCGGAAAGATGCTCGAGAACGGCATCGTCGATTCAGGCGATGCCGAGACCAAGGGCATTGGGGTTCTCAGCGAAGCGAAGGTCGAGGACTTCTACAAGAAGATGGTTACCTCGGGCGTGATCGAGGACGGGCTGGACTGGAAAGCCGCGCTCGACACCTCGTTTTCGGGCAAGGGCGTCGGCATGGATCTCAAGAAGTAACCGGTTTATCGTTTTCGGGGCGGGGGTTGGCCTCGTCCTGAACGGTGCCTGCTTCGCATGAATGTCCAACTGCCCATTGGCGCGCGTCCTGAACTGCTGCGCATGAGCCGCGTCGACAAGACCTTTGGTGGCACTGTCGTTGCGCTGAAGGACATGGACCTGAAGGTGAACGAGGGGGATTTCATCTCTCTGCTCGGTCCGTCTGGCTGCGGGAAGTCGACCGCGCTGCGTCTGATCGCCGGCCTGCTGACGCCGACGGCCGGTGCTGCCCGGTGGAAGGATGTGCGCAAGACCGGCGATCTTGGCGTCGTGTTTCAGGAACCGACCCTGATGCCCTGGGCAACGGTTGAGCAGAACGTCTGGCTGCCCATGCGCCTCAAGGGACAGGGGCTGGGCGCTGTCAGGCAGGACATCGCGGAAGCGCTGGAACTCGTTGGTCTGGATGGGTTCGCTAATGCCTATCCACGGGAGCTTTCGGGCGGGATGAAAATGCGGGTCTCCATCGCTCGGGCGCTCGTGACCCATCCGCGGCTGATCCTGATGGATGAGCCCTTTGCGGCGCTGGACGAGATCACCCGGTTCAAGCTGAACAACGACCTGCTGGACGTGAAAGCAAGGCTGGGTTGCACGGTGATTTTCGTCACACATTCGGTGTTTGAAAGCGTCTTTCTGTCGGACCGGATTGTGGTGATGGCCGCCCGCCCGGGCCGTGTGATCCGAGAGCTTGAGGTCGATCAACCCTATCCGCGCGATGAAAGCTTCCGCACATCATCGGAATACTCTGCTTACTGCCGCGAGGCGTCCGAGGCGTTGAAGACCGCAATGGGCGAGGCGGCATGACCGAGATCACCGAAACGCACGCGCATGTCCCTGCCGAGATCGACGCCGATGAGCGGGCCCGCCTCAACCGCGCCCGGTTCGAGCGGTGGGGCGCCTGGGCGCTGCCCGTCATGGTCATGGCTTTGGTGATCTTCCTCTGGGACCGGCTTGTCGTCTGGTATGACATCAAGCACTACATTCTCCCCGGGCCCGGCCGTGTGTTGGACAGCCTGATCGAAGGGCATGCGGTGTTCTTCGACGCCTGGTTGCTGACATTGGGGGTGACGGCAGCCGCGCTGGCGCTGGCAGTGGTGCTGGGCGGCGGGCTGGCGGTTCTGTTCACTCAATCGCGTATGGTCGAGATGTCGCTCTATCCCTATGCGGTGATCCTGCAGGTGACGCCGGTCGTCTCGATCGCGCCGTTGATCTTCATCTATGTCGATTCGAAAATCGCTGGGCTGCTGATTTGTGCGTGGATCGTCGCGTTCTTTCCGGTGCTGTCGAACACGACGCTGGGTCTTAACTCTGCCGACCACAATCTGCGCGACCTGTTCCGGATCTACGGCGCCACGCGGTGGCAGCGGCTGCGCTATCTGCAACTGCCGTCGGCGCTACCCTACTTCCTCGGTGGCCTGCGGATCGCCGGGGGCCTCAGCCTGATCGGCGCCGTGGTGGCCGAGCTGGTCGCAGGTTCCGGCGGCATCGGCGTCGGACTGGCTGGATTGATCCAGGAGGCAGGCTATCGGCTGAACATCGCACGCATGTTCGCGGCGCTGATCCTGATCGCCGCCACCGGGATTGCGATCTTTGGCCTGTTGTCCTTCGTCTCCCATCTCCTGCTGCGCAAGTGGCATGAGAGTGCAATCAAGCGAGACGGCTGATGGTGTTCCGGAATCTGCCTACGGGTCCAGTGACGCTGATCAACCTGACTGCGCCGGGTTGTCTGAAGGGTGCTGCCTCGGAAACCGTGCAGATTGATCTCGGTCTCGCCGATGGTGCGATCTGCGCGCCGGGCGTTGGAGAAACCGTCGACATGAAAGGGGCCATGGTCTTTCCCTGTTTCGTCGACATGCACACTCATCTCGACAAGGGCCATATCTGGCCACGCAAACCCAATCCGGATGGGTCTTTCATGGGTGCGCTCACCAGTGTGGGTGAGGATCGGGAGGCGCGCTGGAGCGCAGAGGACGTCCGCCGCCGCATGGATTTCGCTCTGCGCTGCGCCTGGGCGCATGGCACCAGGGCGATCCGGACCCATCTCGACTCGATCCCGCCGCAGCACGAGATCTCGTGGCCTGTGTTTCGGGAAGTGCGCGAGGACTGGGCTGGGCGGATCGACCTGCAAGCCGTGAACCTCGTTGGTATAGACCGCGTCGCCGATACGCCGGAGTTCGTTGCGATTGCGGATCTCGTGGCCGCCTCAGGCGGGGTGCTCGGCGCAGTCACCTATCCCGACCCGGATCTGCGCGACCGACTGCGGCTGTTCTTCCGCTGTGCCACCGCGCGGGGACTGGCCGCCGACTTTCATGTGGACGAAACCGGCGATCCAGAGGTCGCAACGCTACGCGTTATCGCCGAGACAGCGCTGGAGGTGGGCTTTGACGCCCCTGTCACCGTCGGTCATTGCTGCTCGCTGGCGGTCCAGCCGGAGGCAGAGGCGTTTCGGACGCTCGATCTTGTGGCGAAGGCGGGGATCAATGTCGTCAGCTTGCCCATGTGCAATCTCTACCTGCAGGCCCGCGACGCCGGGCGCACGCCACGCTGGCGTGGGGTGACACTGGTGCACGAGATGAAGGCACGTGGCATTCCGGTCAGCTTTGCTTCGGACAACACACGCGATCCGTTTTACGCCTTTGGCGATCTCGACATGATCGAGGTGATGCGCGAAGCCACACGGATTGCGCATCTGGATCACTCCGATCACGACTGGGCGACGGCGTTTCTGACGACACCGGCGGCGGCATCGGGGTTCACCGCGCCCTCGCTGGAGGAGGGTGCCCCGGCTGATCTTGTGATCTGCCGTGCCCGAACTTTCAACGAGTTGCTGGCTCGTCCGCAATCTGATCGCATCGCCCTGCGTGGCGGGCGTGCAATCGACACGGCCCTGCCGGACTACGCCGAACTCGACGATCTGATGGAGACCGCATGAAGCCGAATGTAGCCGCAGCGAAGGCCGCTCTCGCCCATCTCGACATCGAGCAGAACGAGACGTTGATCACGAACAAGAGCCGTGACTTCTTCTGGTACTCGCCCGTTCTGAAGGAACGGCTCGATCACGTCACGGCTGATTTCATTGTCGCCCCGCGGAACGAAGCCGAAGTGATCGAGGTTCTGAAGGTCTGCTATCAGAACGACTGCCCCGTCACGACCCGCGGTGCCGGGACCGGCAATTATGGGCAGGCCATGCCACTGGAAGGCGGGTGTGTCATGCATCTGCGCCACATGGCGGCGGTGAAGGAAATCCATCCCGGCCGGGTCATCGTCGAGCCGGGTTGCCTGATCAAGGATCTGGATGCGGCCTGCAAGGCACATTCAGGCCAGGAGATCCGGATGTTCTCGTCCACTTGGGCGACGGCCACGATCGGCGGGTTCATCGCAGGTGGCTCGGGCGGTGTCGGGTCCGTGACCTGGGGGTCCCTGCGCGATACCGGCAACATCATCCGTCTGCGCGTCGTGACGATGGAGAAGGCACCACGGGTGCTCGAGTTCACCGGAGAGGAACTCGCCCGCGTTTCTCATGCCTATGGGACAAACGGCATCATCACCGAGGTCGAGATGCCACTTGCCCCGGCCTACGACTGGATCGATCTGTTCGTCGCTTTCGACGATTTCCGGGAGGCGATGGAGTACTCGATCGGTCTGGCGAACTCGGACGGCATCCTCGTGAAACTGGTCACGCCCTTCGAGGCGCCGATGGCCTACGAGTACTTTCCGCGGGTCAAACCGCACGTGACGCCCGAGACGCATCTGGTCGGCATCATGGTTGCCCCGCATTCGATGCCAGGGTTTGAGACATTCACAGCGCGCTGGGACGGCGCCCGGGTCATCTATCGCTCGGATGGCAATGACTGGGAGCGTGGGCCCGGCCTCGTCTTTGAATACGGCTGGAACCACACCACGCTGCGCGCGCTCAAGATCGACCCCAAGATCACCTATCTCCAGGTACGCTATGGCTATCCCGATCACATCGAGTTGGTCGAGAAGGTTCGGGCCACCTTTGGGCGCGAGGTTCTGCAGCACCTCGAGGTGATCCGCGAGAACGGCAAATGCATGTTCGCGGGCCTGCCTCTGGTCAGCTTCACCACCGAAGAGCGGCTGGACGAGATCGTGCGTCTGCACGAGGAGATGGGCTGTATGATCTTCAATCCGCACCGCTACACGCTCGAGGAAGGCGGGCGGCAGACCGTCGATGACCGTCAGCTCGCCTTCAAGCGGGAAGCGGATCCAAAGGGTTTGTTGAACCCCGGCAAAATGCTGTCCTGGGATTCCCCCGACTGGGACTACGCCGAGATGTACGCGCATCCGCGTCTGCAGGCCGCCGAGTAAGCGATGCCCCGTGCGCTGGTCCTGTTTGCGCATCCCTGCCCGGAGAGCTTCTCCGCCGCGCTGCACAAGACCGTTGTGGCCGCGCTTGAACCCCGTTGGGAGGTTGACGATTGCGACCTGAACGCCGAGGGGTTCTCGCCTGTCCTGACCGAGGCGGAGCGGCGCCATTATCACGATGAACCCGGCAACATCGAACCCGTTCGTGAATATGTCGAAAGGGTTCAGGCCGCAGATGCGCTGGTTCTGGTGTTTCCCGTGTGGAATTTCGGGTACCCGGCCATTCTGAAGGGGTTCTTTGACCGGGTGTTCATGCCGGGCGTCTCGTTCAAACTGGTTGATGGCAAGGTGCGCCCAAATCTGCAGAACATCCGGAAACTGGCGGCGGTGACCACCTATGGGGGCACGCGCCTGCGCGCGTTTCTGGCAGGGGATCCGCCAAAATGCTGCGTCACCCGGCACATTCGCTATGTCTGCCACCGTGAGGCACGGCCGAAGTACCTGGCGCTTTACGACATGAACCGGGCCACAGACCGCGACCGGGCGGCGTTTCTGGACCGGGTCGGCACCGAGATGGCCGCTTTCTGATGCGGGCACTGGTCGTCTATGCGCACCCCAATCCCGAGAGCTACACGGCAGCGGTTCGGGACGTCGTGACGGCCGGGCTGGAGGCAGCCGGGGCCGAAATGCGGCTGATCGACCTCTATGCCGAGGGGTTCTCCCCCGCCATGGCATTGCCCGAATACGCCGCCCATTTCGACACCACGAAGAACCGGGCGCCGGTCGAGACGCATGCCGAGGCGCTCCTTTGGTGCGATACCCTGATCTTTGTCTACCCGACCTGGTGGTACGGGCTGCCGGCCATGCTCAAGGGCTGGCTCGACCGGGTGATGCTGCCGGGCGTCGCCTTTCATCTGCCTGAGCAAGGCGACATCAAGCCGGGCCTGACCCATATCAAGCGGCTTGGCGTCTTCACCAGCTGCGGCGCAAGCCGGTGGCTGAACTGGTATATTGGCCAGCCCGGACGCCGGACGCTGCTGCGCGGCGTCGGCCTGCTCTGTGCCAAGCGGTTGAAGACCTGCTATGCCATCCATTATTGCATGGATACGTCGACACCCGATACGCGCGCGCGCCATTTGGCGCGGGTCGAGTCGCGGCTGGCGAGGTTTCTGGCGTGATAGAGGTCCCCATCCTGAACGCCAGCCGTTTTCTCGCTAAAGGCGAAGATGCCTTCGTCGCGGCGCTGGGCGCTGCGTGCCGGGAATCCGGATTTGCACTTATCGAGGGGCACGGCCTTGCGGATCACCTGATCTCAGATGTCTTTGCCGAAGCTGATCCATTCTTTGCCCGGCCACAGGCCGAGAAGGCTGCGCTTGACATCAGACACAGCCCGCACAACCGAGGCTGGGCGGCGCTGGGGACCGAGAACCTGGACCCGGACAGCGATCAGGTCGACCAGAAGGAGGCATTCAATATCGGTCTCGACCTCGAAGCCGACGATCCGCGCGTACTGGCAGGCGAGCCGTTTCGCGGGGTTAATGTCTGGCCGGACAGCGAGACGTTTCGAAAGATACTGCTTACCTACTTCGACGCCGTCCTGAGCCTTGGCCGCCATCTGCATCGCGCCATCGCCATCGATCTCGGATTGCCCGCAGATCATTTTGAGCCGTCTTTCAGGGCGCCGATGGCGACCTTGCGGTTGCTGTCCTATCCGCCATCAACCGATGGGATCGGCGCCGGTGCTCACACCGACTATGGCTCCATCACCCTGTTGATGACCGATGGCGAGCCAGGTTTGCAGGTGAAACTGCGGGACGGCGACTGGATCGACGCACCCCATGCGCCTGGCGCGTTCGTGATGAATATTGGCGATTGCCTGATGCGCTGGTCGAACGATGTGTACGTGTCGACGCCCCACCGGGTGCTCGCACCGAAACGGCGGCGTCGCTCCATTGCATTTTTCATGGACCCCGATCCCGATGCTGTAATCTCAGCCCTACCCGGGACCGGTGAACCGAAGTACCCGGCGGTAAGCGGCGCGGACTATCTGCGCAGCCGCCTTGATGCGACCTATATCCCGGAGAGCTCAAGATGACCCGACGTCTCGACTGGGCCGATTACCGAACCACAGAATACGAGAACATCGATCCTGCGAAGACCATTGCGATCCTGCCGACCGCTGCAATCGAACAGCATGGCCCGCACCTGCCTGTTGGTGTTGACACGATGATCAATGCCGGAATGTTGCGCCTCTTGCGCAAGCGGGTGCCGGAGGATCTGGATATCCGCATCCTGCCCATTCAGGCGGTCGGTAAGTCGAACGAGCACCTCCACGCGCCGGGGACCTTGACGCTGACGGCGGAGACCGCGCTGAAGGCGTGGGTCGAGATTGGCCTCTCGGTTGCCCGTGCCGGCGTCCGCAAGATCGTCATCGTGAACAGCCATGGCGGTAATCTCGATCTCATCTCGATCCTGTCCCGCGAGTTGCGTGTTCAAGCCAAGATGTTCGCCGTGAAATGCCAATGGGGTGCTTTCGGGCGGCCTGACGGTATGTATTCGGACTATGAAAATGCATACGGCATCCATGGAGGGGACGTCGAGACCTCGCTGATGCTCGCCTTCCGGCCAGAGACAGTCGACATGACAAAGGCGGAAGACTTCCGATCCACCGCCGAGAGGTCGGCAATCTCCCCGATCGGCCCCGTGTCCTACGGCTGGATTTCGTCAGATCTCAGCGCATCCGGTGTCGTAGGGGATGCGGCTCAGGCGACGGCTGAGAAGGGTTGGGCAACTGCGGAGCACCAGGTCGCGGGCTTCATAAAGCTGTTGCGGGACGTCGAGAACCGTGATCTCGAGACTCTGCGATAGCCGTACTTCGGGGCTGACCGAAGTCAGTCACGTGCCGCGGGTCCTGTGCGCTCTCAGTCGTCGCTCTTGCACACGAGGTTTCGGCCCTCGGCTTTCGCTTGATAGAGGAGTTTGTCGGCGGTTCTGAGCAGATCCTGCGGGGTGACCGAAGAACCGCTCGCAACGGCGACACCGGCAGAGATGGTCGATCTCGGCAGCAGCGCCTCGCCATAGTGCACTGTCATTTCCGCGATGTTCTGCCTGAGCGTCTCCGCCCGTTGAAAGGCGTCCTCAAGCGTCACTTCCGGAAGCAGGAGCATGAACTCCTCGCCGCCCCAACGCGCGGCCACCTCGGATCCGCTGACCACGCCGCGCAGTTCATCCGCGATCGCCCGCGTCATGGCCGTGCGTGTCGTTCAACTGCTTGAAGTGGTCTGCGTCCAGCATGATCATCGAGACCGGCGTGCCGGAGCGCCGCGACGCAATCAATTCCTGTCGGCACCGGTTCATCAGATAGCGGCGGTTCCAAAGGCCCGTCAGAGCGTCCTTGGTCGACTGATCCTCAAGCTCGTGGCGCAGGCGGACATTCGCAATCGCAAGGCTGATCTGTTCTGCACATTGGATGGCGTATTGCAGAACCGCATCGACCGGGTCGTTGCCGGCCGCGTCAGCGTCCGGAAACCGGATATGAATCAGACCGATGGTGTCGCCGTGCGCGATCAGCGGTATGCAGACGTAGTGTTGGTCCGATGATGGTGCGTCCGCCTGATCGACATGATGGCAGGGAAAGTCGATCACGCCGCTGCCGAACTTCAACAGGCGTCCGCGGCGCAGGGCCCAGCAATCATCGGGCTGAATGTGATCATGCAGCGTGCTCGAGCCGCCCCAGGCGCACGAGCCGTCCAGAACATCCCGGGAATTGCTGTAGGTGTAGAGCTCTCCAACCGCGTCGGGAAAGCACGAGGTCATGAATTTCGACACGATGCCATAAAGCTCGTTCAGCGATTTGCAGCTTTGCAGCCATTCGCCCAGTTCGGACAGACTGCGGGTCTGGCTCTGCCGGGTTCTCTCGGCGGCGAGTGCGGCGTTCGCGCGGGCCTCGGATCGTTCGGCCTTTTGGCTTGCGTCGAGGAGCTCGCTCTCCCGCTTCTTGAGATCGGTGATGTCCGAGGCTACGCCAACCACCCCGCCGCTTTTCAATCGGCATTTGACGACGCTGAAGGTGCCAATGTCTGCATAGGTGCGTTCGACCGGTACACCGTCAGATAGCCGCTGCATGATCAGCCGCTGCCTCACCTCCCGCTCGATCTCCTCCGGGTCGTGCATCCCGGACAACTGCCGCCGGACGATGTCTGCGTAGTTCACCCGCTCATGGCGTCCGAGCTTTTGCCTCAGCTCCGTGATGGCGGGATGCAGCCGCTCGTAGGCCGGGTTGGCCGCGATCAGAAAGTCGTCCTGATCGTAGACACAGTATGGCATCGGTGCGCTTTCGATCGCCTCGACCAGAAGGCGGTGTTCTTCGACCAGCTTTGCCAAAGCTACGGGATCATCGACAAGGCGTGCGACCACCTCGTCAACGGTTTGAAGCTTCTCGACAGTGTTGTCGTAAAGCAGGCTCTTGTCGGCGCGCATAGATGGTCCCCGTCCGGATAGGACGCGATTAAAACTCAGTAGTGTTAAACTGCGTCTAACGGGCGGACATCGGATCGCTGCTGCCATTCTCGGTCTTCCCGCAGCCATGCGGGATGAGACAGCCAAGATCGACACGTTGGCGTTTCTGCCTGTGGACCCCGGCCACTGCAATGCATGCATTTTAGTATGTAGAAAAGACAAAGAGCAGCGGTCGTGACGGGTCTTCGCAGACCCATCTCCGCACGTCGGATCATCCACACCAAAGAAGAAGAGTTGGCACGGGGAGGGTCGTCTCGCAACATCGATGGTCTGGAAAGACGCCCGCCCCGGTCCGTGGCCTGCGAGATTCCTAGTAAGTCACAACGGCAGGCTCACCCTTCCGGCCGGAGACGATCATCGGAGCCCGATGCTTGGTGACAAAGCGGCGAAGCTCGAACGGCATGATGGACGGTGCGCTGCAGCCCATATCCCTGAGCATCCGCACGGCGAAATCCTGACAGTTGTAGGCATCAGTTCCCGACCAATCCCCTAGATCGCCGGCGATTTTCCCGAGAGCCTTGAAGGCATCTTCCAGGGTTGTCGGCGTCGACATGGTGATTGTAGTCACGGTCGTATCGCTTCCGACCCGCGGCGTGGCGCCGTTGAGGACCCGGTACCCGATCTCGACAAGGTCGATCTTGAGGCTCTGTCCGCCTTTGACTTGCAGGTAGAGCTCCCAATGCGCGTCTCTGACATCGTCAAAGCGTACAACCTTGACCTCGTCCACAATGTCTGCGCGCCCTCCGAAGCCAAGGATTGCAGGGTTCATCTGAACTGTTGCGGGGGCGTGATCGGTTTTGGCTTTGGTCGCAAGGTCAATAGCAACGATTTTCGGCATATCGCATTCCTCAATCTATCAGTTTGACAAAACGAAGTGTCGCTCGGGAAACGCAAAGCTTGCTGAGCGGGGTACGCAGTGACCGTGCAACGATGACTGCGAATCAATTTGCGGTTATGTGATTTCGCTCACAAAGCGAGTGCGGAATGGCGAATCGCGCAATTTGCGCTCAGCAGACTGCATGTCTGATGTGAGATTGGAGCAAGTGAGCGCTGTCGCGATCGTGCGCGACAGCCAGTCGGGAGCATGAACTCCCAAGGAAAGGGCGCGGTGCGGGTTCGCGCCGCTCCGACGTCAGCCTGAGTGTACGGCGCAGTTTTCCGGAGCTCGCACGAGACCCGCACCAAAGATCTCATCCTTGCCGGCAGGACCGAGGTCCGTGACGTTCGCGGCCAGCCGGTTGCGGATCGCATCGATCGACGTCACGCCCTGCAGCGCCGGGTCAGCGGCGATAGCTGCCGTCACGAAAGGCGCCGCAGCCGAGGTTCCGCTCAGGATCCGGAGTTTGCCTTCGGTCCGAACGACGATATCGACCCCGGGGGCTGAAAGATCGATGTGATCGCCCCGCGCCGCGAGCCGATAGGCCGAGCCGTTCCAGTCGACCGCCGTAACGGCGATCACGAACGGAAACGCGGCAGGGTATTGCGGCGGGGCCGAGGGGCCAACGTTTCCTGCGGCAGCGACAAAGACCGTGCCATCCGCCGCTGCCTGGCGCAGGGCACGCGTCAGCAGCTTGTTGACCGGTCCGGCCAGCGAGACGTTGATCAGGTTCACGCCCTCGGCACGCAGCCAGTCAACCGCCTGCAGGATCGCACCGACACCCGCCAGATCGCCGTTCGACTGACGCGGATCGGCGACGTTCGCACTGTAGAGTTTGGACCCTGTCAGGCGCCCATCGCCGATCAGCAACTCGGCCATCAGAACCCCGTGATCCTGAGCCGGGGGCAGGTTCGCGTCGTGAAATGTGCGCTGGACGATCCGCCCGGAGACCAGATCGGGATGCCCCTCGGGGATACCGGTATCGATGAGACCCACCTTCCATGCGGTCGTGCAGCCTTGGGCGGGCCAGCCGATCATCTGGTTTGCGAAAGCACCGTTGCTGTCGAGCGACTGAATGCGGTAGCCGTGGCTCGCCCCGGCGGTCGTACCGGGCCAGAGCGCTTCGATCTCGGCGATTGCTTCGGGGATTGTGTGCCCCTCGGGAATGCGCAGATCGATCAGCGTCTCTCCCAGACTGTCGAGCCGGGTGATGTTCATCAGCTCATAGCCGAGCCGTTCGGCTTCAGCGATCATCGTATCGGGTGCATCCACGGCCAGCACCAGAAGCTGGCGATTGTCGATGACATTCTGCGAAATTGTTGTCGCGGGCACGGACTGGGCATAGCTCGTCCCTGCGGGACGGCTGCACCCGGCGCATGCGAGGGCGACACAAACGGCAAAAACGGCAAGGCGCATGGTGTACTCTCCGCAGGCCTGATGTTTCGGATCAATCACTTTCAATCTTGGCTTCTCTATGTCGTTACACTGTGCAGAGAGGTTCATAAAAAAAATTTTGAACCAAAGCTTGCGGTCGCGCGACCAACTGTGTGACGGGGGGAAACTGAAGGAGATGCTACCATGACTCGGGACCATACTCCCATCACTGATGACGATCTCTTGTCCTTTGCCCAGGGGAAGGCGGGACCGGACGTATCAGCGGCAATCGAAGAGGCACAGCGTGACGATCCGGTGCTGGCCGCCGAGATCGCCATGATGCAGGGCCTCAAGCCTGCTTTGGCCGAACTCTCTGGCGGTGCGAACCCGCCGGGCGAGTTTGGTTGGCGGCGGCTGGAAGGTGAGATCGACCGCGAGATCCGCGCGCCCGTGGCACCGCAGGAACGCTCCGGCGGCAACATAATCATGTGGAAGGCTGCGGCAGTGTTCTTTGGCCTCGCGGTGCTTGGGCAGACGACCTATCACGCCATGACGCCCGCGCCCGAAGTCACATATCAAGCGGCCTCGCAGGTGGCGGCGGAGTATGTAGGGGCCGTGCGGTTCGCTCCGACGGCGACCGAGGCTGAGATCCGCGCGGTTCTGCAGGCCATCGGCGCGCGTCTGGTGGATGGGCCGGGTGCGACCGGGATCTACCGTGTGGCGTTCAATTCGCAAGAGGAGCTGACGGCTGGAAAGGCTGCGCTGTCCGAGTCCGGGGTAATCGACGCCGTGATGTGGGAATAGCCTTCCTATTTCGAGAGGCAGCGCATCAGCAGCTTCTTGGCGTGATAGATCCGGGTCTTGATCGTGCCTTCGGGCACGCCCTCGACCTCGGCGATTTCGCCATAGGACATGTCCTGGAAGAACGCGAGATGCACGGCCGACCGGTGTTGCGGGCTCAGGTTCTCGACGCAGGCCCGCACGCGTGCGGAATCCTGCACCGCGGCCATCACGGCCTCGGCATCGGGCGCATCGTCGGGGATGGTCTCGTCCGGTTCCGAGACATCGACCCGCGCGCTTTTGCGGATGTGGTCGATTGTCTTGTTGCGAGCGATTGACAGAATCCATGATCTGACGCTGGACCGCCCCTTGAACCGCCCCGCGGTACGCCAGACCTCCAGCATGGTTGTGTGCACGATATCCGCGACCTCGAACTGATCGCGCAAACGGCTCTGGACAAAGCGCTGTGCCGTTTCGGCATGGCGCAGATAGAGCGCACGCATGGCTGCCTTGTCGCCTGCGGCGACCTGGCTCACCAACACTTCATCGCTTACGTCCGGATCCACGGCATTTCCATCTGTCGCGCTCGCCCCGTTATTCACAGTAGCGTACTGTTCATCGAGCGGGAGATCAGGGTTGAGCAAATTTTAGCGATCACGTCCAGACGTGTAAGGCTCCGCGAAACAATCGGTATGGTTTGCCGCATGTACCGGTGGCGGACGGCCCGGCGGGAATGTCATGGTTCTGTCAGGCGGGGCGCAGTATCGTCGCTGCAATGACTGACCCGGACGTGCCCAATGCATCCCCTATGACCCGCCGCGCCGCGCTGAGCCTTGGCGCCGGTGCGGTCCTCTGTGCCGTTTTAAGCGCGCCGGTCGCTGCACAGTCTCTGCGCGATCGGCGAACCGAGCGGCGGCAACAGCGTCTCGACCGGCGTGAGCGGCGCCTCGACCGTCGCCAGAGGTTTCGCGATGTCCGCGATGCGGTGGGTCGGGGGGAAATCCGCCCGCTGCGCGAGGTGGCGCGAACCTTTCAGGCCGAGACCGGCGCCGAAATCGTGAATTTTCGCCATCGCAAGATCGACGGCCAGCACTTCTATCTTTTCAAGGCGCTTAGTGCGGACAATCGCCTCGGGTGGTATGTGGTCAACGCGGCAACGCTCGAGATCATGACCGAAGCCGAGGCCCGTTCTCGCTACGGCGTTGAGCGGTAGGGAGCGGCGACCATGCGCATCCTGATCGTTGAAGATGAAGCCCGGCTGGCCGAGGACATTGCCCGGGCGCTGGGCGCGGTTGGGTTTGTCACCGAACATGCCAGCGACGGCGAAGAGGCCTCGTTTCTCTGCGAGACCGAGGATTATGCCGCCGTCATCCTCGATCTCGGCTTGCCCGGGCTTGACGGGCTGTCGGTCCTGAAGCGTCTTCGCTCGGCAGGGATCGACACGCCGGTGGTGATCCTGACGGCGCGGTCAAGCTGGACCGAACGGGTCGACGGAATTGACGCGGGCGCCGATGATTACCTCGTCAAGCCATTCCAGATGGAGGAGCTGATCGCCCGCCTCCACGCTGTAATGCGCCGGTCTGCCGGCAAGGCGTCGTCGCAGGTTACCATCGGGCCGGTTGTGCTGGATGCGCGAAGAATGCAGGTCAGCGTCGACGGCACACCGGTGTCGCTGACCCCGCTCGAGTACCGCGCGCTGGCCTTTCTGATCTACAATTCGGGCCGGGTCGTCCCACCGCATGAGCTTGGCGAGCATGTCTACGGCGTCGACGGGCTGAAGGAGGCGAACACCCTCGAAGTGCTGATCGGACGGCTCCGTCGCAAGCTCGGCGTGCCGGTGGTGCAGACCCGCCGTGGCTATGGCTACATCATCGAGGAGACACCGTGAGGCCGCCTTCCCTTACGGTGCGTATCCTCACCTTGGCAGCACTTGCCATCGCCGCGGCGCTGATCTTCATCTGGCTTTTGCTGACACAGCTTTTCGAGAGTCAGATCACCGCGCGGTACTTCGCCGAACTCGAAGGCCATCTCCAGCAGCTCGGCCGTGCCGTCGAACTTGACCGCGAAGGCGCGGTCTATCTCGGTGACGAAATGGGCGAGCCACGGTTCGAGCGTCCGTTCAGCGGCCTCTACTGGCAGATCATCGGCGATGGCGATGCGGTGTTGCTGACCTCTGACTCCCTTTGGGATGAAACGCTGGAGGTGCCAGATCGCGTTGCTGCTGAGCCGATCACACGACATGCGCGTCTTGCCTTCGGGGACGCCGTTGTCATGGCCATCGAGCGGACGGTCCTGATCGGAGGTGCCGGGACTGAGTTTCCGGTCCGGCTTGTCGTGGCGCTGGACCGGACCGAGCTGACCGCTGCCATGGACGCGTTCGACGGACGGGTGAAGATCCTCGCGGCGCTGGTCGGGCTGTTTCTGATGATCGCCGCGGGCGTATTGCTGATGGTGGGGCTCGGGCCCCTGCGCCGTCTGCGCACCAGCCTCGCGGCTTTGCGTACAGGCACTGCGGCCCGCCTCGATGGCCCCTTCCCAAGCGAGATTCAGGGCGTCGCGGATGAGCTCAACCGTGTACTCGACGCGCGTGACGAGATGATCGACGGCGCCCGTGCCCGCGCCGCCGATCTGGCGCATGGGCTGAAAACGCCATTGGCAGTTTTGGGTGCTGAGAGCCGCAGCCTTGCCGCCCGCGGCGATACCGAGACCGCCGCTGCGATCAATGCCGAGATTGACCGGATGCACCGCAATGTCGAGCGCGAGCTGATCCGCGCCCGCGTCGGACTTCATGCGGGGGCCGATCTCAGGATGCCGATCGCGCCTTCTCTGGACCGGCTGGTCCGGGCGCTCGGTCGGTTGCCTGTGGCGGAAGGGCTCGACTGGGAGGTATCCGTTCCGGCGGGGCTGGAGGTTGCCATGGATCCCACCGATTTCGAGGAGGTCGCGGGCAATCTCCTCGACAACGCATGCAAATGGGCCGCAAGCCGAATCGCGATCACGGCTCACATTCGGGAGGATTGTGTCGATCTCTCGATCACCGACGATGGCCCCGGCGTCCCGGATGCGCAGCTCCATGAAATCGTTGAGCGGGGGCGCCGTCTCGATCAGGCAACACCGGGCACCGGGCTCGGCCTGACGATCGCGCGGGACATTCTCGATCTATATGGCGGAGAGCTTCGCCTCGATCACGTCGAGCCGTCCGGGTTGTTGGCGCATCTCACCCTGCCTGCGCCGCGGTCCATTCCTGCCTGACATTTCGCTGACATCCGCCGACAGCCAGACGTCAGCGCCGCACCGCTAGAACCCTCTCATAGACAAAGGCGACCCCGCCACGAGAGGAGACAGATGATGATTAGACTTTTGACCGCCGCCGCCCTGATGATCGCCGCCCTTGGCACTCTGGCGCATGCGCAATCGACACCACGCGCTGATCAGCGCCAAGTGAACCAGCAGCAGCGAATCTACAACGGTGTTCAGGACGGTACGCTGTCGCCATGGGAGGCCCGGCGCCTTGGCCGCGGCCAGATCCGCTCAGAACGCGCCGAGCGCCGGTTCAAGGCCGATGGCGTTGTCACGCCGCGCGAGCGCTTCCGTCTGCAACGGCGCCAGAACCGCCAAAGCCGCCGGATCTTCCGCTTCCGCCGCAACTGAGCAGGGTTTTTGAATTGTACGCTTGAGGCCGGTTCCGCACACCGACACCGCGCAGCCGGTCCAAGCTTCTCATCCTGCATGTTGGACTGCGATTTCTTGATCCAGCCGGGGACCCAACGTCCTCGGCAGCGCTGGACCAAGTCACATGTGGGGCGTGCTGTGACAGATCGGCAATGCATTCTTCGAGCACCACAGGCGTTTGGACAGAGCAGGTCGCCAGCTTGTCCGGGCCGCTCGGGTCCAGGCCCTAACACCCGTGTAAGACTGTTGTTGTCCGCTCTCTGCAATCGGACGCAACTGCCTGGATTGGACAAACCGCCCGTCGCAGCGTCAGACCGGTGTACGGTGGTTCGTTTCGGATCCACGGCTCTGCCCTGGATCGCTCCGCCCATCAGACCAGTACTCACGAAACTCGGTCGGCGAGGTTCCAAACTGCTTCCGAAACGCAAAGGTGAACGCGCTTGGGCTTTCGTACCCGCATTGGCGAGAAATGAGCTTCATCGAACGCCCCCGGCCCAGGAGTTCAAGGGCCTTCGCAAACCGGACGCGGCGACGCCAGACCGAAAAGCTCATTCCAAGTTCTTTTATGCATAGACGGGCAAGCGTCTTCGATGACGCCGCTGCGTTGTCCGCCAGCTGGTCCAGCGACAGCCTGATCGATGGGTCCTTCAGCAACAGTTGGCATATCTGCTGCAATCGTCGATCACGCGGCAGAGGAACGTTCAATGGCAACGCCTCGGCATCTTCCAATTCGGTCGAGATCAGGTCCGCCATGAGCTCCGCACGTCTGATCCCGGAATAGTCCATTGGCTCACGTGCCAAGGCGGTGATCAGTTCCCGCAGCAATGCGCTGACGAACAGCACCTTTACGCGGGCGGTTTCCGAGGGGGCGATGTAAAGCGTTCGCATCTCGACGTGGCCGCTTACCTGAATGCTGTGTTCTCTGCCTGCCGGCATCAGGAGCGCCCGGTCGGGCGGCACCACCCAGGCATCATCCGACGTTTCGATGAGCATCACCCCCGAGATTGCATAGATCAACTGATCTCGTGGATGGCTATGCGGCGCAATGTAGAACCCGTCAGGAAACCGTTTCGGCATGACGGCCACACTCGACGGCAGGCTCTGATAGTCTTTCGGGTCGGTGCTATGTGCAGCGCCAAACGACTTCGATTTGTCCGTTTCTCGACGATCTCGGTCCATACATCGATTGTGCGCAAGATGCAAAGTGGCATCAACATCAATGAGGCCGACATGGTGACGCGCGATACCCAGTACTTTCTGCTCCTGAACGTTGGGCATTTTCTGGACCACTATTTCATGCTGATCTTCGCGACTGTCGCGGCGCTGGCGCTGAGCGCGGGTTGGGGCATGAGCTATGCGGAGCTGTTGCCCTACGGGGCGCCGGGTTTCGCAGCGTTTGCCCTGTGTGCCCTGCCGATGGGGATCCTTGCGGATCGCTGGGGGCGGGATCGAATGATGATCGTGTTCTTTATCGGGATTGGTATCTCTTCGATCCTGACGGGCTTTGCGCAGACCCCACTGCAGATGGGTGCCGGGCTGTTGCTCATTGGCATCTTCGGATCCATCTACCATCCGGTCGGGCTGGCCATTGTGACAGCACGCTGGAAGAAAACCGGCATGCGGCTGGCAGTGAACGGTATCTGGGGCAATCTGGGAGTCGCATGCGCAGCCCTGGTAACAGGTTTCATGATCGATTTGGCCGGATGGCGCATGGCCTTCATTGTTCCAGGTGTCGTCTCGATCATGTTCGCCCTGCCATATCATCAGGTTTCGCGAGACGTTCAGGACTTACCGCCTGTCGGTGGCGCGGCCGCCGCAAGGCCCGCCAACTATGGCCCATTGTGGCGCGTGCTTTTGTGCGTCTACATGACAGCAACTTTGGGCAGCATCGTCTTCCAATCGACGACCGTCGCGTTGCCGGAAATCTTTGAGGAGCGCCTGGTCGGGCTCGCCGATGCGATCTCGACGGCTTTCGCATCGTTGCAGATCGAGTCTGCCTCGGTGATCGGTGCCCTTGCGTTCCTGGTTTTCGCGGTGGCGTCACTGGCACAGTTGGTAACGGGTCATATGCTGGATCGTTTCGGTGCGCGCCCGACGCTCGCACTGGTGACGTTGGTCCAGATCGTGGCATTGCTGCTGATGCCGGGATTGAGCGATCTGGCGGCTTTTGCAGTTGCGCTGGGCGTTATGCTGGGGGTGTTCGGGCAGGTCCCGGTGAATGACTTCCTGATCGGGACAACGGCGTCAAAGATCTCCCGCTCCAGAGCGTTCGGCGCGCGATACATGGTCAGCTTCCTTGCATTCTCGGGCGCATTGCCGCTGATTGCGATTGTTCAGGCGAACTGGGGATTTGACGGGCTCTTCCACGTCCTGATGATTTGCGCTGCGATCATCCTCATCGGC
>JBCBOR010000081.1:0-20365 GCA_039821125.1 Pseudomonadota bacterium
GGCCGCGCGGGGCAGTGCCGCGCGTGGGCTGGAGATCCTCGATGCGCTGGATGCCACGCATCGCGGCGACGGGTAGGAGGACTCTCCAACGCTCGCGATTTTGCATCTCAAAGGCGCCCATGGGCATAGAGACTGCCGGTTTCGGGCGACTAAATCAACATTCCTGATAATGGCACCTTATCGGATGTGATGGGACCATCAAAGAAAACCCACCAGTGGCGATGGTTTTCGTATGAAAATCGTCGTCCCTCTGGTACGCGTCTTTCATGGCGATGTTTCCAGGGTCAGATGTATCGTCGAACAGCGCGGCGTCAGGCGCAGATCCGTCGGATCCCGAGGATCCGGACTGGGCGCCGCAGCTCCCGTCGACCTATCGCCCGTCCAGGCCCGCACGCTCCTCATTCGCCTGCACGACCTCGGCCTGACCTGCGAGCTCACCGGTCACACACGGTTCAGATTCTGGGCCGCGAAAACCTGACGCTCATCTTCCCGTCGCTGAAGAAACGCTGTGGTCGATGGTCACTGCACAATGAGAGGTTGCTCGGCCAGCACCGCTTTGTTGTCCCCGTTCCAGTAGCGCAGGATGTAAGCTCCCGGCTGTTTCGGCGCCTTGATCGTCACCGTCCCGCCGGTATCGCGCACACGGCGGCTGGATACCGACTTGTTCTGTGACGGATCGAAGATCTGCACATCGTCATAGCGTCCTCCCGGACCTTTCCAAGACACAGAGTATTCTGTGTCCACGGTCATGGTGCTGGGGGCGTCCAAGCTGATCTCGATCGGAACAACCTCGATCGGCCTGGTTGCGAGTACGGCTCGGCTCTCGCCGTTCCAGTATCGCAGTTCGTAGGCACCGGGCTGCACGGGAGCGGCGAGCGTGACCTGCTGCTCATCGGTGCGACCGACCCGTGCGCTGCGAAGAACCTTGCCGGCGCCGCCTACTGACGGATCGAAGATCTGCACATCGTCATAGCGTGCCCCCGGTCCCTGCCAGGCGACGTTGAGCTCAAGGCCCTGACCGATTTGTTCCGGGGCGTCGAGCGAGACGTCGAGGGCGCCCACTTCGAGTGGGATCGCTGCGAGAACCATCTTGTTCTCGCCGTTCCAGTAGCGCAGTTCATATGTGCCGGGCTTGGCCGGTGCCGACATTGTCGCGCGTTGGTTTTGAATGTCATCCTGGACAAGCCGCCGCGAGAACAGTTTCTTTCCCGCGCCGCCGTTGGCGGACATGTCCCAGATCTCTAGATCGTCGTACCGGGCGCCGGGGCCGATCCAGTCCGTCACGAACGCCTTTCCGGCGAGTACGCCATCTTCCGGTGTGAGCGAGACCAGTGCTTCGGTCACATCCAGCGAGCGTGTCGCAAGGGCGATGCGATCCGTGCCATTCCAGTAGCGCAGTTCATAGGTGCCGGGTTGCCCGGGCGCAGACAGTTGCACCTCTTGTGCGTCGCTGCGGCCGACCCGCGCGCTGCGCAGAACCTTTCCGCCATTGCCAACCGAAGGATCGAAGATCTGGACATCGTCATACTGTGCGCCGGGGCCGATCCATTCGACTGTGATGGTTTTCGCCAACGGCACGCTGTCAGGGGCGATCAGCACGACTTCAGCTGGCGTCACCTCGAGCGGGCGCTCGGCCAGAACCTGGCGCGAGACGCTGCTGAAATACCGGAGCGTGTAGGCGCCTGGCTGGGCAGGGGCAATCAGCCGGACCGTGCGTTCGTTGAGATCTCCATCGCGGACCGCGCGTGCACGAACGGTCCGGCCTTCGCCTGACCGCGCAGACGGATCGAAGATTTCAACCCGGTCGTAACTGTCGCCCGGCCCCTCCCAACCGACATCGAGCGGCTGCGCGATCTCAACGCTGTCCGGAGCGCTCAATGCCGCGTCCAGCAGGGCTGCGGGTGTTTCCGCGAAATCGACCGGCGCCTCGGCCTTGACCGTCTCGCTCAGCGCGCCTGTCAACTCATCCGCATTGGCCGCCGACAGATAGAGGCCGCCGGTCTCATCAGCAAGACAGGCCACCTCGCGCCCCTCGTTCTTCGTCAGACCAAAGCCCACCACATGAGCCGTGAAATCGACGCCGGCGGTCTCCAGTTCGCGGCCAAGAGCACAGGGGTCGGCATTGCACGTCTCGAGCCCGTCGGTGACGAGCACAACCGTTGCCTTGTCCTCCTGATAGCGCAGCGCTTCGGCTGCCTGGCGCACAGATTGCGAGAGCGGCGTCTTGCCCTTTGGGCTGATGCCGCCGATCGAGCCAATGATCTCGCTGCCGGCTTGCGCTTTTGGCGGCACAACCAACTCGATGTCCGAGCACTGCCCCTTGCGCCGATGCCCATAGGCGATCAGCCCGAGCTCACGTGACGGATCGATCTCGCCAACAATCCGCGTCAGCACATCGCGAGCGATCTCGATCTTTGCGGTGCCGTCGATCTGTCCCCACATCGATCCCGATGCGTCGAGAACGATGATGGTTCGTTCCGCTGCGCCAGCCGCACCGGCAACCAAGGCCGACACACATGTCAGGGCTAGAAGAGAACGGGAAAAGTTCATTGCGATAACCTCCGGTCTTGTCACATGAGCCGTTGTCACCTTGAGCGCCAGACGGTGCTGCATCGGCGAATCGATAACGTTCCGCCACGGCCTTGATTTGCATGATCCCTAGCGACTTCAAGCAGCCCATGCTGTGATGTTTGTCCCATCTCCCGGACCAAGGGCCGTAGTTCCCGCACCGAAGCGACATCATGGTGTGCCAAAGTGGTGGTGCAAAATCTCCACGAACCGGGAGGGCATCCACACCGACAGCGCCCGACAAGTCGTGGCCTTGCCTCCTGCGCGACCCTTGCAGGGCGATCGCGGCTGACAGCGATCCGTCGATTGACTGATCTGCGTTTGCGACCGGAGACCACAAACCGTATCCGCCGGCGCAAAATTCCTTCACCTGCACCCGCCGTGAACTCCGTTTTCAGAGACATACCAACAGACGCGTCACGCAATGATTGCTCTGGTCCGCAGATCCGCAATCTCGGGCGCGGATAGCCCCAGTTCGGACAGGATCTGATCATTGTGGGCGCCCAATGTCGCCGGTGGCTGAGTCACAGACCCGCCGCCATGTTCCAGCTTGAAGCCGGAGCCGATCAGGCGCATCGGTCCGAAGTCGGTGTCGATATCCTGCAGGACGTCGCGGTGCGCCAGCTGCGGATGGGCGACGGCTTCGTCCAGCGTCAGGATCCGCGAGGCCGGGGCACCCGCAGCCGCGAGGCGTTTTTCCCAAGATGCGGCATCCAATTCGCTGAGGGCATCCTCGATGGCGTCTCGCATTGCGGCTTCGTTTTCGATCCGCGCAGTCCAGTCTTTGAAGCGCGGATCATCCAGCATGTCCAAACGCCCGATCTCTCGCAGCAGGTTTTGGAACTGGTCCTCTGTGTTGACCGCCAGCAGAATGTGCCCGCCCTTGCATGCAAAGAGGTTCGCGGTCGGAATACGGCTGACCGCCTGATTGCCGAAGCGGCCCTGTTTTTTGCCTGCAATGGTGTATTCACAAACCGTCGGACTGAGGAAGGTCAGCGAGGCATCCAGCATGGCCACATCGATGAACTGCCCTTTGCCGGTCTGGGTCCGTTGCACCAGCGCCGAGGACATCGCGAACGCCCCGGTCATACCGGTCAACGCATCGCAGACCGCAAAGCCAGCCCGTGTCGGCACACTGTCCTCATGCCCGGTGATGGACATGATGCCCGCCGTCGCCTGAATGCGCCCGTCGTACGAGGGTGCATCCTTGAACGGCCCTTCCTGACCGAAGCCGGTCATGGCGCAGTAAATCAGCCGTGGATTGATTTCGGACAGTGCCGTGTAGCCGATGCCGAGGCGGTCCATCACGCCGGGCCGGAAGTTCTCGGCCACGATATCCGCTTCGGCGGCAAGGCGCCTGATGATCTCGATCGCGGCAGGGTCCTTCAGGTCCATCGCCAGATTGCGCTTGTTGGCGTTCACCGCGCACCAGGTCGGCGCCATGCCCTTTGCGGCCCAATCCGGCGCTCCGGGAGAGCGGCGCATGTTCTCGCCATCGCGACGTTCGATCTTGATCACGTCCGCGCCCAGCAGCGCCAGTTGGTATGTTGCGAACGGGCCCGCGAAAACCTGGGTGAAATCCAGAACCTTAATGCCCTCGAATGGCTTGATCATGCGGCGGTTCCTGTATCTTGGGCGCGCTTTTCGTGTGCGATCTGTTTCTGGCGCAGGAACTCAACGCGGCGGCGTTCCAGCTCTTCCGCCGGGATGCGCTCGACGTTGGAGTAGTCCAGCTTCCAGTCTGGATTGTCGGACCATCGAAGCGGCGACTGCACGGTCGTGCGCGGACCGGTGGCGCTTTCCAAGACGTCCAGAGCAAGGTCCAATGTCTTGGCCTGAGACGCCTCGTCATACGGGCGCCCGGCGGGATTGCCCAGCGGGAAATCAGTGAACAGGAAGCGCGGCACGCCGCAGTGTTCAACAATGTCCTTGGCGCAGCCCATGATCACGGTTGGCAGGCCGTTCGCTTCCAGATGCCGGGCGATCAGGCTGCAGGTCTGGTGACAGATCGGGCAATTGGGCGCGAGCACAACGACATCCACCCCGGCGGCACGGAGCCGTCCCAGCATCTCGGGCGCGTCCTGCTGGATCGTCACGCGGTGGCTGCGATTGGTTGGCGCGCCGAAGATCGTTGGGACCAGCGCCTTGATACGCCCGTCCTGCTGGGCCCGGAGCAACTGCCTGAGCGGGAGCCAGGACCGCATATCCTCCTGGCTCGTGTGCTGGCGGTCGATCCCGACATGGCTGATCCGAAGGTCAGGTTCCGGATCGATCGGTGCCTCGTATATCCGGTAGAACTTGGCGGCAGAGTTGTAGGCCGACCAGGGCCCCTGGTCGCCCTTCTCCGGGTAAAAGGGCGCCGCGGTGGTGATCAGAGCAACACTGCACTCAGTCAGGGATTTGGTCAGGGGCGCAAACGGCACCTCGGCATACTGGGCCCAGCGGTATGGACGCTCATATCCCAGCGCCTGATAGTAGGTCCGGGTGCGGTGCATGTAGGGGACATGTGTGTCATGCGGCACGGCGAACCCCATGTCACCGTCGAGGGATACGGGCATGGTGTCATTGGCCAGTTTTGTCATGGGACCTCCCTCGCGATACCGCACGCGATCATCGAAATCGCGGTGACAGTAGTTCAGGCAGAACACCACGTCACGGGTGGCATTGGTTTATTTCCGAGTCCACACCTGCGGGCAGCGCGGATGCAAAACGGCAGACGCACACTGACGCGCAGGCGAGGCAGCCACGGCAATGATCGATCGTATCCATTGGAACACCGGCCTGATCTTCGGTGAGGCCGAACAAACCTGGTGCGAACGCTTGCCGGATATGCCGACACGCTGATTGGTTTGCATTGAGCCAAAGAAGCGTGTTGCTTGGTGTCAGGGACAGAGTTCAACGCGCGTTGGTTCGGTTGGCAACGTCCGTTGATAAGATCCAAGCCAGATGTTCGAACGGCGTTTCATTCGTAAAAGCGAAGTTTGGAAACCAAAACTTGGAAGACGAGAAGGTGACCGAGACACTCAATTCAAATTCCGGTCGTTCTCAAGGCCGCGAGGTGCCGCTCTCCTGGTTTGGCAAGACGCTCTGGAAGTTCTGGCCGTTCTATGTCGAGATGATTGTCCTGGCGATCTGTCTGCGTCTGATCGGCCTGGTCGAGCCGTTCATCTTTCAGGTCGTGATCGACCGGATCCTGCCATTCGAACGGGAGCAATCGCTCGTCGTCGTGGTTCTGATTTTCCTCGCTGTCGCGCTATTCCAAGCGTTCTTTGAAGTGATCTCCGAGTATCTCGGCCTGCTGACGGCGAACCGAGCGACCGGGGAACTGGGCGGCAGGCTCTATGGGCATCTGTTCCGACTACCCCTGAGATACTTCAGAGGCTGGAACGTCGGCGAATTGATCGCACGGCTGCGTGAAACCGATACGATCAGATCCTTCATTATCGGAACGACGACTGGCGTCGTTTTGGATCTGATGTTTCTGATCGTTTATTGCACCATCCTGTTCATGTTGTCGGCTGAGCTGACGCTGATCGTGCTGGTGGCATTGCCGCTACAGGTTCTGATCTACTTTTCGTTTGGCCCGGCCTTGCGGCGGCGGCTGCGGGCTCAGTTCGACACAGGCGCCGGTCATCAGGCTCAGATCGTCGAAAACATCACGGGTGTGGCGGCGATCAAGGCACTGGCATCCGAGAGCGAGATCCTCTCGCGTCTGCGCGATACGCTCGAGCGCAGTCTGCATGCCGCGTTCCGTGTGCGAATTCTTGGGATCGCCAACGACAAACTGCTTCTTGCGGTTGATCGCTTGGTGACGATCGCGATCGTGTATTTCGGCGCTCAAGCGGTGTTCGATGGCAGCCTGACGCTTGGGGAGTTGATCGCTTTCCATCTGATCGCGCAAAAGATCACCGGCCCGATCGAGAATTTCTCGGTGCTCTGGGAAAGCTGGCAAAATGTGCGCATCTCACGCCAGCGCTTGGGCGACGTGCTGTTTGCCGAGCCCGAAGGCACGGGGCCTCTCGCCAAGCTACCATCTGATACCAGAGGCCACCTGAGTTTCCGGGATGTCTCGTTCGCATACGCCGACGGTACACCCGTCCTGCAGAACCTGAACTTCGAAGCAGCGCCTGAGACAACGACGGTGGTTGTCGGACCATCGGGTATCGGCAAGTCGACCTTTGGCCGGCTGGCTGCAGGGATCGAGAAGCCCCTGTCCGGCAAGATTGTGTTGGACCGATCGGATATCGCGCGCTTCGACCCCACGGATGTCCGGCGCAAGATCGTCTACGTTCCGCAAGAGCCTTTTCTGTTCTCGGGCACTCTGCGCGACAATCTGCTGCTGGGGCGCTCGGGGATCGGTGACGATGACCTTATCGCCGCGCTCCGCATCAGTGTTGCCGATCGGCTCGTCTCGCAGCTGCCCGATGGTCTGGATACCTTCATCGGCGAGCGTGGCGCGAGCCTTTCTGGCGGCCAACGCCAGCGTGTCGCGATTGCCCGCTCGATCGTGACGATGCCAAAGGTGCTTGTTCTGGATGAGCCGACCTCGGCGCTCGACGAGGCAGCCCAAACAGCCTTTGCGAAGAACCTTTCCGACCTCGGCAATGAGGTGACGTTGATCATAATCACCCACAGACAGGAGGTCTTTGATGGTGTCGACCAAGTCCTTGATCTCGGGGCGACGACGTGACTGACGAAGACCGGATGAAACCGCTACGATCGCCAACGCTGCACATAACCTTGTGCGCGATCCTCGCGGCATTCTTCGCAATCATTGCGGCTGCCGTGGTCTTTCGCGTGGAGGTCGTTGCACGAGGCGAGGGGAAGTTCGTTCCGTCGCAGCGGATCCAGGAGGTTCAGCCAGAATTCGATGGCAAGGTACTGGAGATCCTTGTCGAGAACGGATCTGTGGTCGAGGCGGGCAGGGCGCTGATGGTCTTCAATCGCGAAGACAGTCTGGCCGAGCGTCGCGTGGTCCGAGCCGAAGTCGAGCGATTGACGGTCGAAGATGCACGTCTCGAGCGCTTCATCGAGTGGCTTGACGGGATAGTGTCCGTGACAGCGCCACCTGATACCAGCGATGTCGTGCTTGATGTCGACGGTCGCCTGCAAGGAACCGGGGTTCATCAGGAGCAGACGTCTCTTTTGCAGGCGCAGCTTGAGGATGTGCGCACCAATCTGAACAAGTACCGCGCGCGCCAGGTTGAAAACGAAAGATCGATCGACGTCACGGTTGCCAGCATGGGCCGCATCAAGGCGACGCTCGATCTTCAGCGTGAGCGGCTTGACGCGGCAGAGGCATTGTTTTCGCGGGGTACGGCCAGCCGAAGCGTGCTTCTCGAGGCCGAAGAGAGCTTCGTGAATCTCAGTAAACTGCTCGATGTCGAGGCCCGCCAACTGGCATTGAAGCAATCGACCGGGGCTTCGATCGCGGCAGATGCCGAGGCGATGTTGGCCGACCTGAAACAGCGCGCGCTGTTGCGCCGGTCTGACATCAGTGAACGCCAGGCGACGCTTGCGCAGCAAGAGGCCGTTCTGACCCGCAGGATTGAGAGTGGAACTCTCAGAGCCCCGAGCAACGGCGTGATCGACAAGATGAGTGTCTACACGATTGGCGCCTTTGTGGAAGCGGGCGTGACCGTCCTGCACGTCGTCCCGCTGGGTCGCGGATTGGAGTTGGAAGCCGTTTTTCCCAACCAGGATGCCGGGTTCATCTCGGTCGGACAAACGGCAAACCTGAGGTTGGCTGCTTATCCAGCGGAACGGTACGGCTTGCTGAAGGCTGAGGTTGTCGGCGTATCGGCGGACGCAGTCGAGATGGAAGAGGGGAGGTGGGGCTATACCGTCCGCCTCAGGGCCAAGTCAGATCACATCATGTTCGGCGGAAACGCGCTCGCGATGCGACCGGGGATGACGGCAACCGCAGACATCATCACCGAGGAACGGCGTCTGATCAGCTATTTCTTTGAACCGATCGTCAAGACATTCGAAGGGTCACTTGGCGAGCGCTAGTGGTGCGCCGAAGTCGTTTGCGTCACCGGTGAGGATCAATCGCACAGAGCGGCGTCCAGGTCGGTCGGATTGGCGACATCGACCAAGTCGCCGGGCCCGGATGCTCCGAACCCGGCGTGTTTGAGATCAGTTCAAAAACGGTTCATCTTCGGGAACGGTCAAGCTGAGGCCGCCGCCGCCACCGCCGCCACCACCGCCGGCAGGCGGGCTCGAGACCATGCCGCGGCTGGTGTTACCGATCCAGTCTTGCAATGGCTTGAAATCGGCAGTCGCATTGCCGCCGCGACCGGCGGTGACCCGGCGACCACCGCCTCCACCACCCCCGCCGCCGCCTCCACCACTGCCGTAGCTCGTCATGGATAGAAGTGTGCAGTCTTGCTTGGCTTTGATATCGGACACGTCTTGTCCTCCTCCTTCTGGTTCTCAGTTGCCTGTTGAAAACCGCAGTCGAAACCAACCGTTCTCTCCCCCAGGCGCGGTAACCGTAACACACCCTAGGATAATGTCTAAAGCGATAGATACACGCTAAGGATGCACGCCGATTGATTTCACGCTGGGGAAATGCATCCCGTGTCACAGTCCGAAGCGCGGGAGGTCCGTCACGACCGGTTGGTTCGTGCTTTCCTGAGGTTGGCGCCGAGCCATCTGTTGATGCGCCGCACCGAACGGTCGCTGCGCCTTCGGATACTCGTGGCGCTGTGATCCGGGAAGACCGACTCCGAAAAGTCCTTCAGGATGAACTTCATGTTGTCATAGGGAGTGATCCAGTCGCACAGGAACAAGCGATCGCCGCATGCCCACTCGTCTGCGCGCAAGGCGCGACCGGTGCGGTGCACATCTGCTTCAACGTCTTCGGACAGCCATGCCCATGTTACCAGCGCTTCGGGAGATGAGCGCTCGGACAGATACAGCTTGAATTGATGGGCACCAAGCGGGGGCAGAATTTCGTCACGCAGGATCTCGCCTGTCTCGAGCGTGCGATGATAGGTCGATTGCGACAGCAGTTCGATTGCATAGCCGACAAAGGTGTAGATATCGGAAGATCTGGCCAGATCAGAGTTGGCAATACGGCACCCGCCGCGTCGCGCCGAGACAGAGGCGAGTGTCCCGTAAGGCCGCACAATGCGGGTCGGGATGTCAGCTTCGGGATCCGCGTACAGCACAAACCCAGAGGGCTGGTTGCGTTCGTTCAGGTGAAGCGCGATCGTTTCGCCCTGTAGTGACCGCTTCATGTTCGTGTAGAATTCTCCGAACGTTTCGTCCGCCAGTATGCCGCCGTGTTGCATCAACAGAATGGCCGCCGCGCCAATCGTTGCGTAGGAGCTTACGCATCTGTCATCGGAGACTGCGATCGGCGGTAGCGGATTCTGACCCTTCGTGACGCCTTGCATGTGGCTTTCGATTGCCGCGATGGACCCGTCATTGAACCGGAACACCGCATCCATCAATGCGCGGTCGTCATGCACCGCGACGCCTTCTGCCAAGGCCGCCGCAACTGGATAGTTCCATCGGTAGGAGTAGGGTGCCGAACCGTCACGAATGGCGGTCTCGAGCTCATGGCGATCCTCGGAGATATAGCGTATCCGGTGACCAAGTCTTGCCGTGTCATAGCCGCCGGCGTGCGCCGTGTCGGCCTTCGAGATTGCCAAACCTACGAGATCCTCGGCGATCAGAGCGCCCAACTCGCGATATGCGGGCGGAATGAACTTGGCCTCGCTCAGGCAAAGCTGTGCTGCGTGCCCAGCTTCATGTGCAAGCGTGACGATATCCTCGATCGACCTGTTGAAACGAACATGCACCGTGGGCGCGTCGGTGTCGGCTATTGTCACCGGTGCGTCACTGCGAAGGCCCGGCCCCTCATGAACCAAACGCACTCTCCGAAACTGCTCTCTCTCGGTTGGCGACATCCGCAACGCAGCTTCGAGGGCACGGCATATTTCAAGCCATGCATCGATGGGGTCGGTCTCTGCGACGCCATCGCAGTCTTCTTCTGAGGACAGGAGATCGGGATAGGGCACTCCAAGCAGCTCGTGGCTCTCCAGCCGGTGCAATGTGAGCCATTCCGCGATCGTATCATTGCGCTGCTGCATGCCATGTTGAGTTGGTCAGCAAACTCGATTGGCGTCAAGGTATCCTGTTCGCCAAACGGTCCTGCGCGACATTGGTGCCTTGCATCAGCGCCGTCCGGGAAACCCCGGTCTTTCGTCAGCGACGAGATCCGCGGTGCAGGCATTGAATTTCTTCACCAAGACAAATGACAACTACCCGGTCCGAGATGCAGTGGCTCGTTCATCGCGCTCTGCATCGATCTCCAATCCAACCTTCGGGGACGACGGACACATCAGGTCCGCCGATGAGCCAATCGGCGCAAACTGTTTGCGCGACGGAGGCACTGCCGAAAATCCCGTCCGGAAAGCGAACGGTAAGTTGGACCGTCTGCAACCAGTCACAATGCGTTGGCGATCGCGCCGCACGGCGTTGGTGAATTGTTCAGATTGGATGCACTTCGCCCAATCCGGTGATAGCATTTCATCCAGAATGGGAGGCCGTCACGCGGTCGCAGAACAAAGTCGCGCTTACAGCGACTGGTGGAGGAGATCATGGAAGTCAGTGAACTTCACGACGGGTTTGTGGGTGAGGTCACGGGGCTGGATCTGGCTGATCCGGCCTCGGATGTGCATCACGTTCAATTGCAGGCGACGCTCGACCAATTGGGGGTGTTGATCTTTCATGGCACGCCCATGGACCCGGAGCGTCAGGTGGGATGGGCCAGACAGTTCGGGACCCTCGAAGGCGAGAGCGGGCACAACGTCAACATCATCAAGGAGACCGAGGCGTCCCGGTTGGCGCCGCAGCTTGCGGATATCTCGAACCTTGATCAGGACAATCAGGTCATGGGCACCCAGGACCGGCGCCGGATGTTTGCGCTGGGGAACCAGCTTTGGCACACGGATTCGTCGTTCAAGCGTGTGCCGGCGAAGTACTCGGCCCTGCATGCGCACTCGGTGACGCCCGAGGGCGGGGAGACGCAATTTGCCGACATGCGTGCAGCTTACGAGGCGTTGCCAGCGACCATGAAAGCACGGATCGAAGGCCTGGTGGCCGAGCACTCGATTTTCTGTTCCCGCGGCAAGCTCGGGTTCACAGACTTCACCGATGCCGAGCGGGCGGCTTTGCCCCCCGTGCATCGGCCTTTGGTGCGCACGCATCCGCTGACAGGGCGCCGGAGCCTCTACCTCGCGTCCCATGCCAGCCATATCCTTGGCATGGAGGTTCCTGACGGGAAGATGCTGCTGCGTGAACTGATGGAGCATGCAACCCAAAGGGAGTTCCTGCATACCCATACCTGGGCCGTGGGGGATGTGGTGATCTGGGACAATCGCTGCATGCTGCATCGGGGCAGACCTTACGACGATACGCGCTACAAGCGGGATATGCGCCGGGCAACCGTGCAGGATGACGACCCGGCCATGATCCACCACGCGGCCTGAGGTCGCCGAACCCGGCGTTCAGAACCCCAGCACTACCCGACGCCAGCGCACATACAGCTCCGACCTGTCCACTCCGGAGATTTGCGGCAGACTACAAAGGTTCGCCGAGGCCATCTGGCAGATGCGGCAGGGCTTCGGAAGTGAGGCAGACCGAGTAGGCCCACTCCATCAGATTTGCGATCTGCTGAGGCCTTTAGACGGGACCGACAAGCCTATGTGCAGCACCGGATTGTTCAGACCCGTTCGGTATCACAAGGACATCCAGGTGCGATGTGTCGAAGCTTTTGATGTAGGGGTGATTTCTCTGATCGTTGCGACGGCCGCATCGCGTGCTTGTGCAACTGGCAGCGACGGCTCAATATCCAAGATGCCGGTCCACAAGATTGAGTAGTTCGTGCTTGTTTGCCAGCAATTCCAGGTTTCGTAGGAACAAGTCGAGGGTAAGCGGAACATAGCTGTCGCCGTCATCGGCGGACACATGCGGTGTGATGATCAGGTTTCGCGTCTCCCAAAGCCGCGAGTCTCTGCCTATGGGCTCGGGGGTAAACACATCCAGGATCGCACCGGCAAGGTCCCCTGCATCCAGTTTGTCGCAAAGCGCGTCGTAGTCCATCGCTGACTGCCTGCCGATGTTCACCACGCCGCACCTGGCTTTCAGCAGGTTGAGCCGCCTTCGGTCGATCAGGCCGGCCGTCTCCGGCGTGTCGGGCATTGCGAGGTACAGCAGGTCAGCCTCGGGAAGCACAGCATCGAGCTGATCTGTGGTGACAACCCGGGTGCAACCCTCGACCGGCCTGCCACGCCGGTTGACCCCGATGATCGTGGGCCCCAGCGGTGCCAGCTTGCGGATGGCAGCTCCGCCAAGACTGCCGGTGCCCACAACCACGATGGTCCTGCCCGAGATTGGCGTGCTGTAGAGTGTCTCGTAGTTTCGTTGGCGCTGGTTCGTGACGATTGCAGGGATGTGATTGTGCAGCATCAGCGCGGCCATCAACCCGTACTCACCCGCTTTCTCCGAGTGCACACCCTTGTTGTTCGTCAGCTTCACATGCTCCGGCAGCCAGCTCAGTGGCAACATGTGCTCGACACCAGCGCCAATGCAGTGAATCCACCGGAGATTTGGGGCGGCCTCTGCCAGACCAGCCGTCGGTAGGTTCCAGCAAAGGAGCACATGGGACTTTGCGATGGACGACTGAAAGGTGTCTTCATCCCAGTCGAAGAACGCCTCGACCCTGCCCGCAAGGTTCGGGAAGCGTGACAGAGCGGCATTGAACCGTTCTTCGGTAATGGTGAAGACGTCCTCGCCCTCGGGCGTGTTCGGGAACGACCCAGGCGCCCACCTGTTGTTCTTGACGTGGACGCGGATTGTGCTGGTGTCGGTCATGGCTTGCTCGGTTCCCCTGTGCTTCGGAGTTACTCGAAGCCACTTGTCTCGAGTGTCTTGAGCGCGGTCATGATGGCTCTGTCGCGGTCGGCCAACGGTTGGGCCTCGACCGCGAACTGCGTCTCCATCACGGTCGCACCAACCTGCCTGAGATAGGCTCGATCATCTCCCTGCTTGGCGGGCAGTTTCAGGATGGAATCCTGACCATAGGTCCGAACGGCCTCGCCGGGGATCTGCTGTGGTTGCGGCGGCTCCTGTCCCTGCGCAAGATCACGCACGAGGCTGCGCATACGGCGACGATAGAGGGCCACGCCGCGATCAGTCGGCATCAGGTTCTCGCCCTTGTGCGCGCTGATGGTGCCCATGCCTTCGACAGCTTCGGCATCTGCGGGCCGCCGTTGGCGCTCCTCCCAGGGCCGGTCCACGACCTCTCCTTGTTCGATCAGTTCGCAACCTTCCTGACTGTCATAGTCGTGCGGATCGCCGCGTTCACCGAAATTGGCCCAGGCCAGCGCCATGCTGTTCTGATCATCAACAGGAACGACCCACCGGGTGAACGAGCTTCGGCCGAAGTAATGTTGCCGCGTCCCGTCAACGGTGAAGGCCGAGCCAGCTTGCGTGAAGTTTGGCAGGATCAACTCGTTGATCCGCACCCAGACCATGTCATCCACGCGGCGCGTGTTGCTGCCTAGGAAATGCAATCCGCGTTCATGAATCTGAAGCTCGCCGATCTCCGCCATGCCGTCGGAGAACTGGGCGCCCCCGTTCAGGCTGTGCAAGAAACTGGTATGGATGGGATCCATTATCGCGTCGAGCACCTGGATCCAGTTGCAGCTGTAGTCCACGCGGTAGGGGCGCATCTTGATATCTGGCGTCTCGTAGGCATCGAACCAGGGAAACTCCGGCATCAGACTGGCTGGCCCGAGATAGGCAAAGACCAGGCCTCGGAATTCGACGACCGGGTATGCGCCCAATCGCGTCCGGCTGCGGACGTCGGCGGCGGGTCCGGGGCCGTCGGCCTCGCCCGGTGTCTCGAGGATCTCGCCATCTGGCGCAAAGAGCCAGCCATGATAGCAGCACCGGATCCCCTCGGCCTCGCAGCGCCCGAAGACCAACGAGGCGCGCCGGTGAGGGCAGTGCTTGTGGACCAGACCGATCTCGCCACCGGTGGTTTTGAACAGAACCAGATCCTCGCCCAGAACGCGGATCTCGCGCGGCAGTTCTCCAACTTCGGAGGTCAGGGCCACCGGATGCCAGTATCGGCGCAGCAAGTCACCACAAACGGTGCCCGGGCCGATCTCGGCAAGCTCCTGATCATAACCGGGAGAGCCGGTCAGCTCGTATCCCGCATATCCAGTGCGCGTCACCGGTTGCTTCAGCATCAGAGCGCCTCCTTACGTTCTGCAAAGATGGTGACATTTGAAACTACGAAATCCGCAAGCAATCCGGCAATTGGTTGACGGTATCGTAGGCAAAGAATACACGTTTGAGCAACATGAAAATCCAAGCGACCGATCGGTGTACCTCTGGTTATGGCTGAGCAAGACAGGACCGACATCTCGACCGAGACCATCCAGACCGAGCTCGCGTCGCGCAAGCCGTCCTCCTATACGAAACGGCAGCATGGCCTGACGTCGCCGGACGATGAGCTGAACCAGCGGATCGTGCGCTTGTTGCAGGACGATGGCCGCCGTCCATTCAATGAGATTGCTGCGGCTCTGAATGTCTCGGAAGGTACGATCCGCAATCGGGTGAACGGCATGCGCCAGGCCGGGCACATGAAGATCGTGGCGATTGTCGATCCCAGAGCCGTTGAATACCGAACCGACGCGATCGTCTGTATCCGGGTAAGCGCGACCGCAACTCCCAGCGCCGTCGCAGACCGGATGAGCGCGCTCGACGAGGTCGTCTACGTTCTGTGGGTCTCCGGGCGGTTCGACTTGATGGTCGAGATCGTGACCGATGAGCCTGACGGGCTGGCCCAGTTCCTCGAGGCGCATATCCACAACCAGCCCGACATCGCAGAGACCGAGACAATGATGGGGCTGAAAAACTTCAAAAACCAGTTCCTGTTGAAGCAGAACTGGGGGTGACGCCCAAATTCCAGAGAGGGTTTCAGAATGTCAAAGATCTACTACGAGAGCTTTGCCGAGGCCGTTGAGAGAAATCGACCGCAAATCCCTGTAGTCCGGCAGCGGCTGGAGGAGGCCGGGGTGAAGTACGTCTTGGCCGCCTGGATCGATCTGCACGGCATTCCCAAGACCAAGCCCGTGCCGATGAGCGATTTCGAAGTGCTCTGCCTGGGCAAAGGTCCACAATTCGCGGTGCACTCGATCTCATACGTTCCGGAGCTGACCCCTGCGGACAGCGACCAAGTGGTCGTGCCGGACCTGGACGCTGTCTACATCTGTCCATGGGACACCAGCATCGCGATCATCTTCTCGGACCTCTACTGGCAGGATGCCCCGTACAATCTATGCCCGCGTCAGGCGCTGAAACGCACGATGGCGGAAGCTGCGGCGAAGGGCTACAGCGGTTTTGCGGGCGTTGAGCCGGAATTCATCGTGATGAAGTACGATGATGCCGGTTTGCCGGTGAAGGCCTTCGATGACGATCTCGGCGCAAGCATAAGTCCACGCCGGCAGGCATTCGGCTATGATGTCGAATACTCGCTGGATTCCATGACCTTCCTCAAGGAGATGATCGACATCATCGAAGGCCTCGGGTGGAACCTGCACGACGTGGTGGCCGAGGGGGCGTATTCTCAGTTCGAGCTGGATTTCCACTACACCAACATGTTGGAGATGTCGGACCGACTTGTCTTTCTGCGCATCACCCTGAAGGAAGTTGCAAAGAAGCACGGCATGTTCGTCACCTTTATGCCGAAGCCAACCATTGGTGACTGGCGGTCTGGCGCGCACATCAACATGTCCATGCAGCACGAAAGCCGCCCTGGCGAGAATCTGTTCCAAGGCAAGGACGCAGGCTGGTCAGACGAGGTACGCTGGGCCGTGGGGGGTCTGATGGCGCACGCGGAAGCGATGACGGCGATCACGTGCCCGATCGTGAATTCGTATAACGGGCTGGTGCCGAGGGTGGGCGGCTTCGAGGGTGGCACCGTGACCTGGGCCCCCACCAACATCACCTACGGGTTCAACAACCGCTCGGCGCAGTTCCGGTTGCCGCAGAGCCGCTACTGCATCGAGAACCGGGCCTGCGACATGACCATGAACGTTTATCTGGCCATGGCAATGCATCTCGAGTGTGCGGTGAAGGGCATTACAAACAAGATCGAGCCGGGAGACCCCACCGATTTCGACCTCTACTCAAAGACCGAGGATGAACTGGCCACCATGGGCGTTCGGCGATTGCCGAGAACGCTTTGGCATGCGATCGAGGCGCTCCGCAACGACGACATGGCCTTGTATGTGATGGGTCCGATGATGCGGAAATCCTATCTCGACTATAAAACCGATGAATGGGAGCGATATCATCAGGCGGTGACCGATTGGGAAGTAAAAGAGTACCTCCGTCTATACTGATCATTGGTCCTTCGGTCCGGACGTGATGCGCAAAGCCTTCAGCATCGCGCTGATTGGCACGGGTTCGACCGATACATCCAGGCCAACACTACGCGTCATGGCCGTTCTTGCGTGATCCGCTCCATCTGGGACGGGGTGCCTACACGATACCTCTCTCTCGGTAAGGCTCGTTTGCCTCGATCCGTTCAACGCCAAGTCTGGCGAGGTCTATCGTGTCGTAGCGCCCCCCAAGAATTGCCTCGCACAATGCGAGGCCTGTCGCAGGTGCCTGCATGATGCCATGTCCGGAGTATCCGCATGCAAGGTACACGTTGCCGTCGCGCCATCTTCCGACAATTGCGTTCAGATCCAGGGTGTTGCGTGCATAGTGTCCGATCCACGAGCGTTCGAGCCTTAAGGTTTCCAACGCTGGTACGCGGTGTGCGATTGCGGGCCAGACGATCTCCTCAAACCGGGACGGATGAGGTTCGATACCAAAGCCCGCAGGTTGCTGCCAATCCGGAAGGCCCCCGGCAAAGCCCATTCCCTCAGGTCCAAAGGCTAAGTGCGTCTCGGCCTTGAGGAAGGGCAGTGGCTCGATGTCCGCTGGGGTTGTGAAGTAGTGGCTTTCCCGGCACATCGGCTCGACAGGGAGCAGAAGCCCGATCATCGACGCAAGCGCGGCAGACCATGCCCCGGCAGACAACACGAAAACGTCGGCCGATAGGCGTTGGCCGGATTCCAACAAGACCTCCCGTGATGTGGTCCCCTCGGCGCGCCAGTCCACGACCCGGTCCTGAACGTAGTTGGCGCCGAGCGACTTCGCTTTTGACCTTAAGCCGATCAGGGCCGCGTGAGGGTTGATCCATGCATCGTCGGGCGAATGAACGGCAAGCGCGATGCCGTCGGTGTTGATCGATGGGAACCGCTGCTTGAGAGCAGGTGAGTCCAGAAGATCCGCCCGCACGCCCATGTCCGATTGAAAGCGGTGGTTCTGCTCCATGGTCGCGTGATCACCGTCGTCAGACAGGAAGAGGTAGCCCCGGCGCCGAAACCCTACATCCGCGTCCAGATCATCGACCGACATGGTCGCCGAGAAGTCCCGAAAGAATTCCAGTCCGTACTGCGCTATCAGGATGTTTTCAGGGAGGCTGAACAACTGGCGGATGCCGCCGTTCGCATAGGGTGTTGCAGCGAACTCATAGGTTGGATCGGGTTCGATAACCGTGACGGCGTCGGCTTTCCCGGACCGTGTCAGAAAGAATGCGATTGCGGACCCGACGATGCCGCCGCCGATGATCAGGATATCGCTTCGCATGTGACTTCCTCTCGCAAAACCTCAACGGCAGGGTCATGGGCGATGCTGGACTTGTACAGAGTGGGCCGCCGATCAAACAGCAGGAGCATACTAACGGTTAGACAATCCAGTTTAATCGTTCAGAGCACCTGAAAAGCTGCCTTTCGAGTGTGCAGTCGATTTTGTCGATGTCGACTTTGTCTGTGCGGTCCTGCACGATGACCGGTCTCTGTAGGTGCAAGACTCAGCAAATGGCGGTATTCTGTCTCACAGGACATGTCCGACTTTTTTCTTCCGCCCGGCAACCTTGTTGGGCTTTCTTGGATAGGCATCAGCCAAGTACACAACCGTGAACTGGCAGATTGACGTTTCGGCACATCGCGTGGACAGTTCAATTTACCAGAAAGTCAATGAGGGCATCATGAACGTCGAGACCAAAGGCGAGCTAGAGGGGCACACGGAAGCGCAGTGGCAGGCTCGGATCGATCTGGCCGCAGCGCATCGCACAGCTGTGATGCACGGGTTGCACGAGGGTATATTCAACCATCTGACCCTGCGCGTTCCGGGCTACGATGATCGCTACTATCAGATCCCGTTCGGCACCCATTGGTCCGAGGTCACTGCATCCTGCTTCATGGAAGTGAACTTTGATGGCGAGGTGGTGAGGGGTGAAGGGATCGTCGAACGCTCGGCATATTGTATCCACGCGCCGATCCATCGCGACGTTCCTCACGCCGAGGCGGTCTTTCACACCCACATGCCATTCGCCAGCGCCCTTACCCGACTGGAGGACCAGCGCATCAAGCCAATCGGGCAGACCGAATTGGCGATCGCAATGCGCACTGGGTATGACGACCACTATGATGGCCCGGGGCTGGACCCGAGCGAGGGCGACCGCCTCGCCAAGCTGTGCGGAGACAACCAGATCCTGATGATGGCCAATCACGGAGCGCTGACATTGGGCAACAATGTCGCCGAAGCCTACGACCGGCTGTATTATCTCGAGCGCGTTGCCCAGGTTCAGATCTATGCGATGTGGACCGGCGAGAAGCTGCGTGAGTTGCCTGAGCCGGTGGTTGAGAAGACCTATGAGGCCTTCCGGGGCAAGACCGCGCCCAAGTACGGCGACAAGTCCACAGCCCAATGGCATTTTGAAGCGCTGAAACGGATTCTGGATCGCAAGGAGCCGGACTACAAGGAGTAGAAGCTGTCTGGTCGTTCGGAACCGAGCGGCTGCCGGGCAGACCTGCTTCGTTGGTCCGGGCTCAACTGGCCATCCACCCACCATCGACCATCAGGTTCTCGCCGGTGATGAAGGTTGCTTCGTCGCTGGCCAGAAACAGGGCTGCGTTCGCCACATCGGACGGGCGCCCGAGCCGGGGCCAGGGTGTTCGGGAGCGGGAATACTCCAGAACGTCGGGCGCTGCCGCCCGGCCGCCGCGTCCGGTCAGGATCTTGCCCGGTGCCACGGCGTTGCAGACGATCCCGTCTGCTGCGTAGTCGCCAGCGATCTGTCTGGTCATGTAAACGACAGCGGCTTTGCCGACGCCATATGCAAACGCATTTGGGCTGCGGACCATCCCGTGCTGAGAGGAGATGTTGACGATCCGGCCACGGACCTCGTCGCGCGGCTCCTGCGTCAGCATCTTGGCAACCGCGGAGCGGCACCCGAGGAACACGCCCTTTGCGTTGACGCCCATCACCTTGTCCCATTCTTCCTCGGATGTTTCGTGCATGCGCATGGGGGATCGGACGGCGGCGTTGTTGACCATGATATCCAGCCGATCCACCTGGGCGACGGCGGCCTCCAGATCCGCTGAATTTGTCACGTCGCAGTGGATGAACTCGGCCCGTCCGCCAGCCGCGTGGATCAGGTCGACCGTCTTGTCCCCGCCTTCCAGCGGCACATCGGTGATGTCGGCGACCCTAACGATGGCGCCTTCTTCGGCAAATTTCAGCGCGATGGCCTTGCCAATGCCGGAGGCTCCGCCGGTGACAATCGCGGTTCGGTCGTGCAGGCGCATGGCATCCTCCTTCGAAATCCGGGTCCTGATTGTCGATGCCAATCATCCTGAGTAGCAGTAGATCATAA
>JBCBOR010000082.1:0-20143 GCA_039821125.1 Pseudomonadota bacterium
CGCACAGAACCCTGGCATTAGCGGAACCGACCCGGTGTAGCGCGCGCCGTCCGGGCGGTAGAGCCTGTTCGCATCGCACGCCTCGAACGGACCATCGGGATTGGCGCGATCGACATAGTTGCCAAAGGCCAGAGTGGGCAGTTGGGCATCCCCTTCCCAAGTCGCGGAGAACGCGGTGGTCCAGCGCGCGGACGAGGCGAACCCGATCTCGAACGGCTCGAACCGGCAGTCCGGCAACCCGCGCATCAGCACGTTCTCACCCACGCTCAGGATCGCAAGGTCCGGTTGTCCGTCCGAGTCGATGTCCACCGGGTAGGCCCCGGTGACACCGGTCCGGGTCAATGCCTCGGGCGTCTCCTCGGCGAAGGCGAATGCGCCGCCCACGGTCCGATTGCGAAGCAAGACCGCGGGCGAGGCCCCACCTGCCGCAAAGATCTCCGGCCGGTCATCGCCATCGCAGTCGAAGACGGCAACACCGCCGCCCACGAAGTGCTCCCACCCGCCGGTGTAGCGATGGTCGATGCCCAGCGCCGCGGCGTGTTCAGTGAAGACCGGCCCGGCTGCCGCAGCGACCGGGGCCAGCAAAACCCCGGCAAAAGCAGCCGACCGAAGTGCCGCGATCACGACCGTTGCGGGCGCTTGCCAAGGATGATCATCGCCAGGATCTCGTCGTCGGTGACGTCCTCGACCCGTTCAGTTCCGACCAGTTTGCCGTTCTTCATGACCGAGACCCGGTCGCACAACTCCATCACATCGTGGATGTCATGGCTGATCAGGAAAATGCCGAGACCGCGTTTCTTCAACTCGTCAATCAACTCGGCGACCATCTTGGTCTCCTGCGGGCCGAGCGCTGCGGTCGGCTCGTCCATGATCAGGATGCGCGCGTTGAAATAGACCGCGCGCGCGATGGCGACGGACTGGCGTTGTCCGCCCGAGAGCGCGCGCACGGGCACGTTGAACTTCTGGAAGTTCGGGTTGAGCCGGCCCATGACCTTGCGGGTCTCGGCCTCCATCCGGTCCTCGTCGATCAGGCCCAGCGCCGTTGTCAGCTCGCGCCCGAGAAAGAGGTTCGAGGCCGCGTCCAGATTGTCCGCGAGCGCCAGCGTCTGGTAGATTGTCTCGATGTTGAGCGCGCGGGCATCGCGGGGATTCTCGATCCGGGCCTGCGCGCCGTTCACGTAGATCTCGCCCGAATCGGCCCGATAGGCGCCGGAGAGGATCTTGATCAGCGTCGACTTGCCCGCACCGTTGTGGCCAAGGAGACCGACGACCTCTCCCGAATAGAGGTCAATCGACACGCCGTCGACCGCGTGGATGCCGCCGAACGAGATCGAGATGTCGCGCATCTCGACCAGCGGTGTCGTGGTGGCGTCCATCATGTGTCCCTCGTGCGGCGGCGGTAGATGATGTCGATCAGGACCGCGGCCACCAGAACCGCGCCAACGACGATGTTCTGCAGGGGTGCATCGACCCCGACCATGGCCATGCCCGATTGCAGCGACTGCATGACCAGCGCACCGAGGATCGCGCCATAGATCGTGCCGACACCGCCGGACAGGGCCGTGCCGCCGATCACCGCGGCGGCGATGACCCTGAGCTCGTCCAGAGTACCGATATCGTTGCCGTGATTGGCCAGCCGGGCCGAGGCGACAACCGCCGACAGGGCACACAATGCGCCCATCAGTGCGAAGATCTTCACGGTCAGCAGCCGCGTGTTGATGCCCGACAGTTCAGCCGCATCCGGGTTGCCACCGGTCGCGAAGATGTACCGCCCGAACCGGGTGTTGCGCGCAATCACCGTCATGCCGATGCCGACAACGATCAGGACCAGCACCGAGATCGGGATGCCATAGCCCTCGGTGTACCCCTCGGGCATGGTCTCGCCGCGCGCCTCGAACATGCGGGCAAGGCGGCGCTCGGGAATTTCATAGGCGTTCAGGACCGCAACGAAGCCCAGGATCGCGACCGCGGCAATGCCGATCATGAGAGCCTCGGCCCAGACCGGTTTGACCGCGAAGCCGTGCGCGATCTTGCGCCGCCGTCCCGCCAGGATCGCGACAGCCGCCAGCCCCGCCGCCACAATGCCGACGATCCACGATGCCTCGACACCGAGGGTCCCGTTGGTGCCACCGAGCATCCGGAACGTCTCGTCCAACGGGCCGATCGTCTGCCCATCGGTCAGGTACCAGCCGACATTGCGCCAGATCAGCAGGCCGCCGAGTGTGACGATGAAGGCCGGGATGGTGAGATACCCGACCAGCCAGCCGTGAAACGCACCGATCAGCGTTCCGACCACCAGCCCCGACAGGATCGCGATGATCCAGATCGCGGGATGGCCGAGACCGAAACCGAGCATCTGCGGCACAACTTCGGTCTGGACCATCGCCATCGCCGCCGAGCATGTCGCAAGCAGCGCACCGACCGACAGGTCGATATGGCGACAGACGATGATGAACACCATGCCGGTGGCCATGATCGCAACCGAGACGGTCTGGATCGTCAGGTTGAAGATGTTGCGCGGGGTCAGGAACCGCCCCTCGGTGATCACGTCGAACGCGATGCAGAGCACCAGGAATGCGCCCACCATGCCCAGCAGCCGCGTGTCCAGATCCAGCGTCTGAACAAGGCTCTTGCGTTCGGCCGGGGCGGTGCCGGGGATGGTCTGATCGGACATGGCGCGGATCCCTGTGGGCAGGCCAAAACCAGCCTGCCCGTCCCTCAGCTCTCGCGGATCAGTTGCACGGGGCGGGGCCGTTGCTGACGCCCTGACACAGCTTGTCCTTGGCGATCCAGCCCGCATCAACCACGGCGGTAAGGTTGTCCTTGGTGATCGGCATCGGCGCAAGGAACACCGCCGTCATATCGGTGCCGCCGGGCGAGGTCCACGATCCCGCGCCCTTGACATCCGCCATCGCAGTGCCGCTTGCCAGGGCGACAGCAATCTCGCCCGCCGCCTTTCCAAGCTCACGCGCGTCTTTCCAGACACTGACGGTCTGAATGCCCTTGGCAACCCGGTTCAGCGCGGCGTGGTCGCCATCCTGACCCGAGACCGGAATACCGTCCATGCCCTGAGCGGTCAGCGCTGCAACAACGCCGCCTGCCGTGCCATCGTTCGAGGCAACGACCGCGTCGACCTTGTTGTCCTGAGCCGTCAGGATCTGCTCCATGTTGCGCTGCGCGTTTGCAGGCAGCCAGCCGTCGGTATAGGCCTCGCCCACGATCTTGACATCGCCCGCATCAATGGCGGCCTGCAGGATCTCCTGCTGACCGCCGCGCAGGAAGTCGGCGTTCGGATCGGTGGCCGAGCCCTTGATCATCACGTAATTGCCCTTGGGCATCGCCTCGAAGACCGCGCGCGCTTGCATCCGGCCAACCTCGACATTGTCAAAGGTCAGATAGAAGGCGCGGCTGTCCTCGATCAGCCGGTCATAGCCGACGACCGGGATGCCCTCGTCCGCTGCGGCCTGAACCGCCGGACCGATCGCCTGCGAGTCCTGCGCCAGGATAATCAGCGCATCGGCGCCCTGGGCGATCAGGCTTTCCACATCCGACAACTGCTTTGCCGAGGATGATTGCGCATCGGCGGAGATATACGTGGCGCCCGCGGCCTCCAAAGCCGATTTGATCGCCGCCTCATCGGTCTTCCAACGCTCCTCCTGAAAGTTCGACCAACTCACGCCGACAACGGTTTCAGCGGAGGCGGAGAACGCGAGGCCGGCGCCCAGTGCGGCGCCCGCAATAAGATTGAGGAACTTCATGAGATCTCCCTTCGATTGTCACCGGTTTGGCCCGGTCTTCTCGGCGATATGGTTGCGCCTTTGGGCGCGCCGCGGTCAACTATTGCATTATAATTTCACGAGTCAAATTAATTGACGCGGCTTTCGCAGCGTTTTAGCAGTGGTGCGGAGAAATTCTTGGCATACCCGCGATATCGCCGCTGATTTTGTTTTGGCCGCGAAGGAAAGAAGCGTGATCCAGACAATACCGCCACCGCCGACACCCCTTGCTCGCTACAGCGATCTGGCGGGGCGGGTTGTGTTCATCTCCGGCGGCGCAACGGGCATTGGGCGCGACCTTGTCATGGCGTTTGCCGAGCAGGGCGCACAGGTGCTGTTCGTCGATATCAACGCCGAGGCCGGGGCCGACCTCGCAAAGATCTGTGGCCCCGACACCCATTTCCGCGCCTGCGATGTGACTGACGACGTGGCGCTCCATGCAGCGATTGACGCGGCGGAGGCGCTCGGCGGTCTCGATATCCTCGTGAACAATGCGGCGAACGATCAGCGTCTCGGCATCGATGCCGTGACCGCTGCCGACTGGCAGCGCCTGGTCGATGTGAACCTGCGCCATCAGTTCTTCGCCAGCCAACGCGCAGCGCACCACATGGCAACACGTGGGCGCGGCTCGATCATCATGTTCGGCTCGGTCGCGCCGGAGATCAAGGTGCCGAACCTGGCGGTCTACTCCGCATGCAAATCGGCGATACGGGGCCTCACGCGGTCGCTGGCCAAGGATCTCGGCGGAGTGGGCATCCGGGTCAACGCGATCCTGCCCGGGGCCATCCTGACCGAAAAGCAGCGCACCCTCTGGTATCCCGATCAGGCCTCCATTGATGCGATGACCGACCAGCAATGCCTCAGCCGCGAGTTGACCGGGCGCGATGTGGCCGAGATGGCGCTGTTCCTCGCCTCGGACGTGTCGGCTGCCTGCACGGCACAGAACTTCATCGTCGATGGCGGCATTCTTTGAGCGTCCGGACCTCCATGAGCGACACGGCGGCGCTGCGCTCGAACAATGCCGCGCTTGTGCTGACCGAGATCCGCCGCCGCGGCGAGACCTCGCGCGTCGATATCGCCGCCGCGCTCGGGCTGAGCGCTGCCACGGTAACAGCGATCGTGACGGATCTGCTGGCGCAGGGACTGGTGCGCGAGACCGATACGGTCGCGGCATCCGGGCGCGGACGGCCCCGGCGCCAGATCACGCTGAATCCGACGGCGCGTTTCGTGGCGGGCGCCAAGCTCAACAGAGCGTCGATCACTGTGGCGATCCTGGACTTTTCCGGCGACGTTCTGGCGGATGTTGAAGCCCCGTTGCCCGAGGGCCAAATCGGCCATGACATCCTTGTCGATACCCTGAAGAATGCGTTTGCCGAGGCGCTTGGCGGCGCCGGGCTTGATGCGCGGGACATCGTTGGATTCGGCATGGGTGTGCCGGGATTTGTCGAACGTGAAACCGGGCTCTGCCACTGGAGTCCGATCCTGCAGGGCACCCCCGTCAACGTTCGAGAAATGCTCGAGCGCGAGATCCCCTGCCCCGTCGCGGTCGACAATGATGCCAATCTGGCGACATTGGCCGAGCTTTGGTTCGGCCATGGCCGGGATCATCGCGACTTCCTGGTGGTAACCGTCGAACATGGCGTGGGTCTCGGCGTCGTCATCGATGGGCGGCTCTATCGCGGAGCCTGCGGGCTGGGCGCCGAGTTCGGGCACACCAAGGTACAGATCGACGGCGCGCTCTGCCGATGCGGGCAGCGTGGTTGTCTCGAGGCCTATGTCGCCGATTTTGCTCTGGCGCGCGAGGCCGTGACCGCGCTGAGCGCGCAGGACCTGCCGACAGACACAGGCGCGTTGATCGATCTTCTGGCAGACCGGGCACGGGCCGGCGATCTCGCCCCTGCTGCGATCTTCCGCCGTGCCGGGCGGATGCTGGGTTTGGGACTGGCGAATCTTGTGAACCTGTTCGATCCAAGCCTGATCGTGTTGACCGGCGGATGGATGCACAATCACAACTTGATGATGGAAGGGGTCACCCGCTCGGTCGAGGAGAACTCGCTGCGCACCGGGCGCGAGCGTGTGCGGATCGAGACGCACCGCTGGGGCGATGGGCTCTGGGCCCGCGGCGCAGGCGCGCTGGCGCTGGAAGCAATCGACGTGCCCGGGCGCGAGGCGGTCGCGAGCTAGCGCTCGCTCAGCCGTCAGTCCGCCTTGCGTTCAACGCCCGACTGCGCGGATGTCCAGGTGCGGATCGCCTCGGTCAGTTCGTCCCGTTCCTCGCACGGCGATGCGCACAGGCGTTTCAGCCGTGCGAGATTCGCCTCGGCCGCGGGCAGATCGCCGAGCATCAGGAAAAGCTCGCCCTGATACTCCAGCGCACCAAGGTGATTGGGGTTCAGGTGCAGCGCCCGCTCGTAGTTCGGCGCACTTCGCTCGAGATCTCCGGTTTTGCGGTAAGCAAAGCCGAGCATGTTGAACACATCCGCATTCGCAGGCAGGTCCACTGCCAGCCGTCGCAGGATCGGCAGCGCAGCCGCGAACTCCTCCGCGACAATCAACTCCCCTGCTTCAAGAAAATCTTCCGCCAGCTTGGGATCCATATCGCTCGACCAGTGATCTTCCGCCGGGGCCGCGTGGGCCAGCCCGGGCAGCGCAATCACCAGGACCAGGAACAGCGCAGGCGTCTTCATCAGGTGTCTCCCAAATCCGCACGGGACTGTCCGCATTGTGGAATCGATCATCCCACCGTCATCGAACTGATACAGGAAACACTATACAAGTTTGCGACGAATGATACGCATATGGCTCGCGCGCGGGCTGCAGAGCGTTCCGGCACCATCCGGCACCTGGGCTCGGCGGAAGCGTTGCGTACCTTCATCGTATTAGAAGCAAGCGATCCTTGTGATCATGAGCCAGAAGGAAGTCCCGATGAGCCCGAAAGACAACCAAGATCTCTCGTTTGACGAATGGGATGAGATCAACAACCCGCGTCCGGAAGAGTGCGACTTCGACCGCGTGGTCGAGGCAGCCATCTCCCGCCGCGGTTTCCTGGGCGGCGTCATGGCATTCGGCAGCTTTGCCGCGCTCGGCGGCACCATGGCGTCGACCGATGCGATGGCCGCGGCCAACCGTTTCGCCTTTGACCAGATCCCCACCAATGGTGCCGACGACATCACCTTGCCGCCGGGCTACAAGATGGACATCGTTGTGCGATGGGGCGACCCGATCCTGCCAGGCGGCGCTGACTTCGATCACGCGACCCGCGGCACCTCGGAAAGCCAGGCTGTCGCCTTTGGTGACAACAACGATGGCATGGACATCATCCCGCACGAAGACAAGATGCTGCTGGTGGTGAACAACGAGTACACCAACCGTGACATCATCTCGGTCAGCGCGGTCGACAAGGTCATCACCGACGAGGACGACATTGCCAAGGGCATGATGGCCCACGGCGTCTCGGTCATGGAAGTGGCCGAGGTCGACGGCAAGTGGTCGGTCGTCGCCGACAGCCCCTACAACCGCCGCATCACGCCAGCGACGGAAATGGAACTGACCGGCCCTGCCGCCGGAGACGACCTGATGAAAACCGCAGCCGATGCCACGGGCACCAAGTCGCTCGGCACCTGGAACAACTGCGGCAACGGCATGACGCCGTGGGGCACGTACCTGGCCTGTGAAGAGAACTTCAACGGATATTTCTCGGCCTCGGACGAGGCGGCTGTCTCCGGCGATCACTACAAGCGCTATGGCATCAAGAACGAGGACTGGGGTTACAGCTGGTCCAAGATCGACGAGCGCTTCGATGTCGCCAAGCATCCGAACGAGCCGCACCGCGCGGGCTACATCGTCGAGATCGATCCGACCGATCCGACCTCGACCCCGAAAAAGCGCACCGCGCTCGGCCGCTTCAAACACGAGAACGCCGAAGCCGTGGTCAACAACGATGGCAAGGTCGTGGTCTACATGGGCGATGACGAACGGGGCGAGTTCATCTACCGCTTCGTCTCGGAAGGCGTCTATGCGCCGGGCGCGCCGACGGATGAACTGCTCAACAAGGGCACCCTTTCGGTTGCCAAGTTCAACGAAGACGGCACCGGCCAGTGGCTGGACCTGACGCCGGAGACCACCGGCATGAGCGCTGCCGAGGTCGCGATCTTCTCGCGTGCGGCAGGCTCGAAGGTCGGCGCCACCACGATGGACCGTCCGGAATGGGTTGCGGCCAACCCGAACGCCGCGGAAGTCTACTGCTGCCTGACCAACAACAAGAACCGCGGCGTCAAGACGAACGCCGGCGGTGACGAGACCCCGGTCGGTGGCCCGAACCCCCGCGAGGCCAACAAGTACGGCCAGATCGTGCGCTGGAAGCCGGACGGCGCGGACCATACCGCGGCAGGCTTCTCGTGGGATCTCTATGTGCTGGCCGGGAACCCGACCGTCCACTCGGACGCCAATGCCGGGTCGTCGAACGTGAACGCCGACAACATGTTCAACTCGCCTGACGGGCTGAAATTCGATTCGAACGGCCTCCTGTGGATCCAGACCGACGGAAACTACAAGAACGAAGGCGACTTCGCCGGTCAGGGTAACAACCAGATGCTGGCAGGCGACCCGGTGACGGGCGAGATCCGCCGCTTCCTGGTCGGCCCGAAAGAGTGCGAGGTCACCGGCCTGACCTGGTCACCGGACCGCAAGACCATGTTCGTCGGCATCCAGCACCCGGGCGAGCGCGGCGACAGCCACTGGCCCGAGGGCGGCGATGCCACGCCGCGCTCGGCGATCATCGCTGTGACGCGTGAGGATGGCGGCCTCGTCGGCTAGGCCACCGCACAGTCGAACTCGTGGAACCGGCAGCGTTCGCGTTGCCGGTTTTCTTTTTGCCCGATATCGATAATCGGATGAGTTGAATGTGCGCAATTCTGATCAACTCAAAGCCTTTTCTTGATGTTCTCAAATCAGACAAATGCTTGCAGGATGCGAATATTCTGAGATCTCTCTTATCTGAGATTTTTGCACAAAATAGACATAGCGGATTACTTGCAGCCACGATAACGTCAGGCGCGATCTTGCATCCGAACGCCAAGGACAGCTGCATACATGGAAACCGCAGGTGACGACACGCTGATCGGCGATGTCACAGACGACTCGATCATCGGCATTGCCGGAAATGACACGCTGTTCGGCCTTGCCGGGAACGACACGCTCGACGGTGGCAGCGGCAACGATGTGCTGGTCGGCGGTGCCGGGGCGGACTCGCTGATCGGCGGATTGGGCGACCGTGACACGATCGACTATGCGGACTCGGATGCAGGGGTCACGATCTCCCTCAACACAGGCTCCGCTTCGGGTGGCCACGCGACGGGAGACACCTTCTCGGGGATCGAGGATGTCACCGGATCGGGCTTCGACGACACGCTGACCGGAAACAGCTTTGTCAATGTTCTGAACGCGGGCGATGGCAATGATCAGGTCTTCGGCCTTGGCGGGGATGATGTCATCCGCGGTGAGGGTGGCGGGGACGAGCTTTATGGCGGTGGCAGCGAAGATCAGATCGGCGGCGGCACCGGCAACGACACCCTCTTCGGCGGCGAGGACGACGACTTCCTGCAGGGCGATGCCGGGGCCGATACGCTCTTAGGCGGTGCAGGCGATGACACCGCCAGCTACGTCACGTCGGCGGCCGCTGTTTCGGTCAATCTCGACACAGGCGTCCTGTCGGGCGGCGATGCTGCGGGCGATACGCTGATCAGCATCGAGGATGTCACCGGCTCGGGGCATGACGACACGCTGATCAGCGCAAGCACGGGCACGAATAACCTGCGCGGCGAGGGCGGCGATGATCTGATCATCGGCCTTGGCGGCGACAACAACCTCTTCGGCGGTGCAGGCAACGACACGTTCGTCAGCGGCACCGGGCAGGATGTGCTTCTGGGTTTCGACCAGAACAGCCGCGCGAACGAGTTCATCGACAGCTTCGACTGGGTCGACTACTCCGCCTCGGACGCCGGGATCGAGGTCGAGTTTCGCGCGACGCTGCAACTGTTCACGATCTTGAGCCAGGCCACGACCGGAAGCGGCGGGCACGCCGAAGGGGATGTCTTCTTCGGGATCGAGGCCATCATCGGCTCGGCTTTCGGTGACACGCTGACCGGAGACATCATCGCAAACCAGTTCATCGGCGGGGCCGGTGAGGACACGCTCAGCGGCGGTGACGGAAGCGACGCGCTCGAAGGCGGTGCGGATGATGATCTGCTGTTTGGCGGCGATGGCAACGACAGTCTCGAAGGCGATGGCGGCGCTGATCTGATCGACGGCGGCGATGGCGAGGATACGGCCAGCTATGGCTCGTCCGGTGCTGCGGTGATCGTGGACCTCGCCGCGGGCACCGTCTCGGGCGGCGATGCGGCAGGCGACGTCCTCGTCAGCATCGAGCATGCCGCAGGGTCGGCCTTCGATGACACCTTGCTGGGCGATGGTGGGGACAACACCCTGACGGGACGCGGCGGCGCCGATGATCTTGATGGCGGCCTCGGGCACGATACCGCCAGCTATGCCACGGCAGCGGTCGGCGTTCGCGCGGATCTCGCGTCATCCGGGTCGAACACGGGCGACGCGGCAGGCGACGTCTACACCAGCATCGAGAGCCTTGCGGGATCAGCCTTTGACGATGCGCTCTTCGGGGACGGCGCCCGCGGGAACACGCTGAACGGCGATGCCGGGAACGACCGGTTGAATGGACGCGGCGGCGATGACGTGCTGTTCGGTGGCGAGGGTGATGACACACTGATCGGCAGCGTCGGAGACGACACCCTGTCGGGCGACACAGGCGATGATGTTCTGGTCGCGGGTCAGGGTGCCGACGCGCTCGATGGCGGCGAGGGGGTCGACACGGCGGACTACCGAGATGCGGCGGGGGCCGTGCGGGCCGACCTGAAGGCAGCTTCGACCAACACGGGCGCCGCGACGGGCGACAGCTATACCGACATCGAGAACCTCTCAGGCTCGGCTCACGACGATTTCCTGCTGGGCGACAGCACGACCGGCAACCGCCTTGCCGGGGGCGCAGGCGACGATCGTCTCAATGGACGCGGCGGCGATGACACGCTGCTGGGCTCGGACGGCGACGACATCCTGATCGGCGGCGGCGGCGACGACGACCTGTTCGGCGGCGCGGACGATGACGTTCTCACAGGAGGCCGCGGGGCCGACCGGCTTTCGGGCGGGACCGGCATCGACACGGCAAGCTACAGCGATGCGACAGCAGGCGTGCGGGCCGACCTCGCCAGTGCGGGCACCAACACGCGCTTCGCAGCAGGCGACAGCTATGGCTCGATCGAGAACCTCATCGGCTCGAGCCACAACGACTTTCTTCTGGGCACCGGCGCTGTTGCAAACGAGTTGTTCGGCGGAGACGGCGACGATCGCCTGAACGGCCGGAACGGAGACGACACGCTGTTCGGAGGCGAAGGCGCGGACTCTCTCATCGGCGCTGCCGGAGCGGACCGGCTGATCGGTGATGCGGGCGACGATGTGCTGCGCGGGGATGGTGGCGCGGATACCTTCAGCTTCACTTCAGGATCGGGCGCGGACCGGATCATCGACTTTCAGAGCGGGACAGATCGGATCGAGATGGTGGGTCTGTCTTTTGCAGACCTGACCATCACCGATGATGGCACGGATGCAACGATCACCTTCGGCAGCGATACGGTTCTCGTTGAAAACACGCTCGAGGCGGATCTCGGCATCGGCGGGTTCGACTTCGTCTGATTGCCTGCGGCCTCGGCGCCTCCGGGCGCTGCATCACGGGAAACGGCGCGGTCCGCTATGCGGCCTTGCGTCCTTGGCCCTTCAGGAACTGCGCCACCGCACGGGGCGATGTCAGATGGTGCCGCACCAGATGGCCGGCAGGTCCAGCCTCCGCGATCAGTTCTAGCGCCTTGGGCCGCGCGCGCCAGCGGTAGCGCCCGACCCAGTTGACGATGAAATCCAGATCCAGCTTCTCTGGACAGCCGGGACCCACATCGGGACGGTCACGACCATAGCCCGCCGCAATCCGCCCCAGCACACGCCAGAGCCGCCGCGGTGTCGCGATATCCAGAAAGATCACCGTATCGGCGCGAGCCAGCCGTATCGGCCATGTCCGCGAGTAGTTCCCGTCCATCACCCAGGCATCGCCTGCAACCGCCGCCGCGACTCGTGTCCGGAGATCCGTCTCCCCGGCCATCACCCAGCCGGGCTCCCAGAACAGGGTGTCCATGTGCACGACCGGCACGCCAAGGCGCGAGCCGAGCGCACGGGCAAACGTCGATTTGCCCGCCCCCGGTCCACCGATCACCATGACGCGGCGCAATTTAAGTCTTCTCAATGGTATTACAGTGTCTAGTGAAGACTTAACACATTAAGCGCCGATCAATAAATATAGCGACCCCGTTTTTAGAAAAAAATCAAGACGAATCGGCAAGTTAATCATAATCTTACGCTGTCGTAGATCAGGGGTGATCTGATGATTGAAGACGGTGAAGAGCCAGAAATCAATATGGGTGCGCACTCAGAGGATAGTAGGGACAGCAAATCACAGCCTCAGGGTTTTTCTGAGGGCGCAAGCCCATTTGTTCAACTTCTCACTGGCGAGAACATCGAACAATTGGTGAAGTTCGTTATTGCGATGACGGGAATCGCGAAGCTCTCAGGGTATCTACTAAAGATCTATCTCGATCATCTCGGCGCAAAATCGATTAGAGTTAAGGATGGCGACTTCGAATTTGAACTGCGGGGCAACATGACGGACGCCGAGATATCAAGGATACTTCAGATTGCCTCTGAGGCAAAAGGCGCTCCGATCAAGCCAGATGAGCTTCAGTTCTTTATCGAGAAGTAGCGGTCAGAGACCAGCCTCAGCTGCAATCTCAGCGCGCGATTTACGGCCGCGTTCCGTGGCGGATTTGAGCTGCCCGCAGGCCGCCAGGATATCCTGCCCCCGCGGCGTGCGCACCGGGGATGCATATCCCGCGCGGTTCACGATCTCGGCGAATTGCTCGATCCGATCCCAGTCCGAACGTTCGTAGATCGCGCCGGGCCAGGCGTTGAACGGGATCAGGTTGATCTTGGCCGGAATGCCCGCGATCAGCTTGACCAGGTCCTTTGCGTCCGCGTCCGAGTCGTTCACGCCCTTCAGCATCACGTACTCAAACGTGATCCGCTCGGCATTCGAGAGGCGCGGATAAGCCCGGCACGCGTCCAGCAACGCGGCGATCGGATACTTGCGGTTGATGGGCACCAGCACATCGCGCAGATCATCGCGCACCGCGTGAAGCGAGATCGCCAGCAGTGTCTCGGCCTCGCGCCCCCAGCGCGGGATCTCCGGCACGACGCCCGAGGTCGACAGCGTGATGCGGCGGCGGCTGAGGCTCAGCCCCTCGTTATCCATGGCGATCCGCATCGCGTCGCGCACATTGTCGGTATTGTAGAGCGGCTCGCCCATGCCCATCAGCACGATGTTCGAGAGAAGCCGGCGATCCGGCGGGCGCTGCCCTGCCACGGGCCATTCCTCCAGATCATCGCGGCAGACCAGGATCTGGCCGACAATCTCGGCAGGCGTCAGGTTGCGCACCAGCTTTTGCGTGCCGGTATGGCAGAAAGTACAGGTCAGCGTGCAGCCGACTTGGCTGGAGATACAGAGGGTTCCGCGATCTTCCTCAGGTATGTAGACAGCCTCGACCTCATGCCCGCCCGCGATGCGCAGCAGGTATTTGCGTGTGCCATCTTCCGAGACTTGCCGGGTCACGACCTCGGGCCGGGCAATCTCAAATGCCTCCGCAAGATCGCCCCGAAAGCCTTTGGAAAGGTTGGTCATTTCATCAAAAGACCCAACCCCGCGCGCGTAGAGCCACTGCCACACCTGCCCGACCCGCATCTTGATCTGCTTGTCGGGCACGCCGATGCCGCGAAGCGCATCTGCCATCCCCTCGCGCGTCAACCCGATCAGGTTCGGGCGTGCGTCAGGCGCATCACGGCGCGGGAACGTCGCGACATCGGGCGTGATGGCGGTGGCCATTGGCTTTGGCGCGCGGCTGTTGGCGGTCATCTCATCTCTCCGGCAGGCGGCGCGCATAGCATAGCATGGGCGTGGGCGCCAGTGCGGGCTCAGATGGCCGAGGCAGGTCGCAGGGTCAAGGAGGCTTTCGCATCAAGGCGATCGGCACGGATCCGCCGCGCAAGGCGACGCGCCTGGCGCATGGTCAGAAGCGGCGCCGCCGGAGGACCATAGGCTGCAACACCCTGCGTCGCGAGGGCGGGAAGTACGGCAAAGACCGCCCGCGCCAGCTCCGGGCCCAGCATGCGCAGCCCCTCGGGCCCCGGATAGAAGCTCTCGGTCAGTACACCCTCGGCCCACATCACCGCGTGGCGGTCGAGCAGAATGGTGACATACTCGATCACCCGCTTGCCGCGCATGACCCGAACGCAGGGCAGAGGCGTCAGCCCACGGGCGGGCGCCAGCACAGCCGCAGCGCCGCACAGTTCCGCCACGCGCGGACCCGTCATCAGCATCCGGTGTTGCGGCGAGACGATCAGATCGCGGTGCGGTCCCAGTGCGCCCAATGCAGCGCGCGGAAAGATCACCGGCTTCTTGCGCAGCGCAATGGCGGGCAGCGTGACCTGCCGCCGTCCGGTCCAGATCACCTTGCGCGCACCACCGGGCGTGGGCACGACATCGCCGCGGCGCAGGTCCTCTGCCGGGCGGAGACCGCATGCCGTCTCGACCAGTGTGCCGACGGCGAGACAGGGAAAATCAACGAAATCAAGCTCGCCATCATTGTCGCTGAAATTCGGATCACCGATCTGATCGGCCTGACCATACTGCACGACCGCCGGTCCGGCAGGCACACCGTTCAGGTCGATGACAAAGGGCTGCTGCGTGATGATCAGATGCTCATCGCCGCCGGCCTGCCCCTGCTCGGCATCCGGGTTGATCCCGGTCCGTGGCACCACCACGGCGCCGTCAGCATCGAACACGGTGACGAACTGACCGTTCTGAAACTCGGTGACGCCGTTGTTGACCTGTTCGACCAGAACCCGAAACGTGTCATCCGCGGTGCCGAGTGCCTCGACCCCGTTCAGTGTGACCACCCGGTCCTGGTTGTTCCCCGTGGCAGACAGACTGGCATAGCGGCCGATCTGGTCACCGCGCAGAAAGACTTCGACGTCCATGGCGGTCTGAACCTCGCTGGGCTGCAATGGACATTTTCACCCAAAAGCTAGGACTTTGCCCTGGCATATTCAACCAAGAATTGCGCATCGCACAATCAGCTCAATCATGCGTGCCGCGCCCCGTTCGCGGGTGGCCCGAGGCCATGTGACACCGGACCTTGGCGCGAGCGCACCACCTCTTGCGCGATCCGCACGTATGGCCCAAGCTTTGCGGGACGTGTAAGCTCGGGAAAAATGTATATACAAATGATATATTTTGTGCATCATGTCGCTATCGCTGCATCGAGCAAATCATGAGCGAAGCGAAAAAGAAGAAGACCAACAAGGACAGCCAATTGGTCATCCGCATCAAACAGTCCGAGCGCGACCGCTTCGTGTCTCTTTGTGATGACCTCGACACCAGCGCAGCACGCGAGATCCGCCGGTTCATCCGCGGTTTCCTCGAGGAGCATGGTGACAAGGGCGGCGACAAAGGCTGAGCGCACGGACCGTTGAGAAGGAGACTGTCATGGCGAAAAAGTCGAAAATCAAAGCGTTGAAAAAAGACGTCAAGAAACGCACGACGCAGCTGAAAGCCGCAAAGAAGGCACTGAAAAAAGCGGCTTGAGCGAACGGCCCCCGGAGGAAACTTCGGGGGCCTTTCACGACTGCGACCATGCTGCCCATGCATCCAGACTTGGGGGCTCAGAACGCCAGCGGCGCATTGTCGATCACCTCTTTCATCACAAAGAACGTGCGGGTCTGGCGCACGCCGGGCAGACCGATCAGTTGCTCGCCATGCAGTCGGTTGAAGTCGGCGATGTCGCGGACCCGGATCTTGAGGAAATAGTCGAAGTCGCCCGCGACCAGATGACAGTCCAGAATGAACGGCAGGCCGGTGATCGCATCCTCGAAGGCGCCAAAGCTCTCGGGGGTCGAGCGATCGAGGACCACACCGACCATCACCAATGCACCGCGATCCACCCGGGCCGGGTCGATCACCGCGCGGGTGCTGGCAATGAAACCATCGCGGATCAGCCGCTGGGTCCGGCGATGGCAGGTCGCGGGACTGGCATTGATCCGTTCGGCCAGATCAGCGTTGCTGAGCCGTCCATCAGCCTGAAGCGCCTGGAGAATCGCACGATCCAAGCGGTCGAGTGCTCCCGCGGAGTCTTCCACGATTTCTGACTTTCCCGATATATTTTCGCATAATTTGCAGATTCATTGACTTTATGTCTCATAAATCGACGAATTTTGAAACTACATTTCACGCACCCGGATCTATGGTCTGCGACGACAGATGAACCACGAGAGCGCACCATGCTTGAGCCATTCGAACGCTATCCGCTGACCTTCGGCCCGACGCCCATTGAACCGCTGCCCCGTCTGAGTGAGGCGCTTGGCGGCAAGGTCGAGATCTGGGCCAAACGCGATGATTGCAACTCGGGCCTGGCGCTCGGTGGCAACAAACTGCGCAAGCTGGAGTACATCGTGCCGGACGTGCTGAAGTCGGGCGCGGACACGCTCGTCTCGATCGGCGGTGTGCAGTCGAACCATACCCGCATGGTCGCGGCGGTTGCGGCCAAGCTGGGCCTGAAATGCGTTGTCGTGCAGGAAAGCTGGGTCCCGCACGAGGACGCGGTCTATGACCGGGTCGGCAACATCATGATGACCCGCCTGATGGGCGCAGACAGTCGCATCGTGCCGGACGGGTTCGACATCGGCATCCGCAAATCGTGGGAGGACGCGATCCAGTCGGTCAAGGACGCGGGCGGCACGCCCTATCCGATTCCGGCAGGCGCGTCCGTGCACCCTCTGGGCGGGCTGGGATATGTGGGGTTCGCCGAGGAGGTGCGCGCACAGGAGGCCGATCTGGGCTTCCAGTTCGATTACGTGATCGTCTGCGTGGTCACCGGGTCGACCCAGGCGGGTATGATCGTCGGCTTCGCGGCGGACGGACGGGCGGACCGGGTGATCGGCATCGACGGCTCGGGCACGCCGGACCAGACCCGCGCCCAGGTGCGCCAGATCGTCGACAACACGGCGGACCTGGTCGGTCTCGGCCGCCCCATCCGCGAGAACGAGATCCACATCAACCCGGACTACGCCTACCCCGCCTATGGCGTGCCCTCCGCCGAAACCAACGATGCGATTCGCCTCGCGGCGCGGACCGAAGCCATGATCACCGACCCGGTCTACGAGGGTAAGTCGATGCAAGGGATGGTTGATCTGGTGCGCAGAGATTTTTTCCCTGCCGGGGCTCGGGTGCTATATGCTCACCTTGGGGGCGCTCCAGCGCTGAATGGCTATGCCTACACATTTAGGAACGGCTGACGACACCGGCTTGATTGAAATCCGCATCAACTGCCCAAACCCTTGGGTTGCAGATGCCATCGCAGCACGCTTGCTGGGCGACAACCTTGTGGCGGCGGTTAACCGCGTCGAGGCGTTCAGCAGCTATAGATGGCGCGGGGTCGAGAAATCCCGCGACGAGGTGATCCTGTATGCCAAGACACGGGCAAATCTGTTTGACACGGTGGTCGAGACCGTCGGGCCGATGCACCCGTTCGATGAACCCAGCATCACGGCCATAGACATCACCTACGCGACCGAGAACTATCGCGAGTGGGTGCTGTCATCGACCCGCGCCGCTATCGGCGCAGGTGCGGCTTCCTAAGGCTGATGCCCGTCTCGCTTAGCGGCACCGGCCCTGGGCTGCTTTCAGAGCGGCGGTAAACCCGCTCAACGAGAACGTGTCCCGCGTGACCGTCCCACGAGACGAGGTGCCCTCGATGCGGGCCGTGGCCCCGGCGCGGAACGCGCGGGTCAGCTTGCTGTCCTCGCCCGAGGACGAGGTCCAGGCGTTCTCGCCATCGGTGAACATGGTGTAGTTGTTCGAGCCGACGGTCACCTTGACCTTCGAGCCCTTCTTGAACGGATACCCAGACAGGAACGATACCTCGTTCTCGACTTTGTCCTTGGGCCGGTTCGACACCATCAGAAAGATGTCGCCGCGCCGGACGTCCACTTTCTGTCCGCCGCGCGTCGCCGTCGACTCGGTCGGCTGGCTGACAATCCAGCACACCTTGGAGCCGCCGCTGCCAGCCTCGAAAATCGACCAGTCCTTCTTGGCATCCACGCGGTCTTGCGCCACGGCTGATGCCGACAGTCCCACCGCCAGAGCCGCGGCGGTGACAGTCACCCTCGAAAGTACATTCATGCTCGCCTCATCCAACACGTCTAAGCGATCCACTGCCGCCCGATCATTGCGCGTCACCAGTTGTCCGAACGCTGCCGATGAGCATACTGTAACTCGCAGGTCGATTTCCACCCCGCCGACGCAATTTCCACGCGGCAGACCGGGATCGGCCGCGTGATGTGAAGACAATACGGACAAAGAGGCAGAGCCCGTCGTGACGCAGGCTGACCTTGAGCAGGATCTGGCGGCAGAGAGCGAAGATGCGCTGCTGGTCAGGATTGCGACCGCCGAGGACCGGGCGGCCTTTGCCGAACTGTTCGGTCGCTTTGCCGGGCGAATCAAGGCGTTCCTGATCAAAAGCGGCTCGCCGCCCGAGATTGCCGAGGATGTCGCCCAGGACGTGATGGTCACGATCTGGCGCAAATCCGGCAGCTTCGATCCCGAAAAGGCCAGCGGCGCCACCTGGATCTACACGATCGCCAGGAACCGCCGGATCGATCTGATACGCCGCCAGAAGCGGCCCGAGCCAGATCCCGAAGATCCCGCCTTCCGGCCCGAACCCGAGGCCAGCCCCGAGAGCAGCCTCTCGGCCAGCCGGCGCGACGAGGCCGTGCGGTCCGCTCTGGCATCGCTGACCGAGGACCAGCGCGAGGTTGTGCAACTCGCCTTTTTCTCGGGCCTCAGCCATGGCGAGATCGCCGAACGTCTGGACACACCGCTCGGGACCGTGAAATCGCGGCTCAGGCTGTCGTTCGCCCGCCTGCGCTCCGAGCTTGGCAGCGGGTTCCAGGACGAGTTGCTGGGCGACTGATTTCCCTGTCGCGATCATCGTTGCGAACGCGTGACCGGGCACGCACCGGAAGGAGCATCTCCTGATGACAGATCAAAGTGTGGGGCTCACCGAAATCTGGCGCGGGCCTTTGCTGGAATGCGTGCATCGCGGGTCCGCGGTGGTCTGCCGCCCGGATGGCGCAGTGGTCGCCGCCTGGGGCGATCCGACCCGGGTGATCCTGCCGCGCTCGTCGTGCAAGATGGTGCAGGCGCTGCCGCTTGTCGAAAGCGGGGCCGCCGATGCGGCCGGGCTGACCGACCGGCATCTCGCATTCGCCTGCGCCTCGCATCAGGGCGCCGAGATCCACCGGTCGCTGGCCGGGGCCTGGCTGTCCGAGATCGGGCTTGGCGAGCCTGACCTGCGCTGTGGCACGCAGATCCCCAACGATCGGACCGAACGGTATCGCCTCCGCGACACCGGCGAAGCGCCGAGCCAGTTGCACAACAACTGCTCGGGCAAACATTCGGGGATGCTGACGCTGGGCCGTCATCTCGGCGGCGGACCGGAGTATATCGACCCGGACCACCCGGTGCAGCGCGCGATCCGCGCCGCGACCGAGGAGACCGCGGGCGAGACCGCCAAGGGCCATGCCGTCGATGGCTGCTCAGCGCCCAACTTCGCCATCACCCTCCAAGCGCTGGCCACTCAGGCCGCCGGTTTCGCGCGCCCCGACATGGCGTTCACTGGCGCGCGTGCCTCCGCCGCCACGCGCCTGCGCGATGCGATGATGGCCTATCCCGAGCTTGTGGCTGGCGAGGGCCGGGCCTGCACCGCGCTGATGCGCGCCGCCCCCGGACGGGTTGCCGCGAAAACAGGCGCCGAGGGCGTCTTCCTCGCCATCCTGCCGGAGCGGGGCCTCGGCATCGCCCTCAAGATCGATGATGGCGCAACGCGCGGCTCCGAGGCGGCGATCACCGCGCTCCTCACGCGCTACGGCATCTTCGAGCGCACCGACGCCGTGGTCACGCGCTACGCCGATGCGCCCCTGTTGAACCGGCGCGAGATCGATTGCGGCCGTATCCGCGCCGCCGAGACTCTCTGGCCCTGACCTGCCACGGCGGTGGGGGGGGGGGGCCCCCCACCCAACGCGCGGGGGGGGGGGGGGGGGGGGCGACCGGGGGGGGAAAAAGGACGGGGCGGGGGGGGGGAGAAAGG
>JBCBOR010000083.1:0-19592 GCA_039821125.1 Pseudomonadota bacterium
TCACCCGGCGTGAAGATCACGGCCCATGGGAGCATCGATGGTCCCGCGGTCGCAGAGATCCGCCTCGACAAGGCTAATGGCGTGCCCCTCGGTGTGCCGGGCTCGGACTGGCCATTGATTGAGCGCACGCTTGCCGCAGGAACTCTCGCGGTCTGCGCCGAAGCGATCGGTGCGATGGACATCGCGAAGGACATGACGCTGGACTATCTGAAAGAGCGCAAGCAGTTCGGCAAGCCAATCGGTGCCAATCAGGTGCTGCAGCACAGGATGGTCGACATGATGCTCGAGATCGAGCAGGCGCGCTCGGCGGTCATGCTGGCAGCCAACACGCTGGAAGGGCCGCGAGATCTGCGAGAGCTCAATGTCTCGGCGGCAAAGAATCTGATTGGCCGTGTTGGGCGCCTTGTGGCCGAAGAGGCGATCCAGATGCACGGCGGTGTGGCCATGACCTGGGAATGGCCATTGCCGCATTTTGCCAAGCGGATCGTCATGATCGACCACATGTTCGGCGATACCGACCACCATCTCGAGCGGTTTCGGGATCTGTCTCGCGAGATGTCTGAATTCTAGGCGCGATCGCCTCTTTTTTTCCTGCGTCGCGCTTGAAAAATGCCAAAATTACCTTTAATGTCATTTTGGGATTTACCAAAGGAGCCTTTGCGATGATGTACCGACTTTTTGCCATGACAGCGATCATGGCGCTTCCGACCAGCGTCCTCGCTGGACCGTCCTATACGCCGAGCGAGATCGAGGCCCATTTCTCGAAAGCGCTGGAGTGCCCCGGGGGCGGGCCATGCGTTCCGAAACAAAAGACCCGTGCGGTGTGCCTTGGCACAGCGTCGGCCTGTGCCGAGCAGAATGCGGCACCGGCTGATCCCGGCGGGTTCGACATGCTGATCACGTTCGAGCTTGGCTCGGACCGGCTCAGCCGACAAGCCCGTGAGAACCTGGCCGAGTTCGCCAAGGCGCTCCAGGGTGACAAGCTCAGCAGTGCTCAGTTCAATATCGAAGGGCATACAGATGCCAGCGGATCCGACAGCTTCAACCTGAACCTGTCCAACCGGCGCGCCGCTTCGGTCGTGAATTACCTCGAAAGCCTCGGCGTGCCGCGCGAGCGGCTCGAAGCGAAGGGGTATGGCGAGTCGAAGCCGCGGGTCAGCGATCCGTTTGCCGCGATCAATCGCCGTGTGGAGGCGACGATCCGCTTCCAGTAAGCGCTGTTCCAACGACAAACGGCGACCCGGGATGCGGGTCGCCGTTTTGCGTTGTGGAGGTGCTTACTCCGGAAGGCGGGCAAAGGTTGTGTTGACCCTCTGGGGACGCCCGCGCGAGATCCGGGCGCGCTTCAGGCCTGGCGCTTTGGCTTTAGCCAGCACGCGCGGCGTTTCCATGTTGAACATCACGACCTTGTTGCCGACTATGGCATGGACATCGGCCGTGCGCTTGCGCGCCTCGACTGCCGAGGCACGCGACATGAACGACACACCGGAGCAGCCATAGGCGGGTGCACCGCGCGTCTCGGACAAGCGCTGCATGGCGGCCCGCTCGAGCTCGGATTTCTGTTTTGGACTGGCGTATTGCGAGTAGAGCGCCGTGGTCAGATAGGCTGTGTTCTGCCCGTTCTCCACACCTTCGCAATAGACGAACCACTGGGCGTCTGCCTTGGCGTGGGTGGCTCCGATGAGAACGGCGATACCGACGGTGGTGAAGAGTTTGGCGAACTTGGTCATGATGTGGCCCTGTGCAATCGGGGACCGGTTCGGTCCGCATTGTGAGGCAAGGGCCTTCTGGGCTTGCGCGATCGAGACCGTTGTTGATGATTCTTCCTAAAATTGTCTGAACGTTTTGATCTATTTTCAGACGAAACTCGGGAAAGCCTGCGTCAAACACTCCTCAATATCGTTATCAGATTTCAGATATTGCCTGATTCCTCTAGGCGTGCCGGGCCCGCTCGCATAGGACTCGGGGACCGACGCGTCGATGTCCCGAGGTGACCCCAGCCATGTCAGACCGTATCATTCTGGAGCGATCAGGCCGTGTCCTGAAGGCCATCAACAATGACCCGAAAACGCTGAACTCACTGAGCTGGGATTTCTACAATGGATTTCGCGAGGCCGTGCAGGAGGCGAGCGAGGACAAGGAGGTCGGGGCCATCGTGCTGACCGGCGCGGGCGGGTTCTTTTGTTCCGGCGGGAACATCAGTGATTGAAAGAACGCAGCGAAGCAGACTACGCGGCGCGGCGCAGCTCGGTCGACAAGCTGCACGACATGATCCACGCCATGCGAAACTGCCCCAAGCCGATCATCGCGGCGGTCGATGGCGGGGCCGCGGGGGCCGGCGCCTCGATCATGGCGGCGTGCGATCTGATCGTGGGTGCGCGCGATGCCTATGCCTCGGTTGCGTACATCAAGATCGGCATGACGCCCGATGGCGGCTCGACAGCCTTTCTCGGCACGGCGCTGCCGCGCCAGACCATGGCCGAGATGGTCTTCACCGGCGACAGGATCGGGATGGAACGCCTGCATCAACTGGGCCTGGTCAATCGGATCGCCGAGCCGGGCGGTGCATTGGACATGGCGATGGACTGGGCCGCCAAGATCGCCGAGATGCCGACACAGGCATTGGCCGTGGGCAAGCAACTGATCAACTCGGCGCGGCTGAATGATCTGAAAACGCAGCTCGATGCCGAAGCAGACGGGATCGCGAACGCGCTTGGCGGGGTTGAGGGGGCAGAGGGGATCGCTGCCTTCCTCGAGAAACGCAAACCCGACTGGTCCAAGACGCGCTGACGGATCGGAGAGGACCGATGACCAGACTGCCACCTCTCGACTATGACGCGATGTCACCTGCGCAGCGCGCGGTGCATGATGCAATTGTATCGGGGCCGCGCGGCTCGGTACGCGGGCCGTTCCAGACCTGGATGCGCAACCCCGAGATGGCCGATGCCGCGCAGAAACTGGGCGAGTATTTTCGGTTCAACACCCATCTTCCACGCGACCAGGCGGAGATCGCAATTCTGGTAACCGGCCAGCACTACCGCTCGGAATTCGAGTTCTGGGCACACAGCGCACTGGCGCGTGAGGCGGGGGTTCCGGATGACGTGATCGAAGCGATCCGGTCCGGCGATACGCCCGAGTTCGCAACGGCGGCTGAGCGTGTTGTCTACCAGACGGCCCGGGCGCTCAATGCCCGGCACAGGCTGACCGACGCAGAATACGAAACGGCGCTGGAGACCCTTGGCGAGCAGGGGCTGGTCGATGTGATCGGTCTCTGCGGGTATTACGCCATGGTCTCGCTGACCTTGAACGTGGCGGAGGTTCCGACACCGGATGGCAGGCGCATTTTCCCTGATCCCTGAAACAAGGGTGCGTCACGGACGCACCCTACGAGAGACCTGCGCACGCAGAAGAACGAGGACCCATGCCCCAGACGAAGCTTTTTGATCCGATCACCCTGCGCGGGGTCGAGATCCCCAACCGCATCACCGTCGCGCCCATGTGCCAGTATACGGCCAAGGACGGCCTTGCCGGAAACTGGCATCTGGTTCATCTCGGCCAGTTCGCGATCTCAGGCCCGGGCCTCGTGTTCGTCGAGGCGACGGGTGTCGAGCCCGAGGGGCGGATCACGCCGGGATGCACGGGGCTGTGGTCGGACGCCCATGAAGAAGCGTTTCGTCCGATCATCGAGTTCTACCGCGATTATGGCGCGTCCAAGATCGGCATGCAGCTGGCCCACGCCGGGCGCAAGGCATCGTCCGATCTGCCATGGAATGGCGGAACTTCGCTGAAGGAGGGCGAGGGCGCCTGGCAGACCTATGGTCCCTCGGCGATCCCGTTTGCCGAGGGGTGGCATATGCCCGAGCAAATCGGCGACAATTCGATGAAGCGGATCCTCGATGCGTTTGTCGATGCGACCAAGCGCTGTGCCCGGCTGGATTTTGACGTGGTCGAGTTGCACTCGGCCCATGGGTATCTCTTGCACCAGTTCCTGAGCCCGATCTCGAACCAGCGTGACGACAAGTACGGCGGCAGCCTCGAGAACCGGATGCGTTTCCCGCTTGAGGTCTTCGAGGCCTGCCGTGCCGTCTGGCCCGATGACAAACCGATGGGCGTGCGGTTCTCGTCCACCGACTGGGTGCCGGACAGTTCGTGGGCGGTCGAGGAGGCCATCGCCTACACGCAGGCCCTGCACGAGCGCGGCTGCGACTTCGTCGATGTCTCCTCGGGCGGCAACGCCGTGATGCAGACGATCAAGGTGGCGCCGGGTTACCAGACCACTGCTGCCGCCGAGATCAAACGCGCGGTGCCCGAGATGTGCGTGATGGCCGTTGGTAAGATCACCCATCCACACCAGGCCGAGACGATCCTGGTCACAGGGCAGGCCGACATGGTCGCCCTGGCGCGCGGCATCACCTATGACAGCCGATGGGCCTGGCACGCGGCAGAAGCCCTTGGCGATGAGCGGGCGGCCTTCCCGGCGCAGTATGCACGCTCGCACCCCTCGCTGAGCGGGCTGCCCATCCCCGGAAACCCGCCACCCGCGAAGTAGGGGCAGCAGAGCAATGTCTGCAGATCCCTCTCTTTTCCGTTTGCCTACTGGAAATTCGAGAGATCCCGGGGTCTAGTTGATCTGGGTATGGTGAAGCAGGTGTGTGATGCGCGATCTCGGGACGTATGATTATGTGATTGTCGGAGCAGGCACGGCGGGCTGTTTGCTTGCAAACCGCCTGTCGGAGGACCCGAGGAACCGGGTGCTGTTGCTCGAGGCTGGCAAGAAAGACAACTACCACTGGATCCATATCCCGGTCGGGTACCTCTACTGCATCGGCAATCCGCGGACCGATTGGGGATTCTTTACGGAACCTGAAGAGAACCTTGGCGGGCGCGCAATCCGCTATCCCCGCGGCAAGGTGCTGGGGGGCTGTTCGTCGATCAACGGCATGATCTACATGCGCGGGCAGGCGCAGGACTATGACACATGGGCGCAGATGGGCTGCACCGGCTGGGGCTGGGACGACATCCTGCCGTTCTTCCTGAAGCACGAGGATCATTACGCAGGCCGCGGCCTTTCGGGCGGCGGTCTGCATGAGGAAGGGGGCGAGTGGCGGATCGAAGCGCCGCGGATCACCTGGGAACTGCTGGATGCGTTCCGCGATGCCTGTGCCGAGGTCGGCATCCCGAAGGTCGATGATTTCAATCGGGGTGACAATTTCGGCTCGTCCTACTTTCATGTGAACCAGCGCTCGGGTTTTCGCTGGAACACGTCGAAGGCGTTCTTGCGGCCTGCGCTCAACAGGCCGAACCTGCGCGTTGAAACCGAGGCGCAGGCAACCCGCATTCTGTTCGATGAAGGTCACGCCGGGGGCATTGCACTGACCGTGAAGGGGGAACCGGCCCGGGCGTTTGTGGAAGGTGAGATGATCCTCGCCTCCGGCGCGATCGGATCGCCGCATCTGCTGCAGCTCTCCGGCGTGGGTCCGGGCGCTTTGATGCAGGAAATGGAGATCGATCCTCTCCTGGATGCCCCCGAAGTCGGCCAGAACCTGCAGGATCATCTGCAGATCCGCTGCGTCTACAAGGTCTCGGGCGTCGAGACGTTGAACGAGACCGCCAGCACGCTGTGGGGCAAGGCCAAGATCGGCCTCGAGTACGTCCTGAAACGCACGGGGCCGATGTCGATGGCGCCCAGCCAGGTCGGGGTCTTCGCACGATCCGACGAGACGGTCGAGACACCGAATCTGCAATACCATGTGCAACCTCTCAGCCTGGACAAATTCGGCGAGCCGCTGCACGACTTTCCTGCGATGACCGCCAGCGTGTGCGATCTGCGTCCCGAGAGCCGGGGCGAGATCGTGATGACGTCGCCCGACCCGATGGCAGCGCCCGCGATCCGGCCGAATTACCTCTCGACACCGCGCGATCGGCAGGTGGCGGCAGATGCGATCCGGCTGACCCGTCAGATCATGGAGGCCCCGTCGCTCGCGCAGTACAATCCCTCGGAATATCTGCCCGGCTCGGATGTGATCGAACAGGACGCGCTGGAGCGAGCGGCTGGCGAGATCGGGACAACCATTTTTCACCCCGTCTCCACCTGCCGAATGGGAGCGGATGACAGCGCCGTGGTCGACCCACGCCTGCGCGTGAACGGGCTGCGGGGCCTGCGCGTCGTCGATGCGTCGGTCATGCCGAAGATCGTCTCAGGCAATACGAACTCGCCAACACTGATGATCGCCGAGAAGGCCTCGGCGATGATCCTGGAAGATGCCAAGGCCTGACAACAGATCATCTCCCATCATCGCGCGGCTCACGAAATATGATTTCCCGCGATGCGGCGCCCTGTGCAGTCTTGTGCAGCTATTCAGGGGGTGGTGATGATTTATCTGAACGCGGCGGGACACGGACTGCCCGACCCGGCGGTGCGCGCTCGCATGATCGCATACCTCCAGCGCGAGGAGGCCGTCGGCCAGCCCGCAGCCGAGCTTGAGGCGGTAGCGGAGATCTCCCGCACCCGTTTCCGGATCGCCGCTCTGGTCAATGCCGATCCAGACGAGATTGCGCTGCCGGACTGGACGACGCTGGGCTGGAACGCCGCGGTGCTCTCGATGTCGCTGGCCGGGCGGCGGGTCCTGATGGCGCCGGGCGAGTGGATGTCGAATGTCGCACTTGCAAAGCGCCTTGGCGCGCGGGTCGAGGTGATGCCGACAGGGCCTGATGGCGCTCTGGATGTGCAAACCCTTGCCACACGGATCGACGATGATGTCGCGCTGATCGCAGCGCCCATCGTGTGTTCGCTGACCGGAGAGCGATATCCGGTCGAGGCGATCGGTGCGCTCGCCCGGCCCGAAGGCTGCGTCTACATCGTCGATGCAGCGCAAGCGCTGGGGCAGATGCCGGTGGACGTGGTGGCGATCGGGGCCGATGTGGTTGTCGCACCGACACGCAAATGGCTGCGGGCGCCGCGTGGGACGGGCATCATCTATGTGCGCGGATCGGCGCTCGCGAAGATGGGGCCGAACCTGATGGCCGAGTATGGGACGCTCAGTATGGACGGTGACGGGTTCGCTGATGCCAGCACCGCGGCTCGGTTCGAGAAGGGCGGACCGTTCGTGGTTCAGCGCATCGGCGTCGCGGCAGCGCTGGATGTCTATGAGGGTCTTGGCGGCGCCGTGGTGACCGAAAGGCTGACGGCGCTTGCCGATCATGCACGGGGCAGGGCGACGGCGCTTGGTCTGACCGTTGCGGGCGCCGAGCCTTTGCAAAGCGCCATCGTCACGCTGCGCGCGGGACCGGATGTGGTCGCGGGATGGGCGGCACGCCTGTCAGAGGCAGGCATCGTTGTGAAGAACGCCGGACCGGACTGTGAGCCACTGCGTGCGCCGAGCGACTTGGCCAACGGGTTCTTGCGGATCAGTCCGCATGTCTACAACACCGAGGCCGAAATCGACCGGGCCTTCGACCTGCTTTGCTGAAACGGCGGTGCGTCACGGACGCACCCTCGCTGAACGGGGTCAAGGCCGGATCACGGTCGCGCCGGTCGTCTTGCGGGCCTCGAGATCCTTGTGTGCCTGTGCGATGTCGTCCAGCGCATAGGTCTGCTTGATCTCGATCGACACCTTGCCCGAGCCCACCATGTCAAACAGGTCGTCCGCGCGCTCCTGGCAGCTTTCTCTTGTGTTGATATAGGCGAACAGTGTCGGGCGGATCAGATAGATCGACCCTTTCGCGGCCAGGATCTGCGGATCGACCGGATCGGGTTTGCCCGAGGCATTCCCGAAGGTCGCCATGATCCCGTGCGGCTTCAGGCAATCCAGTGAGCCGTCCCATGTCGACTTGCCGACCGAGTCCATCACGACATCGACGCCCTTGCCGTCGGTCAGATCACGCACCCGGGCCACGAAGTCATCGGTCGAATAGTTGATGCATTCGTCCGCACCATGCGCTTTGGCGAGCGCGCATTTCTCGTCCGAGCCCGCGGTGCCGATCAGGCGCACGCCCATGGCACGGGCCCACTGGCAGGCGATCAGGCCAACGCCTCCGGCTGCGGCGTGGAACAACACCGTCTCGCCGCCCGTCAGCCGCCCGGTCGAGCGGAAGAGATACTGCGTCGTGAGCCCCTTCAGCATCATCGCAGCGGCGGTATCGAACCCAATGCTGTCCGGTAGTTTGCAGACCTGATCGGCCTTCATCACGCGGGCCTCACAATACGAGCCCGGCGGTGCCGAGGCATAGGCTGCACGATCGCCTGGCGCCAGATGCGTGACACCCTCGCCAACGGCCTCGACAACGCCTGCGCCCTCCATCCCAAGGGGACAGGGCATCGGCAGCGGGTAGACCCCCGACCGCTGATAGATGTCGATGAAATTCAGCCCGCAGGCTTCGTGCCGGATGCGGATCTCACCCGGGCCGGGATCGCCGACCGGCAGATCGACAATCTCCATTGCATCGGCGTCTCCGGGGGCCTGGATCTGAACGGTTCTAGCCATCTTGGGTTTCTCCTCTGTCGGTCTGGACAGTGACGGTAGCGGTGCCTGTGCTAACTGTCTCTTGGTTTTGATTTGTGAACGTCATCTTCAGTGCGATGCGCCCGCGGTCGGTGCGATCGGGATGGGGCGTTACGGCGGTCACCTCAGCGCTGAGAGAGACCCGATCGCCAATCCGGACGGGGGCGTTGAACTCCCACGCCAGATTGCGCAGGGCCACGACCGTCCCGTCGATCAGGTCGAACTCGGACAGCATCCCGAAGGCGAGCCCCGGAAACAGCGGCCCATGCGCGATCCGCCCGCCGAACAGCGGCTCTGCCACGCCCTGATCCACATGCACCGGGTTCCGATCACCGGTCAGGCCGGCGAACGTATCGATATCTGCCGCGGTGATCTCCCGGCCCTGGGGCCGGAACACCTCACCAACCGAGAACTCGGACAGGACACGCCCCATCGGATCAGGCCATGGGATTGGGCGCAACACAGGTCGCCTGAAGCCCGCCATCCACGATCAACTCGGTCCCGGTGATATACTTCGCGGCGTCCGAGGCGAGGAAGCAGACCGCCTCGGCCACGTCCCAGCCCTCGCCCATATGGCCCATCGGCACCTGTGCGTCGCGCGCTGCAATGAGCCTGGCCGAATCGCCGTCGCCGCGTTGCTTCACCAGCCGCTCTGTCACCAGAGGCGTGTTCATCAGACCCGGCACCACCGTGTTCACCCGGACATGATCCGGTGCGTACTTCACGGCGGTGACCTGGCCCATCTTGATCAGCCCGGCCTTGGCCGCGGCATAGGCCACGCAATCGGGACCAAAGAACCGGAGCGCCGCGATCGAGGCCAGATTGACCACCGCACCGCCGCCCTCGGCCACCATGCCGGGGATCACCCGTTTCATCGTCTCGAAGACATAGGAGATGTTGTAGCTGAACTGTGCATCCCAATCGTCGCGGGACAGCGAGACCACATCCCCCGGCATCGAGCCGCCGACATTGCTCACAAGGATATCGATCCCGCCGAGCCGGTCGTGTGCGCCTGTCACGATGGCGTCGATCTCCTGGCTGTTGTTGATGTCCGCGGTCGCGGTTTCGATCACCGCATCCGGCGTGCGCTCATGCACCATCTCGACCGTTCGTGCCAGCGCCGCGGCATCCCGGTCCACGGCGAAAACCGATGCGCCCTCGCGGACCAGCACCGCAACCGTGGCCCGACCGTTGCCCCAGCCCTCGCCGACCGATCCGGCGCCGACAACCAATGTCCGTTTGCCCTGAACTCTTCGCATGCTAACTCCCGTGGCCTAGAGATGACCGGCATCGGGTCGCCCGGCAATCAGAATCGCCTCAATGCGATCGCAGCGTGACCGAAAATCACATGGGAGACGCCGCGGCCTGGCCGGCACCGCGTGCGAAGGAGGAGACACAGATGAGTGGTGGACATTTACGCACAGCCCGCAAGGACGGGGTTCTGACCGTCACCATCGACAATCCCGACCGGCGCAATGCGATCGGCACCGCCGCGCTCGACTGGCTGGACGTGTTGGCCGATGAGATCGCACAGGACAGCGAGATCCGTGCGGTGGTGCTGACCGGGGCCGGGGACAAGGCCTTTACCTCCGGCTTCGACCTCAAAGAGCTGGGAGATTTCAAGCCCGAGAACTTCCTGCGCAGCCGGTTCTCGGATGTGTTCGAAAGATGGGCGCGCTTGCCGGTCCCGGTGATCGGTGCGCTGAACGGCCATTGCATGGGTGGGGGCGTCCATGTCGCCGTGATCTGCGATGCGCTGATCTCGGTCCCCGGTGTGCGCTTCATGATCCCGGCAGCGCGGTTTGGCTTTATCTACGTTCCTGCGTCGATCGAGCGAATCAAGGCCGCGCTCGGTCCATCGCGAGCGGCGCAGCTGCTCTACCTGAACCAGGAACTGACGGCAGAGGACCTCGCGCCCTCAGGCTTTGTCTCGCGCATTGTCGATCCGGCGGATCTGCAGAATGTCGCGGCAGAGATGGCGGCAAACGCGGCGGTCCTGTCTCCCCTTGCAGTCAGCGGCATGAAGGAGATCCTGCGGGAGTCACCGTCGGAGGACCGGGTCGATGAGATCGTGCGCAAATGCGCGTTCTCGCAGGATGTCGTCGAGGGGCTGAACGCGATGCGGGGGAAACGCGCACCGGTCTTTACGGGACAGTAGGCGGCGTTTCGTCGGCAAAGCTGCGCACCCGTGACATCAGGATGTCCTTCAGCCCGTCCACCTTGTCCAACATGCCCGGCACGGTGCCGCCGAACCCGATGGCAAGCGTGGTCTTCTCTCGCGGCAGCGGCAGCAGTGTCGCCAGTGACGCGCCTCCCTTCACCACCATGTTCTCGCTGAAGAACCAGCCCTGACGGCGTGCCTCGGCTACACGGCTCAGCACTTCGGCCTCAGACAGCCGGACCTCTTCCTCATCGTCTGCCTCGGCGTTGTAGCGCCGCACGATCCGTCCGATATCGCCGTCGTTCTTGTGCGAGAGCAGCATCGTCCCGAGACCTGAGCGGTGGATTGGCCGACGCAACCCCGGGTGCAGGGCCACGCGCAAGGTGTTGGGCTGGATCACCAGCGACAGGTACTGCATGTGCAACCCGTTCTCGGCGCCCAGCAGCACGGCTTCCCCGGTCTCGTCATGAAGATCCTGCGCCAGCGCATGGATGCGGGCGATGACCCCGGTTGATCCCAGCGCCCAGTTCCCCAGAAATGCCAGCCGTACTGATGGGCGATACCGCCGCGACTGGGCGTCGTACTCGACGAAACCGCGCGCCACGAGGCTCTTGATCAGGGTCGACATCGAGGATTGCGGGATCTGCAGGATATCCACGAGATCCGAGATCGTCAGGGCGCGTTGCTCGGCTTCGAAGGCTTCGAAAATATCCAGCACGCGCACAGCTGACTTGACCAGCTTGTCGTTCACCGTTCCCTCCCCAGGGCATTGTTCGCATCACTCATGTGATTGAAGGGTGGGCGCGGTCTTTTGCAAGCGAAATCTGCGAGGTGGTCAGAAGTTTTCACCACACCGTTGGCGATGTTGCACTGCGTGCAGGTGGCGGGTAGCACGAAAGGGATCAAAGGGCCGGTCCGGCCCGAACCCCTTGCAAGGACAGAATGGGAGAGTGCCCGATGGCAAAGACAATTCTGGTGACAGGCGCCGGCAGCGGCGTTGGCCGCGCCACGGCACTGGCTTTCTCCGGTGCGGGCTGGGCCGTCACGCTGGTCGGCCGCCGCGCGGATGCGCTGGAGGAGACAGCGGGTGCAGCCTCCGGCCCGGGCGAGACGCTGGTGCAACCCTGCGACGTCACGGATGCCGCGGCGGTGGACGCGGCCTTCGCGGCAACGGTCGAGCGGTTCGGACGGGTGGATGCGATCTTCAACAATGCCGGCGCCGGTGTGCCCGCCACGACCATCGACGAGATGTCGGTCGAGGACTGGAAAATGGTCGTCGATGTCAACCTGACCGGAGCCTTCCTCTGCGCCCGGGCCGCGTTCCGTCAGATGCGCGCGCAATCGCCTCAAGGCGGCCGGATCATCAACAACGGGTCCATCTCGGCCCATGTGCCGCGCCCGGGGTCGGCGCCCTACACCGCCACGAAACATGCCGTCACCGGCCTGACGCGAACCCTCTCGCTGGATGGGCGTCCATTTGACATCGCCTGCGGTCAGATCGACATCGGCAACGCCGTCACCCCGATGACCGAGCGTATGGCCGAAGGCGTGCCGCAGGCGGATGGGACGACCGCGATCGAACCGCGCATGGATGTCGATCACGTGGCCCAGGCGGTTCTGCAAATGGCCAAGCTGCCGCTCGAGACCAATGTGCAGTTCATGACAATCATGGCGACGAAGATGCCGTTCATCGGCCGGGGATAGGTCTGCGGGGCGGTCTCAGCTCCACGCGATGGCGGTGCCGGCAACGATCAGGGCACCGCCAAGGATCTCCTTCATCGAGAAGCTCTCCCCGAACCAGAGCGCCGAGGCGATGGCGATCAGCACGCACTCGACGCCCAGGATCAGCACATAAACCATCCCCAGCCGTTCGGTCTGCAGCGCTCCGATCTCGAACCAGATGCCGCCGCTGACGAAGATCCCGATCACCGCCAGCAGCAGCAGCGGCGAGGTCTGCCCCCAATATTTCATGGCGATCATCGATCCGGTGTAGAACACCGCCGAGCCAATGATGAACAGGGTCATGCTCATGGTGCGGGGCGTCTGATCAGTGGGCACGTCCGATACGGCATGGCGCATAGCTCCGGCCTCCCTTGATGCGCCATTGTCCCAACTATTGCTTTGTGGTTCTGTAGCGAAAATCACAGGGCAGAGTGAGTCGCCCGAGTAATATGGCTGCGAGACGACCGTATTTTTCAACTTCGCGGCGAAGGAGTAGATTGTGAATAGTGTCGTAATCGCAAGATTGGCGCTCGACGCCGCAGTGGTGTCGCTTGTTGCAGCGTTCGTGATGGCGCTCATGTGAGCGTGAGCTGGCTCATGCGTCGCTGACCAGCGCGCGCTGAGACGATATTCATCAAATTTTAGGAGAATTGCCTGATACCGGCAGGGCAAGCCGGGCCACTGCTCCGAGGCAGTCAGGTCCGTGCCGCGGCGAGCGGTGTGTCCGGCGGGGTAGCGTCCGCCGGAGATGTCGTGGCCCATCCGGGTCGAAAGGTGCCGTCCCGTGGCTGCGCAGCCACATCATGCTCAGGCCGACAGGATCCCCGATCCCTGGCCGCACGCATATCCGGCGGAGATCAGATCCGCCGCTTTGATCCCGAGGTTGTATCGACCCGCAGGCGGCCAAAGGGCCACCGGCGTTCCTGGCGTGCACGGCCCCGTAGGGTGCGTCCGTGACGCACCCTTGTCGGTCGATCTCAGGCCTTGCCTTTGTAGATGTCGACCAGCTTGCCCAGCATGTCCAACGCGTCCTCGCGCGGGCGCTGGAAGGTGTTGCGCCCGATGATCGAGCCGTTGCCGCCACCATCGCGGATGGCGCGGGCATCATCGTAGACCGAGCTTTCGCCCTTCTTGGCACCGCCCGAGAAGACGATCAGCCGGCGTCCGTTCAGCGAGGCCTTCACACAATCGGCAACGCGGGCAGCCTGGGTCGAGATGTCGATCTTCTCCGCTTCATAGACCTTCTTGGCCTCGGCCAGTTCCAGATGATCGGTCGACAGCTTGACCTTGATCACATGGGCCCCCAGAAGCGCCGCGATATGCGCCGCATAGGCCGCGATGTCGATGGCGGTCTCGCCATCCTTCGAGATCGCCTCGCCGCGCGGATACGACCAGATGACCGTGGCCACACCGCAGGCCGCAGCCTCGCGGCGCATCTCGACAATCTCCTCGAACATGTCCAGTGCCATGTCCGACCCCGGGTAGACCGTGAAGCCGATCGCCGCGCACCCCAGGCGCAGGGCGTCATCCACCGACGCTGTCACCGCCTGGTTCTTGCCCGCGGTCGAGGACATCAGCGAGTTGGCCGAGTTCACCTTCAGGATCGTCGGGATCTGGCCGGCGAACGTATCGGCCCCGGCCTCGAGAGGTCCGAGCGGCGCGGCGTAGGCGCTCAGCCCGGCATCGATGGCCAATTGGTAGTGGTAGTGCGGATCGTACGCGGGCGGGTTCGGTGCGAACGACCGGGCAGGGCCATGCTCGAAGCCCTGGTCGACCGGCAGAATGATCATTTTGCCGCTGCCGCCCAGTTTGCCGTTCATCAGCATCCGGCAGAGGTTGGCCTTCACACCGGGCGTCTCGCCCTCGTAGTTCGCAAGGATCTTTTGAACAGTTCTGGTCGCCTTCATCACTCCACCTCGAAAGTTAAAACCCGTTGCGCGGGGGTTACCCGCTGTCAGCGGATCCGGTCAAGGGCGCTCCACCGCGCAGGCCTGCGTCCTCTGCCCGTACGCGTTGCACCAATTTGTCTCACTGCGCGCGCTGGTAGATCGCTGCGCCAAGCCCGCCATCTGTCCAGATCCTCAAGGCCTCGCCCGCCTGGGTCGCAGCCAGGGTTTTCCAAGCCGCTGCATCCTGCCCGGTGAACCGTTTGTCCAACCGGTTGCGCAGGTTGGCCGCCCCCCGATCGCCACCAGCCGCGGCGAGAGAGGCCCAGAAATACGCCGCTCCGTAATCCCTGGGGCGTCCCTTGCCGGTGGATGCCGCAAACGCCAGTTTACGCATCGCCGGGACATCACCGTTCTGGATCAGAACCTCGCCCTCGGTCTGCGCGGCGCCCGCTTCGGGCCACGCAGCTGCGGCGGCGCCCTGCGCGCTCAGGATTTCGGTCAGGCTCAGCTCAAGCTCAAGAGCGTCCGCGATCCCAATCGCGCTCGAACTGCCCGCCGTCATGGCGCGCAAAGCCATCGCGTAGGCGCCCGAGGCCTCGCCGGTTTCTTTCAATGCCTCGGCGATCAGTTCTGCCGCCTCGCTGTTCCAGCCATCGGCCAATGGCTGCAGAAGCGCCTGACCGGCAGCGATCGAGCGCGGCGCACCAACCCCCGTCAGCAGTGCCCGGCCAACGGTAAGCCGGTCTGCATCACTGAGGGTTCCGCCACCTGACAGAGCCGTACTCAGAACACCGGGTTCGATCAGCGAGCGATAGGCAACGGGCGTGGCCGAGACGACCGGGTTCAGCGCCGCGATCGCGGCAGGCGGCGAGTCGAATGCGTCCGGATCCAGCCACAGCCCACCGTCCGGCGCGACCGTCACCACGAGACGGTTCTTCTCCTCAAGGAACCGGGCAAGCTCGTCCGCCACGTTCTGGACAAGCGCGTTCTCCTGTTCGGTCGGCGTGCGCGATCCGCCTTCGGTCAGCAACTGTCCCAGCATCAGCTGGGCCATCTGCGGCACAGCGTTCAGATCACCGACCTGCGCTTTGGCCATCGGTTCAAGTCGCTCCCACAATCCGCCGTTTTCAAACGCGATTTCCGCCTCTCTCAGCCGTGCGACCGGTTCCGGATCGCCGCCACCGTCAGGGTCGATCTTGAACCAGAGATAATCGAAATCGGCAGAGATCGAGAGATCCCCGGCCTCTTCAAGTGCAGCCTGGACCGCGATATCGGCGCCTGCGGAGGGCAGATCGTAGCCGATCTCGACCGACATCGTCTGTGCTGTCAGCCCGTCATAGCCAAAGCCCTGCATCATCCCGCCGAGACCGGGGTCGAAGCAGGCCGACGGCACCGACACGCCGGACACATCGATCTGCGTCACCAGCGTCTCGAAGCTGATCACCGAGTCGCTGGACAACCGGTCGATATCGATCACACAGTTGCCGTTCTGATCCCATTCGAGATCCGGGAACACCCGCGCGCCGCTGATCGAGACCGACAGCCCGTCGGGCGACACCGTGATCGTGTCATAGGTCACATCGACGAACATGCGCACGATCAGGATGTTGTAGATCGCGCTGAGCCGCTGGAGCGTGGCGAAGACCCCTTCGATCGGCGTCTGGTTCTCGGCCGCGCGTGCGGGCAGAGGGGCAAGCGGGGCAGCAAGGGCCGAGGCCAGCGCAATGGCTGCGGTTGTTCTCATGAAATGCATCGGGGAATCGCTCCGGTGGTTCCGATGCGCAAATTCTACCATGGAAGCTGCACGGGCCAGCCGTTCTGGTGCTGCGACCTGTTGGACCGGTCCCGTGCGGAAGCGAGCGGTTTCCGCCCGGTCGATGCGCCTAGGCTCTGTTGACAAAGTGTTTCATCCACAGCCGGATTGAGACGATGTGGACAAAACCGAGGTAGCTGGCAGCGGTCTTGTCGTATCGGGTCGCGACACGTCGCGCATTCTTCAACCGGTTGATGCACCGCTCGACGAGGTTGCGAAGGGCATAGATGAAGTCGTCGATTGGCACCTGTACCTTCCGGCCCTTGCGCATCGGGATGATGGCCGTGCCGCCGCGTTGTTCGACGTCATTCCTGATGCGGTCGGCGTCGTAGCCACGATCCGCCAGCAGCATCTTCGGGGCCGGGCCGCCCTCCATCACCGGATCGTAGCCCTTGTAGTCCGAGACCTGTCCGCCGGTGATCTCGACCGTCATGGGCAGACCGCCACCGTTGGTTCGGAGGTGAACCTTGCTCGTGAAGCCACCTTTTGAGCGCCCAAGACCCTCTTTTTGAGTCCCCCCCTTGCGCCAGCAGCGCAGTGGTGCGCCCGGACAATGGTACTGTCGATCATCTGCACGCTGTTCGGAACGTCTTCGGTGTCGTTCAGAGCCACCAGCAGCAGTTCCCAGATGCCAGAGATCGTCCAGCGCCTGAACTGTCGGTAGACAGAACCCCACTTGCCGAAATGATCGGGCAGGTCGCGCCACTGGGCACCGGTGCGGGCAATCCAGAAGATGCCATCAAGCACAAGCCGATGATCGCGCGGAGGGCGTCCTCGCTTGGGGCCGGTTTCGATCAGGAACGGTCCGAAGAACTCCCATTCGTCGTCACTCATCAGGTCTCGGATCAAGATGCCCTCCTCAATTTGGCATCTTGAATCACGTCTCACGCGATTTGGGAATCCACTTTGTCAACAGGACCTAGTGTTTGCTCGAGGCTTGGAGTGCGGCCACGCCGGGCAGGGTCTTGCCTTCGAGCCACTCCAGGAACGCGCCCCCTGCGGTCGAGACATAGGAGAATTTCTCCGCCACGCCCGCGCCGTTCAGCGCTGCCACTGTGTCGCCGCCCCCCGCGACGGACATCAGGCGCCCCGCGCTGGTCAACTCGGCCACCTTCTGGGCCGCGGCGTTTGTGGCCATGTTGAATGGCTCGATCTCGAAGGCACCGAGCGGTCCGTTCCAGACCACAGTCCTCGCGGCCTCGAAGCGCACCGCGATATCGGCAACGGCCTGAGGACCCGCGTCAAGGATCATCGCATCGGCGGGGCAGGCGTCTGCCGCCACGGTCTCGGATGGGGCGCCCGCTGCGAACGCGCGCGCCACCACGACGTCCGAGGGCAGAACCAGCTCGCAATTTGCGGCACTGGCCTCCTCCATGATCTCCCGCGCGGTGTCCGCAAGGTCATGCTCGCACAGCGACTTTCCGACATCGATGCCCTGTGCTGCCAGGAACGTGTTGGCCATGCCGCCACCGATGACGATCTGATCGACCCGGTCGATGAGATTGCCGAGAAGGTCGAGCTTGGTCGAAACCTTCGCACCGCCGACCACAGCGATCACAGGGCGCTCGGGCGCTGACAAGGCCGCCTCCAGCGCCTCCAATTCCTTTTGCATCAGCCGTCCCGCCGCCGAGGGCAACAGCCGCGCCACACCTTCGGTCGAGGCATGCGCCCGGTGCGCGGCCGAGAACGCATCGTTCACATAGAGATCGGCGCAGGAGGCCAGGAACTCGGCCATCATCGGGTCGTTCTTCTCCTCCATCGCGGCAAAGCGGGTGTTCTCGACCAGCACGGTCTCGCCCGGCTCGGGGTCGCGCGGGCGTTCGGAGAAGGCGACGGGCGAGCCGAGCAGCGCCGCCATGGGCGCGGCGAGTGGCTCAAGCGAGAGTTCGGGCACGACCCGCCCCTTGGGCCGCCCGAAATGCGCCAGCAGGATCGGCCGCCCGCCCCTGTCCAGGATCTCGCGGATCGTCGGCACCACCGCGCGCATCCGGGTGTCGTCCGTCACCGCGCCATCCGCCATCGGCACATTGATGTCCACGCGCACCAGCACGCGTTTGCCGGAAAGATCGAGATCGTCGAGGGTCTGGAAGGTCATGCGGAGGGTCCTGAGCGTCGGTTGGGCGAATCGCAGGCCCCGTCAGAGGCCCGTGGGCTTGCCGTCTATACTCAGCTTGTTCTTGCGCTGCCAATAGGCGCTGACGCCATCCGGTCCCATGTCCTCGTAGAAGGGCAGCAATTCGCTTGGTCCGCGCTGTTCGCGGAAATCATAGAGCGGCACGCCGGTCCCGCACGAGGTCTGAACCATGTCGATCTCCATCTCGAAGATCTGGCGCGTGCCGGCCATCATAGGAAACCGCGCGGCCTTGGTGTCCCACCCCGCGTCGCCCGGATGCAGCGTGCACGCCGTGCCATAGACCCGCAGGATCATCGCATCGCCCGCCATCGCGCAGAACATCAGCGTCATCCGAGGGCTTTCCCGCAGATGCGCCGCCGTCTCGTTGCCGGAGCCGGAGAGGTTGAGCCACACGATCTCGGTCGGCGAGAGCACCCGCAGCGCATCCAGCCCCTTGGGCGAGACGTTCACCCGCCCGTCCGGCGCAGCCGTGGCGACAAAGAACATTTGCTGCGCTTCGATGAACGTGGTCAGGGTAGGGTTGAGCTTCGATCCGATGGCCATGGGCACCTCCTGTTCTGGTCTGTGCCAGACTAAGGGGCACCTCCTGCCACCCTCCTGTCAGGAAGAGGGATGCACGTAACCTTCTGTCGATCAGTCAGATAGGCCGATCAATTACAACCCCTCGGGCAAAGCTTCCATTTCTTTGCGAATTGGGTGTCTCTTCGACGACCTTCGAGATATGGCAGCTTCTGCCGTTCCTCCGCGTAAAGCGACAGTGCTTCCAGCGGAGCATCCACAGACGCAAAACCGTTTTCCGGGTCGGCCTCGTCGGCGACTCGAGCGACGGCTATCAATTCACGGCCTGTGCTGCTGACGAACCTGCCGCGCGACGTCTTTTGAAGAAGCCCTTCGAACTTCAAGAAGCGATGTCCACGGGCTTTTAGCTCCGAGCCGATCCGGCGTACGAACGAGTCTGCGACTTGTCGTCCGCGTACAGGACTCGATCCCCAACTCAAACGATCGCCCCGTGCGACGAAAACACCGTCCTCGACTTCGTTGATCTGGAAAGACTCGTTCAGATCACGGATCTCTTCTTGAACCGTTGGCGCCGCGCAGGCTGATACTGCAAGCGCCAACGCCAAGAACAGAGTTCTTATGACCATGTTTTCTGAGGCCCTTGCCGTTGCCTCCGAGCAAAGCATCACACCTCGCTCGAAAGACAAAACGACGACAGTGGGTTAGATCAGCTTGCCCATCGCGACGGCGGTGTCGGACATGCGGTTCGAGAAGCCCCATTCGTTGTCGTACCAGGTCAGGATGGAACAGAGCGTGCCGTCCATGACCTTGGTCTGATCCGTATGGAAGACCGACGAGTGCGGGTCGTGATTGA
>JBCBOR010000084.1:0-19356 GCA_039821125.1 Pseudomonadota bacterium
TTCGAAGAAGTAGCAATTGATAGCAAGCGCTCAGAGCTGAATCTCGATCTAAAATAGCGAGCGAGGTCAAAGTCACCTTGTTCATCGAATTTTTGAAGTAATGAGGTCAGTTCTTTATAGTCAAGCAGTCGGCCTTCATCGCGCTCGGAAGGCCAGGTAAAAAAATCGTACGAACTCGTCAATTCCGCGCGCTAGTCCTTATACTCGCTCGTCGGGCTTGCAAGTTCTCGCTCCGATCGGAATGACCCCAGCCCATCTGCCGCGTCATCTTTTCTTTCTTCGATAAGCGACCTCAATGCTGAGGAGGCGTTTCCGTCAGCGGACCTCTTGGGATTCTGATCCATGCGTTTGCTCCCTGCGTGCTCATAGCTGATGGTAGCATGAAAACTTGACCCGAACCACCCTCTGAAAAATCGGTTTGAGTGCGCAGCAGAAGCCAGCCGACTACTAATTCTGCGATAAGATCAATTTGCTCACATGTGCAGGGAACATGAGGTGTCTGCCTGAGAAGGAATACTCTGGAGGTGGGTGCCAGATGAAAATCTCTCCTAAATTTGCACCCCCGGCCAAACTCGCAGGAAAGTATCATAGTGTTGTGTATAATCTTCTTTGCATTTTTACGTACTTGTGCGGTTTTTTTTCTACTGAATATTGCATGTGGTGATCGCGAAGGATCAATAAAGACCATTCTTTTATGTCTGACAGCGTGGCTGCAGGCTAGGTGACAGCCAAGACTATGTGAGACTATTCCAAGTTCGGAATCAGCATCCGGACAGCGATTTTGATCCGTTCTGAATCTGAAAAAGCGCTCTTGATAAATTTCAGTATCTTTTGGAGATACGTAGCGAGTTGGGGTTCGGTCTAGCAGCGTGATGGCATGTTTCTGCAAACTTAACTGCAGACGGTCAAAAAAACTCCTGTTTGTTGCGTGCTCGAGCCCTCCTATGTAACTGACTTGCATATGATTCAATCATAGCATGGAAGCTTGGCCAATTTTCGCTGTTGAGGCGACGCAGACCTGGCTTCCGTTTCTTCTGAACCTTCCAAGCGGATCACTGCAATGGGGATGCTACAGTGAGACTAAAAAGCGACTAAGCCGCGCCGCCCACTCACCTAAACCCTTGAAATCGTTGGTGCCCAGGGACAGAATCGAACTGCCGACACGCGGATTTTCAATCCGCTGCTCTACCAACTGAGCTACCTGGGCGCCGCAGGCGCAACAACGCCTTGGAGCACGCGAGATACGGCAAATGGTCCGGCCTGTCCAGCCTGATTTGGCGACAGTATCCTGCGCTCGGATTTCGGTTCAGGCTTGGGTTGCGGACAGAGTCCCGGTACCAAACCCGCCAGATCAGGCACGGCGCGGCAAGGGACTAGCATGGCGACAGATATCTTCGCGAAACGCGCTTTGCTGCCGGACGGATGGGCTCGAAACATACAGGTCCGGATGGTCGAGGGTCGGATCACATCGATATCGCAGACCAAAGACGCTCGCCAAGCACCGGCAGAGGCGGTGCGGGTCGATATCTTGTTGCCCGCGTTGGCGAACCTCCATTCCCATGCCTTCCAGCGGGCGATGGCCGGGATGACCGAGACGCGTGGGCCGGGCGAGCAGGACAGCTTCTGGACCTGGCGGCGCCTGATGTACCGGTTTCTGGAGCGCCTCGATCCCGCGCAGGTCGAAGCAATCGCGGCACAGGTCTATGTCGAAATGCTCGAGGCTGGCTATGCGAGCGTCGGGGAGTTCCACTATCTCCACCATGGACCGGGCGGTGTATCTTATGACGATCCGGCAGAGATGTCGGTCCGGATTGCCGCAGCAGCCGCCAAGACAGGCATTGGCATCACCCATTTGCCGGTTCTGTATGCTCAGGGCGGATCGGATGGCCGGGCGCTGGCGGGCGGACAGTTGCGTTTTGGAACGGATCTGGATGGGTTTGCTGACCTGACCGATCGGGCCGCTGCTGCGATCACCACTGTCGGACCCGACGCCAAAACAGGCGTCGCCCCGCATTCGCTGCGTGCCGTTGGGGTCGAGGCGTTGACCGCGGTGCAGTCTTTGCGTGCAGATGCGCCGATCCATATGCACATTGCCGAGCAAAGGGCCGAGGTGGTCGAGATCCTCGGCACCCACGGGGCGACACCGGTCAAATGGCTGCTTGAGATCATGGATGTGGACACTCGCTGGTGTCTGATCCACGCCACGCATATGGATCGGGCTGAGACCGAAGGGCTTGCCCGGTCGGGGGCTGTGGCCGGGCTCTGCCCGATCACGGAGGCCAATCTCGGTGACGGGATTTTCAACGGTGCGTCTTACCTGGCGGCGGATGGACGGCTTGGGGTCGGCTCGGATTCGAACGTCCGGATCGCGCTGGCAGAGGAATTGCGGACGCTGGAAAACGGTCAGCGCCTGCAGGGCAAAGCACGAGCTGTTCTGGCTGGACCCGAGGCATCGACCGGTCGCACGCTTTACGGCGCCGCTCTTGCGGGCGGCGCGCAGGCGCTGGGACGCGCATCGGGTGCCATCGAAGAAGGAATATGGGCCGATCTCGTGGCGCTCGATGGTGATGCTCTGGCGCTCGCGGGCCTTGACGGTGATGCGCTGCTCGACGGTTGGATCTTTGCCGGAGACGACACGATCGTGAAAGACGTATGGTCTGCCGGGCGTCATGTCGTCCGGGATGGGCGGCACATCGCGCGCGATCGGATCGAAGCGGCGTATCGGTCGGCGATCACCGATCTGCGCGCCGAGCTGTAGCACGTCGAGCGGCGCCACTGGCCATACCAGCCGGACTGTGCCATCAAACGCGCTCAGCCATCCACAGGGGCGACATGACCGAGACCCGGATCCGAGGCCTCCTGTTCGACAAGGACGGCACACTTCTCGACTTTCAGGCGACATGGGCGCAGGTGGCCGATGACACGCTGGACCGTCTGACCCCGGATCGCGGGCTGCAGATCCGCCTGGCCGAGGCTGTCGGTTATGATGCCGAGCGGCGTCAGTTCGCGGCAGGCTCGCCGATCGTTGCCGGGGCAACCGAGGAGATCGCCTCGATCTGGCAGCGGATGCTGCCCGGCACCAGCACCATGCGGCTGATCGAGATTCTGGTCGAAGGCGGAGACATGGCGACGGAGCAGGGCGCACTCACCCCTGCAGTGCCGGATCTGTCGGGATTTCTCGACGGGTTGCGCGGTGCAGGATACCGCCTCGGCATCGCGACCCACGACACCGAGGCCGCGGCCCGGGCGCAGATGCGGGTGCTCGACGCACACGATCAGTTCGATTTCATCTGTGGCTATGACAGCGGTCATGGGCTGAAACCGGGGCCGGGAATGCTGACAGAGTTTTCCGTGCGCACAGGGCTGGCACCATATGAAATCGCTATGGTTGGTGACAGCGTGCACGATCTGGGCGTGGCTGCGTCGGCCAAGGCGGGCATGGCCATCGGTGTGTTGACGGGTCCTGCAACGGAAACGGATCTCGCACCCTATGCCGACCACATCCTGCACTCGATCGGGGGGTTGCCAGCCTTGCTCCATGAGGTGAACGCCGCCCGCTAGGCTGAAGCGCGCGCGTGCACTCTGGTCGAAACGCGACATACTTTGACGCATTGCGGCGTGCATGCCGTGTTGGGGCCGATCAGGGTCGATCCACACATCCGTGTTGGGAGGCGCCGATATGGGCGAGATGGGCAGACGCAAACGCAGCCGCGGCGGTGGTCGCGCAGGCAACGTACGGCGGGCCGGGGCTGCCATTGATCAGGTCGACTGGCACATCCCGCAGGTCTCGGATGCGCCGACCGAGCCCCTCACGGAAGAGGGGGTCGAGGCTATCCACAACGCTGCCATGCGCATCCTCGAGGAAATCGGCATCGATTTTCTGCACGAGGGCGCTCGGGCCGAGTTGAAGGCCGCGGGTGCCGATGTTCAGGATGGCGAGGAGCGGGTCCGCATGGACCGCGACATGGTCCTGGAGCTTTGCGCCAAGGCCCCGTCCGAATTTACCCTGACCCCGCGCAATCCGGATCGCAAGATCACCATCGGCGGGCGCAATCAGGTCTATGTCAACGTCTCGTCGCCGCCCTCCTGCTCCGATCTCGACCGCGGGCGCCGTCCGGGCGACCGCGAAAGCTTTCGTGATCTGATCAAGCTGACCCAGTATTTCAACTGCATCCACCTGGCGGGCGGCTACCCGGTCGAGCCGATGGACATCCACCCCTCGGTCCGTCACCTCGATTGCGTGCACGACAAGCTGATGCTGACGGACAAGGTCTGCCATGCCTATTCGCTGGGGGTCGAGCGAGTGGAAGATGTGATGGAGATGGTGCGGATCGCGGGTGGCCTCAGCCATGAAGAGTTCGATGCGACGCCGCGCATGTACACCAACATCAATTCGACCTCGCCGCTCAAGCACGACTGGCCGATGCTCGACGGGGCGATGCGGCTGGCCCGGCGCGGGCAGATGGTGTCAGTGACCCCGTTCACGCTTGCGGGCGCTATGGCGCCGGTGACGCTGGCGGGCGCCATTGCCCAGCAGACGGCGGAGGCGCTTGCGGCAATTGCTTTGCTCCAGCACATCAACCCCGGCGCGCCCTGCGTGATGGGATCATTCACCTCGAATGTGGATATGAAATCCGGAGCGCCCGCCTTCGGGACGCCCGAGTATATGCGTGCAACGCAAATGTCGGGGCAGATGGCGCGGCGCTACAAGCTGCCCCTGCGCTCGTCCAATGCCTGCGCCGCAAACTGCCCCGATGCCCAGGCGGCGTGGGAAAGCGCGTTCTCCCTGTGGGCCTGCGTCTCGTCGCAGACCAATATCGTCTACCATTCGGCAGGCTGGCTCGAAGGCGGGCTTTGTGCGTCCTATGAGAAATTCGTGATTGACTGCGAAACCCTGCAGCAGATGTCGCGCTATATGCAGCCGGTTGCGGTGACAGATGCAGATCTCGCCGTGGAAGCCATCGCCGAGGTTGACGCGATGCCCGCGGCCGAGCGCCATTTCCTCGGCGCCGCACACACGATGGAGCGCTATGAAACGGCGTTCTACAAGCCGTTTCTCTCGGATTGGGACAACTACCAGTCCTGGGAAGCGCATGGGTCGGTCCGGACACCGGAACGCGCCAACAAGATCTGGAAGCAGATCCTGGCCGAGTTCGAACCCCCGCCGATGGATGTCGCGATCGCGGACGAACTGACTGCGTTTGTCGAGCGGCGCAAAGCCGAAGGCGGCGCGCCGACTGATTTCTGATCAGAAAGGGTGCGTCACGGACGCACCCTACGCCATGTTGCGCAACACCCCGTAGGGTGCGTCCGTGACGCACCCGATTGGACAAAACCCAGCCAGGAGGGATCACCCATGAAAACCGGTTTCATCGGTCTCGGCAATGTCGGAGGCAAGCTGGCGGGGTCTCTGATCCGCAACGGGTTTGACGTGACCGTGCGTGATCTCGACCGTGCGGTTGCAGAGCCGTTTCTCAACGAAGGCGCCACCTGGGCCGAGAGCCCGGCAGAAATGACCGCGGCCTGTGATCTCGTGATCACGTGCCTGCCGTCGCCTGCCGCCTCCGCGGCCGTCGTCGAGGGTCCGGACGGGATCCTCTCCGCCATGGGACCGGGCAAAATCTGGGCCGAGATGTCCACGACGGATGAGGCCGAGGTCAAACGCCTGGGTGCCGCCGTGATCGCGGCGGGAGGCGAAGCCATCGAATGCCCGGTGTCGGGCGGCTGCCACCGCGCGGCGACGGGGAACATCTCGATCTTTGCAGGGTGCAGGCGGGAGACGTTCGACCGGATGCTCCCGGTCCTGACAACGCTCGGGCGACGGGTCTTGCACACCGGTGATCTCGGGTCTGCCTCCATCCTCAAGGTCATGACGAACTACCTCGCCACGGCTAATCTGATCACCCTGGCCGAGGCGTTGACCACCATGAAGGCGGCTGGTGTCGATCTTGCGACCACCTACGAGGCGATCCGCATCTCCTCGGGAAACTCGTTCGTGCATGAGACCGAGAGCCAGGTGATCCTCAACGGCTCGCGAGATATCAGCTTCACCATGGATCTGGTGTCGAAAGACATCGGCCTTTTCCAGCAGGTGGCAGAGCGCGCAGGTGTGCCGCTCGAGATGAACCCCAAGATGATCGAGATCTTCAAGGATGGCGAGACGCGATATGGCCCGCGCGAGCTCTCTCCCAATATCATCAGGCGGCTGGAGGATGCGACCGGGCTGTCGATCACCGCACCCGGTTTTCCGGCAGAGATGGTCGATGATGAACCTGAAGAACCGGGATATGAGGTCGTTCCAAAACGCGGTTAGGTCTGGGCTGCAGCGCACCACCGGCCACGGGCGATGCGGCCATGTCCGGTTGAAGACCGGACCGGGAGGCATCTTGCCTCCCGCTGCGCACGCACGCGCAGATGGCCGCATTGGGCCCTCGTCAGATGTCCCACGCTGCGACTCACGGTGTCGAACCCCGCGCCGCGGATCCACTCGCCCGGCCACCACACCGGATCTTTGCGCGGAACGGGAGGTATATTTGCGATTTCACACGGTAATCTCTCGCTCCGGACCGGTTATCTTGCCTGCAACACCAAACAGGAGGCTGCCATGAGCTGGAATCCCGCCCTCGACCCGCACTGCCCGACCGGTGATGAGGTCGATCAGATCGACACCCTGATCATTCCGCGCGCCCGTGATCTTGGCGGGTTCGAAGTCCGCCGTGCTCTGCCTGCGCCCAAGCGCCAGATGGTCGGCCCGTTCATCTTCTTTGACCAGATGGGTCCGGCCGAGTTCCTGCCGACCAGGGGCATGGATGTGCGCCCGCACCCGCATATCGGGCTGGCGACCATCAGCTATCTCCACAGGGGCCGCATGCATCACCGCGACAGCCTGGGGACCGACCAGTGGATAGAACCCGGTGCCGTGAACTGGATGGTCGCGGGCCATGGCATCACGCACTCGGAACGCACGGATGACGCGACGCAGACAGATCCGATGCCGTTCTTCGGGATCCAGACCTGGGTTGCGTTGCCCGATCAGGCCGAAGACACCGCGCCGCTGTTCGAGCACACGCCCGCCGACAAGATCCCGGTGATCGAGGGCGAGGGGAAAACCGTGCGTCTGATCCTCGGCCGTGCCTATGGCGAGACCGCGCCGGTCCAGACCTTCTCGGACATGTTCTATGGTGATGTCGTGCTGGAGGCCGGCGCTGCCATTCCGTTGCCGGATGATCACGAGGATCGCGGTGTCTACGTCATCGAAGGCTCGATCGATGCCGCGGGCGATACCTATAAGCCCGGTCAGATGATGGTCTTTCGCCCCGGCGATCCGATCACGCTGCGCACGCAGACAGGCGCCCGCCTGATGATCCTGGGCGGCGACACCCTCAACGGCCCGCGCCACATATGGTGGAACTTCGTCGCCTCCTCGAAGGAGAAGATCGAGGCCGCCAAGGAAGCCTGGCGCGCGGGGGATTGGGAGCATGGCCGGTTTCAGCTTCCGCCCGATGACAAGGACGAGTTCATCCCTCTGCCCGAAAAGTGATTGTCTCAGCGGCGTGTGTTGACGCAGGGTACCTCCCGGTTCAGTTGAATGCGACCAGTCAACCGGGAGGGAAAGACATGTCCATCGTCGTCAACGTTACGTTCAAGGCAAAGGATGATCAGTACCAGGCACTCTACGACACGCTGGTCGCCATCCTGCCCGATACCGCGGCACGGGAGGGGGCGGAGTTGATCTCGTGCGCTGCGAATCCCGAGGACAAGAGCTTCGACATTCACGAAGTCTGGGACACGATCGACAATCAGAAGGCCTATCTGAAATGGCGTGCCGACCGCGGCGATGTTGAAAAGCTGGTCGCAATGCTGCGCGAGCCGCCGGTATTCGCCGAACGCGAACATCTGGTCTTCTGAGGTGGTCTGGCCCCTTGCCGCCTTTCGGGCACTGGGGTAGGCGGGTGACCCGAGGGAGGCCCGCATGACCGTTTCTGCCGTCAGGCTCAATCACATGACGCATCCGGCGACCGGGACGGAGACCCGGCCGCCCCTGCTGATCGCGCATGGGCTGTTCGGGTCCGCCCGCAACTTCAACACGCTGGGGCGTCGGCTTGCGACGGACAGGCGTGTCGTACTGGTGGACATGCGCAATCACGGCGAAAGCCCGTGGTCGGATGAGACCGGGTACGAGGCGATGGCATCCGATCTGGCCGGTGTGATCGAGCGTGAGTGCGGTGGGCACGCCATGGTGCTTGGCCACTCGATGGGCGGCAAGTCGGTGATGGCGTTGGCGCTGACCCGCGGCGAGCTTGTCGCCGGGGCCATCGTCGCCGACATCGCCCCTGTGGTCTATGACCACTCGCATCAGTCGTTCCTCAAGGCCATGCAGGCCGTGGATCTGACCAAGGTCTCGCGGCGCTCCGACGCCGATCCGATGCTGGCCGATGCGATCCCGGAGGCACCGCTGCGTGCTTTCATCCTGCAAAATCTTGACGTCTCGGGGGGCACAGCGCGGTGGCGGCTGAACATCGCGGCGCTGGATCGCGGTATGGATGACCTGATCGGATGGCCGCCTGCGCTCGAGACCGGGAGCTATACCGGGCCTGTCCTGTTCCTGCACGGCGGGCAGTCAGACTATGTCACGGTGGAGGGAGAGGAAAAGGCGCAGCGCCTGTTCCCGATGGCGGACTTTCACGCGATCCCAGGAACCGGCCATTGGCTGCACGCCGAGGCACCGGATGTGTTCCGGGAGGTTGTCGAGGGATGGCTGCGCACGGTCGAGGACGCGTAACGGCGCGGCCATTGCGACCAGTCGCCGGCCCTGCTCGCAAAAGTTGCAGAAGACGACAGACAGCATCGGTCGGTCCGGACAAATGACGTTCCGACAGCGCAAGGCACGCCCGGCGAAGACAGCATCCAGACCTGTGCTGACCAAAACCCTTCAGCGAAGGGTGCAGCCGCTAGCGCCGGTAGATGTGGAACCACACGAAGTAGATCAGCGCGCCGATGTAGATCGGTGAATACGGCAGCAGCAAAAGCAGCATGGACAGGGTCGCGGTGATGAAGATCTTCGCGAACAGGCTCCAGCTGACACCGGGCCGTGGCGCGTCGGCCGGGCTTTGCGATGCAGGCCTCGGACGGGTCTGAGGGGGCGTTTCAGGTATACGCGGCGCGTAGCGGTGGAACCAGATGAAGTAGATCGCAACACCGACGAAGACCGGAGAGGCTGGCAAAGGCAGCGCCAGCACCGCTGCGAGCACCGAGGTGACGATCTTGGTTCCGACACCCCAGGATGTGCCGCGGGGGCCGTCCGGACTTTGCGCTGTGTCCGGCCCACGGCGCGACATGCTTTGGGTCTGGGATCGGCGCCGTCCACTGCCCGATGGGGGCACCCGCGTTGTGCGTTCAGCTTCCTCGCGCTGGCGGCGTTGTTCCTGGCGCTGTTCCTCCTCGGCCCATGGGTCGCGTTCCGGTGTCGGAGGGGTTGGTGGCGCGGGCGCCCACCAGTCGGCGCGCGGGGCCTCGCCCGATGCTGAGAGCTCGCGAAAGGTCGGACCCTCAGGCGGAACGGCGTCGGGGTGCCCGAACAACTCGTGCGCCTGAGCAACCAGCCCCGCCGCACTGTCACCGTGCACCATCTGCAGGAACTGCGCATAGCCCAGAGCCGCATTGCGCGGCGAGCCGGTGCGGAATGATCCCGCTTCCTTGCCCATGGCGACATTGTGCAGGTAGGCGCGGAACTTCCGGCGCTCCTTGCGCGAGACGGTCATGCCGTCGTTGACGGTGATCCCTGTCACCTCCTGACGCGTGCCCCGGCGCATGATGCGGGTCTTGGCCTCGTTCAGGGTGAAGCCCTCGTCTTCGATGATCTTGCGGATGGACCAGTCAAGTTTTTTCAGGGCGACAGCGTCGTCCTCGGGATGCGAGAACGTCAGATCATCGGCATAGCGCGTATAGGCAAAGCCCAGCTTGGCCGCGATCCCCGTCAGGCGCCTGTCCAACCGGCGGCAGAGCAGGTTCGTGATCGCGGGCGAGGTCGGCGCCCCCTGCGGCAGCGCCCGCGCGCCGGTGGCGACATGCCATGTCTCGCCATCCATCTCGACCTGCACGCGCTCGGCTTCGGTGCACAGCAGCCCGAACAGCGCGGCTTCGGCTTCGGAATACCCGAACGACCGGAAGAGGCCCTTCACGCGAGGGTACCCGACCGAGGGGAAGAAATCCTTGAGGTCATAGTTCACCACCACCGCCCGGCGCTGGTGGGGGGCTGCATTGGTCAGGATCGAGCGGCCGGTGCGGAACCCGTGCGTCGCGTCATGCGGCTCGACCAGCCCGACGATGTTGTCCAGCACCCAGTATTGCGCCCGCTTCAGGCGCGGCATCGGGGCCGAGACCTGCCGCATTCCGCCGCTCTTCTTCGGGATCTGGAACCGGCGGTAGTGCGTGACCTTCGATGCGGCACGGTCATAGGCGAGAAAGCGCAGCTCGCCCAACTCCACACCCATCTCGGTCGCCAGCGCGCCCATATCCTCGAACACCGGCAGACCTTGGGTGCCGAGGCGCGCTTCGTCCGCGTCGCGGTGCTGCAAGGCGCCTGTCGCAACGTCGCCAAGGTGCACGATCTGCTTCGAGCGGAAGTTGAACCATTCCGCGGCCCGGGCATTGCGCTCGGCGATATGGCGGCGCTTGGTCTCGATGCGCCGGGCCTTCGCCTCGCGCATCCGCTCCTTCATCATCGCCTTCAGCGCGGCCTCGGGGTTGCGGTAAAGATTGGCCTCGCGCGACAACGCACGGATCTCGTCCTGCAGTTCCTTGCGCCGCTCGGCATCTTCGGGGTGGGCCGTGGGCAGGGGCCGGCCGTCCTCCCAGAACCCGTGGCGGATCATCTCCTCGCGGGTGACCTCGTCCATCGAGCTTTCACGGATCCGGTCATAGAGTTCCTGGCGCCGGTTGCTCATGTGGCACCTGCCGACGGTAACTCGCTTGCATAGCGCGAACGCTGGCCATCTGGTCCGCCCGGCGCAGCCGGGCCGCGACCGACCTCCCCCCGGAGGTCGCGATGGCGATATCGCGCGAGACTTACTCGACATCGGTGCTTTGGAGTGCGCACGTTGATCGCAAGATGCGATGCGACCTCCAGATCGGTCGCGGCCTCACACAGCTTCGGCGCAGCACCTGCGTTCGACGGTCGTATCAAAAAGTCCCGACAGGGCGCATGGCGGTCTTTCGAACCAGTCCCGGCGCTGGAACGCTCAACTCGAGCGCACCCCGCCCCCCTGTACGTCTTTGACTTCGCGGAAGTCATACCGCAAAGCGTACAGGGGGGCTGGGGTGCGCAAATGAAGAGCGCGCCAGCGAAGCATGTGCGGTCATTGGGCAGGGATGGCGATACACCACCCACATTGCAAAGCCGCCATGCGCCCGTCGGTCTTGCGACGCTAGCGCCGCAATCAGGCGGGGGCAAGATGGTCGCGAACGCGCTCATCCAAACCCCCATGGTCCCTTGACGACGCGCGCCATACCGCCCTCGGCGGCCTTGCGGCGCAGCGCCAGAATGTGTGGACACGGACCCTTGCGGAGCCCGTTGGTGCGGTGGTGCCAGCACTGGCAATCCGCCGCGATCAGGCGCCCGTCCGCGTCCAGGGTGATCTCGACCTTGTAGTCCCGACCATCGTCGGCGACGCGGCCGCGGATCTTGTGGTCGTCCTGCGATTGCACCTCGACCAGACCGGCCAGGATCAGCTGATCCGCCTTCGCCTCCTGTGGCGAGTGAAAGCGCATCGCCTCGAACTCGACCGGGGTGTGGAGCACATCGCGATAGCGCCAGAGCCGTTTGTCGAGATCATACATGGCCCGTCCGTGCTGGGTCAGCAGGGTCAGGGCCGCGGCGACCTCCGTGCGATCAAGGCCGGTCTCGGTCGCCAATTCGTCCTCATCCCCCAGCCAGTTGGCCGACAGGGCGGCGAAAACCCGCTCCCGGCTATCGGCGGAGATGCGTTTGCGTGGGGCCAGCAGATCGAACTGCCCGGCGCGGGACCAGTCATTCGCCGTCCAGCCCGACAGGCCCAGCGTGAACGTCATCGGCCCCAGATCCGCCACCACAAACGCAGGCAGACCCGACCCCAGCAGATACAAATCAAACGACCGCGCAATCGGCACCAGCCGCTCGAGGATCATCAGCCGGCGCCGGCCCCAGAGGCGGATCTCGATCTCCTCCTCGCCATGATAGACCGCGCGGGGGCAGGGGATCTCGCGCTCCCACGGCTCGAAGATCATTCGGACCGGCCCGCCCGGTGTCAGGTTGAACCGGATCGACCGCGGACTGATCCGTTCTTTCTTCTGGCGCAAGGCAAAGCAGAGGTTGTGCACGTCCATCGGATGCAGGGTCACGCGCTGGGCGGGCAGGGTCATCGCCGAGGACACCTGCAGGAACCCGCGCACCCAACTGTCGGGCAGGTCGATCTTCTGCTCGAACACCTCTTGCCCGTCGGTATTGGCCGCAGTGAACCCGCCTGGCTCGATCCTCAGTTCCGTCCGGCGATAGCTGCGCACCTGCTGGAACGCGTCATACAAGGCCCAGGAATAGTCGATATTGGTGACGCCGTTGGCGACCTCGCCGATCTCGTCGAACATCTCCAGATCGCAACTCAGGCGCCCATAGGTCGATTCGTCGGTCGAGAAGCACTCGAACGAAATCTCATCGGGATGCACTGCAATCACCGGGTCCAGCACGATCCACGCGTCGCGGTCATGGGTGTAGAGCCAGCGCCAGTACTTGCTGCGTTCCTGGTAGAACGCGCGCATCGCACTGCGGCTGCGCCGGTTGATGTCGTTGAGCTCGCGCTGCAAATCGGGCAGGCGCGCTGCCGCGGCCTTGCCCTTGACCGCCGCCTCGGCCAGCAGGTTTTCCTTCTGCGTCTCCAGCCAGGCCATGTACTCCGTCCGGTCCTTGGGCTGAAAGCGCAGATCGGAGGTGACCACATGGTGCAGCGTCGAAATCGCCTCGCGAAAGTTCACGTGGTTCGAGACGGCGCCGGTGAAGTAAGTCGGCTCGCGCTCGAGATCAGGCGAAAAGCTAAGCGCCTCGCCTGTGCCCGTCTGACGTACTCCCGAGGCCCCGGCATAGCGGTGGGTGACCTCGACCATCAGACCGCCTCCGCCCGTGTTTCAACGTCGGCGATACGGGCCGAGGGCACTAGATCCGGCGCACGTGCCTTCAACGCGACGATCAGCGACAGGATGCGTGTCTTGTCGCCGACCGCGCAGGTGGCGGACAGGATCTCCAGGAGATCGCCCAGTGTCGCCAGACCCGAGGCATCCGCCCGCGCGATCTCCTCCGCCATGAAGCTGAACGCCTGTTCCTTGGCGGCACGGGAGGAGAAGACACGGCTCAGGATCGTGCGCAGGGCCGGGCTGACATCGGCCAGTCGCCCGGCATCGCCGCCTGCGTATTCGCGGATCAGTCGGGCAATGGTCAGGCGGAACCCGGGCGAGGGATGCTCGGACAGGCGCCGGAGGAACAGATCCGCATTGGTGTCCGAGAAGGCGCGGCCCAACATCTCTCGCCCAAAGGCCTGCGCCGGTTTGGTCACGCAATCGCAGAGCGCGACCACCGTCTCGGGCCGCCATGTGGCGACGTCCAGCCGGGTCCGGATCAGGTCATAGGCGGCCTCGCGGCTGTCGGGCCAATCGCCATCGAGCAGCGCGAAGATCTCCTCCGGCCGGTCCGCAATCTCTCCCAGCCGCGCATCGATGGCCGCGACCGCCCAGCGGCGGGCGACGACCTGATCGTTGACGCCGATCCGCGCGGTCTTGCGCAGGGTATAGGCGTCATGCGGCATCGATTGCACGGCCAGCGATCCGATGCGCCGCGCTGGCTCCGCCTTGGCGCGCAGCATCCGCCAGATCTGGTTCGGCCCCTGACGCACAAAGCTCGCCATGATCGCTGGCATCCGGGCTGCAGCGACCGCAGCATCGCGGGTGCCAGGCTCCTGCTCGCGCCGGTAGAGGATCGGAAGCAGCCCCGCCGCCAACCGGTCCGCTGCCGCCGGGTCGGTCGCAGCGAGGTTTCCTGCAGCGGTCACTGCCGCATCGCGCGCGGCGTCATTACCGGAGGTCAGGAAGGCGAGTACCAGTTCCTCGCGCCCTGCCAGCGTGGTTGGATCAGCGTGCGCCAGCAGGGTCGCGCCTGCTGCTTGCAAGTCCGGATCGTCATTCGTGGCCAGCGAGGCCGGGTCGAACCGCGCGATGCCATCGGGACGCTCGGCGGCCAGCAGGATCGCGAACAGCTTAAGTGGCACGGCAGGGGCGCTGGCCAGCACGTTCAGCAACTCGCCCGGCATGGCTTGGACGTGGCCCGGGAAATGCCCAGCCAGAAGGCGGACCGACAGGCGCACACGGGCCTTGTCCTCGTCCAACCGCTCGTCGTCCCAATCTTGAAGCGCGGCCTGCTCGACCACCTCCGCCATCAATTCCGGCAGATCCGTTGCCGCTGCGTGCTTGCTCCAGAACCCGTCGAGCCACTCATAGCTCGCCTCGGAGACCGACAGGATCAGATCAGCGGCGAACCCGGCATCCTCGGTCGCCAGTTCCGGCTTCAGCGACAGCACGGTCTGGGCCAGTTCCATCGCATCCGGTTTGCCCGTCGCGATCAGGGCGGGCACCAGCGCGCGGACCTCGTCGGGCGCGCCCGCGAGGCGGTCCCGCGCCACCCGCAGTCCCAGCGCGTAGGCAGCATTGCTGTCCGATGTCAGCAAAGCGGCCACCGCCGTCGCCGGGATCGTCGCGCAGTAGGCCGGATTGTCCGCCAGGATACGCGCTGCGAAGGCCCGCACCATCTCGGACGCCGCACCGGTCAAGAGACCGAGCGCCGCCCCCGGTGCCGCATCCCAAAGCGCCGCGTAGGGCTCTTCGCGCCCGGACGCCTCGAGCGGTGCGCCATAGTTCAGCCGCCAGCCAAGCGTGGCGCCGCAGGTCATCCGCCGCGACGCCCCATGCAGGATCTTGTGAACCGTGTAGTTGCTGGCATGAGGCAGACGGACATTCGTCGGATCCTGCGGCACCTCAGCCAGCACGGCCGCCGCCATTGGCACATAGGCCGCATCGCCAAGCGCACCGAGGCGCCGCAACTGCCGCCAGACCCGGCGCCGGAAATAGGTCCGTGTCGACTGCGACCACGCGAGGCGCGACGTCTCGGACGCCTGTTCCCGGCGCACCCGCTCACTGGCCCAGCGGCTGTTGTAAGTGCCTTTGACGAATTCGAACCGGTGCGCCAGCACAGCGAAGACCGGAGCATCGTCCAAGGCTTCGGCGGCTTTGAAGATCCGGCGTACAGCGCGAAAGGTGAACGGTCCCATCGGTATGGCACGCAGCACATCGAGCACGATCGGCCGGGTTTGCGGAGCGACACGCGACAGCAGGAACAGATCGACCAGTGCCCGTTGCTGGGGCGCGCCGGTCTCCCCGCGCTCCTCTGGGCGGCGTCGGTGCGCCACGTTCGCGGCCTCGGTCAGATAGCCGGTGACGCGCTGCACGGCGGCAGCATGCGGTGCGTCCAGCGCGTCCCTGACATCGTTCGGGAGATCCGAGCGCAGGGTGTCGGCCACGGTCGCCGGATCGCCCAGGGCCATTGACGCGATCCGCGCCTGTTCGGTCACAACGGGATCGTCGTCGGTGCGCATTGCCGCGAGCGCGGGCACAATCTCGCTCACCTGCCCGCGCCCGCAGCGCAGCAGCGCGTAGGCCAGCACCCGGGCCGTCACGGGCCCGGCGTTGTGGCGCAACTCGCGGAGCATTGGCACAGCCTCCGCCAGCCGCACCTGCCCAATGCGCCAGACCAGACGCGCGGTGGCCTCGTCCGGCATCGATCCCGCCCGTTCCAGCAGGTACAACAGCCGCGCGGATCGGGGATCGCTGACATCCTCGGCCACCGGGCTGGGACCGGTGGCAGCTTCGTCCTGCCAGGGCTGGGCCGTCTCGCCTTCGACATAGCCCTGGTTCGTGCGCGCGAGGATCAGGCTCTCGAACAGGCGCTCGGCGGTCTCCAGGTCAACGGGGTTCTGGGTGCGCGTGCCCTCGGTCAGGTCCTTGCCGGACCAGCCATAGCGGTAGTTCACGAGGTAGCGCTCCGGCGCCTCACGAAGGGTGTCGACAATCTCGGCGACATAGACGCGCTCGCGACTCCGGTTGAGAACGAGCGTGATCTTTCTGATCTCTTTCATCGAGGAGAACGCTGGTATTAGATGGTGGCCAAAATGTGAGTGCTCTTAGGGAGTTCTCCATGCCGACCGGACTTGGTCAACCACAAACTGCACCGGGCGAAGGCGCACGAGCGCCCTGATCACACCGGCTCCGCTCGCGGTTTGCGGCGCGCCGTTGCGTACCTGCCGCTCGAGGCCCCAGATCATCCGCCGCAGTTTTGGACCGACATCCGGTTTGGCTCCGGAGTCGCACAGTTCCAGCCTGCGCTTCGCGACCATCAGCGCGAGGTCAGGCGCTTGCAGCTTGTTCATCCGCCTTCGGTCAGGAATCGCGGTGCGCGGCGGTTCACAAGCTCGAGATACCACGCCACGTCATGATCCATCGAGGCGTTCAGATCTGCAGCCGGGGCGTCGATGGGCAGCTCTGAAAGCTCCTTGCCGGTCAGCCGTGCAGGAAGTCGTTGACCACATCCTGACCGTGCAGCTTGTCCCGTGTGAAGTCGCGCAGCTCGACCGCTGCTGTCGCAGACATCGGTTCCAGCGGCGGTGCCGGAGTGCCAACGACCATGCCCCGAAGCAGGGACGCAGATCGGAACAACAGGACCCGGGCGTCCTCAGGGTAGGCAGAGGCGAGTTTCGCAGCGACGCGCTCGGCATCGCGGATATGCCCCTCCTCGATCAGGAGGTCGACATTCAGGCGATCGATCGTCTCGGGCTGCGCATCGAGATGGGCAAGACGCGTCCGAACCCCTTCGGTATCGCCGAGAGACAGCAATTGCCTGAGCTATGTCGGATCCGCCGGACGTGCCCGCGTCTGCCGGATCAACGTCCTGCGCCTCAGCTCCAGCGCGCGGGCCTCCGCTCGCAGGGTATCGATCTGCCCAGGTGCGGGCGCAGCCTCGGCGAGACGCCAGAGCGCCGCTGCACATCGGTCCGCCGCGGGGGCGCCCGACACATCGAGCAGGTGTGCGGCCAGCTTCGCGCGGAGACGCGCCTGATCGCAGCGCAAGAGCGGGTGCGGCGCCGCCGGTTCAGACCGCCGTGCAGGCCAGGCCACGCTGTTGGCGAACGCCGCGCGGATCTCGTCCAGAACCGGATCTGCCCCCGGCGCCCCGACCATGTAGAGGGGCACGTCAAACACACTCACGCTTGGACCACCTTGTTCTGCTACACTATCCTATGGGTGAGCGATGCAGGGGCCGCCGCGCCTGTGACCCGCGTGCATGGGCAAAACCAGGTCGCGCAGTGCGTGATCGGCTTTTCCTTTGGCGTCCTCTGCATCCCGGAGACCTTTATCGAGGATGCCCCCGCCACTGTTGTGGCCGGTTTGACGCCGAAGGACCAGCGCGCGCTGGCCATTTTTATCGAATATTAAGTCAAATTGCATACTCACGCCCCTGCGCATCGGACGCGGCGTAAAGAAGTCGCTCCGACTCTCGAGAGGACGGCGCCGGATGTGGCCGGCGCTGCTGTTCGGTACCCCCGTGACCGGCCGGTCACATTTTTGCGCTGCGCGCCTTCGGTCATGTGCGGCGGAACCCCGTATGCCGCGTCGTTCAAGCAACAGATGCAGCAAGCGGTGGACAGACCCGAGATCCCGGCCTATGCCGCGATCCCTGAACGAGCTCAACCTCTGACTGACACGGCCTTGATCGCGTGCGCGGGCGCTCCGCCTTGTGATGCTGGGTCGTCCCATGCAGGATCCCGACATGATCTCGAAAGACGCTATCCGTGCCGCTGCCCGGCGCATTGCCCCGCATATCCGCCGCACGCCGGTGATGGAGATCGCAGGCCCGGCGCTGGGTCTTGGCCATGCCGTGACGCTGAAGCTCGAACTCTTTCAGCACACCGGGAATTTCAAGGCGCGGGGGGCGTTCAACACGCTTTTGTCACGGGAGATCCCAGCCGCAGGCGTGGTCGCGGCCTCCGGCGGCAATCACGGCGCGGCGGTGGCCTATGCCGGGGCCGAGCTGGGCATTCGCGCACGCATCTTCGTGCCGGAGATCGCGGGCCCCTCGAAGATCGGTCTGATCGAACGCGCCGGAGCGGATCTGACCGTCGTACCCGGCGCATACGCCAACGCAGCCGAGGCGGCGGCGGCCTATCAGGCCGAGACTGGGGCGTTGTCGGTCCACGCCTATGACGCGCCCGAGACGGTGGCAGGACAAGGCACCGTTGCGCTGGAGATGGATGAGCAGGCGCCGGGGCTGGATGTGGTCTTAGTCGCCGTGGGCGGGGGCGGCTTGCTCGGCGGTGTAGCGGCGGCCTATTCAGGGTCGGGCACCGCGGTCGTGGCGGTGGAACCGGAGACCGCGCCGACGCTGCATGCTGCGCTCCGAGACGGGCCAGACACGGATGTCGACGTCTCGGGCATTGCCGCCAATTCGCTTGGCGCGCGGCGCATCGGCAGGACAGGCTACGATATTGCCAGGGCTGAGGGGATCGAGACGGTTCTCGTCAGCAACGATGCGATCGCCGAGGCGCAGAAGCGGCTCTGGCAGGGCGTGCGGGTGCTGGCCGAACCGGGCGGTGCAGCGGCGCTGGCGGCGCTGACATCTGGTCTCTATACTCCCGCAGACGGTGCCCGCGTCGGCGTGATCGTGTGCGGTGCCAATCTCGATCCATCGCCCGTCGGGGCCTAGGAGAGACTGCCATGACCCGTCTTGCCGCTGCCGTGCTTGCTCTTGCCGTCCTGTCCGGCTGCGTCGCCTACACGGTCGTCGACACGGCGGTCGATGTGACCACGACGGCGGTCGGAGCCGCGGTGGGCGTGACTGCCGGGGCAGTCGATCTGGTCATCCCGGACAGCGACGACGAGGACTGATCCATCAGCAAGGGTGCGTCACGGACGCACCCTACGCGCGCCTTGCGTCGCGGGGGCGTCCTATGACGCGGGGTCGGCAATCCTGGCGACAAGCTCGACCGTGTTGCCCTCGGGATCCTCGGTGAAGATGCCGCGCCAGCCGATCCACGGGAAGTCCTCGATCCGACAGGGCTGGCCGGTCGACTCGAACCAATCGATCACCGCCCGCTGTTCCGTGGCATCCACGGTGAGGGCAAGGTGATGGAGCGACGAGCGCGCACCCGCGATGGGCGGCTCCGGAGCGTCGGGGTGTACCGCGCGCTGGGCGGCATCATGGCGGAACAGGGCAAGCACGGCGGTATGGCC
>JBCBOR010000085.1:0-19118 GCA_039821125.1 Pseudomonadota bacterium
GCAAAACGGGTCAGTGCCCCTGAACCACCGCCGGTATGCTCGCCCGGCGGCTGCGGGCGGTCTTCAGATGGCGCTGTCACAACCTGATTGTTGCGTGGAATCGTGTCCTGCGGCGAATCCGGTCGGATATTCGCTGTCGAGGCACGCATGTTGACGTCAGCCGGGCCTGGCTGATTTTGCCGGATCCTCTTAAACATCAGTCGTTCCTCTGCAATTGCTCATGCGCTCAGTTCGTTGCTGCATTCTGGGTGGTTTCGGCCTCCAGAATGCTCTGAGCGACACGCAAGATTTCCTTGCGCAGCGGGTTTGATTTTGCGGCTTCCGAAAGCGGGACCCCCTGGTCACACGCGTTCATTACCTGCTTGCCACCATCGGGAAGGTTGACGGTGTAATCGATTCCGAGGCTCTCGGCGACACGGCGCATCCGGGCCTTGCCAGACAAGTCCATCCCACCCGGAGCCCGGTTGAGCACAAACTGGATCTTGTCGAGTGCCATATCCTCGGCCTTCAGCGTCCGAAGGAACCGGAACATGTTCTGGGCCGAGCGCATGTCGACTTCCATCAGCGCGTAGAACTCATCCGAAGCGGTATAGACCTGCTCGGACCAATTCATCAGCGCCTGCGGCATGTCGATGAAGACATAGTCAAATGCCTCGCGCGACAGGTTGATGATCGCGCTGATATCGCCCGGCGAGACGATATCAAGCGGCAGAGCATCGCGCGGCGCCGTCAACACGTGGAGCCGGTCCTGGAATGTGGACAAGGCCTGCGTCAGACCGGTCTGGTCGAGCGAAGCCGCTTCCGACACCAGTTCGTAGACTGCTTCCCGACGCGGAACATCGAGATAGGTCGCGATCGATCCATACTGGAAGTTGAAGTCCAGCAATGCGACCCGGCGGCCTTCCTTGTGAACCGCCACCCCGACTTCCCAGGCGAGGTTCACGATGAATGTACTCGCGCCAACGCCGCCTGCAGCACCATAGGCGGTCACCACCCGTCCGTGACGTACGGGCGCGCCACCGGCAAACCCAACGCCCGCGTTGGTCGACCTAGCCAGCCGCAACCGGTTCACTGCCTCAGGAAATGAGCCTTCCTGATCGGGATAGGGCGTGAATTCGGCCACACCCTCACGCATCAGCCTGTGGGTCGAGCGCGACGAGATGTCTCCGCAGACGAGCATGACGGTCAACCCGGCGCCGCGTGCCTCTTTGATCAGCGCTGCCGTCCCGTCAATCGACTGTTGTACGTCCGTAGAGACGGCGAAAACGGCATAGACCGTCACAGATGAAATGCTCGACAGGCGCGCCTCGGCATCAGCGTTCGAAACAGCTTCCCAGCTGTCCTCGCCGAACTCGACGTCCAGATCTCCCGACAATTGCTCCATGTCAGCGAACCCGTCAGCAAAAACCAATGCTTCGGGAGGAGCTGCCAGGGACTCTCGTCTGAAAGATAAGGCCATTGCTTGTTTATCCACCGGAACTGAGATCTTCACCAAATGAACTGGCCGTGACGCGGGCAAGTTCGGCTGCATCCTTCTCTATAAGCGATCCGGTCACACTCCCCAAGATCAAGGTGAGGAAACGGAACGATTCCGGCTCGATAGACACCTCGATCTCCGGAACAAACGGGCCTCCGACAATCCCGAGACGGCGATATGCATACGAAATCGTCACACCATCAGCCTCGAGTCGCGGGAAGGTTCTCCGCATGTCCCTGATAATCCGGTTAAAGGCATCTTCGTTGCAAGCGCCGTCAAGAGAGGAGCCATCGCAAATCCACGGACCGCCGGGATCCGTGCATGCGTCTGGACCGGTTGGTTGGTAGCAGAAATCGCCCTGACGTCCGAAGAAATAATTAACTTCATTGACTTGGGGGACGTCGCCATGAACGGCTTCGACGGTCGCGGCCACCCTGGCGCCCAGCTTCGCGGCTTTTTCCGCCCCAAGCAGAACGTAGTAGGAGATCGCGATCTCGAAGATCATGAGGACGATGACAGTCAAAGCCAGAAAGACAGGAATGAAGTCGACAACGACCGCACCCTCCTCATCGCGCAGAAACTGGCGCCATGTCTGTCTCAACCGATTCATGACGTCGGGCACTCCCCATTGGCACGGCTCAGCAGGTCACAGGCCGGGAGACCCGCCGGTGCCTCACCGACCCAGCGCGCGATGTCTGCCGAAGTCATGATGATCGAGGTCTGGGCCGCCGTGTTGCTGTCGGATCCGATGTTCAGGCCGATATCCAAAACCGAGAGAAGCGGCATCTCCATGGGTATCGAGGCCGTGACCCGGATCACATGGTATGGCGTGCGGAAATTCCCGACATCAACGGTTTCGATGTCAACGTCGAACGCAGGCTGGCCCTCTGCACCCTCAACAACGGACCGGCCGGTCCGCGCCTCGATGATCTGACGCGCCTCATCCAGTTGGTCCTGGTAGAAGGAGATCGATGGATTGCCGAACCCGTCGATCGCATCGTCTGCCGCTACCCGCGAGAGGAACCGAGCCGAGTCCTGCACTGCCCCGTCGAGCGCTGCACGAACACGGAGGGCCTGACCATACTCAGCTGTGAACACCATGACGCCGAACAAAAGCGGCGAGGCCAAGAGAAATTCGATTGCAGCAGCGCCTTTGTCATCCGCTACGAAGCGGCGTGCGCAACACGAGAGTTTCGCGAACCAACCCACGGGCCAAATCCTCCTCCGAAAACAAGGTGTTCCTTGTCCACCCTGTTTGTGGCGCGGATATGTCCAACCGCAATCTGCCTGCGCATTTTGCGAAAGTGATCAGTTCGCTTCACCTGAATCAGCTTCGGTAACCGAGAAATCGCCGGCCTGATACGTGTCGTACACACGCTGTGCGACTTCGCCGTCAAGACCGGTCCCGACAAAGTTGCGCGCAAACCCTGCCACCGTCGTGATGGCACGGCGATTCCGACGTTCACGCTTTTCTGTCTGAACAACCGGGTTGCGCTCACCCTGCGATTCGACCGCATCGAGGCGCTTACGCGACACACCGCGGCGCGAGAGATAGGCAATGACGGCGCGGGCTCGGCGCAGACCAAGGCGATCATTGTACCGCTCCGATCCAACCAGATCGGTGTGGCCCACAATCGTCATGCGAACCTCTGGATGCTCACGCAGCCATTTCGCCTGGCCATCGAGTGCCTTGCGCGCGGTCGAATCAATCGTCGCCCGGTTGAAGGCAAACGTGACGGTATCCTGCGTGTTGGCTCGGAAGTCGTCGGCAAGGTTCCGCAGACGTTCGCCCGCACGTCCATAAGCGTCCTGAGCTTCAAAGTTTGCTTGGGTGGCGTTGCCGTAGACGGATTGGGCAGGATGGGAGCCAACTTCGCGTCCGCATCCGCTCATCAGAATGGCAACAGACAGCAGAGACCCTGTGATGAGAAATCGCATATCGTCCTCACTCCACGACATAGCCATAGGCGCCATCAAATCCGGCATCGGTGAATCCAACACCAGACGCTCCTTCTCCGACGGGTCCTGTCGTATCCCCCAGAAGGAAAAGCTCGAATTCATTTGGCAAAGCAATCCGGTCGGTCGGCAGCGAGAGCTCTTCCTCGCTGTCAACCGGCGTGACCAGGTGCGCTGATACAAAGATCACCAGCTCGGACTCGTCTTTTTGGTAGTTAGACGAGCGGAACAGCGTTCCCAATATCGGGATGTCACCTAGCCATGGAACCTGCTGAATCGCGTCTTCGAAGTCGTCCTGCAGCAGACCTGCGATCGCAAAAGCCTGCCCGTCTCTCAGTTCAACAGTTGTGGTGGCGCGACGAACATCAAAACCGACGATCTCGATTCCTTGGCTCACGATCCCAAGGTTTTGGTTCACCTCGGAGACTTCTGCAGAGACACTGAGGTTGATCAGATCGTCGTCGAGAACCTGTGGAAGGAAATTGAGATTCACACCGACGGGTTTGAACGAAATCGAGATGTCGCCTTCGTCATCGATAGTCGGCACTGGAACTTCGCCACCAGCAAGGAAGTTCGCCTCGACGCCAGACAGTGAGACCAGATTTGGCTCAGACAGTATGCGTGCGAACCCTTTTTGCTCCAGAGCATCAATCTGAACATCGAGCAGGAAGTTATCGGCGATTGAGAACACCGAGCCAAATGTTCCAAACCCGGTCGCGGCGACAACCAAGTCGCCAAACAGCCGACCAATATTGTTACCTCCGACGATCTGAGGCCGCGGCACCAACCCACCATCGTCGAATTCAGTGTTGAAGGTCTCGGCCCGAGGCCCAGTTCGCTGCGTCGACCCCGCCAGCCCCAGGCTCACGCCAAGATCTTTGCCAGCAGTACGCTGAATCTCGGCGATCTTGACCTTCAGCATCACCTGTTGGGTGCCGCCGACGGACATCATGTTTGTGACGGCATCGCCAGCATAAGCGCGGGCCAACGACATGGCGCGGTCGATCTTTGCTTTACCCGAGACAACGCCAGACAGCACCAACCCGCCGTTCGCTGTGCGAACCTCGATCGGCTCACTCGGAAGAAGTTGCTTCAGGCGTAGCTTCAACTCGGAGTGATCGGCTTCGACCTTAATCGTGACGTTCGTGATCAGACGCCCGTTCTCGCCCAACAGCGTCAGCGTCGTCGCGCCGCGCTGCCGACCGAAAATGTAGATCGACTTGTTGGAGAGCGGCGAAACGTCCGCGATCTCAGGATTAGCGACCGAGACCTCCGAGAACGTCACAGCACTGTCCAAGACGACTGCGCGATTGATCAAAACACCAATCTGGTTCGACTTCAGGCCGCGCGCGACCTTAAGCACAGATTGCGCATGCGCCATACCCGACAGCGCGACGCCAGCAATGACCAGCGAAACCATCAGGGCACGTAGAAAGTTGCGTCCCATCATTCTTACCATCTTTGATTGCACGCTGCAGCAGGCAGCGTTCCCCGAGACTCTCGAGAACACTAGACACGTTAATTTTCAGGAAATCAAGCTGTTGCGCGAACTTTCTCGCGCAACTCGTCAAACACTTTACCTAGTGTTACTGGATTTCAACGTCGGAGACTTCGGAGCCCTTGCGGACGCGAACAGTCGACGCTTCTTCCTTGGGCTTCGGCTTCGCCTGTTCGGGCTGATCCGGCAGGTCATGTACGCCGACGGAGCCAACTTCGGCGCTCCCCTCCTCGGTCATGCCGCGGAGGATCAGCGAAAGCTTGCCTGTTTGCTGCGCCAGCGCGAGCGTCTGCGCATCGCGCGGCTCGACCTCCACAGTGGCAGTGCGCGCAGCCCGACGCGTATCCGACTCGGTATCGGATGTCTGGTCCATCGCGATGATGCGCACATTCTGCAGCAAAGTGCTGGTCATAAGCTGGCGCTCGATCGAGCGCGTCAGAAGAATGTCGACGCGATCGCCTGGCGCAATGAGGCCAGCGCCGCCGCTTGCGGCATTGATCGAGATTGTGAAGGCGCGCTTACCTTCCGCGACCTGCGCGGCAACCCGAGGCCGCTCACCAAAGCCGGTCACTTTGGACTTCAGGATAAGCTCGCCCGGTTCGACCTTCCGAAGAACGGTCCGGATCTGGTCCTTTTCGTCGCCCAACAGGTCCTCGAGCGACGTGAAGGCGCCTTCAGGCACCGAACCGGATGGCCATTCGACCCACCGTAGGGAGTCCCCGGACCCTTCGAGTTTGATGACATCGCCGTAATCCAGCGGCGCTTTCGCCGCGATCACACGCGTCAGCTCGGGTCCTTGGTCGCGCCGAGCCAGAGAGGCTTCGTAGGCGCGGAAGTACTCCGACGCAAAAAAAATCGCGCCACCCGCAAGGGCAACGCCAAAAACCAGGACAAGCAGTGCTACGACGCGCATTTTATTCCCCGCTCAGGCAAGCATGAACTGGAGTTTGTACGCTGGAGCGGAGCGATCCGCTCCAGCGCTCGTCTGAGACGATCCCGTTACGGGTTCAGTGTCGGTGCAGTGCCGGTGTCAACGCTGACAGCAGCGCCGAGCTGGCTGTTGATCGACGTCTGCAGCGGCGAAACGCCGTTGTTGAAGATGCCGTAAACCAGAGCGATGCCCAGCAGCAGGATACCAGCGGTCAGAGCAACCCAATCGATGGTGACTGCGCCAGCTTCGTCGTTGAGGAATTTGTTAAAGATGGTCATAAGAACCCTCCGTTCATTCAGTTCACTTTTCCGGGCTAAAAGCCCAACTCAGATGCCCGCAGCCAACCCCTGAATGCGAACTGGATCGAAACGTGGTGTTGTCTCGTCCGGTGCCAATTTGAATATCAGCTATCGATGACCTCCACAAAGAGTGTTTCGACAAAGCGCTGTAATTCGTATGACTTGCGGGAGATTCATCGCCTTTCTGGGCACAATAAGGGCCATCTCCTAGGAAGTGTGGAAAGATCATGGCGGAATGTGGCAACAAGAAGGCACGGGCATGAGATTCAACCTCCGCGTGTTGGTCGTTTTTGTCATTTTGATTCTTTTTGGCGGTGGTTTTGATTCGACCGCCGAGGCCGGGGTACTCAAAAACGGGGTCCGTCCCGGCGACAGATCCAAGATGACAATCATTCGTGTTCCCCGAAAAGGAACAAAAAAGCGGATCTTCCGCCCTGGAGAAGTCCGTACAGTCCCTTCCAAGCCGAGAGGTAAACGCCGTGGCCAGCAACATGCCTGGTTCTGGACGACACATTCGGCTCGGATCACCGCGGCTTCCGCAGGCCGCTGGGATGCAGGTCTGAAAACCATGTCCGACCGGCGCGCGACCGGGAAAGTTCTCGTTGGATCGGATCGCGTTCGCAACATCGTCGCGAACTATGGCTCGCAAATCGCAGCTGCGGCGCGTCAGCATAACGTCTCCGAGGCTTTGCTCGTTGCGGTCATTGCCGTCGAGTCTGCAGGCAAATCTCGTGCAATCAGTCCGAAAGGCGCACAAGGCCTTATGCAGCTCATCCCTGCGACGGCGCGGCGCTTTGGTGTGACAAACAGCTTTGACGCCCGCCAGAACATCGGCGGTGGCGCTGCCTATCTGGACTGGTTGCTGCGTGAGTTCCGGGGCGATGTGTTCCTCGCGCTGGCTGGATACAACGCGGGAGAAGGCGCCGTGCGCAAGCACAAGGGCGTGCCGCCCTTTGCGGAAACCCGCGACTACGTCGTGAAGGTCATGGATGCCCTGGTCGCAGCGCGCGGTCTTTGTGCGACGGCGCCTTCCGGTCCGCGGCAGACCTGCACCTGGCGCGTTGCGGAAGGTTAGAACGACCATCCATACTTGTGACGGGATGCATCGCCACCTAAAGAGGGCTGACTTCGGGGATCCGTCATGACAATCGCTCCAGCATTCCATCAACCAAGGTACTGGCGCTCTCGCTCGTGGGAAAACGCCCGCAATCTATCGAGACACCATACATCTATATATGGCTCTCATTTAGACATATTGGGTCTCGTGGCCGAACGCGCCTCATGGAGCGAGCGTATTGGCCTATGGCTCTTGGTGCCGAATAGCCGAACGACCACAAAGATTGCGGCTCCGTTCAGACAGGTTTCGGCAACGCTTCTAACCCTCGCTCAAGCCATCTCAAAGAGAGCAGCATGATCCAAACGTCCTTCCCAGACCGTGCCTTGATGGCCCGCCAGGTTGCCCGGATGCTTCTCGAAATCGGTGCCGTCCACTTCCGCGCGGACGAGCCCTATAAACTGACATCGGGCATGGCGAGCCCGGTCTACATCGATTGCAGGAAGCTGATCTCTTATCCTCGCATACGCTCGACGTGTATGGACTTTGCCTGCTCGGTTCTGATGCAGGATGCGGGCTACGAGCGGTTCGATGCAATCGCAGGCGGGGAGACAGCCGGCATTCCATTCGCCGCTTGGATCGCTGACCGGCTGGCCCTGCCGATGCAGTATGTTCGCAAAAAGCCCAAAGGCTTTGGTCGGGATGCCCGGATCGAAGGCGATATCCGTGAAGGTCAACGCGTGTTGCTGGTCGAGGATCTCACAACGGACGGCGGCTCGAAGGTCAACTTCGTCGAAGCACTGCGCGAAGCGGGCGCTGAGTGCGCTCATACAATCGTGGTTTTCTACTACGACATTTTCCCGGAGGTGCATGAGCGTCTCGCAGCCCACGGCATCACGCTCCACTATCTTGCGACGTGGAGGGATGTGCTGGCCGAGGCTCGGGCAGGCGCATACTTTGATCCGGCAACCATGGATCAGGTCGAGGCATTTCTCGACGCGCCTCTGGCATGGTCAGCAGCCCATGGCGGGATCTCCGAGATCACGATCTGACTGGCTGAGCGCCCCTGCCCCATACCCCAAGGCAAATGTTGCGCATATGCCGATGCGCACCCATATCTTGTATCGTGGTGCCGCTGAGCGGGCCGCGAACTGAGGTCGCTTATTGAAAGGACGCTCGCGCCATGTCGCGTATCTCGTTCACATCGCATCCCTTTTTGCTGGGATTCGAGCAACTCGACCAACTGGTCGAGCGCACCGTGAAGTCCGGCGCGGATGGATACCCTCCGTACAATATCGAACAGCGCGGCGATGCCCGCTATCGGATCACGCTGGCCGTGGCCGGTTTCGCGGAGGATGAGCTTGCGATCACGTTGGAGGACAGCCACCTGATCGTCCGCGGCCGTCAGGCCGAGGATGGCCATGAGCGTGTCTTTCTTCATCGTGGAATTGCAGCCCGCCAGTTTCAGCGCAGTTTCGTTCTGGCGGACAAGGTGGAGGTGGATGCTGCAACGCTCGATCACGGGCTGCTGCACATCGATCTGAGCATGCGCAAGCCTGAGGTGATGGTGCAGACCATCAAGATCGGCACCAGCGCATAGGTGACCTCTGTCAACCGAAGGCATCAGTTGAGGTGGCCGCGACGGGACCTCAGACAGAAGAGGATGTGCAGACATGGACTATGATCACGACGACAGCACACTGACCAACCCAACCATGGATCCTGCCGGTCCATCGGCGATCGTCTATGTGCGTGAGGCTGATCCCGAGGCACTGCCGGATCACCTGAAGGGAGCCCCCGGCAAAATTTTCTCGGTTCACAATCCGGAAGGGACGTGCCTTGCGTTGACGGATGATCGGCGGATCGCGTTCGAACTCGCGAAACGCAATGACATGGTTCCGGTCAGCGTCCACTGACCGGATAACCGGACGATCACGCAGCGCGCGAGGTCGTCATCTCCGTCAACAGGGCATAGAGAACCGACGAGTCGTCGGTCTGACGCAGCTTCTCGCAGGTTGCTGCACTCCGCAGCAGGCGCGAGACCTTGGCGAGTGCCCGCAGATGGTCGGCACCAGCGCCCTCCGGTGCGAGCAGGACAAACATCAAGTCGACGCCCTGCCCATCAGGTGCTTCGAAATCCACCGGCTTGCACAGACGCCCGAACACACCAACGATCGACGACAAGCCCTCGATCCGCGCGTGGGGAATCGCAACGCCGCCCCCCATCGCGGTCGAGCCGAGCTTTTCCCGGTCGGCCAGGCCTTCGATGACCGACCGGCAGTCCAGCCCATAGGCCTCGGCCGCACGATGGCCAACTTCCTGCAAAGCTTGCTTTTTTCCTGCAGCCTTGATCGATGCCAACACGGCACCGGGAGCCACGAGATCAGCGACGTCCATTCACCACCTATACAATTCGGCGTTCAGTTTTTCGAAAGGTTCGCCGGGTCCACCCACCCGATATTACCATCATCACGGCGAAAGACTATGTTGACACCGTCGTTTGCCTCGTTCCTGAAAATCAGAAACGGTTTGTCGGCAAGTTCCATCTGCATCACTGCTTCGCCAACGCTCAGCGCCTGGATCGACTGCGTCATCTCCGCGACGATCACCGGTTGCAGGCTGTCCGGCTCCTCGGTTTCTTCCTTAACATCAACCGCTTCGAGCACGTACGCCTGAGCGTCGAAGACGTCCACAGGCTTGGCCCGGGTCTGGTGATGGTCCTTCAGCCGGCGCTTGTAGCGGCGCAGCTGTTTCTCGATTCGTTCGGCACCCTGATCAAATGCGGCATAAACGTCATTTGCCCGAGCGCTAGACTGCGCCGTCAGACCTGTCGGCAAATGCACATGCGCATCACAGCGAAAGGCATGCGCGTCGCGCGAGAACGTCACGGTCGCATCGACCGGCCGGTCAAAGTACTTCGCAATTGCGGCGGACAGACTGTCCTCGACATGCTGGGACAGGGCCTCGCCAACGTCGATCTGTTTACCGTTGATCTGGATGTGCATGTATTCTCCTGGCGCGGGCCATAACGCCCGACGGGTCCCGGTCATTGGCTAATGCTCGTTCCGAGCCAACAGTCGTTTCCCGAGCGCGGGCCGCTTACTAGGCCCGCCGCCACAGGCTGTCAACAACAGATAAACACCGAGATTCAGGCAGTTTGAGGGCCTGAAATGGGGCGGGCAATTTCCAACGTCACAATTCTGAGTAGATTCTCACCGACGTCAACTCGTTTACGCTGTATGGAAAATGTGCCGCGCCTGCCCAACCGTTCAGGAAGGTACTTCTCAGTGCAGCGCCTTTTGACGCCTGCGTTCGACCGAGGAGAGAATTTTAAGGCTCTTGCGATATTTCGCCACCGTACGCCGAGCGATATCAATACCTTCGCCGCGCAACGTGTCGACAATCGCGTCATCCGTCAGAACCGCATCCGGTGGCTCTGCATCCACCATCGCCTTGATCTTGTGGCGTACCGCGGCGGCGGCAAGGTCGCCCTCTCCTCCTCCAACAGCGTTTGTAAAGAAGAACTTCATCTCGAACACGCCGCGCGAGGTCGCAATGTACTTGTTCGCCGTGACCCGGCTTGCGGTCGATTCGTGCATGCCCACAGCATCTGCCACAGTTTTCAGGGTCAGGGGCTTGAGGCCGGACACACCTTCGGCAAAGAAGCGCTCCTGCTGACGCACGACCTCAGTCGCTACCGTCAGGATGGTGCGTGCCCGTTGATCGAGGCTTTTGATCAGCCATGTCGCATTGTTTCGGCATTCCGCCAGGTAGGACTTGGTCTCATCGCAGTCGGCGCCGCCGAATTCGACGGCATAGGTTCGATCGAGGATCACCCGTGGCAGCGTGTCCGGGTTCAGCTCTAGATGCCAGCCGCCCCATTTCGTCGTCCGCAGCAAGATGTCAGGTATCAGCGTCTGCACGTCCTGAACATCGAACTCGGAACACGGGCGGGGGTTCAACGAGCGCAGCAGTGCCGCCAAATCCGCGATCTCGTCCCGCGCGATCCCACAGGCCTTCTCCAGTGGTTTCACCTCACCCCGGGCGAGGTGGTCTAGATTTCGCGTCAGCGCGTCCATCTGCGGCGTCAGCAGGCCGTTCTCGGCAAGTTGAAGGCGCAGGCACTCGCCAAGATCACGGGCGCCCACACCCGTCGGATCGCATTCCTGCACCACGGTCAGCGCATCCTCGACATCGCGCATGGACACGCCCAGCCGCTCGGCGATCTCTTCCAACGATGTCCGAAGGTACCCGTGACCGTCGAGTTCGTCGACCAGATGCGCCGAGATGATCGCCTCGAGGGAGGTCTTCTTCAGTTGTCCAAGCTGCTCATGCAGGTGCTCGCGCAGGCTGAGCCGGTCAGCCAGCCGATCCTCAAGCGCAAACTCTCCATCTCCGCTTGGGCGTGATCCCGAGGCTCCGGGGCCCGAGCCATTGCTGCCGATCGGCGCGACCGGTTCCGAAGATGGGGGAGAATCCGCAGCGCTGTCGTCGTGCAAATTCTCGGATCCCGTATCGAACACCTCGATGCTCTGCGCGGGGTCACTGTCTGCCTGGACCTGCGTGTCGACCGCCGCGGCCGTGTCGCTTTCCCCGGCCGTCTGCGGAGCTGGACTCTCCGTCTCCGCACGGTCGCCATCCTCGAGCTTCAGCAGGGGGTTCTTTTCGACCTCCCCCTCGACGAAGTCGGTCAGCTCCAGATTGGACATTTGCAACAGCTTGATCGCCTGCTGCAGCTGGGGTGTCATCACCAGCTGCTGGCTTTGCCGCAGATCTAGCCGAAGCCCAATCGCCATTCCTGCCCCGTCTCACACCCGGGGCAACATTCAGGCAAAGGGGTTACTAAATCCGGAACCCCTCGCCCAGGTAAACCCGGCGCACATTGACATCCTCGACCACTTCGCCGGGAGTGCCACTCATCAGCATGCAACCATCATGCAAGATGTATGCCCGGTCAATGATTTCGAGGGTTTCCCTTACGTTATGGTCTGTAATGAGGACACCAATGCCACGGTCCTTCAGATGACGGACCAGATCCCGGATGTCTCCGACCGCGATCGGATCGACCCCGGCGAAAGGTTCATCAAGCAGAACGTAATGAGGTTCGGTCGCGAGACAGCGTGCGATCTCGACCCGGCGGCGCTCCCCTCCCGACAGAGCAGACGCAGGCGTCCGGCGAAGGTGCGTGATCGAAAACTCACCCAGCAGAGCATCGAGCCGTCTCGCGCGCTCCAACCGATCCGGCTCGACCAGTTCCAGCACCGCGCGGATGTTGTCCTCGACGGTCAGACCCCGAAAAATCGACGCTTCCTGTGGCAGATACCCCAGACCCAAGCGAGCGCGGCGGTACATGGGCAGGGAACTGACATCGAGCCCATCGACCTCGATTGTGCCTGAATCCGATTGGATCAGCCCGATGATCATGTAGAAACACGTGGTCTTACCCGCGCCGTTCGGGCCGAGCAGGCCTACGACTTCGCCCCGCGTCAACTCAAGCGAGACATCCCGCACCACCGGACGGCGCCGATAGCTCTTCCCGAGACGCGTGACCACAAGGCCACCATCGCCATCGACCGCGACAAGGTCTGGTTTTTTCGCAGCAGCCGCCATCTGGATCTAGTTTCCGGATGTTGCGGTCGATCCATCATCAGCAGCACTATCCGCCGTGCTTGGTGTGAAGATCGACTTCACACGACCCGATGACGAGGCTTCCATCCGAGCTTGACCGGAGTCGAGGTTGATCACGAGTTGTTCGCCTTTGATGGCATTGCCACCTTGCGTCAGGATCACATTGCCGCTCATGCGAACGGTACCCGTGTCTACATCGTACTCACCACGGTCGCCCTGGGCGGTCTCCGTCCCATTGGACAAAAAGACCGATCCGAGCGCCTTCATGTTCTTGATCGCACCAGTCTCGCTGTCAGATTTGTTGCTCTCATCATAAAGGACCTCGAGGCGGTCAGCGGTCAGCCTCAGGGTTCCCTGACCCGCCACAACCTCTCCGGTAAAAATGGCGATCTGTTCAGCCTGCCGGACTTCCAGTGAATCGGATTCAATTTCGATCGGTGCTTGACGGTCATGCTTGAAGCCGCCGAAGGGGCCGGACTCGCTCTGGGCTGATGCCGTTGCGCCGAGCAACGCGACACAGGCCCAAATCAACACAAATAGTTGTGGTCTCACCCCAAACTCCACACTGGATCGCTTCCGCAACGATATAAACTATTGGCCGCGCCGCGACCAGTACTCGTTGGTCACAGCGCGGCCAAGCTCGGCAAGTGAAGTCCGAACACCGCTCCGGATGTCTCTACGGACGGGCACAGCACTTCCGGCGCATCAAACCGCTGAAAAGTTGCATTCTACTGTTTCGGGCGCAGCAGCAGTTTGACATCGCCCTCGAACCAGATCGTTGTGCCTGCCGCGCCCTCCTCGTCCTCGTTCAGACGAACCGTGTTCGAACGTATTGACCCGATTGGCCCAGCAGCCCGCACCTCACCCGGCGCAACGGCGGACTTGTTGGCGATGTCCATCTCGACCCGGTCGGTTTCTACCCGATACCCATCCGACGTCGTAAGGACGACATCCCCCTCCAGATCGAGCCGGTTGTCCTCGCGATACATCTGACCTGTGAGAGCCGTCACTTTCAACCGTCGCTCATCTTTCAGGGTGATCTCCCCGCTCGGCGCATCCAGATCGACGAGATCGGGTTTTGCCCCGTCCGGCGTCGCCGTGACCGCTGTCAGCACATAAGGCTCGCCCTGCCGCGTGACACCGGTGAAACGGGGGTTCTCCAACTGAAGCCCAACAGCGAGCGCGGCTCCATCCGACGCTGTCCTGAGATCGACAACGCCGCCGCGCTCACGCCCGGACAGGAAGATCATGCCGATCAGCAAGACCGCCAGGATCGGAAGGGCGATCTTCATCAGGCGGACTGCGCGAGAGTAGATCCGAACCCTCGCGTCGCGGCGCTGCCGGCTCCGGTCAAAGGGCTGATCGGTCGTGCTCATCTCTCACCCGCGATCAACACCGGCGCGCAGACAGTCATGCACATGGATCAGGCCAAGTGGAACCCGGCTGTCACGCTCGCAAACAAACAGACACGTGATCCTGCCGGTCATCTTCGCGAGCGCGCCTTGCGCCAAGGCGTCAGGCTCGATGGTCTGTGGATCGCGGGTCGCGACATCGGCGGCACGTCGGTCGAGCAGGCCATCCATGTTCCGGCGCAAGTCACCATCCGTGATGATCCCGGTCAGATTTCCAGTCATGTCGACGGTCCCGGCCACACCGAAGCCCTTCTCGCTCATGGCAAGGATGGCATCGGCCATCGATGCATCCTCCGCGATCAACGGCAGTGCATCGCCCTTCGACATCAACTCCCGCACGCTGACCAGTTGCGCGCCAAGCTTGCCGCCGGGATGAAAGACCCGGAACCGGTCCGGCGTGAACGACCGCCGCTCCATCAGGGCTACCGCCAGCGCATCGCCCAACGCGAGGGTCATCGTGGTTGAGGTTGTGGGCGCCATGCCGACCGAGCACGCTTCAGGCGCCGCAGGAAGCAGCAGCGCGATATCAGCGGCCCGCAGAAGAGTCGACTCCGCGCGGCTCGCCACGCCGATCAGCGGAATGCGAAACCGTTTGCAGTGCGCGATGATATCCGCCAGTTCACGCGTCTCGCCCGAATTCGAAAGAACAAGCGCGACATCCTGCTCGGTCACCATCCCGAGATCGCCATGGCTGGCCTCGGCCGGGTGGACAAACTGCGCCGGCGTGCCGGTCGAGGCCATGGTTGCGGCGATCTTGCACGCAATGTGACCCGACTTGCCCATGCCAGAACAGATCACGCGCCCGCGCGCCGAGAGAATAGCTTCGACCGCAGCAGCAAACCCGTCATCAAGGCTATCGGCCAGCAATGCCAACGCCTCTGCCTCGGTCCGGATGACCGCCCGCCCGCTTTGCAACGTGGCGTCAGACGCGGTCTGTTCCGCCGCTATCGGGTTAGTGGGCAAAGATATCCTCCTCGGGCCACCCCTGCAGGTCCAGCATTGCACGGTCAGGCAAAAACTGGAAGCACGCCTCGGCCGTCGTCGTCCGCCCCTCCCGCGCCAGGCGGGTATCCAGCACCTCACGGATGCGGTGCAGATAAAGAACGTCCGAGGCCGCATATTCCAGCTGTGCATCGGTCAAGTCTTCTGCGCCCCAGTCGCTGGATTGCTGGTGCTTGGAGATATCGACCGAGATCAGGTCGTGGCAGAGATTGCGAAGACCATGCCGATCCGTGAACGTGCGAACCAGTTTCGATGCGATCTTCGTGCAGTAGACAGGCCGCGTCACAACCCCGAACGTATGGGCCAGAACGGCGATGTCGAACCGGCCGAAGTGGAACAGTTTCTCGACCTTGCGGCTGCGCAACATCTTCACAAGGTTCGGCGCCTTTTTCTGGCCTTTCGCGATCTGCACGAGATGCGCCGTCCCATCGCCCGAGGACATCTGCACCAGACACAAGCGGTCGCGATGCGGGTTCAGCCCCATCGTCTCGCAATCGATCGCCACGCTCGCGCCGAGATCGAGATCATCCGGAAGATCGTTTTGGTGCAGGGTGATGGCCATAAGGGCCCTCCAGGTTCGGGACGGTACGCGGTGACGAAGCGGCGAAAGCGGAGCCGCCATATCCAAGATTGCCGCTCAGATACATGGATCATCGGCGGATTTTCAAGATGCAGCCTGCCGCCTCATTACAGTCTGTGGCGCAGGAGTGCCAAGCAAAGTTGACCTGAACGGCATCCAAACGCTGTGGTGGTTGCAACAACCAAGGTCTGTGATCGAAGGAGCAGGGACGCTCCGCAAGCGATCGACAGGTTATCGCGGCAGCGCGTAGACGGCATCTGTCCGGCGGTGCTCCGTCCCCATGGCAGCGTGTATTGCGGAGATCAGAGTATCGATCACCAACGGCTTGGTCAGAAGATCGACAGACCCGCAATCCGAAGGCGCTGTCTCTGCATCCGGATTGTTGCTGAGCACGATGAAGGACAGCGCGCGGTCCCGAAAACGCCTGCCGGCCAGCATTGCGAAATCCAGCCCATCGGTCACCGCTCCGCAAGTCTCCACCAGTTGCACATCCGTAACAACCACCGAGATCTGCGGATCCGTCATGAGCAAGGCGTAGGCTTCTTCGATGCTGGTTACACCCACCGCATCGATATCCTCGAGATCGAGCGTCATTCGCAAGTCTTCGAGCGCGTCTGGCTCGTCATCGACCAGCAAGACCTTGGCACTCCGATCGCTTCGGCGCTTTATCATTCCAAACACCCAGAGCGCGTCAGACAATCGACCCCAAAGCAAGAGCACGGCCGTCGTGCCGGGGTCACCCCTGTGATCGAGTACGCCGCCCGATCACGCATGTCGCTACGAAGTCTGTGCATGTTATCTGCCTGAATTTTGAGCAGTCCTAGCAGTCACAGGTTTATGGAATTTGAAGACGGTCGCGGAGGCGTTCACCGGTGCGCCCGGATCGAGCTCGCCGATCGCTGGCGTCACAAGGCTTTGCCGGTGATCGCGTGGGTCCAGCGCTCCGTTCGAGCCCGCGGTCAGTTTGTAAGCGGTGCGCGCAGGTCATGCACGTTTCAGCGTGACGCTGCCTAAAACAACGTCACGCCCCAACCCTACGCGGAGCCGAGGAGTTTCTTGCAGCGCGGCAAGTCTCTGTCAGATCGGCCGACGAGCGTTGCCCGCATGAAAGCGCGCGATGGGTGGTCGCGATTACGGGTTAAGCTGCGGGGCGGTGCCCACGTCAATCTCGGGATCGAACTGGGACAGCTCATCCTGGATCAGCAGACTTAGCGGCGAGACCCCGTTCGAGAAGATCGAATAGATCAACGGGATCGCGAGGAGAAGAATGCCAGCGATCAAGGACACGTAATCGACTGTAATTCCGCCGGCTTCATCAACGAGAAAGGTCTTCATAATCAACATTCTGGCACTCATAGGTCGTCATAATCACACCGCGAGCAGCTCTCGCTCTTGTGACAAGTCTAAAGAGGAATGTGGTGAAAAGGGGGCAATCTGGGCGACGAAACGCAATATCAGGCGCGTTGCGACGGATGCCAGAGGGTTGTCGCACGCTCGAGCAGAGCGACCATACCGTAGAACGCGGAACCCGCGAGTGCGGCCACCGAAATCTCTGCCCAGACCATGTCCAAGGCGAGTCGCCCGACCTCGGTAGAGATTCGGAATCCCATACCAACGATGGCGCCGATCAACGCCAGTGTCGTTCAGATCTTGAGCCCGTTGAAGATGAAGCGCGCCGCTGCAGGCAGGCGCAGCTTGAGCAGCGTCTGTCCATACGACGCCGCATAGGTGCGCATCGGATCGCGTTGCATCGGCTCTGAGGCGCGCAGCCCCTTCACCATGCCAACGACCGCGGGGAAGAACGACAGATTGGCCGAGATCGTCGCCGGAATAATCTCGGCCCAGCCGATCTCAACCCCGGTTCACTCGGCCTGACCCGCTCCCATCGGGCGTTCAGCAACACGGCCCCGACATACCAACACGTGATCAGCACAAGGCAAACGGTCGCGACAGGAAGAACCGGTTTCACAGCGCCTCCCTTACCATGGACCCTCGTCGATGTCGGTCCAGCCCAGCTCCTGATCCAGCGACTTGCCCCACAGCGCCAGCAGAAGGATTGGCAGTGCAAGGGTAAAGACGATGGCGATGAAACCGAGCGGCGCATAAGGGCCGAAGATCAGGCTGAAAACCGCGACCCCGCCAACAACCCGGAGCCAGAGACCCAGCACGCCTTTGGCCTGCGACAAAAACCGGGTGAACGGGGCGGTGATCGGTCTCAGTCTAATCATCATACGAATGTCCTGCACGCAGGCCCTCCCGCACGCGGGCGGCGACTTCCAGAAACTCAGGTGTATCACGGATCTCACGCGGACGCGCATCGGAGAGTGGGCTATTGATCACATTGATGATCCGACCGGGGCCGCGCGATATCACGACGATGCAGGTCGAGAGAGAAACCGCTTCCGGGATCGAGTGGGTGACAAAGCAGATCGTCTTCTTGGTCCGCGCCCAGAGATCGCGGAGTTGTTCTTTCAGATGATCCCGCACGATCTCGTCCTGCGCGCCGAACGGCTCATCCATCAGCAGCAGATCCGCATCAAACGCCAGCGCCCGCGCGATCGAGACCCGCTGCTTCGACTCCGGGCAGCCCATGATCGCGAGCGGCAGGCGCATTCTTCTCGATGGTCCGCCAGGGGTAGAGCCCGGCGGCCTGGAAGACATAGCCATAGGCGCGGCTGAGCCGGGCCTCCTCCGGCGTCATCCCATTGACGGTGGTCGAGCCGCCCGTCGGTTGCCCCAGATCCGCGATCACCCGCAGGAATGTCGTCTTTCACAGCCCGACGGGCTAATGAAGCTGACAAAGTCGCCCTTGTTTACATCGAGATTGGCATCCGACAACGCATGCACCGGGCCATCATTGGTCTGAAACGTGAGGTTGAGCCCTCTCGAGTTTACTACGCTTGGTGAACTGTTCATTTCGGGCGAACAAGCAGGATCGCGATCGGTACGCCAGCCAACAAACCGACGAGCGAGCAATATATGAATTCATCGCCAAACCAGTCGATTGTGCTGCGTTCTTGCCAATATGCTTCGGCAACTGCACCCGCAAACCCACCGACGGGCGCCGTGAGCGCGGCCGAGAAACCGGCCAATCTCCTGTCAGAAAGAACCATGGACTCCAGGCAGCAGTAGAAGACCCTAAACACGGGCACACATATCAGTAATGCAAAAGGGATACAGACAATCGAGAACAATGACGCTGTGGCAAATGCGATTAGCATGAACGCCATCCCAGTCCCGAGGGAGTCGAACGAAAGAGTCGTCGCAACTTCATAAATTAG
>JBCBOR010000086.1:0-18375 GCA_039821125.1 Pseudomonadota bacterium
GCTGGATGGCGATGCGCTGATCTGGGGGCTCTCGGCGCCGATGTCCAGCCCCACAACCCGCTCGCGCCAGCCATCGGCCGCACAGAGGAACTGGCGCACCGGCAGCGCATCGAAGAACTCGTTCGCCAGAACAATCGACGGTCCTTTCGGCACATCATCAATCCGGTCCGCCCAGCGCGCCTGCGGCACCCGCTTGGCCTGAGCTGTCCTGAGCGCAGGCGAGGTTTCGATGAACCAGATCTGGGCCACCTCCGCCATGCCCGCGCGGTCCATCACGCGCAAGGCATCGGCCATCAGCGTGCCGCGCCCCGGGCCAAGCTCGATCAGCTTGACCGGCGGCTCGCCCATGTCGCGCCAGACCTGCACCAGCCAGACGCCGATCATCTCACCGAACATCTGGCTGATCTCCGGCGCTGTGATGAAGTCGCCCTCGGCACCGAGCGGATCGCGGGTGCGGTAGTAGCCGTACTCGGGGTGGGCGAGGCAGAGCTCCATGAACCGGGCAACGCTCATCGGGCCGGTCTGAGCGATCTCCCGCCGGATCAGGTCGGCAAGGGCCATCAGGCGGGCACTGGACGTCGGCGCGACACGACGACGAACGCAATCCCGATGAAGATCATGGGCAGTGACAACACCTGCCCCATGGTGACGCCATAGGTCGCCACCATCTCGGACAATTGCGGATCCCATTGCCGGAAATACTCGACAAAGAACCGGGCCGAGCCATAGCCGATAAAGAACACCCCGATCAGCCCTCCCGGGCGCTTCAGCCATCCGGCGAACAACACCAATCCCCACATTACAAGGAAGAGAAGCACACCCTCAAGCGCGGCCTCGTAGAGCTGGCTGGGATGGCGCGGCTCGGTCAGACGGGACCAATCGCGGTCTCCGGTCACAGGGTTCGGCAGCGGGAACTGCATGGCCCACCAGACATCCGTGGGGCGTCCGTAAAGCTCGGCATTGATGAAGTTCGCGAGCCGCCCGAACAGCAACCCCGTCGGTGCCGCCAGTGCGATCGCATCACCCGCCTGCAGCAAAGGGATCTTTTTCGCCCGGGTGTAAAGGATCGTTGCGATGATCACGCCAAGAAAGCCGCCATGGAACGACATGCCGCCCTTCCAGACCATGAAGATCTCGATCGGGTTCCCCATGAACGTCCAGAAATCATAGAACAGAACATATCCCGTGCGTCCGCCAAGCACGACGCCGAGCGTCATCCAGGTCAGCATTTCCTCCGGCTGCTCCGGCGTCATCGGGCGCATGTTTCCAGGCCAGAGGTGGTCGCGCCGCACCAGCCAGACGATCATGCGCCAGCCCAGCACCAGACCGACGATGTAAGCCAGCGCATACCAGCGCAGTGCAAACTCGAATCCGCCCAGCGTGATGGTGAAGAGCGCCGGATCGATATCCGGAAACGGAATGACTGATGGCAGCATGTACGCTCCTGCTCCGGCTCTCGCCCCGATGTGCTCGGACGCAGGCCCGCTGTCAAGGACCGGCACAGACCGGCACGGTGTGACCCGCCCCGAAGCGTTCGGGTTTGTCCACAGGTCAGCCCTTGGTGAAGATGCGAGATGTCAAAGGCTCCACCTCATCGACCGGCTGTGCCCTGGACCAACTAAACCCTGCTCGGCGTTCTCGCGATGCTCTGGGGATTCTCCTACCTGTTCATCGGCGCCGCGGTCGAGGAGATGCCGCCCCTCACCCTCATCGCGGCCTGCGTGTCGCCCGCCGCGCTCGTCTTGACCGCTATCGTCTGGCACGGGCTACGGTTTTCCGCGCGGCGCGATGTGGCTGAAGATCTACCTGCAGGCCTTCTTCAACAGTTTTGGCACATGGACGCTGCTCGCGTGCGGCCAGCAAATTGTCGACAGCGGGCTGGCCGGGGTTCTGAACGCGACCGCGCTGCTGTTTGTGGCCGCCATCTTGCTCGGGGTCGCCCTGTAAGCGCTCTTAGCACTGTACGGGCGCAGGTTCTCTGGCTATGCGCTGGTCACCACAGCCACCGCCACAATGCGCGCCGCGAGCAGTGTTCTCCTGTCGGCGGCGCTCCTCTGCAAGAGCCCTCTCAACCCGCAACCATCGGTCACGGCTCTCGCCTCAAGCGACCTTTTCTATGGCTCTGGCACTCGTGATCTTCTTCAGGCTGGTCCGCACCCTCGGTCCGCTCAGCACTGCGCGCCAGGCTTATCTGCGTTCAGGGATGGCAGTGCTGCTCGGTATCCTCTTCATGGATGAGCAGTTCAGCCCAACCGTCGGTGTTGGCGCAGCGCTCGCCATCAGCAGCCTGTTTCTGATCAACCTGCATCCCCGGCGCAAAAGGACGGGCGCCCCGTAGGGTGCGTCCGTGACGCACCCTTGCTGCAAGAATTCTCTCGCCACGCCGCCAGGCTGGCCTAGCTCTCGCGCCATGAGCGACCAAATCGAACAGAATCCGCCGGCACGCATTGTCCTCGTGTTGGGCGATCAACTGTCTTCCGGCCTCACGTCGCTGAACGCCGCAGATCGGGAGCGGGACACTGTCCTGATGGCTGAGGTGGCCGAGGAGGCGGGCTACGTCCCTCACCACAAAAAGAAGATCGCCTTCCTCTTCTCGGCCATGCGCCATTTCGCGGCTGAGCTAGGAGATCAGGGCTGGCAGGTGCGCTATGTTCGCCTTGACGACCCGGAGAATACGGGCGCGCTGATCGGAGAGGTCGCCCGCGCACTGGGTGAGCTCGATGCACACAGCGTTCTTTTGACCGAACCTGCCGAATACAGGGTCAAGACCGCGTTCACCGATTGGGCGCAGAGCACCGGCGCGTTCCTCGAGATGCTGCCAGATGACCGCTTCCTGTGCAGCCATGCCGAATTCCAGGATTGGGCCAGCGGCCGCAAGCAGTTGCGGATGGAGTATTTCTACCGCGAGATGCGTCGCAAAACCGGCCTCCTTATGGATGGCGACCAGCCCGAAGGCGGCAAGTGGAACTACGACGCCGAGAACCGCAAACCCGCGGGCCAGGATCTCTTCATGCCGCGCCCGGTGCAGACCAAGCCCGACACAATCACCGAGGACGTTCTGGACCTCGTCGAGACACGCTTTGCCGACAATTTCGGCACGCTGCGCCCGTTCTGGTTTGCCGTGACACGAGACGGGGCACAGGCCGCGCTCGAGCATTTCATCGAGACCGCTCTGCCCAGCTTCGGTGACTACCAGGATGCAATGCTGGACGGTGAGAGGTTCCTCTACCACTCGGTTCTGGCACAGTATATCAATGCCGGACTGCTCAACCCTCTCGAGGTCTGCCGCCGGGTCGAGGCTGCTTATCACGCGGGCCACGCGCCGCTGAACGCGGCCGAAGGTTACATCCGCCAGATCATCGGCTGGCGCGAATATGTCCGCGGGATCTACTGGCTGAAAATGCCGGGTTACACGGACGAGAACTTCTTCGGTGCCGACCGGCCCCTGCCCGCGTTCTACTGGACAGGCGAGACCGACATGGCCTGTATGGCCGCGGCGATTGGCCAGACACGGGATGAGGCCTATGCCCACCACATCCAGCGGCTTATGGTGACAGGCAACTTCGCCATGCTGGCCGGTGTGGACCCTCATGAGGTGCACGAGTGGTATCTAGCCGTCTATGCCGACGCCTATGAATGGGTCGAGGCGCCGAACGTGATCGGAATGAGCCAGTTCGCCGACAGCGGCCTACTCGGATCCAAGCCATATGCCGCCAGCGGGAACTACATCAACAAAATGTCCGACCACTGCGCCGCGTGCCGGTACGATGTGAAGACAAAAACCGGCGAGGGCGCATGTCCGTTCAACCCGCTCTACTGGGATTTCCTCCTGCGGAATGAGGACAAACTGCGCGGTAACCCTCGGCTGGCACAGGTCTATCGGACATGGGACCGGATGGGCGACGACAAGAAGGCCGCCTATCTCGACAGCGCGAAAACGGTGCTCGATACGCTCTGACGACTTGCAGCGGCGGTGCGTCACGGACGCACCCTACAAGGCGTCGTGCGACATCCCGTAGGGTGCGTCCGTGACGCACCGCCGTTTCAATAAATCAGGCGAGCTCCAGCGCTTTGGCCCGTGTCTCAATCATCGTTTCGGCATCGCGGCCATAGAGCTCCTGATAGTGGTGGAACGTCGCTTCGTAGCGGCCCACCCCTTGCGTGATCGACCTGAGATCGGCGATCAGGTCTTCAAGCGCTGTTCCGGGCATCAGGGCGCGGAAGGCGTCCCACCCCTCGGCCTCGGCCAGCCTGTCAAAGCCAAGCACCTGCCCGCGCCGGGACGAGACCATCGGGTTGAGCGCGCCGGTGAACACCGACGGCACGGTAAAGACGACCTCGTAGATCGGCTCGAGCAACACAGGGCCCGCTTCCTCCAAAGCCTGACGCACGGCCCCGCGCCCGGCGATCTTGAACGCCATGTCCGAACTGTCGACCGCGTGGTACTGCCCATCCTGCAGGGTCACGGCGATATCGACCACCGGGAACCCCAAAGGCCCGCGATCCGTCGCCTTTCGCGCGCCGGCCTCGACCGCGGGGATGTAGTTCTTCGGCACCGAGCCGCCGTGGATCACCTGATCGAACGCGAAGCCCTCGCCGCGCGCGACCGGGCCGACCTTCATCTTCACATCGGCGAACTGCCCGGCCCCGCCCGACTGTTTCTTGTGCCGGTAGTGCACTTCGGTCGCCTTCGTGATGGTCTCGCGCAGCGGCGGGGTCAGGGCGCGCTCCGCCGTCTCGACACCGAAGACATCGACCAGCACCTCCCGTGCCCGACGCAGATGCAGCGCACCCTGCCCAGACAAAACATGCGCCCCGGTTTCGATATCGTGGCTGGCAGAGAGCGAGGGATCCTCGCCGACGATCTTGCCGATCGCCTCGGACAGCTTGGCATCGTCCTTCTCGTGCACTGGCATGATCGCGTGGCGCAGGAGCGGCGTCAGCGGCTGGTACCAGGCGGGTGCCGGGATCTCCTCGGCTCCGTACAAGCGTCCGGCGGCCAGATGATCCGACTTGATGGCCGAGAAGATCTGTCCAGGCTCGACCGCCTGCGCGGTGCCAAACGCGTCCCCTGACAGGACCGAAATCGGGCCGAGCTGCGCCCCGCCCAGTTCCGCCCCCGTCGCGACGGGCTGGAGCGCACGCATATAGACGGTCTTGCCCACATGCTTGCGATTTCGGCTGAGGAAGCTCGCCGCCGACGCGGCATTCGCACTCCGCTCCGACAGGGCCGCCACATCGGGCGCCTCGTGCCTGAGCGCCTTCATCAGACGGAAGATGCCGTTCCCATGCAGCGCCGAACCGATGAAGGCGGGCACCACCCGGTTTTCCCCCAGCACGCGGGTGCAGATGCCATAGACTGTGGTGTTGGCGGGCGCACGGTCCTCAATCAACTCCTCCAGCAACCAGTCGTCATACTCGGACAGGTTCTCGAGGAAGGCATCCCGCGCCTCGACCTCGCGATCCATCAGGTCTTCCGGGATCTCGATCAGTTCCGAAGGCTCCCCTTCGCGGTACTTCCAGGCGCGCTCGGACACCAGATCGACCGAGCCGATGATCTCGCCATCGGAACGCATCGGGATCTGGCGGAGCACCACCGGACCGCGGGAATAGCTTTGCAGGCCTGCCACGATATCGCGGGCACGCGACTGCGTCTCGTCAATGCGGTTGATGAAGAGCACATGGGGCACACCGGCCTGCTCGGCCAGGCGAATGAACGGTGCGCTCAGCACCGCCTGATCCGGGTCGGGCGCCACACAGATGACAGCGATGTCAGCAACCAGCAGCGCGTCCATCGACTGCTGCAGAAACTCGAGCGATCCCGGGCAATCCAGCACCGTCCAAGGTTCGTCCAGGAATGTCATACCAGCCATGCGCATCTCGTGCGGCTCGGGCGCCGAGATGCGCCCGCCCTCAAGCCCACAGAGCCTCTCGGTCAGCACAGATTTGCCGACCCCGTTCGGTCCCAGAATTGCAATGCATTTGGACATGAGCTTCCTCCCTGGCTGTGCGTCCCCGCAGGCCACGGGGACGGGCGCTCTGATGGCGCCGCGACGGTCCGTCGCACCTACCGTACACCGATTCGGCCCGGGCACAAGCAAGGGTTGTAACGTTGCGGAATCGCGCGGCATGCCCATATATGAGAGCGAGCAGATAATCAGTCAGACCACACGGACCGAGGCCCATGCAGACCCGTAGCCCCTTCTTTGACGACCTCAGCAAACTGATGACCAACGCGGCCGGCGTGGCGCAGGGCGCCCGCGACGAAGCCGAGACAGCGTTCCGCAGCTGGGTCGAACGCTTCCTGGCCGAGGGCAATCTGGTGACCCGTGAAGAATTCGACGCCGTGCGCGAGATGGCGATCAAGGCGCGTGAGGAGAATGACGAGCTCAGCGCCCGGATCGCGGAGCTTGAGGCAAAAGTAGGCGGAGCGGAGTAATTCCGCATCGCCTGTTGGCAGCGCCGCCCTAACGGCGTTCTCTGAAAGTAGTGGTCCCGGCGGCTGCCGTCATAGGCCCCGCTCTTGAGACAACAGCGCTTGTAGCGTCTGCCTGATCCGCACGGGCAAAGATCGTTCCTGCCGAGCTTCTCCGACAGATCTACATCGCCCATGCACCGTGCGGTCGCCGGTTTTCACCCGCGTCTCCGACGGGAACGAGCGGCGGCGTTTAGAGATCACCTCGAAAGGACGGTTGATCTTCAGGTTTGATGCGCTTGGCCATCACACCCTCCATCGTTTTGGCAAGTAAACCTGCCGCTACATCTGTTCAGCCCGCTGGGCAAGGTGTGGCGCAAGCTACCCCCTTCTATGTCAAGTTATCCACAGCCTCGCATACGGGCGCTTGCACCAAGCCGTGACATTTAAGGACCTGGCGCTGTGGATAAACCTGTGAATCTTTTGCGACCCGGTGTTTTTCCCTTTACGGCACCCGATTCCACTGCCACCATATTTTGCGGATCGAGAGCAGCGATCCACGACCTATGGCAACCCAGGGTGTATCCTGTGGGCCTACCTCACAGGGCACCAAATAATGGGGCAGTGAGGCATATGACAGTTATCGAACAAGATTTCCAATCCATCGACGTGCATCCGATCGACATGGTCGAGACGCTCGCCCAGCAATGCGAGTGGGAGTTTGACCGCAGCGGCGAGGACCAGATCGCGATGGTGGTTGAGGCGTCCTGGCGGACCTACTCGATCAACCTTGCCTGGTCGGGCTATGACGACATGCTCCGGCTTGTTTGCACGTTCGAACTGACCCCGCCCGAGGAGCAGATCGACGAGTTCTACCGCCTTGTGAACCTCGTGAACGACAGAGTATGGTGCGGAAGCTTCACGCTTTGGCCCGAGCACAAACTGATGGCCTTCCGCTACGGACTGACGCTGAGCGGCGGTGCGACCGCGACGCCCGAGCAGATCGAGGCGATGATCCTGTCCGCCGTGGGCCTGTCCGAGCGGTTCTATCCGGCCTTCCAACTGATCGGCTGGTCGAACCAAACACCGGAAGAAGCTTTGACCGTCGCGATCGAGGATGCCTACGGGACCGCGTAACGCTTCCGCACAACGAAAATTCATCCCACAAAATCAAACCGCTGCGCCCTGCGTGGCGGTTTTTTGCTGCAATGCACAAAGCACTACTTGACAAATTTGTTGCACTGCACAATCTCTGTGTCAGACACCATTGGGCATGTGCCCGTTAGCAGGAGACCAGACCAATGACCGACAAGTTCCCCTTCGCCTTCGATATGGAAAAAATGCAGGACATGTTAAAAGTCCCGTTCGATGGTATGTTCGACAAGCCCTTCACCGCGTTCGACTTCACCGCGATGCAGGACGCGCAGAAGAAAAACATGGCTGCTCTGATCGAGGCCAACAAAGTGGCGGCAACCGGCTACCAGACGCTCTACAAGCGCATGAGCGAACTGTTCGAAGCCTCGATGGCCGAGACCAAGGAACGCATGCAGGACCTGCAGGGCCAGCCGATGACGGCCGACGCCGCTCAGAAGAACGCCGAGACGATGAAGGCCGCGTTTGAAAAAGCGCTTGCCGACGTCAAGGAACTGACCGAGATGGCGGCGACCGCGAACACCGACGCGTTCGAAATCATCAAAGCCCGCACCGAAGAGGTGATGGCCGAGATCAAAGCGGCAACCGACAAGCTCGCCGCTTAAGACTTACCGGGCCGCGCGCCCGGTCTGCACATCTGGCGGTCCTCCCCCGCCTCGCGACGCCGCTTGGACCCACCGGTTCAGGCGGCGTTTCCGTTTGCGCCCCTTCATCGCTTGGCCTATTTCGGCCCGGCACATCAACGGGAGGGGCCAGAGCATGACCGAACAGATATCCTATGACGACTTTCTGACGGTGGACATCAGGGTCGGAACCGTGACCGACGCCCAGCCCTTCCCCGAAGCCCGCAAGCCCGCCATCAAGCTCTGGATCGATTTCGGCGATGAGATCGGCGTCAAGAAGACGTCCGCCCAGATCACCGAGCACTACGCGCCTGAAGCCTTGATCGGCACACAGGTTATGGCCGTGGTGAACTTCCCGCCACGCCAGATCGGCCCCTTCATGTCCGAGGTCCTGACCCTCGGCGTCATGGATCCCGACGGCAACGTGGTGCTGATCCGCCCGGACCAAGCCGTCCCGAACGGTGGAAGGATGCACTGATCCGAACGGGGCCGGCCGACCCAGGAGAGGCGGCTCCCAAGGGCCGCGAAGCCCAAGGAGCCCACAGATCTCGACCGAGGAGGCGGACGACGTGCAGGCAACGCAATCAACCGCCCTCCGCGTGACCGCTGCCTCCGGCTTGCTGTGCATCGCGCTCGGCACGGTGCACGCATTCTCGGTTCTGCTCACACCGCTCGAGGAACTGTTCGGTGCCAGTCGATCCGCCGTCAGTTTGACCTACTCGGTGGCTCTGTTCTGCCTGACCGCGGCCGTATTGTTTGGCCCACGCGTCTTTCACCGGATGACAGCGCCCGCGATCATACTCGGTGCAGCACTGACAGCCGCGTTCGGAGCAATTCTGACGGCATTCGCTCCGGCAGTCTGGGGTGTTTGGCTGGGATACGGCGTCGTCTTTGGCGCCGCCAACGGCATCGGTTACGGGTTCGGCCTGCAGGTGTCCGCCGCGGCCGCGCCGGGGCGCGAGGGGCTGGTCATGGGGATTGTCACGGCCTGCTATGCCATCGGAGCAGCGCTGGCGCCCGGCGCGTTTCTCTCGGCGTTGACCTATGGCGGCATCACCGCGGCAATACTTGGTCTCGCGGCGGTCCTGGCCGTGGCCGGGATCGGTGCAGTGCTGATCCTGTCGGGGTGCCGCATCGATCTGCCCATGCCGATGTCCGAGACGCCGCAACGCGGACCCAAACAAGGCGTTGCGGTGCTGAGGCTTGCTTACGGTGCAGGCGTTGCCGCTGGCCTGATGGTCATCGGCCACGCCGCCGAGATTGCCCGTAGTGCCGATCCCGGCATTGCGCTCTGGCTCGCGCCAACCCTGATGGCCCTTGCAAACATGGTCGGAAGCCTGACCGGTGGCATTCTGACAGATCGGGCGGGATGGCGTTGGCCACTGCTGGTCCTGCCGCTGGCTTCAGCCCTCGCCCTCTGCCTGCTTCTCGCCATGCCAACCGCATCCGTCACCCTCGCCGCACTCGCAATGATCGGCGGGGCCTACGGCGCGATCATCGCGGTCTACCCCGCCGCTATTGCAAAAGTCTTCGGCATCGAAGACAGCGCTGCGATCTATGGCCGGGTTTTTATCGCTTGGGGAGCGGCGGGGCTCGCCGCGCCATGGCTGGCAGGGCTGCTCTTCGATCAGACGGGCGGCTACGCGTCTGCCATCGGCATCGCGGTGCTGCTCAGCTTCGCCTCAACCGCCCTTGTCCTGCGCCTGCCCAGAACAGTCTAGCGCGGTAGCAGAATAGTCGCGCGCAGCCCACCCATGCGCGGGCTCTCGTCCAGTTTCAGCGAACCGCCATGGCTGCGCGCAATGTCCAGCGCAATCGACAGGCCGAGCCCGGTTCCCGACGCAGTGTTCTGATTGCGCGATTCATCCAGCCGCGTGAACGGGCGTTGCACCGTCTCGCGTTTGTCCTCGGGGATGCCCGGCCCGTCATCCTCGACCATGAATTCGACCACGCGCAAACCAAGTCGCACGGAAAGCGCAACCTTGCCGCCGTAGAGGCGAGCATTCTCGACAAGATTGGCCAGCGCCCGTTTCATCGCCCGGCGGCGGATCGTGATCTCTGGCCGGTCTGGCGTGTCGACCTGCGCGAAGACCGAAATCTCGGTGCCGTTGCGCCGCGCATCCGCCGCGACATCCTCGGCCAGATCCACCGGCGAGACGGGAGCCGAGGCCTCGCCTTCCTCACCCCGGGCAAAGGCCAGGAACGCCGCAAGCATATGCTCCATTTCGTCGACATCGCGGCTCAACTCCGCCTGTTCCGGCGTCTCGTCGGCCATGGCCAGCGCCAGCTTCATCCGGGTCAGCGGCGTCTTGAGATCATGGCTGACGCCCGAGAGCATGCGCGTGCGCTGCTCGACATGGCGCTCGATCCGGTTGCGCATGTCCAGAAAGGCCGCACCGGCCCGGCGGACCTCCTCGGCACCCGAGGGGCGAAAAGGTTCGGACCGCCCCCGTCCGAAGGCCTGTGCCGACAGGGCAAGGTCCCGGATGGGGCGCACCTGGTTGCGCAGGAAGGCAATGGCAATCCCGGTCAGCAGGACCGCCGAGACGCTCATCCACACCAGCAGCAGATGCGGGTTCGCCGCATTCATGCGCCGGCGCGGGATCAGAACCCTGAGCACACCTTTGGATGTCGCCACACGCGCATCGACAAACTTGTCCCGGGTCACGAGATCGACCGCCAGAGGACGCTTGACCTGGCTTTTCAACGTCTCCTCGATCACACCGCCGGTCACGTCATAGAACGCGCGCAGGGCTTCGAACTCGACGCGCTCACCTTCATCCACCGCCATGGTCAGACCCAGCGGCTGGGCGATCTGCGCCAGCATGGCCTGGAGGTCCTCATCCGAACCCGCCGCCTCGATCCGCTCGATTGCGTAGTTCAACTCCCGCGCGACCGAACCGGCCATCTGCGCCGTCACCCCGTCATAGTGGCGCTGGATAAACACCAGCGCGACCACGGCCTGCAGAAAGATGATCGGCAGCACAAGGATCAGAAGCGCCCGACCGAACAGGCTTTTCGGCATATAGCGCTTGAGAAGGAGGCCGAGCATCTGCATGGATTGAGGCTTAGGCACGGGCGCGCGGCGGCGCAAGACCGCGCACCATCACAACCCGAAGGCTGATCATGAGCGCTCCCTTCAATCTCGACCCCGCGGTCACCTACGCTGCTGCCGAAACGGTTGCACCGGGTGTGCGCCGCGTGACCTGCCGCAACCCCTCGCCCTATACGTTTACCGGGACGCAGAGCTACCTCATAGGTCAGGGCGATGTTGCCGTCATCGACCCCGGCCCTGACGAGCCGGAACACATGGCCGCGCTGATGAGCGCCCTGCGGCCTCGGGAACGGATCAGCCATATCCTGGTGACCCACAGCCATCGCGATCATTCGCCCGGTGCCCGGGTGCTGGCAGCGCAGACCGGTGCGCCGGTCTATGCCTTCGGGCCGCACGGGGCGGGCATGTCGCCAACCATGCAGGCTCTGGTCGAGACCGGGGCCGAGATCGGCGGCGGCGAGGGCGGTGATCCAGCATTTTCGCCCGACCATCGGCTGGACGACGGTGACCGGGTCGAAGGCGCGGCGTGGGCTGTTACCGCGATCCACACACCGGGGCACCTGTCGAACCACCTGTCGTTCGCACTCGAGACACCAGGGACGGACGGTGTGGTCTTCACCGGGGATATGGTGATGGGCTTCGCGACCACGCTCGTCTCCCCGCCCGAGGGCGATATGGCGGCCTTCATGGCTTCGCTCGACCGGTTGGCATTGCGATCAGGCGACCGTCTCTACCTGCCAGGCCATGGTCATCCGGTCGACGATCCGCTCGGCATGGTCGCGCATCAGAAATCCCACCGGGAGGCGCGTTTTGCCCAGATCCTCGGCGCTTTGGAAGATGGTGCAGCCACCGCCACAAGCCTGACCCGCGCGATCTATACCGATGTAGATCCGAAACTCCTGCCAGCCGCCGAGCGCAATGTGCTGGCCAGCCTGATCGGTCTGATGGATCAGGGCCGTGTTGCCGTCACCGGGTCCGTGGCAGTAGACGCTCAGTTTCAGATCGCCTGAACGTGCGGCGCCGTGATCAAAGGTGCGCACATGCCCGTGAGATCCCTGAAACGGTACGGTATTGTGACTTGAGCCGGCGCGCGGAGACATGATGTGAAGTCCCGGACGCGAGGCGGCACGCCCGCGCCACCCCGAAACAAACGGAGGACTTCCGATGACCCTGTCCCGTCGTCAATTCGCCGCGCTGGCGCTCGCCGTTCCAACTGTCGCGGCCCTCGGCACCCTGCCTGCATTCGCCGGTTCTGCGACCCGCAAAGGAACCCTGTCGGGACGCAAGGGCTACAATGCCTCCGGCACGATCTCGGTCGTGAAAACCGATGGTCAGACCAAGGTCGTCCTCGGCGATGACTTCCTGTTCGACCAGTCGAAAAATCCGCCCGACATCAAGATCGGCTTCGGCAATAACGAGACCTATGCCAAGGGCTCGAAGATCCATGACGCGCTGAAGATCAACCCGACCGACGCCAAGTTCCACAAGAAGGGCGCGGCCACGTTCGACGTCCCGGCCGGGATCGACACCGACACGTTCTCGGAGGTCTATGTCTATTGCGAGAAGTTCTCGGTCATCCTCGGCGTTGCGCCGCTGAAATAGGCTTGAGCCGAGCGGGCACGCGGACCGCCGAGATGTATGCCGAGGATTCCTTCTTCGACCTGTCCCCTTGGGGGCGGGTCGGCCTTCTGTGCATCTCGGCAACGCTGTTCCTGATCTGGTTTTTCGGAACGCGCCGCATGCTCGCGGGGCGTCCCGTGTGGCTGACGGTGCCCGGTGCACTCGCCCTGTTCTGGGTGTTTGTCTGGGTCTCACCCCAGATCTACTACATGTACTACCGCACGATCATCCCGGACCTGCCGCTGCAATGGGTGATCTGGCCGCCGCCCGGCCCGTGGGAGGCGCTCAGGCTGATGATCTTTCAGGGGCCACAGAACCTCTCGGCCCATAGTCAGGGCCTGTTGGGCTGGAGCCTGTTTTTGGCGTCGCTGCTGTGGTGCGCTCGCGGATCCAGATAGTTCCGGCAATTCCGGACCTTCCCGTGGCGCACCCGGCCAGATGACGGCGTCAAGCGCCCCCGGGCCAGCCCATCAAACCATATGCCCCTGCAGCAACCGCGGGACGTCCCCTGTTCGGCCAGCAGCCTGGTGCATGAACATCCGCCGCATCCCGGGCAATGCGGACACCAGCCCAAGGCCCATGTTGCGCAGCGCCTGCACCGGGCTCGACGGGGTCGAGAACAGCCGCGTCAGCGCATCCATGCCCAGCGCCATCGCGGTTGCATCGAACCGGCGCCAGCGCTGATAGCCACCGAGGATGTCCTCGGTGCCATAGTCCAGACCCAGCCGCCGCGCCTCGACAACCACTTCGGTCAGAGCCGCGACATCGCGCAGACCCATGTTCATCCCCTGCCCTGCAATGGGATGCACGCCATGCGCCGCATCGCCGACCACGGCAAGCCGCGGGCGCACATACTCGGTCGCCAGTTGCATCCCCAGCGGATAGGCTGCACGCTTTCCCGCCAAACGGATATCACCAAGGCGCCTGCAAACGCGCTGCCGGATCTCGGTCAGATAGGCGTCGTCGTCCAGAGCAATCACCGCCTCGGCCCGGCGCGCCTCATCCGACCAGACCAGCGAGGACCGGTTGCCCTGCATCGGCAGCACCGCAAACGGCCCGCCCGCAAAGAAGCCCTGATGGGCCACACCGTCATGCGGCAGATCATGCTCGATGGCCGAGACCAGCCCCGTTTGCGTATACCCGAAATCGAGATAGCGGATGCCCGCCTCCCGCGCGAGCGCAGACCGCCGCCCGTCACACGCCACGACCAAGGGCGCTTGAATCAGCCCGGTCTCAGCCAGACGTATCTCAGCCCCATGAGGCTGCAACGCCACCGCATCGGGACGGTCGGGAGCGATACGGCTCACCCCGGTCTCTGCCGAAACCGCCTCCAGCAGGGCGCGGCGCAACAACCGGTCCTCGACAATCCAACCCAGGGCCTGAACCCCGACCTCTGCCGGATCGAAATGCAGCGCCGCCGGCGGCACCGGATCCGTGCAGCGGTCGGTTACGGTGATGCGCCGCACAGGCTCTGCCTCGGTTGCCACTGCATCCCAGATGCCCAAAGCCGCGAGCAGCGCACGCGATCCCTCGGCGATCGCATAGGCGCGCCCGTCAAAACCGGGATCGGCGTGGACCTCGGGCGCAGCGGCCTCGACGAGCGCTACCGACAGGCCATGCCGCCCAAAGGCGACCGCAAGCGCCGAGCCGATCAGCCCGCCGCCCACGATCACTGCGTCATATCTCTCACCGCTCATGGCTTTACTATTGGGGCGAGCCGGAGGATTGTCCATCGACGCTACCGCCGCAGGGGAGAGACGAGATGCAGGAGTGGCTTACGAAACCGGCCGCCGACCAGGGGCGCGCCATCGCCGCGGGCGAGATCGATGCGCGGGAGCTGACCGAAGCGTATCTCGATGCCATCACGGCGCACCCTGAGCGAGACGAGATCTATGCGCGCACCACACCGGACCGCGCCCGGGCCGAGGCTGCATCGGCGGCCGAGCGCGCCGCGGCGGGGACACCCGCGGGACCCTTGGATGGTGTGCCGATCTCATGGAAGGATCTCTACGATGTTGCGGGCGTGGGCTGCGAGGGGGGCACGCGCCTGCTGAAGGGGCGGGTTGCCGAGACCGACTGCACGGTGGTCGCCCGCGGCACTGCGGCGGGGACCGTGTGCCTCGGCAAGACGCACACGACGGAACTCGCCTTTTCCGGCCTCGGCGTGAACCCGATGACAGCGACCTGCCCGAACGCGATCGAGCCTGCCCGCGCGCCGGGGGGGTCAAGCTCGGGTGCGGCCGTGTCGACCAAGCTCGGCCTCGCGGCCCTGGGGATCGGGTCGGACACCGGCGGCTCGGTGCGCATCCCTGCGGCCTGGAACGATCTGGTGGGTTTGAAAACCACGGCAGGGCGGATCCCGACGGACGGGGTGATCGCTCTCAGCCGCACCTATGACACGGTCGGCCCGCTGACCCGCACGGTCGAGGACGCGGTCCTGATGTACGCGATCCTGGCAGACATCGACGTGCCGGATTGGTCCGGCGGCGCGCTTTCCGACGAGACATTCCACGTCGCCGAGACCGCCGTGCTGGACGGCTTGGACGACGGCGTCGGCGCAGCGTTGGAGGCAGCGCTTGCCAAGCTCTCCGCTGCAGGCGCCAGGATCACCCGTGGCCCGACCCCCGAGTTCGCTGCCGTCTTCGAGACCATGCGCACCGTCAGCCCGATCGTGACCTCCGAGGCCTGGGCCGAATGGGGCGATGTGATCGAAGCCAATCCCGGCACCATGTGGGCCCCCATCGAGTCCCGGTTCCGCCAAGGCAAAGGCGCAGATGCCGAGACAGACCGCCAAGCGCTGGCCGAAATGGAAGCGCACTCGGCCTCGCTGCAACAGCGCATTGCCGACAATGGCCTGATCGTGCTGCCGACCTCGCCCTGCTTCCCGCCGGAGACGGCAAAGCTGCTGGCCGACGAGGCATACTTCACCGAGCGCAATCTGCTGGCCCTGCGCAACACACGGTTGGGCAATTTGCTGACATTGTCGTCCGTCACAATCCCCTCCGGCACACCGATGTGCGGTCTGATGCTGTTCGCGCCTTCGGGGGACGAAGCCCGGTTGCTCTCGATCGGGCGCGCCATCGAGAAGGTGCTGGGATGACAGCGCGTCCAGACGGCCCGGCGGAGCTGACGATCACGTTCCTCTACTACCGAGATCTGGCAAAGGCCGAAGCGTTCTACCGCGATGTCATGGGCTTTGCGCTGGCGATTGATCAGGGGCACCTTGCCAAGATCATGCACATCGGCGGCGGGGCCCATGTCGGGCTGGTGGACGAGGCGCACGGGATGAACAAGTGGACCGCGGAGAAATCCGTCCAGCTTTGCATCCGGGTGCCCGATGTCGATGCCTGGTATACCTATACCACAGATCAAGGCGTCGCGAACCTCAGCGAGATGTTCGTCAACGACCAGATCGGCATCCGCGCCTTCGTCTTCGACGACCCGGAGGGATATCAGATCGAGATCCAGTCCGCGACGCGCCCCGGCGTCTGAGACGTCGACGCGAGTGATTGGGGTTGGAATTCCCGTCACAATTGTCACGTCACCGACAGCGTTTGGTGAACGGCTAGAGACCACTCGTCCGAGAGAATGCCGTATGCCCATCGCTGCGCGCACACTATTCATTTGACTTAAAATAGCTTTTCCGCCCTAGGCCTTTTCCACACGCCCGATAACGCACGATGTGAACGGCTACCCAGGCCCGAAGTTTGGCGTGCGAATAATCCTCCCACTCGATTGTTTGCCAAATGACGGATCCGCGTCGCGGCGCCGGCAACTTTGAAGCAACGGCCCCACGGGCCACATTGGGAGACGACACATGTCCATGCTTACGCCCGGCGATGACCGCCTTCTTAAACGCATCGAAATCCGGCATGGCGACGACCTGCCAGAGCGGTTGCACGACCTTGCCTCTGCCGTCGCTCACTACATGGTGACCAAACAGAAGTCCGAGCTCAAGACCATCGGCGAGGCAATGCTGAACCTGGTCGAAAAAGATCCGAAAACAGCCGCCGGCCTTGGTAACGACTTCATCGAAGCGCTGACCGTCGACATCAATAAGACGATGTTTGCCGCCGGGATGACCCCCATGCGCCCGGCAAAGAAACCCTTTCTTCGCAACATCGACGCCAGTGAAAAGAAAGTCGTAAACCGGCACGTTCAGATCCTTGGCCACAATATCTCGGTCAAGCGGAATGCCCGGTATGCGCAGCGCGCGGCGAACCTTGCGGTGCCAACGGCGTCCGGTGCAGTTGCGGCCACGGGCGGCCAGGCTTTCGCTGTCGGCGCACCGGCACTCTACGGCGCAGCAGGCGTTAGCGGCGTCACCATCGCCGGGACAACCTTCGCGGCGGGATCGGTTGCCACCGCAGGGGCGTTGCCGGTCGCCGTTGGCGGGGTGATGATGCTGGGCGAGGTATTCGTGTCCGGGAAGGCGTCCATCAGCTCGCTCTGCAAACGCCATTCTTTGAAGTCAATCTATCGCACGCGCCATACCGAGTTCGGGCGTTGCAACCCGATTCTTCCCAGCGATGGCTGCCAGGGCACGCATGAGCTGATCGCCGAGGACACGCTGCCCTACATCATTCACCAGAAGAGCAAGAAGGCCGCACGGCGCGGCATCGGAGCGATCCCCGGTGGGGTTCTGCTGACCGTGCCCTATTCCGGGTTTCGGCGGCTTTGGAAAGGCTCCTCCCGCAGCAAGGATCGGAAGATGCACGCCGAGCGCCTGGCCGAGCACTTCATCACCCATGATTGTGATCTGACCTTCGCAATCATCTCCGTCCTGTTCGGCGACGAGAAGAAGGCCTTCTGGCTGCGCGATCAGAAAATGGAAACGGTTGTCGAGGTCTTGATGCCCAAACTTGCCTCTTATTAAGCCACAGCGACCCAAGTGCAGCGCAGCAGAAAGTCCTGCCCTCTGCTGGACCTGAAGCGCCCGTCCGGGTATTGTACGCCGCAAGAGGCGAAAACGCCCTGAAGCGAGGCAGAGATGCAGTTTCCGACACGGTACGCGGATTTACCGGAATACGCGTTCCCGCGCTTGCGCCGTTTGCTCGGCCCCCACGCGCCGGGAGGGTCTGAGATTGCGATGTCGCTGGGCGAGCCGCAGCATGCCGTGCCAGATTTCGTTGGCCCGATCATGCTGGAGCATTCCGCGCTTCTGTCGAAGTATCCACCGAACGACGGGTTGGCCGATCTGCGCGCCGCGATCTCGGACTGGCTGGCCCGGCGCTATGGCGTCGCCGAGGGCTATCGCGACCCGGATACCCAGATTTTCCCGCTGAACGGCACGCGTGAGGGGCTCTATGCTGCCTGTGTGTCGCTCTGTCCCGAGGAGAAGAACGGCCAGCGCCCTGCGGTGCTGCTGCCGAACCCGTTCTACCAGTGCTATACGGTGGCCGCAGTGACTGCGGGGGCCGAGCCGGTCTATCTGCCCTGCGGACCGGAGACCGGCTTCCTGCCGGACTATGCCGCCCTGCCCGAGGATCTGCTGGCCCGCACCGCGGTGG
>JBCBOR010000087.1:0-18293 GCA_039821125.1 Pseudomonadota bacterium
TCACGAGGAAGCCGTGGTCATCGACCTCGCGCCACATCAGCCCCTCCATGATGCCGGTGACCCACATGGATGCCGCGTAGAGCACGATCCCCAGGGTCGCGAGCCAGAAGTGCCACGAGACCAGCGTAAGGGAATAGAGCCGCTCGCGGTTCCAGAGACGCGGCACCAGGAAGTAGAGCGCGCCGAAGGTGATCATCCCGTTCCAGCCCAGAGCACCGGAGTGCACGTGCCCGATCGTCCAGTCGGTGTAGTGGCTGAGCGAGTTCACGGCCTTGATGGACATCATCGGCCCCTCGAAGGTCGCCATGCCGTAGAAGCCGATGCTGACGGCGAGCATCCTTAGCACAGGGTCCGTGCGCAGCTTGTCCCAGGCGCCGTTCAGCGTCATCAGACCGTTGATCATGCCGCCCCAGCTGGGCATCCACAGGATCACCGAGAACACCATGCCCAGCGTCTGTGCCCAGTCGGGCAGCGCCGTATAGTGAAGGTGGTGCGGACCCGCCCAGATGTAGAGGAAGATCAGCGCCCAGAAGTGGATGATCGAGAGCTTGTAGGAATAGATCGGCCGCTCGGCCTGTTTCGGCACGAAGTAGTACATCATGCCAAGGAAGCCTGCGGTCAGGAAGAAGCCGACCGCGTTGTGGCCGTACCACCACTGGGTCAACGCATCCTGGACGCCTCCGAAAAGACTGTAGGACGCACTGCCGAACACGGACACCGGGACCGAGATGTCGCGCACCACGTGCAGCATCGCGACCGTGACGATGAAGGCCAGGAAGAACCAGTTCGCCACGAAGATATGCGGCTCCTTGCGGTTGATCAGCGTGCCCATGAAAACCGCGAGATAGGCGACCCAGACCACCGTCAGCAGCAGGTCCACATGCCAGGGAAGCTCGGCGTATTCCTTGCCCTCGGACCCGCCGAAGACATAGGAGGTCGCGGCCAGCACGATCACAAGCTGATAGCCCCAGAACACGACCCAGGCGAGATCACCGCCCCAGAGCCGCGCGGCGCAGGTCCGCTGCACCACATAGAGCGAGGTTGCAATCAGCGCATTGCCGCCAAAGGCAAAGATCACGGCAGAAGTGTGCAGTGGCCTCAGCCGACCGAACGAGGTCCACGGCAGATCGAGGTTCAGTTGCGGGAACGCAAGCTGGAAGGCAATGACAACGCCGACCAGAAAACCGACCACGCCCCAACCCGCTGTCGCGATGACCCCGGCGCGGATCACGTCATCCTTGTAGCCCGAGGGCTCGACCACAGGGGCCGCCTTCGATGGCTCGGAGAACATGATCCAGCCGAACAGCCCGACGGCAATGATCAGAATGACCAGCGCATTGACCTGAAAGGCCAGATCATGCGCGAAGTTCGCAGCCATGGCGGCCAGCACAGCGACAACCGCGCAGGCGGTCAGCCGAAAAGGAATGAGCATCGTAGACATGATCCGCTCCGGGTTCTTTTGATTGGAGCGAGCTAAGCCGAGTCGACGCCAGTGGTCCTTGATTCAGATCAACTGGCCGTTTGCACCTGCGAAAGCACCGGAACGCGCACTGTACCCCGCCATCCATGGCCCGGCAGGATTGCGGTCGCCAATCCGAGACGACATAGTGGGCCGAGGTCCTGTCGATGCGGAGCGCACATCAAGATGAGTGATCCGGCGCTTACCGGCTGTGTCGATCCCGAAGACTTCATGCCCTTGATGGACATGCCGCGCGATCCCGATGCCGTTTATCTCTTTGATTTTGACGGGGTCATAGCGGCCGGCATCGAAGATCACATCTACAAGCTGGACGAGAAGCCTGGCGAGCACACGACCCTGACGGAGATCGAACATCACCTCGGTCTTCGGATCGGCGATATGGAGTTCCGCTATCGCCGGCATCTGGTGTTTCAGGAGCTGGCGCTGCGGCTGCAGGTGCCGATCGCCCCCGGCGCAGGGTACGCCGCGGCGAAATGGGCCTCGGACAACGCGCGGTTCTTCGTTCTGACCGCGCGCAGCGGATGGGCCGCGACCGCACGGGTGCGCGTGTTCTTGGAGACGAACGGTTTGACGCCGATAGACCTCTATCAGGTCGGACGGGTGCACAAGGACCGACAGGTTCTCCGAACGCTCGAGGAATTTCCCGGCTCCCGCGTCTACTACATCGAAGACTCGCCGCCTCATCTGGCAAAAGCAGCGGCGTTGAACTCACAACGGCTCTCGACGGTCTTTTGCGAGGCCGAGGCTGACCCGGCCGAAGTGTCGTCTCTCTATGACAAAGTATTTGAACAGGGGGGCCGCCATGTCCGATCCCAAAACGGGTGATGAAACACAACCGGATTGGTACAAACTGCTCGATCACTCGCGCAGCATGTTCATCTATCATGCTGGACAGCGCCTGAATTCAACGCGCTATTTCTTTGCGATCTATGGCGTGATCATCGGGGCTTATATTTCTGTTTTCAAGGAAACAGGAATTAACGAAACCAAGCCTTACGCACTGGCGGGTATCGCCGTGTTCGGTTTTGTCATTGCCTTGGTGTACTTCTTGCTCGATCTGCGAAACGCCGAGCTTGTTCACGTCGACGAGAACGCGATGCATTTTGTCGAGCGCCAGATCCTGGCCCCGGTCGTCGACAAAGAATTCAAGCAAGGCGGTGATTTCCCCAACGGTAAGTTGGCAAAACCCTACAAAAACAATCCGGTTGAAACCGTCAGCTTGTCGAAAGCGATGCATAAAGCGCCCAAATCCAGCACGGGCATCAAATATGGCACCGTCATGTTCTGGATTTTCCTGATCGCAATCGCCGTGCCTTTGGGCGGCGCAATCTATCATCTGGGCTGGGAGATATTCGCCACGGCAGCACCCGCAGCCGCGCAGGGGTCCTGAGCAACCCTCACATGGGCAGGCGGACCTGCCCATGACCGCATCCGGGCTTACCTGCGGTATGCCCGAACCCGCGTTTCAAGACTGGCGCGATCAGTGCGACATCAGCACCGGAATGTGCGAGCGCGCCACCACATCGCGGGTGACGCCGCCCAGCAACATCTCGGAGACGCGCGAGTGCTCGTAGGCACCCATGACCAGCAACCCGGCATCGGTCTCGGCACAGGCATTGAGAATGATCTCCGAGGTCGACAGACCGCCCGGTTTCTCGACGTTCAGCGTCGCCTCGAGCCCGTGACGGCTGAGATGCTCCATGATGCTGGCACCGGGCTGGCGGACCTTCTCGTCTGACCCGACATGCAGGACCATCAGGCGGTGCTTGTCCTCGAGCAGATCCATGGCATCCGCCAAGGCACGCGACGCGGCCCGCTCGCCATCCCAGGCCAGAACCGCCGCCGCCGATTGCTCGAACCGTTCGAACCCGCGCGGGGCAACCAGAACGGGACGTCCGCTTTCCATCGCCACGTCGTCCGGGCGCGGTTCGTCATAGACCGAGGACTTGCCATCCGGCTGCGCCATCACGATCAGATCATAGGTCCGCCCCATGCGCGACAGCACATCGTTGGGGAACCCGCTCTGGCAGATGAAATCATTGCGGACCCCCTGCTCGGCAGATCCGACAATCTCTTCGAATTCTTCGCGGCGTTGCTCCTCGGCCTCGCGCACGCCCTCGTCCATGATGTAGAGCGCGGCCTGGGTGAGATACGCCTCGAACTGGTACCGGGTGTGCGGCGCCGTATGCGCGAAAACGCCGGTCAGGTGGGCGTCATAGCGCCGGGCCATCGCAGCGGCCAGCCGCACGGCACGTGCGGCACCATCGGTGCCGTTGAAGCTGACAAGAATGTTCTTGATCGACATCGGGGTCCTCCTTCCCGCACTGGATGGGACCACGATGGTTCAGATCACAGGCCGCGTCGTTGATCGAGATCAAGATTGCAGCGCAGGCGCCAGTTGATGGCAGTCCGGGCTATGCCGTGCCGCGGGTGTTGAAATCCTCGACGATCTCCCCGGCGATGCCGGACAGTTCCGCGAGATCCAGAATCCGGATGGTGCGCCGGTCCGGCAGGTCGATCGTGCCGTTCTTGCGCATCCGGGTGAACTGGCGGCTGACCGTCTCGATGGTCAGGCCCAGATATTCGGCGATCGCCTCGCGCGTCAGGGGCAGCGTGATCAGCGAGCCATTGGCCATGGAACCTTTGTCCAGCATGGCCTGGCGCCGCACGAGAATCATGAGGAAGCTCGCAAGCCGCTCCCGCGCGGTCTTGCGGCCAAGCAGCAACATCCACTCGCGCGCCGCTTCCAGCTCGTCCAGCGTCATCTCCAGCAGCCGCCGTTCCAGCGAGCGGCTGTCCGTCATGATCGTCTCGAATTCGCGCCGGTGGAACAGGCACATCCGCACCGGCGAGACAGCGATGGCGTCAAAGGGGGCCGTGTTTCGCATCGGCCGCCCGATGAAGTCGGACGCGAACAGCAACCCAACCATCTGGCGGCGTCCATCCTCGAGCGTCTTGTGCAGCGCCACCACACCCGAGACGACCGAGCCGACAAACGGGGTCGGCTCGCCTTCGCCGACAATCTCCTGCCCGGCCTCGAAGTCCCGGTAAAACTTTACGTCGTCGAGACGTGTCAGCTCGGCCGGAGATGAGTAGCTGCACACCGCCCTGTGGCGGATCGGGCAGGTGCTGCACCGCTCGAGACCCTGCGACAGATCAGGGGGTTGGGACATCAAGACCATGCTGACGATGTACCTGTTTTGGACCCTTTGAAAGGTAGTGGATCAGCCGGCGTCCCGCAAGGCGCTTGTCCGGTCCGGGCAGGTGTCGCCGCGTCGCACGGCGCCCGCGCTAGCCTTGTTTCCCGCCCTGCCGTGCAAGCAGTTTCTGCGCTCTGAGGATAATCGGCAGATCGATCATACGATCGTCCAACCGGACCGCACCAAGGCCCTCGGCCTCGGCCTCCGTCGCCGCTGCGACCACGCGGGTGGCCCAGACAAGCTCGGCCTCGCTCGGGCTGAAGACCCTGTTGAGCCGGGTGACCTGATCGGGATGCACGGCGAAACCTCCGGTCGAGCCCATGGCGCGGCCCCTGCGCGCGGCGGCCTCGAACACGTCGAGATCGGTCAGGTTGGCCAGCGTCTCGGGCACCACCATAGGGGCAACACCCGCCGATCGCGCCGCATGGGCCACGGTCAGGGCGGTCGCCGTCAGCAGATCCGGGTCGGGCGCTGCCTCCATATCGGTCAGGTAGTCCTCGATCCCGAAGGTCATCGCCACGATCCGCGGCGCCGCGGCGGCGATGGCGGGGGCGTTCACGACACCTTCGGCGGATTCGATCATCGGTAGAAGACCGATTGGCGCGAGCCCGCGCTCCGCCTCGATCTCGGATAGAATAGCGTCCACCGCCGTGACCTCCGCCGCTGTGTGGCAGTCGGGCAAGACGATGGCCCGGACCCCGGTGCGTGCCGTGACCTCGATATCGGCCATGGCCGGGCGCCAGAGCGTGTTGATCCGCACGAGCACGTCCATCCCTTGCCCCGCCAGCAGATCGACAGCGGCGGGCAGGGCGGCACGTGCCTCGTCCTTGCGGTCCGCCGCAATGCTGGCTTCCAGATCCAGGATGATCGCATCGGCGCCGCGCGTGGCGGCCTTGGCCAGAAACCGGTCTTCAAGAACCGGGATGAAAAGAGCCGAGCGCCACATTCAGACAATCCCCCTGTCGGCCAACGCAGCCTGGTCGTCGGCGCATATCTCCAGCAGGTCGAGCATCTCCTGCGTGTGCTGCCCGAGCACCGGCGCAGGCTGGCGGATCGCGCCGGGTGTCTCGGAGAGGCGCGGAAAGACCTGATGCATCGCGACCGTGCCATAGTCCGCGTCCTCGGCATGGACAATCACGCCGCGCCCCTTGATGTACTCATGGTCGAGCAACTCGCCCGCATCGGCAATCGCCCCGACCGTCAGCCCCTGTTCCGTGCAGTAGGCGAGGTTCTCCTCCAGCGTCCGTTTCGCAAAGAACGCCGCCATATGCTCGTCCAGCGCAGGCATGTTCTCGACCCGCGAGCGCGGCGTCAGGAACCGGGGGTCCTCGATCAGTTCGGGCTGGCCCATGGCATGGGCAACCTTCTCCCACATCGACTGCATCGAGGCCGACATCGCGATGTACTTGCCATCCTTGCATGCATAGACCCCGCGCGGCGCGGCAACATCGGAAGAGTTGCCCTTGCGCTGCGGAACCTCGCCCGTGATGGTGTACTCTGCCGACCAGGGGCCGAGGATCCCGTGCAGCGGCTCGAACAGGCTGAGGTCGATGACCTGCCCCTTGGCCGCGCCTTTCTCCCGCGCCAGCAAGGCCGTGACCACAGCGCCGTACCCCGCAAGGCCCGAGACCATGTCGGCCAGCGCCAGCGGCGGCAGAAGCGGCGGCTTGTCGGCAAAACCGGACATGTCGGCAAAGCCCGACAGCGCCTCGACCAGCGTGCCGTAACCCGGACGCTTGGCATATGGCCCCGTTTGCCCCCACCCGGAGATGCGCACGATGATCAGACCCGGCTGATGCTGCCAGAGCACGTCCGGACCAAGCCCCCAGTCCTCCAGCGTGCCCGGGACGAAGTTCTCCATGAGCACATCGGACTTCTCGACAAGACGCAGCAGCAGATCCTTGCCCTCATCGGCTTTCAGGTTCAGCGTCATGCTTTTCTTCGACCGGGCGAAGACCTTCCACCAGAGCCCGCCATAGCCGAAATGGCGCAGGTCATCGCCGCGGCCCGGCCGTTCGATCTTGACCACCTCGGCCCCGAAATCGGCGAGCTTGTGGCTGAGCATATTGCCCGCCGCCAACCGGGACATGTCGAGGACACGCACGCCATCAAGGGGTCCTTTGGCATCGGGATGGAACCCGGTCTCAGCGCTGCTGCTTCGCGTCATCTTGTGCTTTCGTCAGGCCATGCCGACTTGCGTCTGGTTCGGGCGCGCATCGTCGGGGCGGGTGTCGATCATCGCCTGCAACTCGGCACGGACCGGGGCCGCGTTCGGGGCATCGTAGAGGTTGGAGAGCTCGTCCGGGTCATTCGCGAGATCATAGAGCTCTCCGGCCCCGCTCTGCAAATCCACCGTCATCTTGTGTGTCCGGGTGCGCACGGTACGCAGGCTGAGCGCAACACCTGCGCGGGTCGGCAGCAGCTCCCACTCGTTCAGGGCAAAATCGCGGGTGGCCTCGCCCTCCATCAGCGGGCGCAGGGATTGGCCATGCTGGGTCTGCAGCGCCTCCGCCCCCGCGATATCGCAAAGCGTCGGGCCGAGATCGAGGGTCGAGACCGGCTGATCCGTCACCGCTCCGGCTCTGACGCCCGGCCCCCGGATCAGCAGCGGCACGCGCAGCAGCCCCTCGTAGTGCATAGGCCCCTTCAGGATCAGGCCGTGATCGCCCAGCCAGTCGCCATGGTCGCTGAAATAGATGACATAGGTGTTGTCGGCGATCCCCGCCTCCTCCAGCGCGATCAGGATGCGCCCGACCTCGTGGTCGATCAGCGCGATCTGACCATAGGTGTTGGCAATGATCTCGCGGAGCTGCTCGTCGGTCTGCGCCCCGATGCGCGAGTAGTTCTTGCGTGTCTCGGCGTTCTGCTTCGGCCCGGCGGGCTCGTTGGTCAGCACAGCCTCGTGCCACCAGGGACGGCCTTCGAACGTGCGTTCGCGGTGTTTGGGCAGGTCGACCTCGGCCGGGTCGTGCAGGTGCGACCACGGTTCCGGGCAGTCGAACGGGTGATGCGGATCCGGAAAGCTGACCCAGGTGCAGAACGGCCGGTCGCGGTCCTGCCTGATCCAGTCGATGGCCCGGTCCGCCGTCCAGGGCGAGTTGTGCCAGGCCAGCGGCAGCTTCGAGTGCCAGGTCTGTGCCGCGCCCTTGGTGTCCCCCGCAGTCTCCCAATAGGCCTTCAGCTTCTCATCGCCGCGCCCGTCCGCATGGAACCAACGCTCGTAATGCTGGCCCGCGGGAGGCTTCTCCGGCGGGAACCAGTTATGGCCGACCAGCATCAGCTCGACATGGTCAAAGCCCATGTAGGGACCGTACCAGTCTGACCCGAAATTCGCCGAGGAGCGCAGACATTCCGGCGATCCCGTCGGTGCAAAGGTGTGGAAGGTCGAGAAATGCGCCTTGCCGAAGAACCCGGTCTCGTACCCCGCTGCGGACAGCGCACCGGCAAACCCCCGCGCGCCGATCTCTGGATCGAGATCGATGCCGTTGTCATGCACCCCGTGCGTGCGTGGCAACTGCCCCGTCAGGATGGACGCCCGCGCAGGCTGGCACACCACGCAGGGCGTGATCGCCGCCCTGAACCGGGTCCCCTGAGACGCCAGCAGATCCAGATGCGGGGTCTTGATCGCCCGCCCCTCGACACCCAGGCAGTCACCGCGCTGCTGATCGGCCGAGATCAGTATGAAATTCGGACGGCTCACGGGCACTCCCCCTTCATTTTGCGATCAATACCTCGGAGCGCGAGGCAGCGCCTCGCCCTGGCCCGCAGGGCCAGTACGATCCTGTCCCTGTCACGCGCCCTCGCCGACCTGACGGCGCGAGAACACCACGGTCACGGCCACGGCACCGACGATAAAGACCACCGCCAGCGGCGAGGAGAACAGGAACCAGGGATCGCCGCCCGTTGCGCTGAAGGCCTGGCGCGCCGTGTCCTCGAGATTGCCAGCCAGGATGAATGCAATCACGAAGGGCAGGACCGAGACCCCAAGGCGCCGAAAGAGATACCCCAGCACGCCAAAGCCGAGGGTGAACCAGATGGCGGCCAGCGAGGTCTCCTGCACATAGATCGCGGTCAGGGTCACCAGCAGCACGGACGGCAACAGGATCTGCTTCGGCACCCGGATCATCATGCCCATGGCGCGCATGATGCGCCCGCCGAAAACCCAGTTGATCACGTTGGCGCAGACCATTGTCGTGAAGATCCCGAAGGCGAGGACCATTTCCGTATTCACGCCCACGGAGGGCACGCGAAAGACCCCGGGGCCGGGGTTGAACCCGCCGATGCTTTCCGTCGCCAGGATCAGAAACACCGCGGACGCATTGCCCGGGATCCCCAGCGACAGCACCGGGATCAGGTTGGCGCCCGAGACAGCGGAGTTCGCCGCCTCGGTTGCGGCCACGCCCTCGGGCGCGCCCTTGCCCCAATCCGGCCCCATGGGCGTGCGCCGCTCGTGCATCTTCTTGCCTGACGCATAGCCAAGCGTCGCCGCCAGGGTCGAGCCGATCCCCGGCAGTGCACCGATCATCGTGCCAAGCGCCGCCGAGTTCGCGATGAACGGCAGCAGGCGCCGCCGCTCGCGCCAGGTCAAGGCATTGTCGCCTGAGGCGACCGTCTGCCGGATGGTCCCCGTGGCGGCGCGCTCGCGCATCATGTCTTCCAGCGACTTGAAGATCTCGCCCACGATCAGCACGCCAAGGATCGCCGAGGTGATCGAGAAACCCTGCGCCAGCCAGGGGATGCCGCCGGTGAGGCGTGGGTAGAAATCCTCGCCCGTTGCCACGAATGCGGCCAGCATGCCCAGCGCCATGGCGATCAGCCCCTTGGCGACCGAGGTGCCGACCACTGCCGCAATGAAGGCCAGCGACAGCAGGATCAGCGCCGTCTTCTCCGGCAGATCGAGATAGCGCTCGACAAGCACAGCCAGGAACGGTGCGCAGATGAAGAGGATAATGTCCGACACCGTGTCGCCCGAGACGGACGAAAAATGCGCGATCTTCAGCGCCTTGCCCGATTGGCCCGCGGTCGCCATGGGGTGGCCATCGAAGGTCGTCAGCACCGCATCCGGGGTGCCCGGCGTGTTGAACAGGATCGCAGGCACGGCGCCGCCAATGGTCGCCCCCTTCATGATCCCGATCAGAAACCCCATCACCGGCAACAAGGCCGCGATCTCGAACCCAAAGACCGAGATCAGGATCGGCAGGGCAACCGCCATGGCCATGGGTCCGGCAAGACCAGGGGTCGCACCCACCAGCACACCGGTCAGGAACCCTGCCGCGACCATGGCGAGTGTCAGCGGGATCGGCACACCGGCGATGGTGAACAGCGCCGGACCCTGAAATACCGCCAGCACGCCCAGCCAGACATGATCCAGCATGTCCATCAGACATCCCCGTTCGGGGGCAGCAGCAGATCCTCGAACGGCAGATCATAGAACGCCGCCAGGAACAGTGTGACGCCGAGCGCAATCAGCACACGCGACCAGCGCAGTTGTCGCTCGACCACGAAGGTCAGGGCCGCAATCATCGCTGTGCCGCCAAGAACGAAGCCCACATACTTCCACGGAACCGTATCGCGCAGCGGCCGATAATCCGCCGCCGTGATCGCCTCGACCAGCCACGGCCCACCCCAGCGCATCAGGCCAAGGCTGACGAACAGCAGCATCAGCACGCCCATGATGAACCCGGCATTCCGCAAGGAAAGCGTCGTCTGGGGACCACCGCTCACCGCCAGCCACAGACCGGAGAGGCTCAGGAACACCGCGGCTACCGTCGGCGCCAGAGCATCGCCGATCGAGTACCGGCCGCGCGTCTTCTCGACCAGGCCGGTCTCGCTGTCCGCCCCGGCCCAGTAAAGCGCTATGAAAAGACCGAGCGCGATCGCAACAAGCCCCAGCGTCCGGTCCTGTGTCAGCTTTGGCATCATGATCGGCTGCCCAACGCGATTTCCGTGCCGGGCAGTGCTCTCCCTCGGCTACTCGTTGGCCGCTTTCAGCAGCGCTTTGGAATCTTCCAGATCCTTGGCCAGAACGGCATCGAGCGCGTCGCCCTTGATGACGACCACACCGCCAAAGCCCTTGGTCAGGATCTCGTGCGCCTTGGTGCTTTCGTCCTCGACGATCTCGGCAATGGCATTTGCGATCGTATCGCGCGCATTGTCCGGCAGACCTGCGGGTGCGGCGAACATGAAGTAGCCATCGGCATTCAGGTTTACGCCCAGCTCTTCCAGCGTCGGGGCGTCGGGCGAGATGCTCAGGCGCTTGGTCATGGCCGAGGCGATGTTGATCATATCCCCCGCCTTCACCGCCTTGGACTGCACACCCGCGCCAAAGCCGATGTCCAGATCGCCGCCGTTCAGGCCGTTCATCACACCCTTGCCGCCTTTGACCGAGACGATGTTCCAGTCAAAGCCGTAATGCTTGGAGATGAGGTACGCGATATCCCCCAGCTTCGGCGACATGGCGCCAAAGCGCAGCGTCTCGCCGCCCTTGGCCGCCGCAACCACGTCATCCATGGTCTTCCAGCCCTTCGAGGTCAGAGACACGAGCCCCATCTGGAAGCTGGCCGTGGTGGTGATCGGGGTGAAGTCCTCTTGCGTATAGGCCTGCTTCTTGCCCGCGATCATGTTGTAGCCCAGCGTCTCGGTCACGAAGATGCCGATGACCGAGCCGTCATTGGGCATGTCCTTCATCGCCGCTGCCAGTACCGCGCCGCCCTTGCCGGTCAGCTGCTCGGGCTGGATCTTCCAGCCGTGGCGCTTCTCCAGCTCCTCGGCGATCAGGCGAGCCTGCGTGTCGGTGCCACCGCCCGCCTTGAAGGCGATCAGCATCTTGATCGGTCCCGGCGGGGTCCAGTCCGCCGCCATCGACGTGGCGGCCATGGCCATCGAGCCGAGCGCCACGGCGCCCGCGAGTAGAAGCTTTCTCATGCGATCCTCCCTGTGTCGGCGATTGTGTTTCGCCATTGCACGGGATGATTGACAAAAGTATTTGATAAGTCAATAATTGTTTTGTCAATCAAGGACTGTCAGATGCCTGCGACATCCATCACCAAGGACGCGCCCCATCGGGAGCTGACTCAATTCCTGAGCTATCGCGTCGTGCGCCTGCATCACGCGTTGAACGCACAGGCCGTATCGGTGCTGGAGCGGGTTGCCGGGATAACCCTGCCGCAGTGGCGGGTGATCGCCATGGTCGGATCCGGTGCGGCGCAAAGCTCGCGGGATATCGCCCGCAAGTCGATCATAGATCCGGCGCTGATCAGCCGGACCGTCAAAGGGCTCGAGGATCGTGAGCTGCTCACCACCGCGCGAGAGAACAATGACCGCCGTGTGATCGGTCTCGCCCTGACGCCGAAAGGGCGCGATATCTACGCGCGCACGCTGCCCCATATGCAGGCGCGGCAAGACTCGCTGATCGACGCGCTCGACCCCAGCGAACAGGACGCGATCTTCCGGATCTTCGACAAGCTGGAGATGGCGGCGGACCGGCGCGAGTTCGGGGGATGAGCCAGAACCTTCTCGTCATCATGTCTGATGAGCATCAGGCAAAGGCGCTCGGCTGTGCCGGGCATTTTGTGCAGACCCCGCATCTCGACGCGCTGGCCGCGCGGGGGACACGCTTCACCAACGCCTATACGCCTAGTCCGATCTGCGTGCCTGCGCGGGCTTCCTTTGCAACCGGTCTCTACGTGCATCAGACCCGGCTCTGGGACAACGCGATGCCCTACACGGGCTCGATCCCCGGCTGGGGCCATGCGCTGCAAGGCGCGGGCGTGCCTGTCGAGAGCATCGGCAAACTGCATTACCGGGCCGAGGAAGATCCGGCAGGCTTCGATGTCGAGCATATCCCGATGATGGTGCATGACGGGGTTGGCATGGTCTGGGGGTCGATCCGCAAGGAGGACGAGCGCATCCAGATGCCGGGCCGGATGCTGGGCGACTATATCGGGCCGGGCGAGAGCAAATACACCGAGTATGATCAGGCCGTCACCGACCGCACCTGCGCCTGGATCGAAGACCGGGCGCAAAGCGACGGAGACGTTCCGTGGTGCCTCTATGTCGGTCTGGTCGCCCCGCACTTCCCGCTCGTCGTCCCGCCGGCGTTCTTTGACCTCTACCCGGCGGATGCCTTGCCGGCAGTCAAGCTTCACCCCGACAGCGGCTATACCCGCCACCCGTGGATCGAAAAGTTCAGTGCGTTCGCCGACAGTGACGCGCAGTTTCAAAGCCTTCAGGAACGGCAGGCGGCGGTCTCGGCGTATTTCGGGCTGTGCACCTGGATGGACCACAATGTCGGGCGGATCATCGGTGCGCTTGAGGCTGCGGGCATCGACGGGGAGACCACCGTCGTCTACACCTCGGACCATGGCGACAACGTTGGTGCACGCGGCCTTTGGGGGAAGTCCAACATGTACGAGGAAAGTGCGGCGGTCCCGCTGATCGTGGCGCGGCCCGGGCAACCCCGCCGGCAGTGCGAGACGCCGGTCAGCCTGCTTGATCTGGCGGCGACCATCCCGGCGCATTTCGGCGCACCCTTCCCCAATGCCGGTCCCGGTCGCTCGCTTTATGACATCGCTGCCGAGACCGATGACCCCGAGCGCATCGTCTTCAGCGAATATCACGCGGTCGGGGCTGTCACCGGCGCGTTCATGCTGCGCAAGGGGCGCTGGAAACTGATCCACTATGAGGGCTTTGCGCCGGAGCTGTTCGATCTGGAAGAGGATCCGGAGGAGGCGCATGACCGCGCCGCCGATCCCGCTTGCGACACCGTCCTGGCAGAGCTTCAGGCCGATCTGCGTGCCATCTGTGACCCCGCCACGGTTGACGCTCTGGCCCATGCGGATCAGGCCGCAATGATCGAGCGCTATGGCGGGCGCGAGGCGGCGCTGAAACTGGGCGCCCCCGCCGCCACGCCGCCGCCAGCGATCGGATAGCAGCGGCCATGTCGATCGACGACGCCATGATGGGGGATGTCTGGCCCGCGGTAGAACCGGGCCGGGACGCACAGGACTATGGCTCGGTGCGGCTGGAGCCGACGGCCCCCTGCCCTGTGCGCAGCTTCCAGACCTTCACCGTGACCTATGCGGCGGGAAAGTTTGGCCTCGACGATACCGGCGCCATCCGCATTGCATTTCGCTGGGTGCATGATCGTGGTCCGTTACAGACCGATGATCCCGCGGCGATGAACTATGTCAGCGCAGTCTCCAGCAGCGGCGTACCGTTGAGCCTGTTGGCCGAGCCGTTCGGATACCGACCCTGGGGCGGCGGCGTGCGCGTCACGGTCGAAGGCGGATACCTCGACCCGGGCGACGAGATCCGCGTGACCTTCGGCGACCGCTCCGGCGGCTCTCCCGGGTTCCGGATGCAAACGATTGCAGAGCAGGACTTCGAATTCCGCGTCTCCGCCGATACCTGCGCGACCGGGTTCTTCAACCTCTTGCCGGATCGTCTCTGCGTTCCGATCATCGCCGGACCGCCGCATATCTGGAAAGTCATCGCGCCGGGTCTGCGCCGCCCGGGCGAGCCGTTTCGCATCGGCATCGTGGCCGAAGACCTGTGGGGCAATCCGGCGAGACCCGGCCCGGTGACAGTGCGCCTCTCCGCCAGTCACCAGATCACCGGCCTTCCGGAAGAGATCACCTTCGCGCCCGATCAACACGAGGCAGTGATCGAAGGATGTTCCATCGAAGCTCCGGCCGACATCACGATCCGGCTGTCGGATGCGCAAGGCACGCATCTCGCCACCGCCAATCCGATCGAAGTGCGCGATGGCCCGGTGTCCGGCTTTTGGGGCGATCTGCATGGCCAAAGCGGTGAGACCGTGGGAATCGGCACCATCGACGCGTATCTCGCTTTCGCGCGGGACATCGCGCTGCTCGACGTGTCCGGCCATCAGGGCAACGATTTCCAGATCAGCAACGCCTTCTGGGACAAGATCAACCGGATCACGACCGAGATGAACCGGGATGGTCAGTTCATCGTCTTTCCCGGCTATGAGTGGTCCGGCAATACGCCCGTCGGCGGCGATCACAACGTCTTCTTCCGACACGAGGGGCGGCAGATCCGGCGCTCCTCGCACGCGCAACTGACCGACCGGAGCGATCTTGACACCGATGCCAACACGCTGGATGCCCTGTTCACGGCATTGCAGGGTGAGGATTGCGTGCTCTGGTCCCATGTCGGCGGGCGGCCTGCGGACGTCTCCTATGGCCATGACCCGGCGCTGAAAACCGCGGTCGAGGTGCACTCGAACTGGGGAACCTTCGAGTGGATCCTGACCGACAGCCTGGCGCTCGGACACCGGGTCGGGATCGTGGCCAGCAGCGACGGCCACAAGGGGCGCCCGGGCGCGGGACCGCCCGGCGCGACCGAGTTCGGGGCCTATGGCGGACTGACCTGCTTCCTTGCGCCTGCCCTTACGCGGGACGCGGTCTTCGAGTGCATGCGCAGGCGGCACCATTACGGAACCTCGGGCAGCCGGATCCTGCTCGATGTCCGGGCACGGCACGCAGCGCCCGCGCAGCTCTACACCCGCGACCCGGACCATTTCGATGTGACGCCAGAGGAGGTCTACGAGGCGATCATGGGCGACATCGTGCGTCCCGGCGCTGGCACCGGTACGCTGGCCGTGCAGGTGAACGCGCCTGCCCCGATCGAGCGCGTCGATGTCATGCAGGGGCCTGACCTGCTGCAAACCCTCCGCCCCTATGCCGAGGCAGATCTCGGCAACAGGGTCCGGGTCTATTGGCGCGGCGCCGAGTATCGCGGGCGTGGGCGCAACACCCGATGGCAGGGCGAGATCGAGGCGACGGGCGCTGTTATCATTGCGATGGACCCGGTGAACTGCTGGAACCACGAGCGTCGCCCGGTGCTGGAGACCGGGAACCGCGTGCGTTTCGATCAGGTCACGTCCGGCAACTTCGCCGGGGTCGATCTGATGCTGGACAGCGAAGAGGCCGTGCTGCAGATCCGGTCGAACCGTGTCTCGGGCGATGTCAGGCTGGACGCACTGGGCCTCGAAGATACGATCCTCGACGCGGGCGGGTTGGAGCGCCAGATCCTCGTGCGCCGGTTGCCGGATCACCTCGACCACCGCACCTTCGCGGCCGAGATCGCGCTGCCCACCCCATCGAAGGAGGCCGCCATCTGGGTCCGTGTAACCACATCAGATGGGCATCAGGCATGGTCGAGCCCGATCTATATGCTCCCGGTCTGACGACAAACCACGACCCACGACCCACGGGTCTCACCATTGAAGGCGGTCCTCACCGCTCGACTGACGATCCCGTATTTGGCGGGGCTCACGTGCGGCGTCAAAAGTCCAAATTTCGATGCCGCGCGATTGATCGACAGCTTTGCACAGACGCGACGACACAAAGCCCGCTGTCAGGCGACGGCTGCGGGCGTTTCACCGCGCATCTGTCTCGACGCGGGCAGAACGATGCGAACCGTTGTCCCCACGCCGACCGCACTTTCGATCTTCAGATCACCGTCATGTTTCTCCACCAGCTCGCGGGATAGCGGCAGGCCGATACCGGTTCCGCCAGCCGCTCGATTCAGTCCGGAGTCGATTTGCGCAAAGTGAGAGAACACCGTCTCCATATCCGCGTCGGCGATGCCGATACCCTGATCGGCAACCTCAACAACAATGCTGTCTGCCGTCGAGAACGCTTTCAGCGTAACCTCGTCGCCGACCCCTGAGAACTTCACGGCGTTGCCAACCAGGTTCATCAAGATCCGGTTGATGGCGTTTTTGTCTGCCCAGATCGATATGTCCTCAGAATCAGGCGCGACCCGGACAGACACGTCGTTTTGCAGGGCAATGCCTTGCACGCCACCGATGCAATCCTCGAAACACTTGGTGAGATTGATCGTCTCTTCATTGAGTTCAATGCGGCCCAACTGAATTCTCGAGATATCGAGCAGATCGTTGATCATGCTCAGAAGCGACGTACCGGATTTACGGATCTCACTCATGAAGTTGGCGAGTTGATCAGCCGAGAACTTGTCCGTGCCGTTGTCGACCACAAGTTCCGACAATCCGATGATTGAATTCAGAGGTGTCCGCAACTCATGGCTGGTATTGGTCAGAAACTCGGTCTTGGCCCGATCAGAGGCCAGCGCACGATCTCGGGCAGACACAAGCTCGGCTTCAGCCTGAAGGCGATTGTATTCTGACCCTGCACGCTGGGCCACCATGCGAAAGAAAGCGGTATCCTCGGGCGTCCAGTTCAAGGGGCCGTCATGGATCACGAAGACATGGGCCAGAGGCGTCCCACCCGGACTGAACATGGCCTCGCCGCGGTAACTGTACGCCCCGATCTGTTTGAGAACTTCCGGGCCGCTGAACAGCGATGTCACGTCATCGGGAAACTCGCAAAACGGATCCTCGGGTTCGCGCTGGTAGACCTGTCCGCAAGGACTGTCGTCAAGCGAGTATGTAAAGCAGGGACCCAACTGGCCGGCGTCGCAGAAGGCGATGATATCGATATCGCACTTGGAGCCTGCCAGTTTACCGAAGCCGCCCCATCGACATCCCAGCCCAAGCGTCAGCGCGCGCGAGGCGATCTCGAAGAAGTTCGATCCGGCCGCGTCCTTGCTTGCCAGCATGGACAGCGCTTCAAGCTTATCCGCCATGATTTCCCCTGCTCATAACAAGATAACGATTGTCGTTATTGAGCACGCGACAGATTAAATTTGCTTTAGCAGACTGTGCCTATGATCGCGCCCGTATCACAGCGCTGCTGTTCAGCGTTTTCCAGGAAGCGAGTATGACGGCAGCGCCCCAATCATCGGCCGAAGAGAGTGCATCGCCACGTCGTGTTCTGCTGGTCGACGATAACGAGGCCAACCTGATGGTGGCAGAGGCGCAGCTTACATTTATGGGCTATGAGGTTGATATCGCCCGGAATGGTCAACAGGCCATCGACCAGTTCTCGTCGTCCGCCCACGATGCTGTCCTTATGGACATTCAGATGCCGGTCATGGACGGGTTCGAGGCCTCCTCCCACATGCGCGAGGTGCTGTGCGATACGACGACGCCGATCATCGCTGTTTCCGCTGGAGCGGCAGCTGTAAACGCGACTGCTGCCGAAGAACACGGTATGAACGGCTTCGTTCAGAAGCCAGTGGACTGGGGCCTGCTCAGAGCAATGCTCGAGGAGACGTTTGATCAGAGCTAGCCCTGCCGTTGCGCATGGGCACAGTTGGTCCTTCCCCTACCATCGATCAGTGTCTCCTCCGCCGACCAGTGCCGCCCCCGGACACGCCGGTGACGAATTCTCTCTCAGACAGACGCATGTGATCAGGGACATCCCCAAGCCGATCGTGGCCATATCTGACCGCCCGGTCGACACTGGAGCCAGTGTGTCACGAAACCGGCTCGACAGGCATCGGCCTCTGTTGTCTCTGCCGAGCGCGACGCGCGTAATTTACCAAACGCCTTGGCTCGGTGGCAGCGCCGTTTGTCGAGAGACACCGAGAGCAGAGATGTCCGACCTTACAGTCTTCTGACTCGCTCATTGGACTGGATTTTAAAGTGGTGCCGCTGAAGGGACTCGAACCCCCGACCCCATCATTACGAATGACGTGCTCTACCAGCTGAGCTACAGCGGCCC
>JBCBOR010000088.1:0-18198 GCA_039821125.1 Pseudomonadota bacterium
GACGATCTTTGCCGAGGTCAGTTCGGGACGGTCGCTTTCAACCACCTTGTCCTCGACCCAGGACGAGAGTTCCGGGTTGCCGGCGGCGTCGATGGTCTCGACCGAAGCGCTGCCGCCCATCCCCGCCGCGTCGAAGGTTGCGGTCCGGATGGTGACGACCTTCGTGGCATCTGCCGATTTGACCGTCTGGATCGCGTTCCCGGCGTAGATCGGGCGCACGAAGGTGTCGCCGTCGACCACTTCCTGAACGTCCGAGATGACCATCACATCGAGCAGCGCGGCAACGCGGGGCATGATGTTCTTGGCATCCGTTGTGGCGGGCGCGACGATGTGCGAGTAATCGCCCGCCAGGCTGACGAGGAGATCCGCCACCGGCTCGGCCAGCCGCTTGCCATAGACGTCGTGTTCCGCGCAGAGCACTTTCGAAACGCCGTCCAGCTTGGCGGCTTCCTCCGCAGCACCCGAGCAGGTCGCCCCGCAGCAGAGCAGCGTGAGATCACCGAGACCGGAGACAGCGCTCACCGCTTTCGCGGTGGCATCGACCTGCAATTGACCATCGGTCACTTCCGCGAGCATCAGAACAGCCATCTCAGAGCACCCCCGCTTCGTCTTTCAGTTTCGCGACCAGATCGGCCACGCTCTCGACCTTGACACCGGCCTTGCGGGCAGGCGGCTCGGTCGTCTCGACCACGGAAAGCCGCGGCGCGACATCGACGCCAAGATCGGCGGGCGTCTTGGTGTCGAGCGGCTTTTTCTTGGCCTTCATGATGTTCGGCAGCGAGGCGTAGCGCGGCTCGTTCAGCCGCAGGTCGACCGAGATGATGGCCGGCATCTTGACCTCGATCACCTGCAGGCCGCCATCGACCTCACGCGTGACCTTGGCCGAGCCGTCACCGAGTTCGATCGCCGACGCAAACGTCGCTTGCGACCAGCCGAGCAGGGCTGCCAGCATCTGGCCGGTGGCATTCATGTCGTTGTCGATCGCCTGCTTGCCGCAGATCACGAGACCGGGGGCCTCTTCGTCGATCACGGCTTTCAGCAGTTTGGCAACCGCCAGCGGCTCGATATCCGTGTCGACGCTGTCGGCGGCCTCGATCAGGATGGCGCGGTCGGCGCCCATGGCCAGTGCGGTGCGCAGCGTCTCCTGCGCCTTCGCGACACCGATGGAGACGGCGATGATCTCGTCCGCCTTGCCCGCTTCCTTCATGCGGATCGCTTCTTCGACCGCGATCTCGTCGAACGGGTTCATCGACATCTTCACATTGGCGAGATCGACACCGGAACTGTCCGCCTTAACGCGGACTTTCACGTTGTAGTCGATCACGCGCTTGACCGGCACCAGCACCTTCATTGCGCATCTCTCCTCGAACGGGTGGCGTCCTGTTGCCGGACGCCCGCATGATCTGGCGGGTTTATCCGCAATTCCTGCGCGACCCTATGAAAAAAACGACGCGGACCGCGAGGGAATCGCCGTCCGCCGCTGCGAAGTGCTTTACGTTAACGTCAAATGGAATTCAACCCGCCTGCCGGGAATGAGGGCAGACCGCGCGCAAGGCGTCGCAGGTCGTAAAAAAGAGGGGGCGAACCCCCTCCAAGTCTGTGTGTGACAGTCTGAGGGATCAGAACGTGATCTTGATCCCGGTGCCGACGATGAAACCGTCGACGTCGTCGCCACTGGCGACATTCGGGCCTCCGGCATCGCCTGTCTCTTCATCGAAGTCGACATACGCACCGAACGCGTTCAGGGAGACCCCTTTGGCCAGCTTGTACGACGCGCCGAGCAGGAACTGGTCCAGCTCTTCGTCGTTGGCAAAGGCCAGGGCGGTTGCCCCTCCGCCAATTTCGTCATCGACGTTCTCGCCGTGGAAATAGGTGAAGGAGAAGCCCCAGGGGCCGGTTTCGTAGGAGATACCAGCGTCGTACGAGATGCCGTCTTCGAGGCCGTTCGAGCTGTTGTTCTGCTCGGCGAACGAACCACCGATGGTGACACCGGCAAAGCCGAGGTTCAGGCCCGCCGAGTAGAGCTCGGGGTTCTCGGCCCCGACAGCGTCATTCACACCGATGCCGTAACGACCGGAAACCGCGAGGTCGAAGCCGCCGAACGAGTTCACGTAGTTGGCGCCGATATCGAAGTAGTTGCAGGTGATGTTGTTACAGTCGAGCTGCGTGTTGTCGTCCTGCTCGGCATCACGCGCGTACGAGAAACCGACCTGAAACCCGGCGAAGCGCGGCGTGAAGTAGGTGATGCGCTGAGCGTCGTTGTTGAGGTCGTTCTCGAGGAAGGTCGTCCCGAGCGTGCCGCGGAATACGTCATCACCGGTGTTCAGACCACCGACCGAGCCGGAGAACGGCACGAACGCCGTGGTCGAGCCCGAGTTGACGTTGATGAAGGTCACGTCCGGTGCCGCGAACGTCATGGTGTAGCCGGCGGAGTTCTCGGACCCGAGCTGGATCCGACCGAACGAGCCATCGATGAACAGGAACGATTCGTCGATCTGGTCGCCGCTGGTGTTGGCTTCGAGCTGCACGTCGGCGCCGATTTTCAGACCGTTGTCGAGCGTGATCGACGGTTTGAAGATGATCTCGGCATCCTGCTTCGAGTCGATGCCGTCAAAGTCCGTGTTTGCGAGACCGTCAACATCCGTCGAGGCGAAGGCAACGAACTGCTCCATGAAGCCGCCGACCTTGACATCCCATTCGGCTGCCGATGCCGGAGAGACGAGGCCCCCGGCGAGCGCGAGTGCGCTCGTACTGATCAATAGTTTCCGCATGATTCTCACTTCCCACTGTTTGGACCGGCCGACCCGCAAAGGGAGGACCGCGTGTGCTGCGGGATGTCGGGCTTTTGACTGACCGTGCCCCGCAACGCTGTTTTCGATCCGATCCGGTGATTTGAGAAGCGAGGGGGGTTCACAACCTGATCGCTTAGATTTGAAAAGTGACTATTCCAATCGCACAAACTTGTGAGTTGTCATCTTTCAAATTCACTACGTAGGCTATGCCTACGTAGTGAATCAAAAAGCTCGTCTGAAGGCTGTTGTCGTGGCCATTGAGCAAGAAATTTGAAGGCAAGTGAAGCGCCGGGTCGTGGCCGTTTTGGAACAATCTTGGTGAATTCTGCCTCAGATCGAGGTGCTGATTGTGCATCAGCGTGATCAACTTACGGGCGAGATCAAGAAACCGTGTGAGATCTGCGCCGCGAATCGTCGTTCAGGCGCCTCGTGCGGCGCAATGGCAATCCTCGGACTGCCGCGCTCAAGAGCGATCAGTTCGAGGGGCGCGGACGTGGGATTGGAACGCTGGTGTCGCGAACCGGCGCGTCGGCCTTCTCGATCGGGCCTTCGATCTCAGGAAGGCCGGCGCTGGTGGCCTCCTGCGTCTCGGCCCCTGTGATCTCCGGTTCAGGCACAATTTGACCGCCGGGCGTCAGAGCGGATTGTGACGTGTCCACATCAATGCTCGGGTCAGGGTCGCCGGGTTGCGCGTTAGGTTGCAGGAGCGCGTCTTCAAGGGCATCCGTCTGCGGTGCCTCTCCGGCCACTGGGTCCGGCAGTGGCGGCCCATCTGGCTCGAGCTCCGGCGCTTCAATCTCTGCAGGTTCAGCATCAGGCACCACGGCCAGGATGGGCGTGGACGTCTCTGGGTCTGGGAGCAAGGGAGCTTCGGGCACCGGTACCGCGCGAACCTCGATTCCCTGACGCGGCCCGCTGAACATCAGCGCCCGGTCCGGCGCACCATCGCCGCGCGGGATCACGGTCAGCGAGATCAGGTCGTTCTCGGCTGCGATCCGGCCCGCCCCTTCGAACCGGAAGGCCTCTGTGCGGAAGCTTGCCAACTCGATCTCAAGATCGTCGCCGTGAACCAGATCAAGGGACAGATCGTTGAGAGGGGTATCGCCCTCCACCGTCTCGCCCGTTGTCATCAAGGCATTGAGATCGGTACCGGTCCAGACGCCGTTAGGCATGGACAGCGCCGCTGCGCGGAACCGAATGTCGACACCGCTGTCCGCCCCCTCGGTCAGCGCATAGCTGAGATGCGCGTCGGCCCGCCCGGCAAGCGCAAGACCCGGCGCTGCCACCTGCGGCTCAAGCCCTTGCAGACGCAGATCCAGCGTCGCCGCCGCGCCTTCTGTCGCCGGGGTCCAGGTGATCGTGCCGGGAAGCGTGTTCTGGTCCAGTCGCAGCGTCCCATCGGTCAACACGACGCGATCGGCTCCGGCGGTCAGCGCTCCGTCGAGATAGCCTGACGTCGCGTTGAGACGCATGATCACCGGGAGAATGTCGACCGTTTCGCCAAACGCGCCAAGATCCTGAACGCTCAGGCTGGCTGTCCCGTCAAAGCGGTTGTCGAGGTCGGCGGTGCCATTGACATAGAGCGTCGCAAGACCGCCCGAGCGCAGACTGCCATCAACCGTCAGGGTGCCGCTCTCCCGCCAGCCCGGAGCACCGCGCAAGGTTGCAGACCCGGTGACGGTGCGGGCGTTGAGCTGAGTCTCCAGCCTGATCCGGACAAGATCCCCGGCGGTGCGCCGCTCGACATCCGCCGACACCTCGGTCGGCCCGAGGCTCGAGAGCACCTGTTCCCAGCCTTGCGGCGCCAGTGCGGCGAGGCTGCGCGCCTGCGATGCCGTGAATTGTGCGGTGCCGTCGAGTTCGGTCACGCCGCTCGCGGGGCCGATCCGACCATCGAACCCGGCGAAGATGTCCTCGCCCGACAGCGATGCCGAGACATCCAGCGCTTCTGCGAATACCGATGAGGACAGCGCGACCGACACGTCGCCGCGATAATCCCGTGCGGCATGCCGGATGATGGCATCGGGTGCGCTGATCCGGACGCCATGCGCGGCCACTGCAATCGCGCGCGCAGACTGGGCATTCGGCAATTCCGTCACGGCAGCGGCATCGATCCGCGCCCCGGTAAACGCGAGTCGCCAGGGCCGGATCTCTCCGATCACAAGACCGAGCGGGGATGGCGTGACGAGCATGCTCTCGGCTGTGACCACGGCGGCGCCGCCGCGGGCTGACGAGATCCATACCGGCCCTGTGCGCAGGCCCGGTATGGGCCAGAACTCGATCTTGGGCGTGCCTTCGATCTCCGGTGCGCGCCCCATGGCGTCGGCAAGGGTCGCATTCAGATCCGCCATCATCGTCTTCGGATCCGCCGTTGCGAAGATACCGATTGCGACGCCGCCCGCGACAACCGGCGCCGCAAGCGCCAGACGCAGGATATGCTTGAATCGAAGGCGCATCGGTGTGGACCCTCAGACCGGTGCGCTCATTGCGTCGTATCGCCCGAGGTGGGCCTTGGCGATGACGGAACTTGTCACGAGCCGCACACGCGCCGCACCGACGGGCCAGTCATTGGTCGTCAGAAACGGTGGCAGCACTGTGGGTCGTTCGCTCATGGGGCCTCGCTTTTGACGCGTGATTTAGCCGATGGCGTCGGTGTTGTCGCGCCCTATCGAACGCGGCGGGTCAGCGGTATAGTAGAGCGCAATTCCTAAGGAGGTCCCATGCAGACGATCACCGATCTGGATACGCTCGATGCGATCTATGGCGAGGCGGTGCCGCAATCATTGACGAAGGTGGTCGATCACGTCACGCCCGCTTACCGTCAGTGGATCGAGGCGTCGCGGTTCCTGATCCTCTCGACCGTCGGGCCCGAAGGCACCGATGCCAGCCCGCGCGGCGATGATGGTCCGGTGGTGCGGATTGCCGGACCGCGCACGCTTTGGCTGCCCGACTGGCGGGGCAACAACCGGATCGATTCGCTGCGCAACATCGTGCGGGATGGTCGGGCGAGCCTGATGTTCATGGTGCCTGGCTGCAACAACGTGGTGCGGGTGAACGGAACGGCCGTGCTGACCGCTGATCCCGCTGTGACCGAAACGTTCGAGCAGCGCGGCAAGCATCCTCGTTCGGTGATCGTGGTGACGGTGGGCGAGATGTACTTTCAGTGCGCCAAGGCGCTGATGCGCTCGGGGCTCTGGAAGGCCGAGGACGAGAGCGACCGCGTGCCGACCGCGGGCGACTTCGTCCACGCGATCCAAGCGGATTTCGATGCAAAGGCCTATGACGAGGGTTACGCCGCCTACGCCAAGCCCCGAATGTGGTGAGGCTTCTGGCAGCCATGCTGCGCTCGCCGCGCACGCTGCGCACGCTACGCAGTGTTGCAACCGGGTCAGCCTCGCGAACAGGCCGAACTGTCGCAGATCGCTTGCCGGGACGGAGCGGCAGGTTACCTCCTGCGCATGCAACGCCAGACAAAACCGGATCCCGCCGGCGCGGCGGAAGTGTTCTATGACGGCGCGTGTCCGGTCTGCCGGCGCGAGATTGCCATGCTGCAACGCGCGATCGGGTCGGCACCTGTTCAGTGGCGCGATGTGGCGGCCAACGCCGATGCACCGGCCTCTGATCTGACGCGGGCAGATGCGCTTGCGCGGTTCCATGTTCGCTGTGCCGATGGGCAGTTGAAAGACGGAGCGGTTGCCTTCTTCGCGCTGTGGCGGCATGTGCGCTGGCTCAGACCGCTTGCGATCCTGCTAGACAGGCCGCCGCTGGACTGGCTTGCCGAGCGCGCCTATCGCGGCTTTCTCGTGGTGCGGCGCCTTTGGCGCTAGCCGCCGGGTCAGCGGCCCCTGCGTCACATCGTGCGATGGCGCGTAGGGTGCGTGCGTCACGCACCCTTGCTGCGGGAAACCGTGTCGCTCAGGCGGCCGTCTTCATCCGGCGTGGACGGCGGGACCGGCGTCGCTTCTGGGCTTGCGATCGTTTTGGCGTGAGGACTTCAACCTCCCAGCGTGTGCCATCGGCGGTCGGGATCTCGCGCTTCAGGATCTTCTCGATGTCGCTGAGATACGCCATTTCATCCGGTGCGCAGAGGGCGATGGCCTGACCATCGGCGCCCGCCCGCGCCGTGCGGCCGATCCGGTGGACGTAGTTCTCGGCGACATTCGGGATGTCGAAATTGTAGACATAGCCGACATCCTTGATGTCGATCCCGCGCGCTGCGACATCCGTCGCCACAAGCACGGTGATCTTGCCATCGCGAAAGGCCTTGATCGCCCGTTCGCGCTGACCCTGGCTCTTGTTGCCGTGGATCGAGCCTGCCTCGAACCCCGCGCGGCCAAGCTGCTTCATCAAGCGCTCGGCGCCGAACTTCGTGCGCGTGAACACCACGGCCCGCTCGCCGGGATGGGCTGCAAGCAAGGTGCGGAGCAGAGCCTGCTTGTCGGGTTGTGCCACGAAATGCACCGCCTGGGTCACATTGTCGGCCGTGCTGCCGGAGCGCGCGATCTCGATCCTGACAGGATCCGTCAGATAGGCGCGCGACAGTTCAGCCATCTGCTTCGGCATAGTCGCCGAGAACAGCATGGTCTGACGGTCGGTCGGCAGCAGCGGCGCGATCTGGCGCAGCGCGTGGATGAAGCCGAGGTCAAGCATCTGGTCCGCTTCGTCCAGCACCAGAAACCCTGTCTCGTCCAGGACGACCGAGCCGCGATCGAGATGGTCGATCAGCCGCCCCGGCGTCGCAATCAAAAGGTCGGTGCCCTTGCGCAGCATACCCGCCTGCATGTTGATCGAGGCGCCGCCGATCACCACGCCCACCTTCAGGTGCGAGCCCTTGGTGAATGCGCGCAGGTTGTCGGCGATTTGCTTGGCCAGCTCGCGCGTTGGCGCGAGAATCAAACCCGCGGCGGTCTTCGGTGCCGGTTTGCGTCCGCGCTTGGCGAGTGCGTGGATCATGGGCAGCCCGAAGGCCGCGGTCTTGCCCGTGCCGGTCTGTGCGAGGCCGAGGATGTCCCGCCCCTCCAGCGCTGCCGGGATGGCGCGATCCTGAATCGGTGTCGGGTCGGTCAGGCCAAGTTCTGTAAGCCGGGTGACCAGGCGGGGCATCAGCCCCAAATCTGCGAAAGATGTCAAATCATGTCCTTTGGCCGGGATCGCCCCGGCACATCTGATGGAATGCCCGCGCTGAGCGCCGGGCTGTCGTCTCGGGTTGCGCAAAGGCCTGACCGCAGACCGAACGGTCTGCATGCCGCCAAAGCGTCGGCCCCTGCGTGACGTGGGATCGGAAGGAAACTCGGGTCAGGGCGCTGTGTGAACGGCGCCAGTCTGCTCACGCGGCAGCGACCGACACGGCGGATATGGGCGAGATCCATCGGCAAGTCAACAGCGCGCTGCGGCGCAGCATCGCGATTGACCCTGGTGATCCGCGCACAGCGAGGTCACCGATTTGGCAGACGCGTGGCCAAATAGGCCTCAAGCGCTTGCCAAACTCTCCGCCCCGGTCGAGGTGACCAGAGCCGTCGCGCCGTGCCGCACGGCGCCCTTGGGCCCGAACACCTCTGGCGTGTTTACGACCACCGATTTCGCGATACTCGCCGCGGTTGGCCCCGGCCATGTGGAACAGCACGATGACGGTGCCGGGCGCAGGCCCGCCCGTGTCCGCCGTCACGGTCAGGCGATCCGGTGCCGCAAAGCGCACGGTCTCGGCACCCGCGTTTCGCCAGTCAGGGACCGGCACCGGCAGGGCGAGAAGGATTTATCTCGACAGGACGGATCTCAGACGGCGCTCGCTTCGCAGAAGCCTGGCAGGCACACCGGCCTGATACGGTCACAAGATTGGTGCCGAGGCGCTTGTCAGACCGCGTCAAAGTCCAGCACAAGGCGGTCCGCCGTGGGCCGGGCCTGACAGGCGAGGGTGAACCCGGCCTCGATCTCCCATGGCTCGAGCGAGTAGTTCACCGCCATTTCCGCCGTACCCTCGACGATCCGGCACCGGCAGGTACAGCACATGCCGCCTGCGCACGAGAACGGCAGGTCGATCCCGTGCTCGCGGGCTGCATCCAGCACGCTGTCCCCGGCGCTTTCGTGGGTGTAGACACGCCGCTGCCCGTCCAGAATCGTCTCGACCGTCGCGCCGGTTGCGGCCTCGGCCTTGGCCGAGGGCGGGCGGACTAAGGCCCCATCCGCGGGAATGAACCGCTCGAAATGGACGCGGTCCCTGGACACGCCCATCATGCCCAGTTCCATCTCGGCCATGTCGGTCATCGTCCCGGGGCCACACAGGAAGATGCCATCGGCCCCGACCGGGTCGATCAACCCGGCATCCGTCAACGCCCGCAGGCGCTTCGCATCGATCCGCCCGTGCAGCAGGTCCACGTCCTGTGGCTCGCGGCTGAGGATGTGGATCGCCTGGAACCGACCGAGACAGCGGTCCTTGAGATCGGAAAGGCGCGTCAGGAACATGATCGAGGCGGTCTCGCGATTGCCGTAGACCAGCGTGATCTCGGCCTCGGGATGGCCATCCAGCACGGCTTCGGCAATGGACATCATCGGTGTGATCCCTGATCCCGCCGCGATCAGGAGATAGCGGTGCGGTCCGCCGGTTTCCGCAACAAACCGCCCCTCTGGCGGCATGACCTCGATCCGGTCGCCCGGTTTCAGCCCGCACGCCCACGGCGAGAAACGGCCATCGGCGACGTGCCTCACCCCCACTTGCAAGGGCGCACCGGGCGCCGAGCAGATGGAATAGGGACGCCGCAGATCCTGCCCATCGAGGTCCGCTCGCAGGGTCAGGTACTGACCCGGGGTGAAGCGGAACGTCTCGGCCAGACCCGGAGGCACATCGAACGTCAGACACACCGCGTCGCCCCCCTCGGGTTCGGCGGCGGTGACGGTAAGGGTATGAAACTCGGCCATGGTCGCGGTCTCAGATGCACTTGAAGTAGTCGAAGGGTTCGGCGCAGGACCGGCACCGCCAGAGCGCCTTGCACGCGGTCGACCCGAACTCAGACAGTTTTTCGGTGTCGTTCGATCCGCATTGCGGACAGGGCACCACCGTCTCGCCGAACAGGGCGCGCTTTGAATTGGAACCGGAGACCGGCGGCGCGATCCCATAGGCGCGCAGTTTCTCGCGCCCTTCATCGCTGATCCAGTCGGTCGTCCAGGGTGGCGACATCACGCGGTCTATCCGGGCCTCGAACCCCGCGTCACGGAGCGCGGCCTCGACCGCCATCTCGATGGCCAGAACCGCAGGACACCCCGAATAGGTTGGCGTGAGACGCGCCACCGCTACACCGTCGATAAAGTCCACGCTGCGCAGAATGCCGAGATCCGCCACGGTCACACAGGGCACCTCCGGGTCAGGAACAGCGGCTGCTGCCGCCCATGCCCGACGTTGGTCGAGATCGATAGCCCCTGCGGCGTCGGGTCGGTGGGCAAGGGGGTGGCCCGGCTGCGCCACAGGTTCGAACGGCTGGGCCGACGGGTGGCCCGTCCGCCGGCTCGATGGCGCGGGGGCGGTCACCAGACCTGTCCCGGCATCTGGCGTTGCACCGATTGCATCTCGGCCAGCAGGAACCCGAGTGCCTCGCCGTGCAGACCCTTGCGCCCGCCGGTCTGGGGCCACATGATCTCCGGTCGGTCCAACATGGCCTCGGCGAAAACGGTGTCGATCGTCCGGTTCCAGTCGCCACGAACCGTGCCCGGATCCGGCACGACGCCTGCGGCACTCAATTCGGTCGCCACGTCATCCACCTCGAACATCTCGGGCGTGAACCGGTGCAGCGCATCCACCGCGGCGGCCATGCGCCGCGCGCTTTCCTCGGTCCCGTCGCCGAGCCGGATCACCCACTCGGCCGCGTGGCGGACATGGTAGGTGCTCTCCTTCACCGCTTTCCCGGCAATCCCGGTCAGCGTTGCGTCCGTGGACCCACAGGCGGCTTGCCACCACGGCTCCATGAACGCCGAGAAATAAAGCTGGCGCAGCATGGTCTGGGCAAAGTCGCCGTTCGGCTGCTCGACCAGCAGGCAGTTGCGATAGTCGCGGTCCGTGCGGAAATACGCGAGGTCATCTTCTGACCGACCCTTGCCCTCGACCTCGCCCGCATATTGATAGAGCGCCCTTGCCTGCCCGATCAGATCGAGCGCAATGTTCGGCAGTGCCAGATCCTCTTCGAGCATCGGTGCATGGCCGCACCACTCGCTGACCCGGTGTCCCAGCACCAGATGGTCATCGGCCAGCCGCAGCAGCATCTGAAACAGCGCATCAGCAGGCAATGTAGCCTCCGTCGACCGGGATGGTCACGCCGGTGACAAACCCCGCGAGATCGGCTGAGGCGAGATAGAGTGCCGTGCCCGCCAGATCCTGCGGCCGCCCCCAGCGGCGCATCGGCGTGCGTTCGATCACGGTCTGGGTAAACCCGTCCATGGTGCGCGGTGCTTGGGTCAGGTTGGTCTCGATCCAGCCGGGCGCGATGGCATTCACGCGGATGCCGTCGGGTGCATAGAGCTCGCCCAGGGTCTTGGTCAGTTGCAGCACCGCGGCCTTGCTGGCGCCATAGCCCGGCACACGCGGGCTGGCGAGATAGCTGGTCATCGAGGCGATGTTCACGATCGCGCCGGGGCGCTGGGCGAGCTTGCTCCGAAGACCCTGGCAGAGCCGGAAGACCGAGTTGAGGTTGATCTCCATGTTCAGCTCGAACCCTTCGGGCGTCTGCCCTTCGTCGCCCCGCACGGCATTTCCTGCATTGTTGACAAGCACGTCCAACGCGCCGGTCTCGGCGATGAACGCATCGACCTCAGTGGCATCCTCGACCCGCAACGGCCGATAGCCAAGGCCCGAGAGATCGGTCTGGTAGTCGTCCACGCTGGCGCGGGTGCCGGTGATCGTGACATCGGCACCGGCCTCGGCGAAGGCCCGGGCGATGGCATGGCCGATCCCGTTCGAGCCGCCCGTGACCAGCACAGCGTGCCCGGAATAGTCGAAGCTCGCCGTTGCCATCACATGTTCCCGACGTCTTCGGGGATGTCATAGAAGGTCGGGTGGCGGTAGATCTTGCTGGCCGCCGGTTCGAAATTCTCGTCCTTGTTCTCGGGGTCCGACGCGGTGATGGCCGAGGACGGTACCACCCAGATCGACGTGCCCTCGCCGCGCCGGGTGTAGACATCGCGCGCGGCCTGGATCGCCATCACCTCATCGGGCGCATGGACCGAGCCGCAATGCTTGTGGCTGAGCCCATTGCGCGGCCGGATGAACACCTCCCAGAGCGGGATCTCGCCGGTCGAGGTCGTCTCAGGCACAGCGTTTCTCCATCCAGTCCTTCAGATGCGGCAGCGCCTCCCAACCGTATGCATGGTCCGAGGATCCATGGGCGCGCAGATGCTCCAGCCGGTCCCAGGCCTCGATGACCGTCGGGATGTGACCCGCAGGCACCGGCCACATCACGAAGTCGATGGTGCGGGGCATCTGGAACCAGTCATGCTTGCGCCGGTAGAACTGCACATGGACGGTCTTGAAGACATAAGCCTCGAGATCCTCTGGCGTCTCCCAGACCGACAGGTTCACGTTCGTGTCGGGGTGATCGGGGTGGAAGATATCGATGGCGCCATCGCCGTCGCCCTGCAGGCGCCAGACAAAACCGGGCGAGCGTTCGGCCAGCGCGTTGATCCGGGCGAGATTGCTCATGAACTCGGCCATGCGCGGGTCATCCGGCGCGTGGCGCAGCTTGCCGATGTTCAGCTCTGCGATGTGCATCTTCTGCATGGTCTATCCTATCCCCGTCCGCGTTCCGGACCCTGACCGGGACCATGTTCGTTTGGCGTCATGTCCTGACCGAACGCGAGCCGGTGCCCGTCCGGGTCCACCACGTCGAAATCGCGGCAACCCCATTCCTGGTCGCGGGGCTCCGAGATGTCGTCGAGATCGAGCGCTGCGAGTTCGGCATGCAGCGCATTCACATCATCGACATAGATATAGGCCGCCCACCAATCGTTCGGGGAGACATTGCCCGACTCCGGCAGGAACAGGCCAAGGGTCACGTCGCCCCGCTGAACGATGGCAAACCCCGGCGGATCGCCCCAGAAGCCATGGCACTGAAACCCGATCTTTTCGTAGAACGCCGCAGAGGCACGGACATCGCGGACCTGCAGAATCGGCATGGCGCGGCGGGTGGCCATCAGACGGGTTCCTCTCTCACCAAGGATTCGTTGCCGAAGACCCGGTCGGTCGGGCCTGTCCGGTCGAGTTCGGCGAGCCGTTCAAGTGCTTCCTTGCCATTCGGGCGATGGCCGTCCGCGATGGGCCACATCACCAGATAGCGGCTATCCATCGGCTCGAACCACTCGGCGCGGCGCTGGCGAAAGCGTTTGTGCAACGTGTTCCATGTGAACCGTGACAGGCTGTCGACATCGGCCCAGACCGAGAGGGTGAAGGTCATGCGCGGATCGCCGGGGAACTTGGCACCGTCTGGGCCATCCTCGTCCAGCAAGCGCCAGATGAACCCCGGCGAGCGCTCGGCAATGCCGTTGATCCGCTCGATGTTGTCCTTGAACCCGGCCATGCGCGGATCGTCCAGCGGATAGAGCGCCCGGGCAATGTTGAACTGGCCGATGGGCATGGCGGCTACTCGGCCGCGGTCTTCGCGGTGGCGGCGCGGGCGCGGCGTTTCTCGGCATGGGCGAGGGCGGCCTCGCGCACCCATTCGCCGTCGTCCCACGCTTTTTTACGCGCAGCGATCCTGTCGCGGTTCATGATGCCGCCGCCCTTGACCACGCGCCAGAACTCGTCCCAGTCGATGGCGCCGAAATCGTAGCCGCCTGCGCCGTCGTTCTTGTCCGCGTTCCACTTCAGATCCGGGTCAGGCATGGTCAGGCCGATGTAGTCTGCCTGCGGCACGGTCGCGTCGACGAATTTCTGGCGCAGCTCGTCATTGGTGAAGCGCTTGATCTTCCAGGCCATGGACTGGTCTGAATGCTGGCTATCGCTGTCATGGGGGCCGAACATCATCAGGCTGGGCCACCACCAGCGGTCGAGCGCGTCCTGCGCCATTGCCTTTTGCTCATCGGACCCACGCGCCAGTGTCATCATGATCTCATAGCCCTGACGCTGGTGGAAGCTTTCCTCCTTGCAGACGCGGATCATCGCGCGGGCGTACGGTCCATAGGAACAGCGGCAAAGCGGGATCTGGTTCATGATCGCCGCACCATCCACCAGCCAGCCGATGGCGCCGATATCGGCCCAGGTCAGCGTGGGGTAATTGAAGATTGAGGAGTACTTCGCGCGCCCGTCCAGCAGTTCCTCGGTCATTTGCTTCCGGGAAACCCCCAGTGTCTCGGCGGCGGAGTAGAGGTAGAGGCCATGGCCGCCCTCATCCTGCACCTTGGCCAGCAGGGCGGCCTTGCGGCGCAGCGTTGGTGCGCGGGTGATCCAGTTCCCCTCGGGCAACATGCCGACAATCTCGGAATGGGCGTGCTGGCCAATCATGCGGATCAGGGTCTTGCGGTACCCCTCGGGCATCGGGTCATTGGGCTCGATCTTTTCCTCGGCGTCGATGCGCGCCTGGAACCGTGCGAGGAACGCCTCGTCCTCGACCGTCTTGGCGTCGTTCCCAATCAGACCTTGGCTGTACATCGTGCTCTCCCTTTGCGGGCAAGATATGTTACAGAAATTCCGGCATCAACTTAATTTTTGTGACACGTTTGGGGTGGCTTCGTCGGGCATACCCTTCAGGTAAGCATCAAGCCACGGATCGGCCAGTGCTGAAAGGTCTTTGTGCAGGTCGAGGACGAAGCGCCGGCAGGCAGGCTCGGGCCAATGCTCCGGCAGGAAGTCGTTTGGGACGCGCGGCACGCGCAGGGCAATCCGCCGCCATGCATGGGTCAAGGCCACGCGGGCGGCAACCGCCTCGACCGGCAGCAGCGTTGGCGAGCCCTGCATGAGGTCGCGGAGCGGCTGGAAGCAGGTCATCAGCTCGTGGATCTGATCGGCAAGTTCGGGCGATGCAACAACCGCCTGCACCCAGTCCGGGATCGGGTCGCTGATCTCGGCTGCCATCAACGCGCCGCTGAGAAGGGCCGCGGGGATCTCTCCGCCCAGCCAGAGACCGGCGCCCCGGCGCAGAGGGATCAGCCGCGCATCGACCGGTATATCTCTGTTCTCCGGCCAGAGCATCAGCCGTGGTGACGCCTCGGTGACTGGCCGCGTCCGCCCATAGATTGCCTGTGAAGCGACCCCGCTCTCCGACAGCGCCGGGGCTGTGAGTTTGTAAGTCGACGTGCGGCCTGACCGTTCGCTTTCGATCCAGCCATCCTTTGCCAGCCGCGACAGTGCTGTGCGCATCGCTCCGGGTTCGATTCCCAACGGCGCCAGGATCTGGCCCAGAACGCTCGCCGGCATGCGCGACCCGCGTGTCAGAGCCGTATCGCCGAAGACGGACACGATCACCGACCATGTGCGCAACTGACCCGCGGCGTGCAGATCGGCGACCAGATCCGACAAGATCAGCCGGGCGGCGGGGGGCTGTGCCACAGGACGTCCTCTTGAAACCTCAGCGAAACTAGGGAAGGACAGGGCGGGACGCAATTGCCGAACCGGGACGTGATGGCGCAACAACAGACGATCAGGGAGGGGTGCGTGGGCTTGGCGCCAGGGCTCGTCCGGGCGTGCTGCCGCCGCGGGCAGGGGCAGTAGCGCGCGTGCTGTTCGGGCGTTCGAATCCCAAAGACGGCACGGCTCGGCCGATCCCGATCTTCGGGGCGATGCGGTTTTCCGCCCTGCTGCAGGGAAACAGTGGCTTTCGCCAGATGCATGACCTGGAACTGCAGGAACGCGCTGCGCTGCTGTTCGCGCCGGAACGCATGGACATGCGGTTCCGTTTCTTCGAAGCGATGGCGCTGCCGTCGCTTGTGGCCCAGGATCGCGATGACTGGACGTTCCTGATTTTCTACGCCGAGACGCTGCCAGAGCCGTACCGGGAACGCCTGTTCGATCTGGTCGCGCCGCATGACCACATCACGGCGATTTCGACGGAGCCGCATGAGCGGCTGGCCATGAAGCTCTGGCGTGTCATGCAGCGCAAGGCACCGCGGGAGGCCGAGCGCTGGGTCAGCTTCCGGCTGGACGATGATGATGCGCTGGCCTCGGGGTTTATCTCGGCGCTGCGCGCGGCGATTGACGGGATCGGTCCAGGGCTGTCGGCGATCACCTTCCCGCGCGGGCATGTGCTGGGCGTGGATCCCGCCGCCGGGACCTTCCATCTGGACGAGAACGTCAAGAAGTTCGGCATCGGCTGCGGGCTGGCTGTGCACTCCCCGCGTGATCTGCGGCGAGGCGCCTATAATCTTGGTGCGGTACACCGGCATGTGGACAATGCGATGCCCACGCTCTCGGACGCGCGAGAACTGATGTATATCATTGGGGCGCACGTGCATTCCGATACCGGCGCCGATTCCTCGCGGGTGACCGGAACGATGAAGACCCCGGGTCTCAGCGCGGCCGAGGTTGTCGAGCGCCTGGGTCCGGCTTTTGCCCATGTCGATCTTCCAAGGCTGCTGCGGTAGCCTGGTGGTGTTGCCAGGATGAAGAGGACCCCGATGGCGTGGACGACTGATGAGGCTCAGGCTCTGCTGGGCGAGGTGTTTGCCCCCTGGGTGCAGGCTCTGGCCCTGCGCGTATCCGCGATCGAGGAGACGGGTGCGCGCTTTGTCCTGCCGGGCAATCCTGAACTGTCGCGTGGCGGCGGCGCTGGAGGCGGTGTGGTCTGTGGTCAGGCGATCGGGGCTGCGGCGGATACCTGCTCGGTCGTGGCGCTCAGCGCGCTCAACGGTGCATTCCGGCCATGTACGACCGTCGATATGACAACACATTTTCTGCGCCCGCTGCCGGACGGCGAGGCCGAGATCACGGTAACCGCCCTGTCGAACGGGCGGCGTATGGCGACAACGCGAGTGGACGTGCGCGGGCTGGTGGACGGCGCGCCCGGAAAACTGTCGGCCAGCGCCACCTGTGCCTTTGCCTATCTCGACCTCTAGGCCAGGCGGCCGGGCCCTCGCCTAGCCCTCGCGCCGGTCGATGACGCGGACTGCTTTGCCCTGACTGCGCGCCACCCCGCCGGGATCGGCGACCGAGACACGGGTCGTGATCCCGACAACCTCCTTGATGCGCCGGGCGAGATCCGCCGCGGCCACGTCGCGTGCGCCGGCATCGGCGGCGTTCGTGGCAGCCTCGGTCAGGATCGCCATCTCGTCCATGCGCCCTTCGCGGGTCAGCTCGATCTGGAAATGCGGCGCGAGGGCCGGCACCTGCATCAGCTGCTCCTCGATCTGGGTCGGGAAGACGTTGACGCCGCGGATTATCATCATGTCGTCCGAGCGGCCCGTGATCTTCTCCATCCGCCGCATGGTCCGGGCCGTGCCGGGCATCAGGCGCGTCAGATCCCGCGTGCGGTAGCGGATGACCGGCATGGCCTGTTTCGACAGGGTTGTCAGGACAAGCTCACCCATCTCCCCGTCGGGGAGAACCTCGCCTGTCGCCGGGTTGATGATCTCCGGGTAGAAGTGATCCTCCCAGATGTGCAGGCCGTCCTTGGTCTCGACGCATTCATTGGCAACGCCAGGGCCGATGATCTCGGAGAGCCCGTAGATGTCGACCGCGTGCATGTCGAAGGCCTCCTCGATCTCGCGGCGCATCGCATTGGTCCAGGGCTCGGCCCCGAAGATGCCGACATCGAGCGGAGACTGGCGCGGATCGTGCCCCTGCGCGCGGTACTCATCGAGAAGCGACAGACAGTAGGACGGCGTGATCATGATGGTCGAGGCGCCGAAGTCCTCGATCAGCGTGACCTGCCGCGCTGTCATGCCGCCGGAGACGGGCACCACGGTACAGCCCAGCCGTTCGGCGCCGTAATGGGCGCCCAGCCCACCGGTGAAGAGCCCATATCCGTAGGAGACATGCACCACATCGCCGGGCCGCGTGCCCGAGGCGCGCATGGACCGCGCGACAACCTCGGCCCAGACGTCGATGTCTTTCTTGGTATAGCCGACAACGGTGGGCTTGCCGGTTGTGCCGGAGGAGGCGTGGATCCGGGCAACCTGCTCGCGCGGGACAGCGAACAGGCCGAACGGATAATTGTCGCGCAGATCCGACTTGACCGTGAACGGAAACCTCGCGAGATCCTCCAGCGATTTAAGATCGTCGGGGTGCACGCCTGCGGCATCGAACGCGGTCTTGTAGTGCGGGACAGTGTAGGCTGCGCCGAGTGATGTCTTGAGCCGGGCGATTTGAACGCCTGCGATCTCGTCGCGTGACGCCACCTCGATCGGGTCCAGATCTTCGGGCCGTGGGGTCAGGTCTTTCATCGTGCTTTCCTGCAGCGGGGGTGCGTCACGGACGCACCCTACGGGGTGTTGCGCGTAG
>JBCBOR010000089.1:0-18119 GCA_039821125.1 Pseudomonadota bacterium
GTCGCCGGCGCCCACCCAGTCACCCTTCATGGCGTCCAGAAGGTCTCGCGTCTGGTAGCCAACACTTTCCAGCGCGGCGCGGGCGAATTCCTTTGGTCCGGTTCCACGCGTCAGGCCGTACATTGCCCCGCGACACTCGGCATCCCAATAGGGCGCGCCGAGCCCCACAAAGGCTGGGACGAGGTAGACGTCTTGGGCGGGGTCTGCGGCCTCCGCCATGGCTTGCGTCTGGGGCGCGTCATCGATCACGCCGAGCCCATCGCGCAGCCACTGCACGACCGCACCCGCCACGAAGATTGACGCCTCCAGCGCGTAGGTCGCTTTTCCATCGATCTGGTAGGCGATGGTGCCGAGCAGACGGTTCTGAGACCTGACCAGTGTCTCGCCCGTGTTCAGCAGAGCAAAGCACCCCGTGCCATAGGTCGATTTCAGCATGCCCGGCTGGAAGCACGCCTGCCCAACGGTCGCGGCCTGCTGATCTCCAGCAACACCGAGGATCGGGAGCGCCTTGCCGAAAAGACCCGCCTCGACCGTGCCGAACTCGCCCGCGCTGTCGCGGACCTCGGGCAGGATGCCCATGGGCACGCCGATCAGTCGGCAGAGGTCCTCGTCCCAACGCCCGTCGCGGATGTTGTAAAGCAGCGTCCGGGACGCATTCGTCGCATCGGTCACATGTGCCGCGCCGCCCGTTAGGCGCCAGATCAGCCAGGCATCGATGGTACCGGCGAGCAGTTCGCCCGACTCCGCCCGCGCGCGCGCGCCATCCACATTGTCGAGGATCCACGCGATCTTGGTGCCGGAGAAATAGGGATCGAGCAGCAGGCCTGTCCGGTCGGTGACGTCAGCCTCGTGCCCCTCGGCCTTCAGCGCCGCACACCGCTCGGCCGTTCGCCTGTCCTGCCAGACGATGGCGTTGTGCGCGGGCTGGCCCGTGGCCTTGTCCCAGACCACGGTCGTCTCGCGCTGATTGGTAATCCCGATGGCGGCGATGGTGTCGATCCCGCCCGCTTTCTCCACCGCCTCCCGGCAGGTCGCGACGGTGGTTGTCCAGAGATCCTCGGGATCATGCTCGACCCAGCCCGATGCGGGATAGTGCTGGGCAAACTCCTGCTGCCCGACCGAGACGATGCTCAGCCCGGCATCGAACACAATTGCCCGGCTGGACGTGGTGCCTTGATCTATCGCGAGGATGTTTTCTGCCATCTTCTTTCCCTCACTCGAAGTCGCCCGTCATACATCAGCCAATTCACCACCGATCTTCAAGACAGCTCTTTCCGCGCCCACGATGATCGACATCTCCGATCGGAACGTGAAAACCCAGCGCCATGCTGGGTCAGGTCGTCCATCGAAAAGAAATACGTCGTCGTTTGAACTACCGTCGAGTGTGTAGCCAAAACTGTCCAGACAGTCGTCCTCGGAAATGGGCATCTTTGGATCGCGCGGCGTCACGGCGAGGTGATCAACATCGAAGAGTGACAGGGAGAGCATCGCTGGGAGATCGCAACGCACCCAATCCCCGACACCGCGTGCCCACACTAGCGATAAACATCGGGTTGGGAGATCGTAGGCAAACTTCTGGAAGTCGAAGCAATTGTGGAGATCGAACGCCCGGGCATCTTTAGAGATTTCGACTGTCGAGACCCACTCGAAATTGAACTCACGCACAACCGCGTCTCCTGATGCGCGGGGGCCGAAGCCCCCAACGCTATGTCAGCACGCCCTCACTGCCAGCGTTTGATGATTTCCTCGTAGGCGATGGTCTCGCCTTTGGGTTTCTCATCGACCTTGGCCTTGGCGCCGCCTTTGCCGATCCACTCGGACGGGTCCTTGGGCTCGTTCAGGCGCGGGCCACAGCCACCATAGACACTGGCGGCCTCATCCGCGGCCTGCATCCGTGCCATGATCGTGTCCATCTCCTCGGCCAGCCGGTCCATCGCCTGTTGCGGCGTGAAGGCGCCCGAGTTGACGTCACCGATCTGCTGCCACCAGAGCTGCGCCAGCTTCGGATAATCCGGCACGTTGATGCCGGTCGGGCTCCAGCGCACGCGGTCGGGCGAGCGGTAGAACTCGATCAGGCCACCCAGATTAGGCGCCCGGTCCGTGAAGTGCTGGTGCCGCACGGTGGAATCCCGGATGAAGGTGAGACCCACGTCCGACTTCTTGGTGTCGACAGTCTTGGAGACGACGAACTGAGCATAGAGCCATGCGGCCTGAGCCCGGTCCGACGGGGTCGACTTCAGGAACGTCCACGAGCCGGCATCCTGGTAACCGACCTTCTGGCCTTCCTCCCAGTAAGGGCCATGCGGCGACGGAGCCATCCGCCAGAGCGGCTTGCCATCGGCATCAACGGTGTTGTTGCCCTCGGACTGCGGGGCGACCATCGAGGCGGTGAAGGCCGTGTACCAGAAGATCTGCTGGGCCACGTTGCCCTGGCTGAGCGCCGGAAGCGACTGGTAGAAGTCATAGGACGCAGCCCCCGGAGGCGCATAGGCCCGCAGCCACTCGTCCCACTTGCGGATCGCGTAGACCGCCGCCGGACCGTTCGTGCCACCACCGCGGGACACGGATGCGCCCGCCGGGTTGCACGAGCCTGCCTCCATGCGGATGCCCCATTCGTCGATCGGCACACCGTTCGGCTCACCGACCGAGCCCGCGCCCGCCATGGACAGCCACGCATCGGTCATGCGCCAGCCGAGATCCGGGGCACGCTTGCCGTAGTCCATGTGGCCATAGACGGTGACACCGTCGATTTCCTTGACATGGACCGAGAAGAACTCGGCAATGTCTTCATAGGCCGACCAGTTGACCGGCACGCCAAGATCGTAGCCGTACTTTTCCTTGAACTGCGCCTGCAGCTCGGGCTTGTCGAACCAGTCCTTGCGGAACCAGTAGAGGTTGGCGAACTGCTGATCGGGCAGCTGATAGAGCTTGCCGTCCGGTCCGGTGGTGAAGCTGATCCCCATGAAGTCGTCGAGATCGAGGCCCGGGTTCGTGGTGGACGCCCAATCGCCGCCCATCATGTCGGTCAGGTTATAGGCCAGTTGCAGCCGCGAGTGGGTCCCGATCAGATCCGAGTCGTTGATGTACCCGTCATAAAGGTTGCGCTGCGTCTGCATCTGAGTCTGGACTGCCTGGACGACTTCGCCCTCGCCGAGCAGTTGGTGGTTCACCTTGATCCCGGTGATCTCCTCGAACGCCTTGGTCAGGGTCTCGGACTCGTAGGTGTGTGTCGGGATCGTCTCCGACAGCACGTTGATCTCCATGCCCTTGAACGGTTCGGCCGCCTGGATGAACCACTCCATCTCGGACATCTGCTCTTCTTTGGACAGAACCGAGGGCTGGAACTCCTCGTCGATCCATTTCTTGGCCGCCGCGGCATCGGCCCAGGCCTGTCCGGCCATGAGCAGACTGACCGCAGCGGTCGTCAGCATAAGTTTTCTCACGTTTTTCCTCCCTTCAATGGCCGTTTTGGCCGACTAGATTTGCGTCACACCCAACGGAAAACTGCAAGAGCGATGACGCAGGAAATCGCTGTCGCGATCCAGAGCGGGCCGGTGGCGAGCGCCAGCCAGCCCAGATGTACGTACGCCGCCGTCAGCAGCGAGATGAAGAGCCGGTCGCCCCGGGTCGTGTTGATCCCGAGCGCTCCGGGAGAGCGCGGGCTGCCGCCGGGCTGGATCCGCTCCCACACCGCCATGCCGATCAGAAAGCAGGCGATAGCCCCGAAAAACACCGCCGTCTGCCACGTCCACGCCATCCACGCGAGTGCAGGTTCAGCGACCTGGTTCTGGGCATGCGCAATGCCGGGCACCAAGAGAAAACCAAGAGATACCAGAGCCTTCATGACACCACCAATTTGCTAAACATCACTGCCGCTACGGGGCCGGTCGACGCGAGAACCGTCGCAAACATGTAGTGCCGCGCAAAATCATACTGCTTGCGCTGGGTCAGCCACGTCAGAGCCACAACCAGGAGAACGAACATTCCCGGTGCGGCAAAGAAGATCGAAAAGCCGTCATAGCCCTGTGGAAGTGCAAAGCCCTCTGCGCCATACGACGATGTCGACAAGAAGCTGTAGATAGAAAGAGGCAGAAGCGCGGCGCCCAATGCGGCAACACCTGCACCGCCCACCACCAAAAGAAAGAAACCGCCAAAAGACGTCACCGCCCAGTTTCCGATAATCCCGCTGTAGACCACAAACAGGGTCAATGCCGTTGCGGTGGCAAGAGCGGTCGCGAAAACGAACGCGCTGTAGTGCATCAAAGCCAACATCATAATTGAGCGCGGCATACTCACACCCTTCCCAGGGCGAAGCCCTTGGCGATGTAGTTGCGCACGAAGTAGATGACGATGGCGCCGGGGATGATGGTCAGCACCCCTGCGGCGGCCAGCAGCCCGAGTTCATAGCCCGAGGTCGAGGCGGTCTTGGTCATCACGGCCGCGATGGGTTTGGCGTGCACCGCGGTCAGCGATTTGGCCAGCAGCATCTCGACCCAAGAGAACATGAAGCAGAAGAATGCCGTCACCCCGATGCCCGATGCGATCAGCGGCATGAAGATTTTGACGAAGAACTTCGGCCAGGAATAGCCGTCGATATACGCCGTCTCGTCAATCTCCTTCGGAACGCCGGACATGAAGCCTTCCAGGATCCAGACGGCGAGCGGGATGTTGAAAAGGCAGTGCGCCAGTGCAACGGCAAGTGTCGTGTCGAAGAGCTGCATCGAGGAGTAAAGCTCGAGGAACGGCAGCGCGAACACGGCGGGCGGCGCCATGCGGTTGGTCAGCAGCCAGAAGAACAGGTGCTTGTCGCCGAGAAACCGATACCGCGAGAACGCATAGGCCGCGGGCAGCGCGACACTGACCGAGATCACCGTGTTGATCGTCACATAGATGATCGAGTTGATATAGCCCCAGTACCAGCTCGGTTCGGTCAAGATGGTGACATAGCTCTCGGTCGTGAACTCGGCTGGGAACCACGAGAACCCGCCGAGGATCTCGTTTGTCGTCTTGAACGACATGTTGAGCAGCCAGTAGATCGGCAGCATCAGGAAGATGATGTAGAGGATCGGGATGAGGGAGCGCGGTTTCATGCGTGGTCTCCCGAAGTCGGAACAGTCGCTGATCTATGCCCACCCGGAATCAAGCGGCGAAGCCGCGCCGGGCAGCGCCCGCCCCCCCCCCGGGCGGGCGCTTTGGCAGCGTTTCCGAATTGATCGAATGTCCGAGTTTGGAGGCACCATAAAGTGCCCATCACGATCGGAGCAGCGCCCCCCCGCGGTCGGGCACCGCCCCGCGTCGCACCAACCTTTTGAACGGGAGACACCATCATGACTTCTCCTCGTTCTGCATGGTCAGCGTGTAGAACAACCAGCACACCAGCAGCGTCATCAGGAAGTAGATGATCGACATGGCCGCCGCGTTGCCGAGGTCCTGCTCGCCGATGGCCTTCTTCACCAGATCGATGCTGAGGAACGTGGTCGAGTTGCCCGGGCCGCCGCCTGTCAGCACCGACGGCTCAGTGTAGATCATGAAGCTATCCATGAAGCGCAGCAGGATCGCGATGGTCAGCACGCGCTTCATCTTGGGCAGTTGGATATAGCGGAACACGGCCCAGCCCGACGCTCCGTCGATGCGAGCCGCGCGATAGTAGTTCTCGTCGATCGACTGGAGCCCGGCATAGGCCAGCAGCACGACCAGCGACGTCCAGTGCCAGACATCCATCAGGATCACGGTCGCCCAAGCACTGACCGGTTGCTGGGTGTAGTTATAGTCGATGCCCATCCAGTTCAGACTGAAGCCCAGAAGCCCGATATCCGGCAGCGCGAAAATGTTCCACATCGCGCCGACGACGTTCCACGGGATCAGCAGCGGCAGCGCCATCAGCACCAGGCACACCGACGCCCAGACGCCCGAGCGCGGCATCGCCAGCGCAACAATGACGCCGAGCGGGATCTCGATGATCAGGATCGCGGCGGTAAACCCGAGCTGGCGCAGAAGCGCATTGTGGAACCGCTCGGAGGCGAGCGTGTCGGCATACCAGCGCTCACCCACGAAGGCGTAGACGCCGTAGAACACCTCCTGCACCGAGTAATTCACCACCGTCATCAGTGGGATGATCGCGTTCATCGCGACCAGCAGCAGGACGGGCAGCACCATCCACCAGGCGCGGTTGTTGAGGGTCTTCTCCATCACGCGCCCCCCTGCTCGGCGCGGCGCGCGTCGCTGTCAACGATCCGGTCATCGGCATAGACGTGCACGGCCTCGGGATCGAAGATGAAGCGATTGGCCTGGGCCGGGATCTCGGCACCCTCACCGAGGATCGCGTTGAGCTCGGTGCCGTTATGGCGAGCACGGACGATCTTGTGCCGCCCGATATCCTCGACCCGCTCGATCTCGATCGGCAGGCCGTCGTCGCCCGCGGTCAGTATCGTGTGCTCGGGCCGGACACCTATGCTGATTTTGCCGCCGAGCGCCTGACTGAAGCCGCGTCCGAGCGGGATCGCAGCGCCATTCACATGGGCAGTCGCGCCATCAATCTCGGCAGGCAGCACGTTCATGCCGGGCGAGCCGATGAAGTAGCCCACGAAGGTATGCTCGGGCCGCTCGAACAGTTGCTGCGGTGTGCCGAGTTGCACGACCTCGCCGTCCAGCATCACGACGACCTTGTCGGCAAAGGTCAGCGCCTCGGTCTGATCGTGGGTGACATAGATCATCGTGTGGCCGAACTCGCGGTGGAGTTGCTTCAGCTGCGTGCGCAGCTCCCACTTCATGTGCGGATCGATCACCGTGAGCGGCTCGTCGAAGAGGATGGCGTTCACATCCTCGCGCACCATGCCGCGGCCAAGGCTGATCTTCTGCTTGGCATCGGCGGTTAGGCGCTGCGCCTTGCGGTCCAGCACATCAGCCAGCCCGATCATCTCGGCAATTTCGGTCACGCGCTTGGCCACATAGCCGGCGTCCGCACCCCGGTTTCGCAGCGGAAACGCGAGGTTATCGTGCACCGTCATCGTGTCGTAGACGACGGGGAACTGGAACACCTGAGCAATGTTGCGGGCGGCAGTGTCCTGCTCGGTCACGTCCTTCTCGCCAAACAGGATCCGCCCCTGCGAGGGGATGATCAGGCCCGAGATGATGTTCAGCAGCGTAGTCTTGCCGCAGCCGGACGGGCCAAGCAGTGCATAGGCCTCGCCATCCTGCCACTCGTGATCGATGGTCGGCCGGATCGCATAGTCGGTCGGCGCTTGTGGGTTAGGGCCATAGGCATGGGCGAGGCCCTGAAGGGTGATCTTCGCCATCACGCGGCCTCGGCATAGGCGGCGGCAGTGACCAGCCGGTCCGCAGCGTCGAAGAGATAGATGTGGCGCGGGTCAAGATAGACCGTGCGGTCCTCCCCCGCCGGCAGATCGTGCACCCCGTGGACCAGCGCAACCCAGCGATCGATCTCCGCACCCTCGTTGTGATCGAGGTGGATGAAGCTTTCAGATCCGGTGATCTCGGTCCCGGCCACGCGGCCCTGGAACTGCAAGGGATCGCCCGACGGATCTGCGATTTGCAGGTGATTGGGCCGGAAGCCGGCGGAATAGTCGCCATCGGGCACATCGGCGAATGGCCCTACAGGCGCGGTCTGCCCGTCGCTATAGCGGATCTCGCCCCCGGCCTTGGTGATCCGGCAGAAGTTCATCGGTGGATCCGAGAACACCCGCGCCGTCGTTGCATCGGCGGGCTGGCGATAAACGTCAGGCGTCGGACCGAACTGCGTTACCCGACCTTCCCACAGACATGCCGTATTGCCGCCCAGCAGCAAGGCCTCGTGCGGCTCGGTCGTGGCGTAGACGAAGATCGCGCCCGCTTCCTCGAAGATGCGGGGGATCTCGGCGCGCAACTCCTCACGCAGCTTGTAGTCGAGGTTCGCCAGCGGCTCGTCCAGCAAAACAAGCCCCGCTTGCTTCACCAGCGCCCGTGCAAGCGCACAGCGCTGCTGCTGACCGCCGGAAAGCTCCAGGGGACGCCGCGAGAGCAGGCCGTCATCCAGCTTCATCAGCGCCGCTGCAGACCGAACCTTCGTATCGATCTCGCTGCGCGCCATACCCATCAGCTTCAGCGGCGAGGCGATGTTGTCGAACACCGTCATCGAGGGGTAGTTGATGAACTGCTGGTAGACCATGGCGATATCGCGGTCCTGCACACGCATGCCCGTAACATCGGCCCCGTCCCACAGAACCTGGCCTTCGGTCGGGCGATCCAGTCCTGCCATCAGACGCATCAGCGTGGTTTTGCCCGACAACGTGCGGCCCAGAAGCACGTTCATCGTGCCGCGCTCAAGCCGCAGATCGGTCGGGTGGATATGCGTGTCCCCACCCACGGTCTTGGCGACCGATTTCAGGTCTAGTCCCAAATGTCGTTACTCCGCCGCGCGCTGGCCTTCGCCTGCCGCGATTTCCTCCATCCGCGCCTGAAGACGCTGTTTTTGATCGTCGTTCAGCCTAAGGCCGAGTTTGCTCCGGCGCCAGATCACATCATCCGCCGTACGTGCCCACTCTCGGTGCATCAGATGGCGCAGTTCCGCCTCGGTCAGACCGGCTCCGAAGTGTTCGCCCAGGTCCTCGAAGCGTTCCGCACCACCGATGATCGCCGCAGCATCGGTGCCGTAGGCGCGGGCAAGGCGCCGGGCGATCACGGGGTCCAGCCAGGGATGGCGCGAGACCAACGCTTCGCAGAGCCGGTCAAACCCGTCGACCGGGAAGTCCCCACCCGGCATGGCCGCCCCGGCCGTCCAGGGCCGCTGGGCATCGGGGAAGACCGGGGCAAGCTCGGACAGCGCTTCCTCGGCCAGCTTGCGATAAGTCGTGATCTTGCCGCCGAAGATGTTCAGCAGCGGCGCGCCCTGGCCCGTGTCGAACTTCAGCACATAGTCGCGCGTGGTTTTCGAGGCCGAGGCCGCACCGTCATCGATGAGCGGGCGGACGCCGGCATAGCTCCAGACCGTGTCATCCGCCGTGATCGGTGTCTCGAAATACTCGGACGCAAGCGTGCGGAGGTAGTCTGCCTCCTCCGGTGTGCAGACCGCGGTGGAGGGATCGCCCTTGTGCTCCGCGTCGGTCGTGCCGATCAACGTGAAATCCGCCTCATACGGGATCGCAAAGACGATCCGGCCATCGCTGTGCTGGAAGATGTAGGACTTGTCGTGATCGAACAGCTTGCGCACCACGATGTGCGAGCCACGGACAAGGCGCAGTTTCTCGGGCTTGTTCTGGCGCACCCCGTTGCGGGCCACGTCCTCGGCCCAGGGGCCGCCGGCGTTCACGATCGCCTTGGCGCGGATCCGGCGTGGACCACGCTCGGCGCTGTCGACCTGAATGTCCCACATCCCATCGACCACATCGGCCGATGCAAAGCGCGTACGCGTCTCGATCATAGCCCCCCGATCCGCAGCATCGCGTGCGTTGAGAACCACGAGACGCGAGTCCTCGACCCAGCAATCGGAGTATTCGAAGGCCTTGGCAAACGTGTTCTTAAGCGGCGCGCCCGCGACATCGCTGCTCAGATCAAGCGTGCGCGTGCCCGGCAGGATCTTCCGCCCTCCGAGATTATCATAGATGAACAGCCCAAGGCGCAGCAGCCACGCCGGGCGCAGACCCTTGTGATGGGGCAGCACGAAGCGCAGCGGCCACGAGATATGCGGCATCGCGCCGAGCAGAACCTCGCGCTCGATCAGCGACTCGCGCACCATCCGGAACTCGTAGTTCTCGAGATAGCGCAATCCGCCATGGAACAGCTTGGTCGACGCAGAGGACGTGGCCTGCGCCAGATCCTTCATCTCGCAGAGATAGACCGACAACCCACGGCCCGCCGCATCGCGGGCGATCCCACATCCATTCACACCGCCGCCGACGATGCAAAGATCATATGTTTCGTGAGCGCTGATCACATCCTCCCATTCGTTATTTTTCTTTTTTGTTCTCTTTTTTTCGAATCTGTCAAGAATGAACCCGTGAAGGGAGAATCTTCGTGCTTTCGGTTGAGCCGGTAACGAGTTGATGCAACATCTGTTTCACGTCCCTGGTGGTCTTGAAAGAAACAGGTGAGATGGCGTTTTCGTTCCGTCAGGAGGAGATCTTGAGCGTCGCGCGTGCCGCGGGACGGGTCACTGTGGATGGTCTGGCGGCTCAGTTTTCGGTCACGCCGCAGACGATTCGCCGGGACCTTGGCGAACTCTGTGATGCCGGCGCGCTCGCCCGTGTGCATGGCGGTGCGGTGCTGACCTCGGGCCGCAGCAACATCGGGTATTCGACCCGCCGGGCGCTCGCCGAAGACGAGAAGAACGCCATCGGTCAGCTTTGCAGTCAGGCAATCCCGAACGACTGTTCGCTATTCATCAATATCGGCACGACGACCGAGGCTGTGGCCCGCGCACTCTTGGCACATCGCGACCTGATGGCGATCACCAACAATATGAACGTTGCGAACATTCTCGCGCAAAACGAAAACTGCGAGGTTGTCGTGGCGGGCGGTGTTCTGCGCCGGTCTGATGGAGGCCTTGTGGGTGAGGCAACCGCAGACTTCTTCCGGCAGTTCAAGGTGGATCATGCAATCATCGGAGCGTCCGCCATCGACTCAGATGGCTGGCTGATGGATTACGATTATCGCGAGGTGCGGGTCGCGCAATCGATCATCGCAAACGCTCGCAGCACGCTTCTGGTTGCCGACCACTCCAAATTCAGCCGGAACGCTCCCGTGCGCATTGCCCATATCGGCGATCTGCAAGGGTTCTTCACCGACCGGCCGCCACCCGAACCCATTCAATCCATTTGCGCTGACGCCGGAGTGGACCTGGTTGTGGTGGATCAGGCTAGCCTGCCACCTCTGGCGGCGTCGGATCAGGACTGACAAAAACCGCATCGCCCAGTCTTGCGATGCCTGGCTCCAGCACCTCAGCCGTGATCCCACCATGTCCGCGAACAGCCGTAAAACCGCCGGGGCCAAAGACCTCCTCCATGCGCGAACACGGCGCACAAATGCCCGTGCCCCGCAACAAAGTCGTCCCCACACGAAAGGGCGATTTGCGCAGGGCAACGAGATTGATGCCCGAGATGACGATGTTTCGGCGCAGATCAGCAGGCTCGATCCGATCTAGGCCCAGCAGGCTCGAGATCACGGCCAGATGCTCCCACTGGATCAGTGTCACCGCGCGTTTACCCGGGCGTTCTCGGCGGTCACCATCCAGCCCACGGTCCAGAATTTCTACTGCCTCGCGCGGTTCGACGGCACCGCGACGCGCTGTCCGAACACCGATCCAGCGTACCTGGCCCGGTGCCGCGTGCCGCGCAACCATACCCTCGAAAGCGCCGCTCACGACAGGATGATCGCCACGATCACCACAGCGAGCCCCATGAAGGACACCCCAACCGATGCCATGTGCGCGAAGATCAACTGGTTCATGTGCGCGCGCACAGCATCCTCGTCGATATCGGCTGATCTGAGCCACGAAGCCCGGCGAACACACCAAAGAACGCCAAGCAAACCCGCAACCGTCAGAGCCACGCCAATTATCAGGAAAACCTTCATGTTTCGGCAATAGCCTGATCCCGAACCGATTGCCAGACATCGCAGTTTCGCGATTTCGTCAATCGGGACTCGACCAGGCGCGTTTCAGGTACTATCTTTAGGGCATCACACGGAGGAACACATGCTGTTGTCGGTATTCGTTGTTGGACTGGCCTCGCTCGCGGCGTTCGCGATGTATAGCGCACGGCCCAGCGAAAAGCATGTGCCGATCCGGATCCGCGTTCGCGATGACAAGCGGCGACCCCGGCGCTGACCGAATTCTTATAGACCCGCTTCAGGGTCTTGTTGTCGCTCTACCTGCAATGACTATCGTCAACGAAGCAGGTCACATTCGGGTAGCCAGTTCATGCGACGTGACACGCATCGGCTATCAAAGCGGCGTCGGTGTAGAACGCCGGAACACAAAAACACTTATCGTTGAACGCATCGAACGTTGGCGAAACGCGCCCGAGAGTTCGATGCAGCAGGGGCAGGTCTGATGTCGATCTGGGAAAGAATTGGGGACGCGTTGAGCGCGCTGGTCGATGGCGAGCCACTGTCCGCCGTGTTCGAGAAGCTGCGCACGCCCCCGGAGCAGACCGTTGCCTTCACGATCGCAGTGATCGCCCTTGGCGCAAAGATGGCCAAGGCCGACGGGCAAGTCACCCGCGACGAGGTTGCTGCGTTCCGCCGCATTTTCACGATCCCTGAGGCAGACGAGCCCCACGCAGCACGCATCTTCAACATGGCTCGGCGCGACGTGGGCGGCTTCGATGGCTATGCCCGACAGGTCGCGCGCATGTTCAGCGATCGTGAGGAAGTGCGGATCGATATTCTGGAAGGCCTTGTCGCAATCGCTATTGCTGACGGTGAATACCATCCCAAGGAAGACACCTTCCTGCGAGAGGTGTGCCGCATCTTTGATCTGACCGATGACTGCTTCCGACGCATCCTCGCCCGGCACCTGCCGGATATGGAAGACCCCTATGAGATCCTCGGTCTGCCGCTGTCGGCAAGTGACACCGATCTGAAAGAACGCTACCGGATGCTGGTCAAGCGCCTCCATCCGGATCAGATGGTCGCCCGCGGCGTACCGGAGGAAGCCCGCCGCATGGCCGAACAGCGTTTGGCGACGGTCAACAACGCCTACGAGACAATTCTTCAGGAACGAAAGAAGGCCGTGCCCGCCTGACAGTATCGACCGACGGGACAGGTGGCCACGTCGGCTCCTGTTTCGTCAGTTGAAAAGGTCCGGGCGCTGGATCTCCCGCACATAGCGCGCGATCAGTTCAACATCGTTGAACTTGATTTCGCTCAGCGGTCGGCCTTGAGCATTGCCGCGATATCCGGCGTGGTAGTCCGCCGTCAACGCCTCGTGAAAGCTCTGCCGCGACAGGTTCTCGACCCAATAGACCCGCTTCGTCAGCGCAGGGCCGTAAGCGGTCCCGACACCGTCCTCGCCATGGCAGAGCGCGCAATTCTCCGTGTAGAGGTGGAAGCCCCCCTGGCCCAACTGCGAGATAAAGCGCGACTTCGCCGTCACATACGGGGTCTCAGGCGGCGCTGAATACAAGGGTGGCGGCAAGAACGCGGCCGGTGCAACGGCAGCGCTGACAGCCGCCGCGGCGGCAAAGCGTCCGATCATGAAGTCTGGCCCCCAGATACAGTTCAGCGCAGATCGCGCCATCTCTCACAGGGCATCAGTCCATCACGCACTGGTTAGTATTTCGTTTTTATATTGTCCGGCGTGTCGATTGCCTGGCGGTTCAGCAGACCGCGTCAATCCGATCGAGGCTCATCGCTCCGGGAACAACAGTCACCGGGATCGGCATGCGCCCGCCCATCTTGGCCACGAGTTGGCTGACCAGCGGACCGGGGCTGTCGCCCTCGCCCGCGCCAAGCACCAGAACACCGATCTCGTCATCATCCTCGATCAGCGCCAGGGCTTCATCAGCACGGTTGCCTTCGCGAATGATGAACTCCGGCGTCACGCCGCACAAGTTCTGCAGTTCGGTGGCGAGTTCGCTCAGCCGTGCCTCGGCAGCGTCGCGGGCTTCCTGACGCATCAGTTCGGCGACGCCCATCCAGTGCTGGAAATCGTCAGGCGCGATCACGTAGAGCATCACGACACCGCCGCCCGTGTTCTGAGCCCGCCGTGCCGCGAACCGCATCGCGTTCATGCATTCCGGCGTCTCGTCAACAACAACCATAAACTTGCGCATGGTCTCTCCGCACCGTTTCCAGCCGGAGACGATGGCAGGAACCGGGCGTCCGTGCAAGCGTCGGCTCTTTGCCAGTCCACTTCGCGCGAATCGCCGATTGTACCCGCCGAGGCGGCGTTATATGAGCAGCGCAGGTCTCGATGGAGCGCTTCTTCTGTGATTGGTCTGCGGCTTTGGCGACAGCGGCGCCGGATCCTGCTTGCGACAACGCTTGCGGGCGTCGGGGGCGTCTGCGTCGCAGGGAACGACTGGCAAGTGCCGGTTGCGACCGCTCTGTTGGCCAGCGCTCTGATGGCGATCACGGTCGTTCTGGCACCCGGGCTACGCTGGTTCGTCCTGAAAATGGCGATGGTGTTTGCGCTCTGCAGCACAGTCTATGCCGCGACGGGCGTAAGGCTGGACATCTTGGCTCCAGTCGGAGTCTTCGGGCTGATGCTGGTACCGTCCCAGCATCGATGGTTGGACCACTACACGATGCCTTGGATCCACCGGGCCTTGGCGAGCGTCGAGATCGCGCGCTCGGTCGATGCGGTCTGGCAGGTCGTGCGCCCGGTTCCCGGCGCGCCACACTGGGATCCGTCCGTCGCAGAGGTCAGGCTCGGAGCCGAGCCAGACGGGTTGATGTTGAAACGGCGCCTGCCGGATGGAAGCCTCGTCGATCAACCGTTGCAGCTGTTGGATGTGGCGCCCTTGCGGTATCTGAAGATCCGCGACCGCTCGCTTTCAGAGGCCGGAGAAGACGGTGCCGTTACGGTCACAGCCTTCCGCTTCAGCGGCGATCGCGAAACCTGTCGCCTGGTGCTGATCGAGGCCACGTGGAGACGCCCACTTTGGACCGCGTTCAGTCTGTGGCTGGACGACTATCTCGCTGACCACGCCGATCATATGGCAGCACTGATTGAGGGGCGGCCTGACCCATCGCTGCGAGGCGCGATCCTACGCTCGGTCGGAGCGGGCTAAGCCCTCTGCGCATCGCTGGCAGGCTGGCCGACGTTCAGCGTCATCCCGTTGTCCACGATCAGCAGTTGCCCCGTAACGGCCCGCGCGCCAAGCGCAAAGAACAGCACAGCTTCGGCGATATCTTCCGAACTCGCCACGCGTTGGAGCAACGCAATCGAGGCCGAGCGTGCCCGCATCTTCTCGACCGTGGCCGCGTCCACATCGCGCCACCACTCGCTGGCGACATAGCCGGGGCAAACCGCATTGACCCGGACCTGTGGGGCGAACGTGCGGGCAAGCGCCAGCGTCATGGTGTTAAGCGCACCCTTGGAGGCCATGTAGGCGATCGAGGACCCCATCCCGTGCGTCCCGGCAATTGAGGAGGTGTTGACGATCGCTGGCGTCTCGCCCTCACGCAAAGCTGCCTCCGCCGCACGGGTCATCTGATAGGCGCCGACGACATTGACGCTGTAGATTTGTTGGAAGTCATCGCCGGACAGGGCCGACAGATCCTGCGCGTTCGCGATCTTGGTTGTCCCGGCTTTGTTGATCAGAACATCAATGCGGCCCCAGCGATCCTTCGCAGCGGCAGCAATCGCCCGGCAGGACGCATCATCCGATACATCCCCCTGTACCGCCACTGCATCGACGCCCTTGGCCTCGCATTCCGCAACAACCTTGGCTGCACCTTCGGCGTTCCCGGCGTAGTTCACCAAGACATTCAGCCCCGCCTCAGCCAGGCCCCGTGCGGTAGCCGCGCCAATTCCGCTCGACGCCCCCGTAACGATAGCAACCCGTGTGCTCATGATCAGCCTCCCCTGTTTCCCGCACTCTGCCGACCGCATCCACGCCGGTAAAGAGCCGGTGCGCCGCATTGACCGGTCCCGGCCGCCCGCGTAGGAAGATGCCGCCAGAAATCACGCACATGGTCATGAGATGCCCGACGAAGCGCCCCGTTCATTTCAGGAGATCCTGCTCCGCCTGTCCAGTTATTGGGCGTCGAAGGGCTGCGCGATCATGCAGCCCTACGATTTGGAGGTTGGCGCGGGCACATTCCACCCGGCAACAACTCTGCGCGCGCTGGGGCCGAACCCGTGGGCCGCAGCCTATGTCCAACCCTCGCGCCGTCCAACGGATGGCCGGTATGGTGAGAACCCGAACCGCCTGCAGCACTATTACCAGTACCAGGTGCTGATCAAACCGAGCCCGCCGGATTTGCAGGCGCTTTATCTCGGCTCGCTCGCCGCAATCGGGATCGACATGGCCCTGCACGACATCCGCTTCGTCGAGGACGACTGGGAAAGCCCGACATTGGGCGCCTGGGGTCTCGGCTGGGAGGTCTGGTGCGACGGCATGGAGGTCAGCCAGTTCACCTACTTCCAGCAGGTCGGCGGACATGACTGCCACCCGGTGTCGGGCGAATTGACCTATGGGCTGGAGCGTCTTGCGATGTACGTCCTCGGCATCGATCACGTCATGGACATGCCGTTCAATGCCCCGGATGCGCCGATCCCGCTGTCATATGGCGATGTCTTCCGCCAGACCGAGCGGGAATATTCACGCTGGAACTTCGACGTGGCCGACACGGACATGTTGCTCAAGCATTTCGAAGATGCTGAGGCCGAGTGCAAGTCGATCCTGGAACAGCCCGAGACAGATCCCAAGACCGGTCAGGCGATCACCATGGCGCACCCGGCCTATGACCAGTGCATCAAGGCCAGCCACGTCTTCAACCTTCTGGATGCGCGCGGCGTGATCTCGGTCACCGAGCGCCAGGCCTATATCGGCCGCGTCCGGGCGCTCGCCAAATCCTGCGCCGACGCGTTCGTGACGACCGAGGCGGGGAGCGCGCCCATATGAAGGGGCGCACATTTCTGATCGGCTTCGTTGCTGTTCTTGCGGTCTTCACCGGCGTGCTCTGGTGGACGCAGACCCGCGCCTTCTACACCGAGGTGACAGGCCTGACCTCGGTCACGGTCGCAAGCTCCGACGTGGCAGTCACCGGCTATCGCGGCATTGACGCGACCTCCAGTCCGATCAAGCTGCGCGCCTGTTTCGGGATTGATCCCGCCGATCTCAGCAAGGCGACGCAAGCCGAGAATCCGACGCCGCTGATCGCGCCCTCCTGGTTTGACTGCTTTGACGCCGGAGCGCTGACGCGTGCGCTAGAGGCAGGCGAGGCGACCGCCTACCTCGCTGCGAAGGAAGAGCATGACGGCGTCGACCGCCTGATCGCGGTCTACTCTGACGGGCGCGCGTTCATGTGGCGCCAATTGAACGAAAAATACGCGGAGTAACCCCGTGCCCGACCTCCTGCTCGAACTCTTCTCGGAAGAGATCCCCGCCCGGATGCAGGCCCGCGCTGCCGCGGATCTGAAAAAGCTGGTGACCGATCACATGGTCGAGGCCGGGCTGACCTATGCGGGCGGTGAAGCCTTTGCGACCCCGCGGCGTCTGACGCTGGCGCTGTCGGACCTGCCCGCGATGACGCCGGACACGGTCGAGGAACGCAAGGGCCCCCGGACCGACGCGCCGGAGAAGGCCTTGGAAGGCTTCCTGCGGTCAACAGGTCTGGCGCGCGAGGACCTGGAGGAGCGCGACGACAAGAAGGGCCGCGTCTTCTTCGCCACCATCAAACGCCCGGGCCGCCCGGCAGCAGACGTAGTGGCCGAAGCGGTCGAGCACGCCGTACGCAATTTCCCCTGGCCGAAGTCAATGCGCTGGGGCTCAGGCTCGCTTCGCTGGGTGCGCCCGCTGCACTCGATCCTCTGCATCCTGACAGATGAGGCCGGGGCCATGACCGTCCCGCTTGAGATCGACGGGATCAAGGCGGGCGACACCACGCGGGGCCACCGCTTCCACGCGCCGGACGCCTTCGCCGTGACCGGGTTCGACGACTATGTGCAAAAACTCACCGCCGCGCACGTGGTGCTCGACCCCGCCGAGCGCGCCCGCCGGATCGAGGCGGATGCCGCCAACCTCGCCTTCGCGCAGGGCATGGAGGTGGTCGCGGACAAGGGCCTGCTGGCCGAGGTCGCGGGCCTCGTCGAATACCCCGTCACGTTGATGGGCGAGATCGGCGAGCAGTTCCTCGACCTGCCGCCCGAGGTGCTGCGAACCTCGATGAAGGAGCACCAGAAGTTCTTCTCGGTCCGCAACCCCAAGACGGGCCGGATCGAGCGGTTCATCACGGTCGCCAATACCGAGGCCGCGGATGGCGGCGCGACGATCCTGGCGGGCAACGCCAAGGTGCTGACCGCGCGGCTGTCCGACGCCAAGTTCTTCTGGGAGAACGACCTGCGCAAGGTATCGGGCCGGGGCGTTGAAGGCATGGAAGAGATGGCGGCGCCGCTGGCGACCACCGTCTTCCACGAAAAGCTCGGCACCCAGACCGACCGCGTCGCCCGCATCGCC
>JBCBOR010000090.1:0-17910 GCA_039821125.1 Pseudomonadota bacterium
TCTCCGGATTTTAAATAAGGAGCTTCCCGCTATGGCAAATAAATTTTTGGCACATCTTCAAATAGCGCTTTTTCTATAAAAATTTCACTCACTCAATAGAAATGCAGTGTACTCTGAATAAAAGCCTACGAATAATCCGCTTAATTCAATTCGAAGGGACACCCAAGGGGTTCCCTCCGCTGACTTGGGGTGACATCGGGCACGCATTGGAACCTGATCGATAGTGTCAGATGACAGCTTCGTCCCCGACCTCAGGCCTTTTAGGATTGTTTTCGTATTGCGTCGGATTCGTTGCTCGCGGTGTGGACCGCGTGCTTCACCCGCCCGCAATGCGGGGCAGGATGATGATCTCGTTCTCGGGCGAGACATGTTCGAACAGTGCCTCTGTATAGATCCGCCCGTCGATGGAGACAGAGACACCGCCGTCGAGCCGGTCGGCGATGACGGGCGCTGCAGTGGCCAGACCCTTCAGGACGTCACGGATTGTGCGCGCTTCGATCTGGAACGACGCCTCCCCCGCGAGTTGCGCGAGGGAGCCGTAGAGTTCCACGGTGACGGTCGGCGCCGTCACGTTGCCTTAGCCATCCTGATCGTCGAGCGCCTTCAGGATGCGCGGCGGCGACATCGGCAACTCCGTCATGCGCACGCCAGCGGCGCGGCTGACGGCGTTGGCGATGGCGGCGAGCGGCGGCACGATCGAGGTCTCGCCGACGCCGCGGACGCCGTAGGGGTGGCCGGGGTTCGGGACCTCGACGATTTCGGTGTCGATCATCGGCAGGTCCGAGGCGACCGGGATGCGGTAGTCAAGGAAGCCATCGTTCTGCAGGCGGCCATCCTCGCCATAGATGTACTCCTCGTTCAGCGCCCAGCCGATGCCCTGCGCGGCGCCGCCCTGGAACTGGCCCTCGACGTACGCGGGATGGATCGCCTTGCCCGCGTCCTGGCAGACCGTGTAGCGGGTCACGGAGGTCGCGCCGGTCTCGGGATCGACCTCGGCGTCCACGATGTGCGTGGCGAAGGAGACCCCTGCCCCCTCGGGCGTTGCCTCGAAGTGGCCCGAGATCGGCCCGCCGGTGCGGCCCATGGACTTGCAGATCTTGGCAAACGGCAGCGGATCGTGCTGGCCCGCGTTGTGACCGGCGGGGATGGCCATGCCGTCCTCCCAGGTCACCGCATCCTCGTCGATACCCCAGATCTTCGCCGCCCGTTGGCAGAGCTTCTTCTTGGCATCGCGCGCGGCCTTGATGGTGGCGAGGCCGGATGCGTAGGTCACGCGCGAGCCGTGCGAGACATCGTTGTACCCCAGCGAGGCCGTGTCCACGACGGTGGTGCGCACCTTGTCATAGGGGATGCCCAGCTCTTCCGCCGCCATCAGGCACATGGACGCGCGGGACCCGCCAATATCCGGGGTGCCCACCGAAAGGTTCGCTGTGCCATCGGGGGACAGCGCCAACGAAACCGACGTCTCGCCGCCGTGGTTGAACCAGAACCCGCAGGCAACGCCGCGCCCCTGGTTCGGGCCAAGCGGTGCCTTCATGTGAGGGTGTGCCTTAGCGGCCTCCAGCGTGGCCTGCAAGCCGATCTGCGGCCATTTCGGTCCGTAGGAGGCCTTGGTGCCCTCGCGCGCGCCGTTTTTGATGCGCACCTCGACGGGATCGAGATCGAGTTCCTGACACATCATGTCGATGACGCTTTCCACCGCGAAGGCCGCCATGGGCGAGCCTGGCGCGCGGTAGGCCGCCTGTTTCGGGCGGTTACAGATCACGTCATAGCCGACGGCTTTCACGTTCTCCAGAGCGTAGCAGGCGAAGGAGCACATCGAGCCCATGTCGACCGGCGAGCCGGGATAGGCCCCGCCCTGGAACCGGTTGACGGCCAGCGCCGCGGTGATCGTGCCGTCGCGCTTCATGCCGATCTTGACATCCATCGAGGTGGACGAGGTCGGGCCGGTCGCCCGGAACACCTCGGACCGGGACATGACGATCTTGACCGGGCGCTGGGTTTTGCGGGAAAGCGCGAGCGCCACCGGTTCGATGAAGACAGTTGTCTTGCCACCGAACCCGCCGCCGATCTCGGACGCCACGACGCGCAGCTGCGCGGCATCGATGCCCAGCAGCTCCGCGCAGATGTTGCGCGCCACGAAGTGGCCTTGCGTGCAGCACCAAAGCTCGCCGCGTCCGTCCGCGCCGAGGGAACCGAGGCACGCATGCGGCTCGATATACCCCTGGTGAGCGGCGGCTGTTTTGAACGACTTCTCCATGACCAGATCGGCCTCGGCAAAGCCGGCGTCGATATCGCCATGCCCGAACTCGTGCCGGGCCATCACGTTGGGCGACATGCCCTCGACCGCGGCGTCGATTCCCTCTCGGATCACCGGCGCATCCGGGACCATCGCGGCGTCGACATCCGTGACATGGGGGAGCACCTCGTACTCGACCTCGACCAGGCGCGCGGCCTTGCGGGCCAGCGTCGCCGAGGTCGCGGCAATGGCCGCCACGGCGTGGCCATCGTAGAGCGCCTTGTCGCCCGCCATGCAGTTGTCGAGCACATCCGCATTGGCGCGGCTGACGCTGTTGTTGAAATCGGCGCGGGTGACGACCGCCTTGACGCCCGGCAGAGCCTCGGCCTTGCTCGCGTCGATCTTTACGATCCGCGCATGGGCATGTGGCGAGCGGACAACCGCGCCGATCAGCATCCCCGGTGCCGACATGTCCGCGCCGAACTGCGCTTTGCCGGTGACCTTGTCCATGCCGTCCGGGCGCACCGGGCTGGTGCCGACGGCGGTGAAAATGCGGTTCTCGCTGTCAAATTCGTCGAGCGCCATGTTAGGCCTCCTTGTTGTCTGTCTTGCCCCCCACCCTGGCCCTCCCCCACGGGGGGAGGGAACGCGAGCGGAGAGCTCAGCGTGTCATCTTGTTGCGCCGCTCAGGCTTGTCTCATCTCGGCGGCGGCGTCCATCACCGCGCGCACGATCTTGTCGTATCCTGTACAGCGGCAGAGATTGCCGGCCAGCCAGTAACGCACCTCGGTCTCGGTCGGGTCCGGATTGCGCTCCAGCAGGTTCTTGGCCGCGACCAGAATGCCTGGCGTGCAGACCCCGCATTGCAGGGCCGCGTGGTCGAGGAACTTGCGTTGCAACGGGTGCAGGTCCGCGCCATCGGCCATACCCTCGATCGTGCCGATCTTGCGCCCGGCGGCCTCGGCGCCAAGCATCAGACAGGCGCACACCACGCGGCCATCGACCGTGACCGAGCACGCGCCGCAATCGCCGGTGCCGCAGCCCTCCTTGGCGCCGGTCAGGCCGAGCCGATCGCGAAGCACGTCAAGCAACGTCTCCTCGGGATCGCAGAGGAACTCGGTCTCGTCGCCATTGATATAGGTCGAGACGTGGATCTTGCTCATGCCGCTTCTCCCTTCGCGCGGGCAATCGCCGCCGCTGCAGTGCGGCGCGCCAGCACACCCGCGACCTTGGTGCGGAAGTGGACCGTGCCGCGCTTGTCATCGATCGGATTACAGGCAGCGGAACAGGCCGCGGCGAGCGCGTCCATCGCGGCCTCATCACCGGTGCTGCCGATCAGGGCCGCTGCCGCCCCCTCGACCAGCAGGGCCGTCGGCGCGACGGCGCCAAGGGACACCCGTGCGGCGCTGATCGTATCGCCGTCCAGCACCACGGAGATCCCGCAGCCGACCACGGCGATGTCCATTTCGGTCCGCGGAATGAACCGCTGATAGGCATCCCCCGAATGCGCCGGGCGTGCGGGCAGCAGGATCGAGCCCACGACTTCGCCCTTCGCCAGCGCGGTTTTTCCGGGGGCGATGCCCACCTCCTCGACCGGGATATCACGCTGGCCGTTCGGACCGTGGATGCGCGCCACGGCCCCCGCGGCGATCATCGCCGGGACCGAGTCCGCGGCCGGAGAGGCGTTGCACAGATTTCCCGCCATTGTCGCGCGCGACTGGATCTGGGTTGAGCCGACCAGTTCCAGCGCTTCGACCACGCCGGGCCATGCCCTACTGACACCCGGATGCTCGGCCAGCATAGCGCCCGACACGGCCGCACCCACGCGAAAGCCCTCCGCGTCCTCGGTGATCGCGAACATGCCGTCGATGCGTTTGATGTCGACCACGAGATCGGGTTCGACATGACCCGCACGCAGTTGCACCAGCACATCGGTCCCCCCGGCGAGCACGCGGGTCAGCCCGCTCTCGCCCGACAAAAGCTCGACCGCGCGGTCAAGCGTATCCGGAGCTTCGTATCTCATGCGGTCTCCCTTTGGCAGAAAGCTGGATCTGGGTCCCGGTGCGCTGGGCACCCGTTTCACGCCACCAGTAAAGGCCGGGATCGGGTCGGAGTTCAAGCGACTTTGCGGCTGATCTGAGCGTGCATACGGCGTTTTCAGCGCCCGGAGGCGTCTCTCTGGCGGACCAGCGACGTGATGACGCTGCGCACGGCCGAGGATGCCGCGAAGAGCGCAATGGCCATCACGACGATCGACGGCCCGGCTGGTGTGTCGATCGTGCCCGAAAGCTGGATCCCGGAATAGCCGGACACACCGCCGATCACGGCGGCGGCGATGGCCATCTGCACAGGTGTCGCAACCCACAGGCGCGCCGTTGCGGCCGGGATGATCAGCATGGCCGTGATCAGCAAAACGCCGACGATCTTCAGGGCGACGGCCACGAGAACCGCCAGCATCACCAACAGCACCAGACGCATGCGCAGCGGGTCTATCCCTTCGGCGCGGGCCAGATCCTCGGAAAAGGTCGCGAGCAGCAACGATTGCCAGACCCAGATCAGCATGGCGCCCAGTGCAACAGCCCCGCCCCAGATCACCGCCAGGTCAACACGCGACACGGCAAGCACATCGCCGAAGAGAAAGCTCTCAATATCGATGCGCACCCCGGGGATGAGCGATATCGCCACCAGCCCAACCGCAAGCGCACCATGGGACAGAACGCCGAGCAAGGTGTCGCTCGCCACAAGCCGCTCGGACGCCATGGCCACGATGATGGAAAAGATCACCGAAACGAAGGCCACGGCACCTGTGATCGGCAATTCCGTAGCAAGCGCCAGCGCAACGCCCAGGATCGCCGCATGCGCCGTCGCATCACCGAAATAGGCCATGCGCCGCCAGACCACAAAGCACCCGATTGGACCGGCGACCAAGGCAACACCGATTGCGGCGAGGGTCGCGCGCATCATGAAGTCGTCGAGAAGGCTCATGGACCAGTGGACACCGCCGTGTCTGCGCCGACTTTGTCCTGTGCCTGTGCGCTAGAGGCCGCCTGCCCTTCCTGCTCGGCGTAGCCACAGGGCCCATCGTCTTTGTGCAGAGGGTCGTGGTCGTGCGAGTGATCGTGGTGGTGCTTGTAAAGCGCTAGCGCGCCGCCCGTGCCTTGGCCAAACAGCGCACGGTATTCCGGCGCCTGCGAAACCACCGTCGGCGTGCCCTGGCAACAGATATGGCCGTTGATGCAGATCACCCGGTCCGAGTCCGACATGACCACGTGAAGGTCATGGCTGACCATGATGATGCCGCAGCCGATCTCGTGCCGCAGCGTGTCGAGCATCTGGTAGAAGGCCGCAACGCCTGGCTGGTCCAGCCCCTTTGTCGGCTCGTCGAGAACCAGCAGCTCCGGGTCGCGCAGCACAGCCCGCGCCAGCAGCACCCGTTGGAACTGGCCGCCCGACAGGTCCGCGATCTGCTGGCCCGCGACATGGGCCACGCCGACCCGGTCCAGCGCAGCGCTGATCCGCGCGGCATCATAGGACCCGCCCAGCGACAGAAAGGCCGCGACCGTGATCGGCATGGTCCGGTCGATGTTCAACACCTGCGGAACATAACCAATGCGCAGGCTTTCGTGCCGCAGCACCATCCCGGCATAGGGACGCTCCGCCCCGATCAGCGCGCGCAGCAGTGTGGTCTTGCCAGACCCGTTCGGGCCGACGATCGTGACAATCTCGCCCGGCTCAACCGACAGAGTGACGCCGCGCAGCACCTCTGCGGACCCGTATTTGATCGTGAGGTCGCGCGCCTCGATCAGCGTTGTCATTCCGCGCTTTTCCGGCAATCCGGACAAATGCCCTCGACCTCGACCTTGGCGTCTTTGACTGTGAACCCGGCGCGCTCGGCCGCAGCGCCAAGACTGCTCGCTACGTCTTGAGCAACTGTTTCGCCAACGGTGCCGCAATCCGAGCAGATCAGGAACGCCGTCGGCGCATCGCTCCCATGCGCTGCGGGATCGACACACGCGACAAAGGCGTTCAGGCGTTCGATCTTGTGTACGAAACCATTGGAAACCAGGAAATCCAGTGCCCGGTACACCACCGGCGGCTGCGAGCCGAGTCCGTCCTTGCCCAGACGGCTCAGGATCTCGTAGGCGCCGAGCGCCTGATGGCTTTCAAGAAGGATCTCCAGCGTGCGCTGGCGCACAGGCGTCAGCCGCAATCCGCGCTCGGCGCACGCAGCGGTCGCCGCCTCCAGTGCAAATGCAGCACAGGTTGCGTGATCATGCGGCTCAAAGGCTTTGGGCGGCTCGCCCTCGGATTCCTCGATCATGTAACTTTTGTAATATGATAACAATTCATTTGCCACCCCCAAAGGCCCAGACTACCGTCTTAACCATGAAAGCAGATTCGACAATATGGGCGTCCCTCCTTGCGGGGGTGGCGCTCACCGGCAGTGCCAGCGCGGATGCCCCGCTGGTGACAGCCGACATCGCCCCCGTGCACTCGCTCGTCGCCGCCGTGATGGGTGATGCCGGGACGCCAGACCTGATTATTCAGCCCGGCGCGTCGCCGCATGGCTACGCGTTGCGCCCGTCCGAGGCCCGCGCGCTCTCGCAGTCGAAGGTGATCTTCTGGACCGGAGAGGGCTTGCTGCCCTGGTTCGGTGAGACGGCTGAAACCCTGAGCCCCGACGCAAAGATCATCGATCTCTCGGCGGTGGCGGGTCTCCACGTCTTGCCGACGCGCGATATCGCGATCTTCGAAGGCAGCGGCCACGACCATGATCACGGTGGGCATGACGATCACGCCTCGCATGGTGACAAGCACGAACATGACGACGACCATGCCGGTCACGCCCATGACGCGAAACATGATGACCACGATCACGCCAAGCATGACGATCATGACCATGCGAAGGATGACGATCATGACCACGCCAAGCATGATGACCACGATCATGCCAAGCATGACGATCATGACCACGCCAAGCATGATGACCACGACCATGCCAAGCATGACGATCATGACCACGCCAAGCATGATGACCACGCCAAGCACGACGACCATGATCATGCGCATGGCCCGAACGATCCTCACCTCTGGCTGGATCCGGAGAACGCCATACTCTGGGCCGGTGTGATCGCGGATGCACTTGCCGAGGCCGATCCCGACCACGCCGACGCGTACAAGACGAATGCGAAAGCCCTGGTCGCCGATCTCGAAGCATTGACGGCCGCGACCAACGCGACGCTCTCACCGGCGCGCGGCGGCAAGTATCTGGTGATGCACGACGCCTACCAGTATTTCGAGCATGCCTTCGAGATTCCGGCGTCGGCGGCCATCTCGCCGGGTGACGCGACCGATCCGGGTGCGGCGCGGTTGCGGACCCTGCGAGAGTTCATCGCCTCGGAAAACGTCACCTGCGCGTTCGCCGAACCGCAGATCAACACGTCGGCCCTGAAGGTCGCGGTCGAGGGCATGGACATGAAACTGGGCGAGCTTGATCCGCTCGGCAGCGCTCTGCCAACGGGCGCCACGCTCTATCCGGCGCTGATCACGAACCTTGCGGAGTCGCTCGCGGGCTGCCTTGGCCCCGCATCCTGAGGTTCAGACAAGCGGGGTGCGGATCGGGACCGGACCGCACCCTCACGATCTGCGATCGTTGCGCTCCCGCACTTCGCGCAGAAATTTGCCCATCAGTTCGAGCTGATTGAACTCCTGCGTCGCGGACCGCCGCTCGGGGCTGCGCGCAGCGTTGTGCGCCGCTGCCGCCGCGCCAACCGATGTGTGAAATGCCTCGGCGTTCCGGAAATCCTTGGAGTAGCTGCGCTGGGTAAGCGAGGGCGCGGATCCGGTACCCTCCCCCTCGAAACCATGGCAATCAGAGCACTGGTCGGCAAACGCTGTTGCCCCGGCCTGCGCGGGTTCGGAGAGGAAGCGCATCGCGTTCTCGAGTTTCGAGACCGGCACAGCTTCGGTCTTCAGCGGCGGCGACACCAGGAACCCGCCCAGCAGTATCGCAGCACTGATCGTGCCAAAAACGACATACCTCACCATCGTGAGCACCTGCATACCTCCCCGAAGATTGAGAGAGAGTGTCGGGAAAGGCCAAAGATCGGGTTAACCACCTCATGGCGGCACAGGACTGGCTCAGGCGTCTGATCGCTCGCGCAGATCCTCGAGTTCGAGCCACTCCTCCTCCGCCGCATCGAGCTTGGTCTGGCGCTCGACCAGCGCAGCGGTTGCCGTCTCGAACTTCTTGGGCTCGCGCGTGAACAGATCGGGGTCGGCCAGCAGCCCCTCGATCTTGCCGATCTCCATCGACAGGCGATCGATTTCTGCGGGAAGCTCTTCCAGCCGGCGGCGCTGCTTGAAGGACAGCTTTTCTGCGCCAGGCCCTTCCACGGCGTCACTGGTCCTCGCCTCCGCTCGGCGCGGCGCCGCGGACGGGCGAGGCGAAGGGTCCCGCGCGGTTTGCGGAGCGTCGTCCCCCCGCTGCGCCCGGTAATCCGACCAGCCGCCGGCATAGGTGGTCGCGCGTCCGTCGCCCTCCATCGCGATGGTCGTGGTCGCCACCCGGTCGAGAAAATCACGGTCGTGGCTGACCATCAGCACGGTGCCTTCGAAATCACCGATCAGTTCCTGCAGCAAGTCCAGCGTCTCGACATCGAGATCGTTGGTCGGCTCGTCCAGCACCAGAACGTTCGAGGGCCGCGCCATGATGCGCGCCAGCAGCAGCCGCGAGACCTCGCCGCCCGACAGCGCTTTCACCGGCCCGCGGGCCTGACGCTCGTCGAACAGGAAATCCTTGAGATAGGCAACCACGTGCTTGGGTCGCCCGCGCACCAAAATTTGGTCGTTGCGCCCAGCGACCCCGAGCGCCTTGTCACCCGCCAGCGTGTCCCAGAGCGATTTCTCCGGATCGAGCTGAGCACGGTTCTGGTCGAACACGGCCATTTCGATATTGGCACCGAGGCGCACCGAGCCCGCGTCAGGGTCCGTCTGGCCGATCAGCATCTTGAGCAGCGTCGTCTTGCCCGCGCCGTTCGGCCCGACCAGCGCGATCCGCTCCCCGCGCGCAACGCGGATGGAGAAGTCACGAACGATCGCACGCGCGCCGAAGGACTTTGCCAGATCCTTTGCCTCGACCACCAGCTTGCCGGACGCAGGCGCCGCTTCGAGCGCCATGGCCGCGGTGCCGGCCCGCCGGATCTGCCCTGCCCGTTCCTCGCGCAGGCCCGCAAGGCGCCGCAGACGCCCCTGATTGCGCGTCCGCCGGGCCGAGATGCCATAGACGGACCAGTGCGCCTCGGCCTTGATCAGCCGGTCGAGCTTGTGGCGCTGGGCGTCTTCTTCCTCCCAGATCTTGTCGCGCCAGTCCTCGAAATCCGCGAACCCTTTGGGCGAGCGCCGGATCTCGCCGCGATCGAGCCACAGGGTGCCGCGGCTGAGCGCCGTCAGGAACGCCCGGTCGTGGCTGATCAGGACAAAGGCGGATTTGGTCCGTCCAAGATACTCCTCGAGCCACTCGATCGCCTCGATATCGAGGTGGTTCGTCGGCTCGTCCAGCAGCATCAGGTCGGCCTCTTCGGCGATCAGAGCGGCCAGTGCGGCGCGGCGGATCTCGCCGCCAGAGGCGTTTGCCGGGTCGCGGCTGGCATCGACCTTCAGGCCGTCCAATGCCGCTTCGGCCCGCCAGCGATCAGCCTCTCCCAAACCCGCTGCCGCAAAGTCGCCAAGGGTCGCGAACGCGGTGGCATCCGGTTGCTGCGGCAGATAGGCGACATGCTTGCCGGGTTGGACAAAGCGCTCGCCCGCATCGGCCTCGATCTGGCCCGCGATGATCTTCAGCAATGTCGACTTGCCCGAGCCGTTGCGCCCAACCACGCAAAGCCGCTCACCCTCGCCAAGCGCGAGGGTGATGCCCTGGAACAGGGGTCTTCCGCCGAACCCGAGGGCGATGTCCGACAGGGTGAGGATCGGGGGCGCTGCCATGGCGCGGGTGATGCCCGAGCCGCCCGGTCCGGTCAAGCAGAGTGATGAGCGGCATCTCACGCATGGGCAGCGTCTGCTCGGAGCCTGATCCGGCCCTGGAACAGCATGCTCTTCCCATCGCCAGCCTCGCCCGATAGCGTGCGGTCAAACCGACGGAGACACCGCTTGATCAGTTCCAATCTCGTGAACCCCAATCTGACGGGAACGCAGCCTTCGCCGATCATGGAGGTGCAGGGCTGGCTGCGCGACGCGAAGCTGCCAGGCGACCTGCCGCTGATCGATCTGAGCCAGGCCGCCCCTGCCGAGCCGCCGCCCGAGGTGCTGCGCCAGCATATGGCTGATGCCCTGATGTCTCAGCCGGGTGCGCATTTCTACGGCCCGGTGCTGGGCAACCGCGCACTGAGGGGCGAGATCGCCAAACGCTGGTCAACCCGCTACGACACCCACATCGTGGCCTACAACGTCGCGGTGACCGCGGGTTGCAATCAGGCGTTCTGCGTGGCCGTTGCGACCGCCTGCAAACCGGGCGATGCGGTCATGCTGCCCTATCCCTGGTACTTCAATCACAAGATGTGGCTGGACATGGCCGGGATCGACTGTGTGCCCCTGCCGGTCGATGCGGACATGCTGCCGGATCTCGCCGCGGCCAAGGCGGCAATGACCCCGAACGTCCGAGCGGTCGCGCTGGTCACGCCGAACAATCCGACGGGCGCCGAGTACCCCGATGATCTGCTGCACGCGTTCTATGATCTCGCCGAGGCGCAGAACGCGATCCTGATCGTGGATGAGACCTATCGCGATTTTCACGCGGCAGACGGGCCGCCGCACACGCTGTTCCAGCGCTCGAACTGGATGGCGCAACTCGTGCACCTCTACAGCTTCTCCAAGGTCTACCGGCTGACCGGGCACCGCACGGGCGCCATGATCACCGGGGCTGCCCGGATCCAGGAAGCGGAGAAATTCCTCGATACCATGACGATCTGCGCGGCGCAGACCGGGCAGATCGCAGCGTTGCATGGGCTGAGAACGCTGGATGGCTGGGTGGCGGAGCAACGGGCGGAGATCCTGGACCGGCGTACCTTTCTGACCGAGCTGTTTGCCGAGCGTCTGCCGGACTGGACCCTGCACGGGACCGGCGCGTACTTCGCCTGGGCAACCCCGCCGGGCGAGGACAGCGCGCCGGTCGTCGCCAAGCGGCTGCTGGACGCCCATGCGCTGCTGGTGTTGCCCGGCACGATGTTCGTTCCGCAGGGCGTCGACACCCGTGCGCTCAGGATCGCTTTCGCCAACGCGGATCGCGAAGGTTTGACCGAGATGGCCCGCCGTCTGGGGCACTTCGTTCCATAGGTTCTTGTCCCGCCACCGGCCCGGCACTATGACAACAGGACCGAGGCAGGTCCCGGCCCGCGCCGGACCGCCCCCGAGATACCTTTGAGAGGAACCGATGCTCGATTTTCTGCGCCGCGGCGTGAAGTCATGGGTCGCCAAGATCCTGTTGCTCCTGTTGATCGCCAGCTTTGCGGTCTGGGGGATCGGCGATATCTTCTCGTTCCAGCGTGAAAGCTCGATCGCCAGCGTCGGGGATACCGATATCAGCGCGCAGCGCTTCATGGACACGATGCAGCGTCAGCGCCAGCTGGTCTCGCGCCAACGCGGCGAGCTGGTTTCGTTCCAGACACTGCGCGATGCAGACTACGACGATCTGGCCTTGAACGGGCTGCTCCGGGACGCCGCCTTTGCCGAGGAATTGCGCCTGCGCGAGATCGCCGTCTCGTCCGACGAGGTTGCCGATGCGATCCGGCAGAACCCGACCTTCCAGGATGGTCAGGGTGCGTTCAGCCAGTTCATCTATCAGAACCGGCTCAGCCAGGAGGGCTATGACCCGCGCATGTTCGAGGGGCTGACCCGCGAGCTTCTGGGCCAGCAGATCCTGCGCGATGCGGTGGTCTCGGGCACATTGGCGCCGACAGGGATGGGCGAGAAGATCGCCGCCTTCCGGGGTGAGCAGCGCACGATTACAACCTTCCGCCTGTCGCCTGGGGCGGCTCCGGACCCGGGCACGACTGACGATGCCGCGCTTGAAGCCTACTTCGCGACGAACAGCGATGATTTCATCGAGCCCGAGCGCCGCTGGGGCCGGTATCTCCACATCGACGTTGCGAAAATCAGTGCGGAAAACGCCCCGACCTACGAGGAAGTGCGCGCCGAGTATGACGCAAACATCGAGCGGTATTCGGTCCGCCCGACGCGCACGGTCGATCAGTTGGTGTTCGATGACGAGGCTTCGGCCCGCGCCGCTCTGACCCGGATGATCGATGGATCGGCGACCTTCGAGGAGATCGCAGCGGAGCAGAATGTCTCCCTCGACGATCTCGCGCTTGGCACCGTCGGGCAGGAAGATCTGGCCGATGCGACTGCGGAGGCGGTATTTGCGCTGACAGAGCCGGGCATCGCCGGACCGGTCGAGACGCCCTTCGGCTTTGCGGTGCTGAATGTCACCGGCGTCGAGATCGGCGGCGCGGCGGAGTTCGAGGTCGTGCGCGAGGCCATCGCCGCATCGCTGACCGAGATAAAGGCCCGCGATCTGGCCCCCGATGCCGCGACAACCGCGGATGACCTGCGCGCCGAGGGTCAGTCCCTGGACGAGATCGCGGAGGCGACGGGACACGCGCTGATCGAGTTCGAAGGGCTTGCCGCAGATGGCAATCTCGCCGATGGCGGACGCCCGTCTCTGGCTGGCAGCGCTTTGTTCATGCGTGAGGTGCTCGAGGCGCTTGATGCCGAGGAGCGCGATGTGATCGAGCTTGAGGATGGCGGTTATGCCATTGTCGAGATCGACCGGATCGTCGAGTCGCATCTGCCGGAGCTCGATGACATCCGGGACCGCGTGATCACCGCCTGGCAGCGGGAACAGCGGTTGCAGGCGCTGGAAGCGCGTGCAGCGGAGCTGGTCGGCGCAGACACCGGCAAGACCTTTGACGAGACCGCACAGGAAGCCTCGGCAACCGTGCAGGAGCAGCCCGCCTTTGCGCGGGAGACGCCGCCGCGTGTCCTCTCGCCCGATCTGGTCACGGCGATCTTCGATGCCGATCTCAATGGCCGCGTTTTCGGACGCGCCGCCGATGGCAGCGGTGTCCTGGTGGCCGAGGTGCGCGAGATCACCCCGCTGGCCGAGGATCAGATGGTCTCGACCGCCGACCAGATCGGCCAGGCGCTCAGCCTCTCGATGTCGCGGGACACGGTCGAGTTTTTCGCCCGCGCGGTCGAGGCACGCCATGGAACGACCGTGGACGAGGGCGCGATCGAGGAAGTCTTCCGCCTGCTCAGCCAGACCGGTGGTCATGGCGGCGGGTACTGAACGCTCGGATCAACTGGCATGGACATCTCCCCGACCTCAGCCGCGTTCGCGGCGGCCTATGCGCGCGGCGAAAACCAGGTCCTCTGGACCGAGGTGATTGCCGATATGGACACGGCCGTGTCGCTGATGCTGAAGCTGACCGGCGCGGGCGCAGATACGTTCATGCTGGAATCGGTGACAGGCGGCGAGATCCGCGGGCGCTACTCGATGATCGGCGGACGCCCCGATCTGATCTGGCGTTGCCGCGGCGAGGTGGCCGAGATCAACCGCACGGCGCAGACCGACCGGACCCGCTTCACGCGCGAGCAGGCACCGAGCCTCGACAGCCTGCGCGCGCTGCTTGCGGAATGTGCTATGGAGATGCCCGAAGGTCTGCCGCCCATGGCAGCCGGGCTCTGGGGCTATCTTGGCTATGATACCATCCGGCTGGTCGAGCGCCTGCCGGATGTGAACCCCGACCCGCTCGGCCTGCCCGATGCCATGCTGATGCGCCCGACGATTATCGCCATTGTCGACAACATCAAGGACAGCGTGATCCTGTGCGCCCCCGCCTGGTATGCGGCAGATGTGACCGCCGAGGATGCCCGCGCCGATGCCGAGGCGCGGCTGGGCGATGCGCTGATGGCGTTGGACCGTGCACCCGCGGATACACCGGTGGTGCCTGCTCCCACCGATGCTGTCCGGGCAATCACACCTGTCTCGAACACGACCGAGGCCGAGTATCTCGACATGGTCGAACGGGCCAAGGATTACATCCGCGCGGGCGATATCTTTCAGGTCGTGCCCTCGCAGCGCTGGTCGCTGGATCTCGAGGTGACGCCGTTTGCGCTCTACCGCGCGCTCAGGCGGCTGAACCCCTCGCCCTACATGTTCTATTTCGACATGGGCGGGTTCCAGATCGTCGGCGCCAGCCCCGAGATCCTGGTGCGCGTGCGCGATGATACCGTCACCATTCGCCCGATCGCCGGGACCCGGCGGCGCGGCAAGGACGCCGCCGAGGATGAGGCGCTGGAGGCGGACCTGAGCAGCGACCCCAAGGAGTTGGCCGAACACCTGATGCTGCTCGATCTCGGACGCAACGATGTGGGCCGCGTAGCCAAGATCGGCACGGTCGACCCGAACGAGCAGTTCAACATCGAGCGCTACTCCCACGTGATGCACATCGTCTCGAACGTCGATGGCAAGCTCCGCGAGGATGTCGACGCCGTCGATGCGCTGCTCGCAGGGCTGCCCGCCGGGACCGTTTCGGGCGCACCAAAGATCCGCGCAATGGAGATCATCGACGAGCTGGAGAAGGAAAAACGCGGCGTCTATGCGGGCGGCGTCGGCTACTTCTCGGCGGGCGGCGACATGGACACCTGCATCGCCCTGCGCACAGGTGTGGTGAAAGACGGCAAGCTCTACGTCCAGGCGGGCGGCGGCGTGGTCTATGACAGCGACCCTCAGGCCGAGTTCCAGGAAACCGTCGACAAGTCCAAGGCGCTGATGACCGCCGCTGCGATGGCCCGCAATTTCAACTAGATCGACTGCTGCACCGCCATATTCTCCATGCCTTCGGCTTTCGAAGCGCAGCATTCTGGTGCACACTTGTCCGTGTGAGCGACATCGGCCGTATACGGATCAGCAGAATTGACGAGGTCGGTGCCGAGCTGGACTGCACGCCCGACACCTATGGCGCGCTTTGCCAGATCGCACGCTTTGTTGCGGCGAACTTTCACGACAGCTCGATCTACTTCTCCCTGCATATGACGGAAGAGCGCGTGCAGAATCTGGCGCACGAACTGGACTTCTTTGATGATCCTCCGGTCCCGCTCGACTGGAAACACGTCTTTGCGCTTTCCCGTGCGGTGCTGATGACCGATGATGTCTCTATCCCCGGTTTGGCCCGCGACGTTCAGAATGCGATCGTTTCAGAATTTGAAGAAATTGATTGGGAGAGAGTGCGTGCATCTGGCCGATTGTAACGAGACCATTTTGCAGGACCGCAGGCATCAAGGCGGGCTGATGATCCGGCTCCTGATGGTGCTTGCCGTGCTGCTTGCGCTTGCCTCCTGCAAGAACATCGACTCGACCCCTATCTTCGAAGATGGCCGCCTGAACAACATCGAGTTGGATCAGTTGGCGGGCACATATGTGGATAAGGAGAGCAGGCTTACGCTGCGGCGCGCAAGTTCCACAACGGATCTTCTGTCGTGGTCGATGGTCTTCAAGGACAAGACCGGGGCAACAGGCAAAGCCATTCTTTCCCGGATCCCGGGCACCAAGCTCTACCTCACCGTGCTGATGGATGTCGAAATCCGCGACAAGAAGGGCGAGGTCGGCCCGTTGCCGGGCAACAAGATGATCCTGATGCGCCGGCCCACGCCGACATCGCTGGTGGTGGTTAAATCCCCGCAAGACGAGTTCCTCGACAAGATGCTGAAGGAGATCAAGGCTCCGGCCATCGAGGCGACCCTGATCAAGGAGTATCTGACGAGCCGCGCGGCGGAGCTGAACAAATTGAAGGAGAACCGTTTCATGGTCGCTCTTTCCCCGCGCCCTGCCGGCACGGCGGGCGATGGCTCGGCCAGCGGCGCGTCGGCCAAGGAGGCCGCTGCAAAACAATGCCGCGCAAAGGTCAAGCGCCGCCTGCTCTATTGCCGTGAGTTCAGTGAGCTCAGAAGTAACGGCGCGGCCTACTGGGTCGAATGCCCGGGTGGCAGCCGCAGCGCAAAACGGGCCTGCCGCGGTGGGCGGTGGGAGAGTACGTTCCCCAGCGGCAACGATCCCTATTACTGCGATCCTGAAACAAAGGTGCAGCGCCCCACTAAAGATGGGGTGGCCAAGGCGGTATGCCGCTGACGAGGCTTGTCCTCAGCCCCTGATCAGCCCCGCATCCAAGGTGACAATCCTGTCCATGCGTTTGGCAAGGTCGTGGTTGTGTGTGGCGATCAGCGCGGCCAGCCCGGTGTCACGCACGACGCCGACCAGCATATCGAAGACACGCCCCGCTGTTTCGGGGTCGAGGTTGCCGGTCGGCTCATCCGCCAACAGCAGCGCGGGGTTGTTCGCGAGCGCCCGGCAGATGGCGATGCGTTGCTGCTCGCCGCCAGACAGTTCGGCTGGCCGGTGCCCTGCCCGCTCTCCAAGGCCGACCTTGTCCAACAACTCGGTCGTGCGCTTCAGCGCCGAGACCTTGCTGATGCCTGCAACACGCTGGGGGATCATCACGTTCTCGGCCGCCGAGAACTCGGGCAGCAGGTGGTGAAACTGGTAGACAAACCCCAGCAACTCACGCCGCGCCGCCGTCCGGGCAGTGTCGCCGAGCGCGCTGACATCGCGCCCTGCGATCTTGATCGTTCCGGCCGTTGGCGTGTCCAGCAGCCCCGCGATGTGCAGCAGCGTGGACTTACCCGCGCCAGAGGGGGCGACAAGCGCGACGATCTCGCCCGGGCGGATCTCAATATCCACGCCGCGCAACACCTCGAGCGTGCGCATGCCCTGGGTAAAGCTGCGGGTGACGCCGGTGAGTTCGAGGGCCGCGTCACTCATAGCGCAACGCCTCGACCGGATCGAGCCGCGCCGCCCGGCGCGCCGGATACCACGTCGCCAGCAGCGACAACGACAGTGCGACAGCGACGGTGGCGTAGACATCGCTCCAGACAAGCTGGGTCGGAATGGTGCTCAGGCCGCGCACATCTGCAGGCCAGAGGGAAATCCCGAGCATCCATTCGAGGAATGTCTGAATCTCGTGGATGTAAGCGATAAACAACAGCCCGGCGATCACACCGAGGATCGTGCCAACCACGCCAATGGACGAGCCACAGATGAAGAACACACGCAGCACCGCGCCGCGGGTCATGCCAAACGTTCGCATGATGCCGATGTTCTGGCCCTTCTCCTTCACCAGCATGATGAGGCCCGAGATGATGTTCAGCGCCGCGACCAGAATGATCAGCGTCAGGATGACGAACATCGAGGCACGTTCCGCATCGAGCGCGTTGAGAAAGTTTCCGTTCTGGTCTTTCCAGTTGCTGATGCTTGTGCCGGGAACAAGGCGTTTCGTGACGGAGATCGACGTCTCGTCGATATGTCCCGCGATGCCGTAATCATAGCGCTGCAAGCTGTCCGGGTTCTCGACTGCAACTTCGATACCATCGACCCGGCCACGCCGGTTGAGCAAGCCCTGAGCGTCGTCGAGCGGCAGGAACACAAAGGCATTGTCATACTGAAACCAGCCCATCTGGAAGATGTAGGCGACGGTGTATGTGCGCCGGGTCGGGACGCGGCCGAAGGCTGTGACCTTGTTTGGCGGTGTCGTGAGGGTCACCTTGTCACCAACGACGAC
>JBCBOR010000091.1:0-17842 GCA_039821125.1 Pseudomonadota bacterium
TTTCTCTCCTCTTTTGGTGTGTGGGGGGGGGCCCGGCGGGGGGGGGGGGGGGGGGGGGGGGGGGGGGGGGGGGGGGGGCCCCCGTCCCCAACCACGCGGGCGCGAGGGGCGGACATCCGCCTAATCGATATGGATCGAGAGGCGGCGGTTCTGCTTGCCCTTCTTCTCGATCTTGCCGAGGCGCACCTGACCGATCTCGCCCGTGTTCCGCACATGGGTCCCGCCGCAGGGTTGCAGGTCGACCGTCCCGGCCCCCTGCCCGATGCGGACCAGCCGCACCCGGCCCTGCCCCATGGGCGGTTTGACCGACATGGTCTTGACCATCTCGGGCTTGGCCGCCAGCTCGTCGTCGGTGATCCACTCGTCCGTGACGGGATGATCGCCCGCGATCAGGGCATTCAGCGCGGCCTCGATCGCGTCCTTGTCCTCAGGCGCTTCCGGCATATCGAAATCGAGCCGGCCTTTCTCGGCCGAGATCTGCCCGCCCGTCACCGGCAAAGGGATCACGACCGACAGAAGATGCAGACCTGTGTGCACCCGCATGTGGCGCAGCCGCCGATCCCAGTCGAGCCGGGCGGTCACCTCGGCGCCAACCGGCGGCAGGGCCGCGCCCTCCGAGGGCACATGCACAACCGCGTCCGGGGTCTCGCCCTTGACGGCCATGGCAACCGGCATCTCGCCGCCCTCCCAGACAAGAGCGCCGCTGTCGCCGGGCTGCCCGCCGCCCGTCGGATAGAACACCGTGCGGTCCAGCACCACGCCGCCGCGCTCGGTGATCGCGGTCACAATGGCAGCGCACTCGGCCAGATAGGCATCGTCGCGGTAGAGGGCTTGGGTCATCTGCTACTCCTAAAATCTGCCGGGCACGGGCAGTGGACGCGGTGCATCCAGCCTTTAGTCCGCATCGGGCCCCTCTGCGGGCGGCACAGACGTCGCCGGGCCCCGCGGCTCGTGGCTGGGCGGGGTCGGCGGCGCCAGCAGCCCGAGATTCTTGATGGTGATGTCACGCTGAGCGAACGGGATCTCGATCCCCGCCTCGGTGAACTTGGCATAGATCTCGTAGCGCAGGTCCGAGCCGACACTGAGGATCCAGTTGACATCGCTCAGCACACCGCGGATCTCGAAATCTAGGCTGTCCGCCCCGAAGCCGGCAAAGACCACGTAGGGCGCCGGGCGGCGCAGCAGCATCGGGTGGGCGCGCGCCACGTCCAGCAGAACCGATTCCACCTGCCGTGCGTCCGAGCCGTAGGCGACGCCAACGGGCACGATCAGGCGGCCATGGGCGTTGCCATGAGTCCAGTTCGTCACGGTGCCCGAGATCAGATCGGCATTCGGCACGAACATGGTCGAGCGATCGAAGGTCTGGATCTCGGTCGAGCGGACGTTCACCTTCTGCACGGTGCCGTGGACGCCGCCAATTTCGACCCAGTCGCCGGTTTTGATTGGCCGTTCGATCAGCAGGATGATGCCGGAGACGAAATTGTTGACGATGTTCTGCAGGCCAAAGCCGATCCCGACCGAGAGCGCACCGGCGACAATGGCGAGGTTGGAGAGATCGATCCCCGTGGCCGAGATCGCGATCAGGGCCGACAGGAACACCCCGAGATAGCCGATCCCCGCCAGGATCGCCGATCTGAGCCCGCTGTCGAGCCGGGTATAGGGCAGGACCGAGCGCCGGATCAGCCCCTGCAGGACCCGTGTGACCATGTAGCCGATCACGAACACGATCACGAAGAGCACGAAGTCGAAGGGGGCGATCTGGACATCGCCGACCGAGAACCCCTCGATCGCGTGGCCGAAAATGGTTTGCAGATCGGCGACATCGGCGCCCCAGATCAGCGCCAGCACCGGCAGAACGGCAAGCGCCAGCAGGAAGCCAACCATCACCGGGATCAACTGAAGGGGCGCGGCGCGTTCCTCGCCCGCAGCCGAGGTGGCGGCGCTGTTGCCCGTCTGCCCCGCGGACGCGCCGACAATCGCACGCGCCACGGCAAACAGCAGGTAGCAGAAGCCGATCACGGCACAGCTGAGCATCACCGGATAGAACGCGTAGCGCGAGGCTGCATAGAACCCGAAGATCGCGAGCAGCGGCGCAAGCACCGCCGAAAGACTGGTGATCAGCCGGATGGCGTTGCCGACGGCCTGGCTGGCCGGTTGGCTCGAGGCGTCCTCGGCCGGGTCCTCGTCCTCGGTGTCTTCGGTCTCGGACGTGTTTGCAGGCAGCGGGCGCGCGCCGATGCCCGCCGCACGCACAAAGCGCCAGATGAGGAACCCGCCAACAACAAGCAGCGCCAGGTTCGAGACGGTCAGCGCATCCTTGCCGAAGGGCGGCGTTGTGGCGGCGGATGTGACGAGCGCATCGAGACCCACAATCGCGGCGAGGTAGATCAGCCAGCGGCGCGCGCTTGCCGCCGCCTCATCATCCAGGGACGCAATGCGCATATCCGCGTTCGGCGGCGAGAAATAGGCGCTGCCAAAGGCGTAAGCCCCGATGATGATGGCCACGCAAATCGCGAGACCATCGAGCAGGCTTTGCCCGACCGGGCCGAAAAGACCGCTCTCCTTCGCGCCGCCCAGCAGGATCACCAGGGCCAGCGTGGTCAGGATCAGCCGCGCCAGGGTCAGGCTGATGCCGATCAGGACGCGCTGCACGATCCCCTCGGCCGATGACGCCATTCCGTCCAGCCGCCGGACCAGCCAACCGCGAACAAAAACGCCCAGGATCAGACCGGCGATCGCCAGAAGTCCCGGCAGCGCGAGGTTTTCCGCGAGCGAACCCATGGCGTCCTGAGCGAGCAGGCGCAGCCGGATCTCGCCTGCGATCGCATTGGCATAGGCGGCATATTCGGACAGCGCCGCCGTCAGGCGCGCCGGTGCCAGCGGCGACGGCGTGCGCTCGATCAGGGCGGCCCGGAACCGCTCGCGTTCCGCTGCGGTCAGACGGTCGAACAGATCCCGCGCCTGTGCCGCGGACTGAACGGCGCTTTTACGCAAGGCCTCGAGATCCGTGATCGCCTCGGTCAACTCCGCCCGGCGCGCCGCGATCTCGGGCGGTTCGGTCGCATCCCCCTCCGGCGGGTCGCCCAGCGCTGCCTGCTGCTCCCGCAGCGGCGCAAGGCGGGTCTTGGCATCCTCGGCGATATCCAGAAGCGCGAGACGGCGGTCTTCGAGCTTCAGCCGGAATTCGTTCGACGTCGTGCTGTCGAGCGTGTCATTCGCCAGCCGTGCCTCGATCTTGGCAACCTCGTCCGCGACGCTCGAGATCACACCGCGCTGGTCGGGCGCGCCGTTCTGGGCATGGGCTGCGCCTGCCGCAAGCAGGATCGCCAGCACCAGCAGCACAGCCGGGAGAAGGGCCCAAAGCCCACGATTTGATTGAATCACACCCTGCACGGTCCAGCTTCCGTCGATGGTCCACAAAGCGGGTCTGGTGGTGGCAAGAGCAACATCAAGTCAACATATTTCACGTATAGGAAACCTTTAGCAGGCAGCCCAAGCGATTCGCATTCTGCGATGCGCAGCGGCTGGCGGGCCACAGCAAGACATGTCACACTGGCGCAATATTGAGAAGTGGATCGAGTTGTTATGCCTGTCGGTGAGACGATCGAAGACGCCGGATACACACAGGCCGATCTCGACGTTCTGAAAGCGACGATCCGCGCCCTACGCGACCAGTTGGAAGAACAGGAAGCGCGGGTCGAGGGACGCGTCAGCCAGGCGCGGGAGGTCGCGGGGCGCGAGGTTCAGATGCTCAAGGACACGATCGCAGCGCAGCGATCCGCGCTGGAGGAGCTCGCTTTGCAGCATGAAAGCGCGCTTTCGGCGCAACGGGCCGAAGCCGGGGCAAAGGCACATCACCTCGAGGTCACGATCCAGGCCGTGCGCGACGAGATGATGGCCATGGGCGCCGACCACCAGAACGAGCTCGCCGATCTGCGGGCCGCACATGGGCAAGAGGTCAAGACCTATCAGGAAATGATCCAGGCCCTGCGCAGCAAACTCGAAGCCGTGGGGGCTGGGGATGAATGACGTATCACGTTTGCCGCTAGAAAGCGCCGATCCGACCGACAACATCGCGCATTTGCAGATGCTGCTGGACCTGTCGCGGCAGGTCGCAGCGCTGGATACGCTGGATGCGGTGCTGGAGAAGCTGGTCACGGTCGCGGTGGAGCAGACCGGCGCCGAGCGCGGCTCGCTGTTTCTGAACGACGAGAAATCGGGGGAGCTGTACTCCCGCATCGCCAACGGGGTCCGGTCCCGCGGGATCCGGTTCCCGAACACCGAAGGGATCGCTGGTCACGTCTACCAGACAGGCACACCGGATTCGATCACCAACGCCTATTCCGATGACCGCTTCAATGCCGAGATCGACCGCAAGACCGGGTTCACGACCCGCTCGATCCTCTGTGTGCCGCTGCGGGACACCAAGCGCAGGATCATCGGCGTGGTGCAGCTTCTGAATAAGATCGCGGGCGAATTCGACGAGCGCGATCAGGGCGTGGCCGAAGGGATCACCGCGCAATGCGCCATCGCGCTGGATGCGATGACCATGGTCGAACGGCTGGAAACCCGGCAGGCCCGGGAGATGGAGTTCCTGGACATCGTCGCCGACATGACCTCGGATCTCGACCTCACACGGCTACTGAAGAAGGTCATGACACAGGCGAGCGGGATGCTGGATGCGGAACGCTCGACCCTGTTTCTGAACGACGACAAGACGGGTGAGTTGTTCTCCCATGTAGGCGAGGGGCTGAACACGTCGGAGATCCGGCTGCCGAACCATCTCGGCATCGCAGGGACGGTCTTCACCTCAGGCGAGACCGTGAACATTCCGCACGCCTATGCGGACCTGCGCTTCAATCCCAGCTTCGACAAGCAGACCGGGTTCTTCACACGCTCGATCCTATGCGTGCCGGTGGTCAACAAGGCCGGGAAGGTCATCGGTGTGACCCAGGCTCTGAACAAGCGCGGCGGGCCGTTCAGCGACGAGGACGAGAGCCGGCTCAAGGCGTTCACCGCGCAGATCTCGATCGGGCTGGAGAATGCCAAGCTGTTCGACGATGTGCAGTCCATGCAGAATTACAACGAAAGCATGCTGCAATCGATGTCGAACGGTGTGCTGACGTTCAATACCGAGGGGATCGGCCAGACCTGCAACCATGCGGCCATCGGCATCCTGCGCTGCATGGAGGACGAGGTCATCGGCACCCCGGTCCGGGATCTGATGGGCACAGCCAACGCCTGGCTTTCGGAACGGGTCGAGGCGGTCGAGGCGAGCCGTGTCGGCGATGTCTCGGTCGATCGCGAGTTGAAGTTCGACACGCACACGGTGTCTGCCAATGTCTCGGTGCTGCCGCTGAATTCCGGCGATGGCACCTCGCTCGGCACCATGGTGATGATCGAGGACATCTCGACCGAGAAGCGCGTCAAATCCACCATGTCGCGCTACATGGACCCCGAGCTTGCGGATCAACTCCTCAGCGAGGGGGCGGAGCAGGAGCTGCTCGGCGGGCGCGAGGTCGAGGCGACGGTTCTGTTCACGGACATCCGATCGTTCACCACGCTGTCGGAGACGCTGGGGCCGCAGGGCACGGTCGCGTTCCTCAACGACTATTTCGAGCGCATGGTCGATTGCCTGACCGACCATGGCGGCGTGCTGGACAAGTTCATCGGCGATGCGATCATGGCCGGCTTCGGTGTGCCTGTGTCCACGGGCGATGACGAGGACCGGGCCCTGCGCGCTGCCATCGACATGCTCACCCGTCTGCGGGCCTGGAACGACGACCGGGTGGCCGCGGGCCAGATGCCGGTCGAGATGGGCATCGGGGTCAACACCGACAGCGTGGTCTCGGGCAATATCGGATCGCCCAAGCGCATGGATTACACGATGATCGGTGACGGGGTGAATCTCGCCGCCCGGCTCGAGAGCGCCTGCAAGCAGTATGGCGCGCGGATCCTGCTGTCGGACTTCACCCGGAACAAGCTGAAAGGCGTCTATCGGATGCGCGAGGTCGACACGGTGGTCGTCAAGGGCAAGACACAGCCGGTCGCGGTGTGGGAATCGCTCGACTATCATTGCCATGAGAGCTTCCCCAATCTCAGCGACGTACTGGGGTATTTCGAGGAAGGGGTGCGCCTCTATCGCGGCCAGGACTGGGTACGCGCGACGGCCCAGTTCGAGAAGGCGCTGGCGGCAAACCCGGACGACTGGGTCTCGACCATGTATGTCCGCCGCTGCGAGGCGCTGGCCGCCAAGCCGCCAGGGGATGGTTGGGACGGCGTCTGGACCCTGTCGGACAAGTAGTCTTCCATCGCCAAGGGTGCGTCACGGACGCACCCTACGTGGTGTCGTGCTACGGGGGGCAGGGTGCGTCCGTGACGCACCCTTGTTGAAGGGCCATCAGGCCAGAACCGTCGCGAACCGCCCGGGCAAGCTGACCTCGAGCAGTTCGAGCTGCGGATCCAGATCTGCATAGGTCATAGAAAGGCCGGGCGGGATCGTGAACGCGTCGCCCGCTGTCAGCCGATGGTCTGCGTGCCCGTCCGCGCTCAGCGTCAGAGCACCCTCGAGGACAAAGCTGAAATGAATGTCGGTATCATGGCGCCAGGTGACCGGGGTTGGCAGCGATACGCGCGCGACCTGTACCCCCGCCACGCCAGAGGTTGCATCGGCGATCCCGGTCTCGCGATGATCGAACCCCGGCAGGCGCCACGGGGTCCATGCCGCCTCGGCCAGCCTGTGATGGCAGAAGCGCTGGCCTGAGAAATCCCGGTCCCGGTTCACCACGGGTGTCGGCAGTTCCATCTCGTGATCGATCGTTGTGATGTGCTCGGCCGGCACACCGATCTCGATCACCTCGATATTGTCCGATGCAAAGAGAACCCGATGCCGGATCTCGGGGGGTTGAATCACGCAATCCCCGGCACCGAGCCGGAATGGCGGTCCCTGATCCTCGTAGACCAGATCGACCCAGCCTCGATAACAGTAGATCAGCTGAAAGCCGACCGTGTGATAGTGCACCATGTCGGGCACCGGCCCGCCATCCGGAATGCGGATATGGCTCGCGATGATCGACCCGCCCAGCCGGTCCGGGATGAGATCGCGATAGGCCATACCGGCACGGCCGATGATCCAGGGCTCGCCATCGCGCAGTTGCCGGACGGCGAACGCATGCGCCGTCTGGGGGATCTCGAGCGGCGGGTTTGCCTGGTCGATCTCGATGCGTGTGCCGTTCGGCGCAACCAGTCCGTCTGCATAGGCTGCCGGATCCCGGCAGGTCAGCCGCAGCGTTCCCGGTGCCTCCGGCGCGCCGCGCTCGAGGCGCAAGCGCACGCCGTGGCCAGACAGAACAGCCACAGCAGGATCTTCGGCGGGGAAGATCTGCTCCAGCCGGAACCCAAGCTCGCCCTGATAGAAGGCAAGATCATCATGCAGAGACGGTGACGCGGGCAGGCGGATCTCCGCCGCTGCGATTTGCGTGTGCGGGACCTGAGCTTCGCCTTCGCCTCGATCTCTGTCATGGTCCCACCCTGCTCCGCTTGCGCCTGTGCCGCACCCTGCCATGGTGCAGGCGCCATGTGCAACGTGTGGCCCTCGGGTCGGGCGCTTGAGCGCTGCGCGAACCCGCCTTAGACAGAGGCGATGTCAGATGCTGCTTCCATCCTGCTCGTCACCGGCTATCCCGGGTCTGGAAAATCCCGGCTGATCGAGCGCCTCTCGACCGCGCCCGGTCCTGTGCCACAGATCGTCGAGGCGGGTGGTCTCGAGCAAACACAGCACGCGATCGCGAGTGCCGAGCAGGCCAAGGGCCTGACCGCCGGCCCGGTGATCGCGATGGCCGATGCCGTGAACCTTGTGGCCGTTCTGGACGCAGCGCATAGCAGCGCGTTCGCGCGATCGCAGATCGCAGCGGCGGATCTCGTGGCCATTGCGCGGGCCGACGTGGTCGACCCGGCCCCGGTCCTTGCAGCGCTTGCCGAGATCACTTCTCGGCCCGTGGTCGACGCCCGCGCGGTGACGTGGGAGATGATCGCCGGCACAGCCATCGAGGCGCGCCGCAACACCCATGAACCGCCCGGTGCAACCGCGTGGTCCTACCACGGCGCGGCCAAGCTGCGCGCCCGCGACGTTGATGACATCCTCGAGCGCCGCCCTGATGGCACCTACCGGCTTTCCGGCGTGATTCAGACAGAGGCTGGCGGCGTCGCCGTCGAGATTGCCGGGCGGGCCCGCGAAACCCGCGCCATTGCCGATCCCGGGGAGACGCGGCTGAGCGCGCTGTCGCCGGGATGTCTCGCCGACCGCCGGTCGCTCGATCTGTGGTTCACCGAGGCTGTCGCTGCAAGCACGCACCTGATGGGCCGCTTCAGCTACCGCTAACCCGTGGCGGCACGTCGTCACAAGCCAAGTGTCAGCTGATCCCCGGATCGCGGCGGCACGCGGAACTGCGCACAATCAAGCGTGGCCGATTTGACCGCAAGCCCGAACCGTTGCCGCGCCAGTTCGCACCGCCGCGCAATCAACGAGGCATAGACGCCGCTGCCGGATGTCCGCTTGTACCAGGTCGCGTCATAATCCTTGCCGCCATGCATCTCGCGCACTTTGGTCATGACCTTGGCGGCGCGGTTCGGATGCTCCCGCACCAGCCACTCGCGAAAGATCGGACTGACCTCGAGCGGCAGGCGCAGCGTTGTCCAGGTCGCGCTGTCGGCACCGGCTTCCGCCCCGGCACGCATCAGGTGCTCGATCTCGTGATCCGTCAGACCGGGAATGATCGGCGCGAGCCCGACCGAGACGGGAACGCCGCGCTTGACCAGTTCGCGCACGGCTGCAATCCGGCGCCCCGGCGCGGCCGCCCGCGGCTCGAGCGACCGGCTGAGGCGGTTGTCCAGCGTGGTCAGGGACATGGTCACGCGCGCCAGCCCGCGCCGGCCCATACGCCCGAGAATGTCCCCATCCCGGGTCACCAGACTGCCCTTGGTCGTGATCAGCACGGGATGGCGATGCTCCCACAGCACCTCAAGGATGCCGCGCATGATCCGCCACTCCTTCTCGACCGGCTGATAGGGATCGGTGTTCGTCCCGATCGCCAGCGGCGCAACCTTGTACCCGGGCCGGGCCAGCGCGCGCGCCAGAAGATCCGGCGCCGCGGGCTTGGCAAAGAGGCGCGTCTCGAAATCCAGCCCCGGCGACAGGCCGAGATGCGCATGGGTCGGCCGCGCAAAGCAATAGATACAGCCGTGCTCGCACCCGCGATACGGGTTGATCGAGCGGTCAAACGGCACATCCGGCGACTGGTTCCGGGCGATGATCGTGCGGGTCTGATCGATGTCGACCCGGGTCCGGACAGGCGCGTCCTCGTCCTGCGCCCAGCCATCGTCAACTCGCTCGGACGTTTGGCGATCAAACCGCGAGGCCATGTTCACGCCCGCCCCGCGTCCCCGGCGCTCGCGCTCGGTGACATCGGGCAACAGGGGATCGTGTTCCGGGGCGCTCATAGAAGAACATAAACAGAACATTTACAGATTCGGCAAGCCCTGCCCGCGCTGTCGCCATGGATATCCGGGTATCGTTTGCATTGCGCTGCAAGCCTGTCGATGATCGGAGCGGACACGGGGTAAAGGCAGGGGCAAAGGCAGGGCCAAGGGGATGACCAGCGACGCAGAAGCATTGGCGCAGCGCTTTGATCTGACCGCCCTGACGCCGGATTTCGCCGAGGATCCGTTCCCGACCTACCGGGCGCTGCTCGCCCATGCTCCGGTCAAACGCTTCGCCGATGGCTCGGTCATGGTCGCGCGGTACCACGATCTGATGCGGATCTACCGGGATACCGAGACGTTCTCGTCGGACAAGACGGTCGAGTTCGGAGCGAAGTACGGCGACACGCCGCTGTGTGCTCACCACACCACCAGCCTCGTTTTCAACGATGCGCCGCTGCACACGCGGGTCCGGCGGATCATGGTCGGAGCCCTGACCCCGCGCGCGATCGCGGCGATGGAGCCGGGCCTCGTGCACCTGGTCGACGACCTGCTGGACCGGATGGCGGAGATCGGACCGGAAGCGGATCTGATTGCGGCCTATGCCTCGGCCATTCCGGTCGAGATCATTGGCAATCTCTTCGACATGCCGCATGCCGAGCATGGCCCGCTGCGCGACTGGTCCCTGGCGATCCTCGGCGCGCTCGAGCCGGTGCTGACGCCAGGGCAGGAGGAGGCGGGCAATCGCGCGGTGATCGAATTCTGCGACTACCTGCGCGATCTTGTGGCGCGGCGCCGTGCGGCGCCCGGGGATCCCACAACGGATGTGCTGACGCGGCTGCTTGCGGGCGACCGGGGCACGCATCTGACCGAGGATGAACTGCTGCACAACTGCATCTTCATCCTGAACGCCGGGCACGAGACGACGACGAACCTGATCGGCAATGGTCTCGATCTGCTGCTGGATCACCCGGAGCAGCGCCGCGCTCTGACCGCTCAGCCCGGCCTGATCGACAGCGCCGTCGAGGAAGTGCTTCGGTTTCAGTCCTCGAACCAGTTGGGCAATCGCGTCACGACCCAGGGCTGCGAGCTTGGCGGGATGGCTGTCACAGCAGGGACCCGCGTCCACCTGATGATGGGCGCCGCCAACCGGGACCCGGACGCGTTCCCCGACCCTGACCGGTTCGACATCACGCGCCAGCCGAACAAGCATCTTGCCTTTGCCGGCGGGCCGCATGTCTGCCTCGGCCTCACCCTGGCCCGGCTGGAAGGGCGCGTTGCCATCCAGCGCTTCCTCGCGCGTTTCCCCGACTACACGCGGGCCGGCATCGCGACGCGCACCGGACGGGTCCGGTTTCGTGGATTTTCCGCACTGCCGGTTCGGCTCTGGGACTGACGACAGCCTCCGGCGAAGCGGCCATGCCCGTTTGAAGAACGGGCCGGGAGGCGTCCCGCCTCCCGCTGCGCGGCGTGTCCGCGCAGATGGCCGCCTCGGGCGCAAGGGGCCAATCTAGCGTCTTGGACCCACGGCCATTCCTGTGGCAGGCTCTGCTTCGACCCAAGGTTGCACCCGGGCCCGCCGGAGAATCGCAACCAGGACCGGAAGGGGGAGACCATTCATGAAACTCGCGACCCTGTCAGACGGGACACGGGACGGGCGGCTGGTTGTCGTCTCCTCGGATCTGACCCAATGCGCCGATGCCGAACGCGCCGCCCCCACCATGCAGCACCTGCTCGACCATTGGGACACGGTGATCAAGTCGGTGCGCGAGGTCGACAAGGGCCTCGAACACGGCGTTGTCCGGCCCGAGCGGTTTCGCGAACGCCACGCCCTCAGCCCTCTGCCCCGCGCCTATCAGTGGCTGGATGCTTCGGCCTACGTGAACCATGTCGCGCTGGTCCGCCAGGCCCGCGGTGCCGAGATGCCCGAGACATTCTGGACCGATCCGCTGATGTATCAGGGCGGATCGGACGGGTTTCTGGCGCCTCGCGCTGACATCGCCCTGCCCGTAGACGATTGGGGCGCGGACCTCGAGGCAGAGATCGCGGTCGTCACAGGCGATGTCCCCATGGGCGCCACGGCGCAGGAAGCCGCGTCGGCGATCCGCCTCGTGATGCTGGTCAACGACGTCTCGCTCAGGGCCCTGACAGGACCCGAGCTCGCCAAAGGGTTCGGGTTCGTGCAATCGAAACCCGCGGGCAGTTTCTCCCCCGTCGCCGTGACGCCCGACGCGCTGGGCGACGCCTGGCAGGGCGGCAAACTGCACGGCACCCTCTCGGTCGATCTGAACGGCGCGCCGCTGGGGCGGGCCAATGCCGCCGATGACATGACCTTCGATTTCCCGGCCCTGATCGCCCATGCCGCCCGGTCCCGTGCCCTTGCGGCGGGCACCATCATCGGATCGGGCACGGTGTCGAACCGCGATGCAGACGGCGGACCGGGGCGTCCGGTCTCGGAGGGCGGGCGCGGGTACTCCTGTCTCGCCGAGTTGCGCATGGTCGAGAAGCTGCAAAGGGGCCAGCCCGTCACCCCGTTTCTGGCCGATGGCGACGTCATCCGGATCGAGATGCAGGACGCGGACGGCCATTCGATCTTCGGCGCGATCGAGCAGAAGGTCGTCATCGGATGACCGCCGGCGCGACTCGGCAGAGTGTCCATGCCGGTGTGCTCGACATCACCTATCTCGAGTACGGTCCCGCAGATGGCTGGCCCTGCATCCTTCTGCACGGGTTTCCCTACGATGTTGCGGTCTATGGCGAAAGCGCACCGATCCTTGCAAAGGCCGGTGCCCGGGTCATCACGCCCTGGCTGCGCGGCTATGGCCCAACGCGGTTCCTGTCCGAAACCACCCCCCGGTCCGGCGAGCAGGCCGTACTCGGCGCCGACCTCCTGGCCTTGATGGACGCGCTCGGGATCGGCCAAGCGGTGCTTGGCGGATACGATTGGGGCGGACGCGCGGCGTGCATTGTCTCGGCCCTCTGGCCCGAGCGGGTGACGGCGCTGGTCTCGGGCAATTCCTACAACATCCAGAACATCGCCAGATCCGGCGCACCCGCGCCTGCCGCCGAAGAGGCGGCCTACTGGTACCAGTACTACTTTCATTCCGAGCGCGGGCGCCGCGGGCTGACCGAGAACCGCCGCGATATCGCCCGCCAACTTTGGACCATGTGGTCGCCGGACTGGGCGTTCTCGGAGGCCGAGTTCGAGCGCACGGCGGCATCCTTCGACACCCCCGATTTCGTGGACGTGGTCATCCACTCCTACCGGCACAGGTTCGGCCTTGTCCCGGGCGATCCGGCGGCCGCCCTGATCGAGACGCGGCTGACCGCGCAGCCCGAGATCTCGGTGCCTGCCATCACGATCGATGGCGAGACCAACGGCGTGCATGGCTCGACCGCCCACCATTCAAAAAAGTTCACCGGACCGCATGAGCACAGGGTTTGGGAGAAGACAGGCCACAACCTGCCACGGGAACGCCCGGCGCTTTGGGCACAAGCGATCCTGGATGCCCGTGCGATGGCCGGCTGACCCCGCGGCGACAAGCGCCACCGCGCGCTCTGGAAGACGGTCACGCAACACCTGCAGCACCTGAGGTATACCCCGCCCCGAACGCGTTCAGAGACCACCTCCCCCAATCGTCTTGGCACACGAACGGGGGCTTGGGATTACGGCAGGCCTGCCGCCCTCGTACAGCCCGGTCAACCGGGCGATTGTCCCGGAGACCCCGAAAGAGGGCTCGGAGGCGTCACCGAGAGATCGGACTGTCGCCGTCCCCAAGAGCATCCCCGCTCCCCGTCGATCACCCGGCGCGGGCGGGTCTGGCTGTCTTTGTCCCACAAGGCCTCTCTTCCCAGATCTCCCGCCCGGCGCTACGGTCCCTCCGGGACAGGAGAGACCACATGTTGACCGACCGGATCGAGGAGCGTTGGATCGCCGCCTTCGTGCGCGTGTTCGAGATGTGCGGCATCGGTGCGGGTACCGACACGGCGATCCTCTCCGAGACGCAGTCGCGCCCGCTGAATGTGCACCTCGCCGAGTTGGCCCTGGCGCGTCTTGGTGCGACCGTTTTCCATGTCCGGGTCCCAACGCCTGCACAGGACGCGCCGGTGCCGGTGCGCTCGACCGGGGCCTCTGCAGCGCTGACCGGACAAGGCGCGGCGATCGAAGCGCTGAAATCCGCCGAGGTGGTTGTGGATTGCACGGTCGAAGGCCTGCTGCATGCGCCCGAGCTTCCCGCGATTCTGAAGGCCGGGACCCGGGTGCAGATGGTCTCGAACGAGCATCCTGATTGCCTCGAACGCCTCGTCCCTCAGCCCGACATGAAGGACCGGGTCAAAGCCGCCGTTGCCGCCTGCCGGGGCGCGGCCCGGATGGAGGTCCGCTCCGGCGCTGGTACAGACCTGACCGTCGACATGGACGGCGCGCCCACAGCTGGTGTGTGGGGCTGGACCGACCGGCCCGGCACAATCGCGCACTGGCCCGGCGGAGTCGTGGTCAGCTTCCCCAAGTCAGGCTCGGTCAACGGCACGCTGGTGCTGGACGCGGGCGATGTGAACCTGACCTTCAAGCGCTATCTCGAACGGCCCGTGACGCTGACCATCGCCGACGACTACGTCACGAACATCACAGGCGACGGCACCGATGCCGAGATGATGCGCCGCTATCTCGCCGCGTGGGAGGATCGCAACGCCTACGCTGTCTCCCATGTTGGCTGGGGATTGAACCCCGCGGCGCGTTACGAGGCCCTGACCATGTACGACCAGCGCGATACGAACGGGACCGAGTTGCGCTGTTTCTCGGGCAATTTCCTGTTTTCGACCGGGGCCAACGAGTTCGCGGGACGCTTCACCAAGGGTCATTTCGACCTGCCGGTGCGCAGCTGCGATATCCTGCTCGACGGTGTGCCGGTCGTTGTGAAGGGAGAGGTTCAATGATCAAGCGCAACCGCCGCATCCGGGTGCAGCAGGTCCCCTCCCCCCACGGGGGAGGGCTAGGGTGGGGGGTGTCCAGACCATGACCCCGCTCTTCGCCTGCCACGGAATTGGCCTCGATGGCCGGTTCTTCGACCGCCAGCGTCCGGCGCTTGCGCCGCGCCAGGTGATTTCGGTCGATATGCCCGGCTTCGGGGGACAGGCGCTGGACGGCCCGACGGATTTCCCGATGCTGACTGAACGGCTGTCCGATGCCATCGGCGATCACGCACCCGCGCCCGTCATCGGCCATTCCATGGGCGGCATGGTCGCGCTGGAACTCGCGGCAACGCGCCCGGATCGGATCAGCGCGCTGATCCTTTGCAACACCACATCGGCCTTTGGCGGGCGGGACGATACGTTCAAACAACAGTTCGTCTCCGCCCGGTTGGCGCCGCTGGATGCGGGCAAGACCATGGCCGACATCGCACCGGCGGCCATGCGCGCCACCTGCGGGGCGGACGTATCCGAAGACGATGTCGCCTTCCTTGCCGGTCTGATGGCCGAAGCGCCGGAAGCCGCGTACCGCGCCGCCATCGACTGCCTTGTGACCTTCGACCGGCGCGAGGCGCTGGCTGGCCTCGCGATCCCGTCACTGCTGATCGGCGGCGAGGACGATCAGGCCGCCCCGGCCCGCACCATGCAGCGCATGGCCGAGAAGATCGTACACGCGCGCTGCCATATTCTGCCCGGTGGCCATATGACCCCGGTCGAACAGACGCACGCCGTCAACGACCTGATCCGTGATTTCCTGGAGGAAGTGGAGCGATGAAGGACCTCGACCCATCTGACCACGACGCCCCGATCTTCGACCCAAAGGCGTTCCGCCTGACGGCGAAGGAAGCCGAACTTGGCGCGCTCGCCCGCGATCTCGGCAAGGGGACCTTTGCCGCCCGCGCCGAGCGCTGGGACCGGGAGGCGATCTTCCCGACCGAAAACTATGCCGACATGCGCGAGGCCGGGTTGCTCGCCATTTGCATCCCCGAGGATCAGGGCGGGCATGGTGCCGACTTCCGGGCCTATGCCCTGACCGCTGCCGAGCTTGGTCGCTATTGCGGGGCGACGGCACTGACCTGGAATATGCATGTGTGCTCGTGTCTCTGGACGGGCGCACTGGCCGATGATCTCGACATGACCGACGACCAGCGCGCCGAGCATGACGCGCACCGGCGCACCCACTACGCTCGGATCGTCGAGGACGGGGCCATCTACTCGCAGCCCTTCTCGGAAGGCGGGGCCGCGGCGGCGGGGGTGGTGCCGTTCTCGACCAAGGCTACGCCGGTCGACGGCGGCTGGCGGATCAACGGCAAGAAGATCTTCGCCTCGCTGTCCGGCCATGCCGATTACTACGGGATCCTGTGCGGCGAGATTACGGAAGGCCAGCGCCCCTCGCGCCGGGACACGATGTATCTGGCGGTGCCCGCCCGCGCCGAGGGGGTGAAGGTCGTCGGCGACTGGGACCCGTTGGGGATGCGCGGCACGGTCTCGCGTACACTGCTCTTCGAGGATGTCTTCGTGCCCGCCGACCACGCGCTGATGCCCGAGGGTGTCTATTATCAAGCCGCGACCCGCTGGCCGCACATGTTCATGACGCTCTCGCCCACCTATGTCGGCATCGCGCAGGCGGCCTATGACTTCACGGTGCAGTATCTGCGCGGCGAGGTGCCGGGGCTGCCGCCGGTCAAACGGCGCATGTACCCGACCAAACAACTCGCCGTCGCCGAGATGCGCGTGAAGCTCGAGCAGATGAAAGCGCTCTGGTTCCAGGCGGTGACCGAGGCCTGCCCTGATCCGACCAAGGAACAGGTGCTGCGGGCATACGCGGCCCATCATGTGGCGATGGAGACGTCGAACGACTTGTGCCGTCTGGCGATCCGGACCTGCGGCGGGCAATCCATGCTGAAATCGCTGCCGCTGGAGAGATTGTATCGCGACAGCCGCTGCGGCTCGCTGATGCTGCCATGGACGGCGGAAATCTGCCTCGACCGGATCGGGCGCGAGGCGTTGTACGAGCAGGGCGAGAGTGACGAATGAGCCTTTGGTCCCGGCTGGAAGAGATCGCGGGGACGCACCCTGACAAGGTCGCGATCACGGCGCCCGATGCCAGCCTGACCTATGCTGGGCTGTGCGCCGCGGCGGAGGAGGCCGAGATCCGTCTGGCCGAACGCGGTGTCGGGCCGGGTGACCGGGTTGCCTATCTCGGGTTCAACACCGCCGCGCTGCTGGTGCTGATTTTCGCCGCCGCGCGGGGCGGGTTCATGATCGCCCCGCTCAACTGGCGCCTGGCAGAGGAGGAACTCGCATGGATCATCGACCAGGCGGAGCTGGGCGTTCTGGTTGCCGACGCGGCTCATGGTGAGATTGCACCCAGAGTTGCGGGCGCGTGCGCAATTCTCGATGCCGCGTCCCTTTCGGGAGGTGGCCCACCCGCCCACCCCCACCTCCCGAAAGGGACGCGGCCTGTGGCCGGTGACGGTGCCTCCCCTGTGTTGTTGGTCTATACGTCTGGCGCGACGGGACGGCCCAAGGGCGCAGTGCTGAGCCAGAACGCGGTGATGGCGAACGCGTGCCTGTCCTGGGACATGCACGAGATGGGGCCGGAGGATCATGTCCTGACGGCGTTGCCGATGTTCCATGTCGGCGGGCTGAACATCCAGACGCTGCCGGCTCTGCTGACCGGCGCCTCGGTCACGCTGATGGACCGGTTCGAGCCGGGCGCGTGTCTGGCCATGCTGGCCGAGCGCCGCGCCACCCTGACCGTGCAGGTGCCCGCAACCCTGCAGGCGCTGATGGCGCATCCGGACTGGGAGCGTGCCGATCTCTCGGCACTTCGTGCGATTGCGACGGGGTCAACGGATGTGCCCGTGCCTCTGATCCGCGCGGTGCACACGCGCGGTGTTCCGGTGATCCAGATCTATGGCGCCACCGAGACCGGGCCTGTCGTGATCTATCAACGGATCGCCGATGCTCGGAGCCACATCGGCTCGATCGGGCGCGCCGGGCCTGGCGTGGCCGTGCAGATCACAGCACAGGACGGCACCCGGGTCGCCGAGGGCCGCCCGGGCGAGATCTGGCTGCGCTCCCCCACCCTCGCGTGCGAATACTGGCGCAACCCCGAGGCCAACTCCGCCTTCGCGGGTGGCTGGTTCCGGACCGGTGATGTGGCCCGGCGCGATCAGGACGGATTTCTCTGGTTCACCGACCGCAAGAAGAACGTGATCATCTCGGGCGGTGAGAACATCTATCCGGCCGAACTGGAGCGGGTGCTGCGCGATGTCCCCGGCGTGACAGAGGCCGCGGTGGCCGGGCGGCCCGACCCGGCATGGGGGGCCGTTCCCGTGGCCGCCGTGGTCGGAGAAGTCGGGCGCGACGCTATCCTGGGGGCATGGCAGAA
>JBCBOR010000092.1:0-17531 GCA_039821125.1 Pseudomonadota bacterium
CTTCAAGGGGCGCCAGCGCGATCCAATGCCGCCGGGGCGGTGGACGGCGCTGTTCTTCTGGGATGAGGCGGTGGCTCTGGCCGCCGGGCACAGGCCCTGCGGGGAATGCCGGTATCACGCCTATCACAGGTTCATGGCGGCCTGGCGGGCGGCAGGTCTGCCCGGTGGTCCGGGGCAGGGCGGCCCCCGGCTGCTCGACAAGCATATGCATGCGCACAGGGTGACCCGGCGGCGCGATCAGGTGCGGTTCGAGGCGTGCGCACGCGATCTGCCGGACGGTGTGTTCGTGTCCGTCGCCGAGACGCGGCACTGTCCGATGCTGATCTGGCAGGGACGGCTCTGGCATCTGGACCTGTCCGCGGGGCGGTACCTGGATGCCGGTGTGGTGCCCGGCTCGGAGGTTACGGTGCTGACCCCGTACCCGGTGGTCGCGGTGTTGCGCGCGGGGTATGTGCCGGAGATTGGAGCCTATCCTGACACGCCAGTGTGACGGCACTGCAGCGGGCATTCCCAGGTACTGTGCGTGCTGGTCCGGATCGATGCGACAAGCGGCGGGCACCGGCAGGTATTTTTGGCAAGATGAAGAAACGAGGTGCACCAGTGAGGGCGGCGCCTGTGCATGTGCGGAGAAGCGCCCTTGATGTGGGCCTCAGTCGGTCGGTGGCGGCTTGCCGCGCAGGGCCTTGACCGCGCCGCGTTTCGTTTTCGCATCGACCCGGCGGCGTTTCGAGGCGAGGGTCGGGCGGGTGGCGATCCGCGGCTTGGGCCGTTCGGTGGCTTTGGCGATCAGCTCGATCAGGCGCGCCAGGGCGTCCTCGCGGTTGCGGTTCTGGCTGCGGTGGCGGTCGGCCTGGATAATCACCTCGCCCGAGGCCGTCCAGCGCCGCCCGGCCAGCTGCCGCAGCCGCCGCTTGACGCGGTCCGGCAGGTGGGGCGAGGCCTCGGCCGCGAAGCGCAGGGTCACCGCTGTCTCGACCTTGTTGACGTTCTGCCCGCCGGGACCGGAGGCGCGGGCGTAGGTCTCGGTCAGTTCCCACTCGGCAATCGAGATATCGTCGGTCACACGGATCATGGTGCGCGGTCTAGCAGAGCGCGGCGCTCGCCGCACGGGTCTGCGTGGCGGCGGCGCGAATGGCTGTCCACTGATCGAACGCGGCGGCAATGTCGTCCTGGCTGAGATCCGGCAGGGTCAGGATCGAGCGGTCGTGGCGCGCCGGGCGCTCGGCCCAGTCCTCGGGCAGATAGCCGCGCTGCTTGCAGACCTGGAAGAGCTGCGTGCCGGGGAACGGGTAGAAGACGAAGTAGCCGAAATCGAGCGGGTTCAGCCGGTGATGCAGATCGATGGTCGCCTGCAGATCCTCGGGTGTCTCGCCCGGCAGGCCCATCATGTAGTTGGCTGTCACCATGATCCCGGCTGATTTGGTCGCCTCGAAGATCTCGACCAGCCGGTCGTTGGTGACCGGGCGTTTCATCACCTCGCGGCGCATCCGTTCGGAGCCGCTCTCGACCCCGTAGACGATGTGCTTGCAACCCGCTTTCGCCAACGCATCGATCAGCTTGGGCTTCATGGTCTCGGCCCGGGCGTGGATCGAGAAACCAACACCAATGCGGCGGGGAAACTCCTCGCAGAACTGGTAGACCCAGGGGTGGTGGATGGTGAACGTATCGTCGAGGAAGATGACGTATGAGAGAGGACCCGCCTCGCGGATCGCCTCAAGCTCTGCCATCACGCTTTCCATGGACCGGCGCCGCCCGTACTGGCCGATCCCGTCATAGAGCTGGTCATACATCCGCGCCGCGCAATAGGTGCACGGGAAGGGGCATCCGCGCTGCGTGGTCATGTGCACAACGCCCCAGCGCTCGTCCAGCATGTCACGGGCCATGAAGGGCACATGGTCGATCTGCTCGATCGGGGGTGCAAGACCGGGGTGACGTCCGCCCTTGACCCAGATGTTCTGCAGGGCGACATCGGCGATGGTGCCGCGGGTGCTCAGATGATCCAGAAGCGCCGCGAACGGGCGTTCGCCTTCTCCCAGGCACACCGCGTCGAAGCCGGGCTCGGCCAGCACGCCGTCGGGCGAGAACGTCGCGTGCAGCCCGCCCGCGATGATCGGCACGCCCGTGGCGGCACGGACCGCATTGGCGATCTCGCGCCCGCGCAGCCATTGGCGGGTGGTCATGGACATGCCGATCAGATCTGGCGACGCGGCGCGGATCTGATCGACCGTGGCCGAGATCTCGGCATCATGGGCCACCCGCAGCATCTCGGCCGCGTGCCCGTCCCGCCGGGCAACCGAGGCGAGGAACGCCGGACCCAGCGAGCAGACCGCCCACTCGGCATCCGTATCGATCTCGAGAAACAGGACCTTCACAATCTCGCTCCGTCTGAATGGTGTAAGTGTGCCTGACGCTGGTTGATCCGTCCACAGCGCGCGTTCCACGTGTCGCGATCGCTTGTCCATGGGCTCAATGCTGTCCCGGGCTTGACCCGGAACCTCTTGCGCAGGCGTATAGAAGATCCCGGGTCTGACCTGGGACAGCATGGTGCGGACACTCAGGGGGTCGGGCATGACAGCGCCCCACATACTTATCGCAGGCGGCGGTATCGGCGGGCTGACATTGGCGCTGACGCTGCACCAGATCGGTGTGCGCTGCTCCGTGTTCGAGAGCGTGTCTGAACTGCGCCCGCTTGGGGTCGGGATCAACATCCAGCCGAACGCCGTGCGCGAGCTCTACGATCTCGGCATCGGCGCGGAGGCGCTCGACCGGATCGGAATCGCCACACAGGAATGGGCGCTGGTCGGGCGCAATGGCGCCGAGATCTATGCCGAACCGCGGGGCCTTGCCGCGGGATACCGCTGGCCGCAATACTCGGTCCATCGCGGGCACCTGCAGATGCTGCTCTACGCCGAGGTGCTGGATCGACTGGGGCCGGAGGCCGTGCGGACCGGCCACCGGGTCACGGGCTATCGCAACACGACCGATGGCATCGAGGTCGACATCGAGACGCCGGAAGGCCAGATCACCGAGACCGGCAGCCTCCTGATCGGTGCTGATGGTCTGCACTCGGCGATCCGCGCGCAGATGTACCCGGATCAGCCGCCACCGCACTGGGGCGGTGCGATCCTGTGGCGCGGCACCTCTCGCGCTCGGCCGATCCGGACCGGGGCGTCCTTTATCGGGCTCGGCTCCTTTCGCCAACGGATGGTGATCTATCCGATTTCCGCCCCCGGCGCTGATGGTCTGGCCGAGATCAACTGGATCGCCGAGGTGACTGTGGACGGGGCCGGCGACCGGGTCACCGGCGACTGGACCAAGAAGGTCGCGCTGGGCGACTTTCTGCACCATTTCGAGGACTGGCGTTTTGACTGGCTGGATGTGCCCGAATTGCTGGGCGGGGCCGAGCAGATCTGGGAGTACCCGATGATCGACCGCGACCCGGTGCCAAGCTGGATCGACGGGCACACCGCACTCATGGGCGATGCGGCGCATGTGATGTACCCCACGGGCTCGAACGGGGCGAGCCAGGCGATTGTGGACGCGCGCGTGCTCGGAGCGTGCCTGATCCAACACGGGCTTACCCCGGCGGCTCTGGCGGCGTACGACGCGCGGCTGTGCGGCCCGATCTCCGAGGTGGTGCTGCGCAACCGTGGGCACGGGCCGTTCGGGTTGCTCAATCTGGTCGACGAACGCTGCGGCGGACAGTTCGACGACATCGACACCGTGATCCCCGAGGCGGAGCGCATGGCGTTCATGGCTGCCTACAAATCCGCAGCGGGCTTTGCGATGGATGCGCTGAACGCAGCCCCGCCGACCATCGCGCCTGGCGCGCGGGTGTCCGCAGGATAAGCGTGAAGGTCAGCGTTCGAGATCGTCGCATCGACACCAGCCTTGTGGACGGGTGCCGTGCGACCCCGTAGACTGCTCGCGGGCTGAAATCAGGGATATGCGCATGTCCACAGATGGTGAGGTTTCTCCACCGCCGCCGCCGCTTTCGTCGGCGCTGCAGACTTTGAGCAAGGCGATACAGGACCACCCGGGCACGGTTCGCACGGCGCTTTGCGGCTTCGACCTCTGGCTCGAGGTGATGGGCTCGGGCCTGACCTCGACCCGCAATTTCAAGGCCGGGGGCGAGGCTGCGGACGGGACCGAGGACGAGTACACGATCGTCGTGCCGGTGATCGTGATTGGCGGGCGCATCGTGGTGGCGTTCGACCCGACCCTCAAGCCCGATGCGTTCGAGTTACGGGCCTAACGGGAGCGGGCAGCCAGGTGACCACGCGACACGCGGTCGATGCGCTCGCCCGGCGACCCCGGCCGGGACGCCTCGATCGTGCCGGGGATCTCGTGCCGTGCCGAGAAAACGCATGATTGCGCTTGGCGCCGCCGCGCCTTACACTAACAGTGATTTTGAGAATGAAGGTTAGATCCCATGCCTCCTGCCGCCCGAATTGGTGATATGGTGTTGCAGACGGCGCCGCATTGCCACGCGCCGATCCACCCGCCCGCACCGACACCCACGCCTGTGCCGCACCCGGCGCTTCCGCTCAACATCGTCAAGGGTCAGCCGAACGTCCTGGTCGGCAAGATGCCCCAGGCCCGCTCGACCGACATGACCCGGCCGTGCACGTTGATCCCGTGTGTGCCCGCAGGGCCCGGCATCATCACCAAGGCATCGACAACAGTCATGGTCGGCAAGCTGCCTGCGGCCCGCGTCGGTGACATGACCAGCCATCCGTCCTGCGTGGCGCCGATCCCATCTCCGGTTGGCAACATCATCCCGCCGGGCTGTGTGACCGTTATGATCGGCGGCTGACGGCGATTGCGCGCCGATCTTTTCGAAGAGCTTGCTCCGGTTTGTCCGCGCTGCCTGCATGGCGGCGCCGGGGCGCACCCGTTGCAGATCGCCGCGGTGGCCGAGACGCGCAGCGGGCTGATCTGGCACGCCATTGTGCATTGTTCCAACCCGTCCTGCTGGGCCGAGTTCCCGGTGATCGATGGCGTGCCGGTCATTGTCCCCGATCCCTCGACCTTTGTGCGCAATGCCAGCGATTACCTGCTGTGGCGGGCTGACCTGCCGCCGCTGCTCGAGAGCTGCCTGGCCGATGGGTTCGGTCCCGGTCATGGCTTCGACACGATGCGGCATCATCTCAGCATCTATGCCTCGGACCATTTCGCCGATTGGGGCGTGGGCGGCGAGACATCCTGTATTGCCGATGTGACCCGTACCGGTCTCTCGGCGTTCGGGCTGGTCGATGGCCCGATGATTGAGCTTGGCGGCGGCGTCGGGCGCGGCGCGTGGGAGCTTGCAGCCCTGACCTCCGGCCCGGTCCTGTCGGCGGAGTTCAACATCGCGATGCTGCGGCTCAGCCAGCGGCTGATGCTGGAGGGAGAGGCCACCTTCTCCAGGCGCCGCGTCGGCATCGTCTACGACCCGGTCACGGTGACGCTGCCGGAGGAGATGGCCTCCGACCGTGTGGACTTCTGGGCCATGGACGCGATGGCGCTGCCCTTCCCGGACGGGCGCTTCGGCATGGCGAGCGCGATCAACATCATCGACTGTATCGCCGGGCCGACCGAACTGGTGGCCGAGACCGCGCGTGTTCTGACCGGCGGCGGTGCGGCGCTGTTCACGACGCCCTATGACTGGGCCGGCAACGCAACCGAGCCGATGCGCTGGATGGGCGGGCACTCGCAGCGTGCCGCACATCAAGGGGCCGCCGAGCCGGTTTTGCGGGCGACGCTGGAGCAGTTCGGCCTGAAGCCCATCGCGGAAGAGACCGATATCCCCTGGCGCCTGACCTTGCACGCCCGCTCGGTCATGCACTATCAGCTTCACATGCTGGCCTGCCGGAAAGGCTGAGGGCTGACGGACCGCGCGAGGGGCGCACATGAAAATCGCGATTGTGCTGCCGCCGCGGTTCACCTTCGACCGGGCGATGCCGAATTCCATCGAGACGGTGGTGCGCACGCTGAACCGGTATTCGCGCTACCGCGCCGAGATCACGGTCATCGCGGATGAAGGCGCGGATCAGCACGGCGATCTCACCGTGCTTACGGTGCCTGCCGAGCGCAATCGCTGGCGCCGCACCGCCCACGTGATCGAGGCGCTGCGCGAGATCGGCCCGGACCTGCTCGAGCTGCACCAGCACGCGCCGACCGCCCGCCGCATCGCCCGCGCGCTGCCCGGCATCCCGTCGCTCTTCTACCGCCACAACTACGTCAAACCTCCATCGGGCTGGTTCCGCCGCTGGCGTCATCGCCGCCGCAATCAGGAGTTCGACGCCCATGTCTTCGTCAGCAAGGTGGCCCGCGATGCCTTTGCCGCCGCCTTCCCGGAGTTCGGCGGGACCAGCCACGCCATCCTGAACGGGGTCGAGATTGCCGACTGGCACGCCGAGCCGGATCCCGCCCGGCGCCTGATCGCCTATGCGGGCCGGGCCGCACCGGAAAAAGGCTTTGGCGAGTTTTGCGCCGCTGTCGACCGGGTGTTGGACGCCCATCCCGACTGGAGCGCCGGGATCTACGGCTCGGCCTGGACGACGCATGGCGCGTGGGCCGAGGCACAGGTCGCGTCGCTTGAACGCTTTGGCGCGCGGGTCGAGATCGCCCGCAACCAACCGCTGGACGCCGTACAGGCCCTCCTCGCCCGCGCCGCCATCGTCGCCGTCCCCAGCCATATCTTCGAGAGCTTCGGCCTCGCCGCGGTCGAGGCGCATGCCGCAGGGGCCGCTGTCATCTCCTCGGGCCGCGGGGGCCTGCGCGAAGCCTCGGGCCCGCATGCATCCTATGTCGATCCGATCACGCCGGGCAGCCTCGCCGCCGCCATCACCGCGCTGATCCAAGACCCCGACGAACGCCTGCGCCTCGCCCGCGACGGCCAGGCCCATGCCGTGTCCAATCACTCCGCCGCTGCCCGCGCCGCCGAGCTCGACGCCCTGCGCACCCGCATGGTCTCGGCCACCTGACAGGGCCGCCAAGGGCCGCCAAGGGCTGCGAAGGCCGCCCCGACGGACGGCGTGACCATATCCGTTAGCTAATTGTGAACCGGACAGCAGATCCGAACGACCCATAGATACGAAGTTATTTTATGATACCGACAGAGGAGAAGATCCATGCGTGCCTTTCTGCTCATTCCCGCGCTTCTGGCCGTAGCCGCGTGCTCGCAGGCCGAGGTGGAATCCTACGGCTTCAAGAAGGACCGCGTGGTCGAGTCCTCCGGCGCCTACAAGATCGTCGAGGCCAATGGCGTCTGCTACGAGGTGGACGAAACTGCCGAGGATAACGAAGCACCGCTGCGCCGGATCAATCCCGCGCGCTGCGGTCTGTGAGAGGGGCGGGGGCCATGACCGACATCATTGCATCGCGCCCGCGCCGGGCTGCGGCGCTGAGACCGCCGCTGCGTGTCTTTGCGCTGGGGATCGTGCTGACCGCGCTCGGCGCTTGCGTGGGTGAGGCCGGGCTGGACACGGCCGGGAACGATCCTGTCGTTGCGACCGCCGGGGACACCGACACGAAATACGCCAATGGCGTGTGTTTCCAGACCGAGCGGACCAATCGCTTCACCACGGCGATCAAGCGCGTCTCGCCGACCCGGTGCGGGATCTATTGAGACAGGCAGGCGGGCGTCGGCCCGCCCTCGCCCTCGCGGCGACCCTGGTCCTGACCGCATGTGACGGCCTGCGCTCGGACCGTCAGGTCATCGTCGAGTCCGGCGGTCAGACGATCGTGCTCGAGAACGGCGTCTGCCTCGAATACAGCACCACCGCCGAGGAAGACAAAGTCAGCCGCGTCGCCCGATCGCGCTGTGGGCTCTGAAATCTGCTAGGATCACGCAGCGCCGCCGCGCTTGAGCGGCCGAAAGGACGCCCGATGCTGGAGAAGCACCGCCTGCCGATCGACCACATCCGTGTACCCGTCAAACGGGTGCGCGAACTTGACCCCGCCAAGGTCGAAACCCTGGCCGAGGACATGCTGGAGAACGGCCAGAAGATCCCGATCCGCTGCCGCGTCGATCCCAAAAGCAAGGGCAGCCCCGACGGCCCGCGGTATATCTTGGTCGAGGGCCAGCACCGGCTCGAGGCCCTGCGCGCCTTGGGCGAGGCCGAGATCACCGCCTATCTAGTCAACGCCGCGCTGAAGTGATTCGGGCGCTTGCTTTGGGGTGTCGCGCTGATGGTGGGCTGAAGCCTACCCTACCACTTGGTCATGGCGTGGTGCGGATCCTGTTCTGCTAGGGACTTTATCGAATAGACCCGCCTGCGCCTTAACCATATCCCGCCGGACATTTGCAGAATAAAAGATTCACTTGGAAATGGGGTCTGGTTCACCTCAAGTGATCGTAACGCTCATAAAGATGAATACATAAATCAATACTATGCTTATCAGTGCAAAAAGAAAATGTGGTATTGCCCAGGAAAAATCAAAAACGTAGTATTTCAAAATTCTCATTGAAGTCATAAATTCCAACCATCCTGAAGCTTGGCTGATCTTGTTTGAAAAAAGTTTAGGCTTTTGGGTCTGTACTAGAAGGTAGTCAATGTTTTCATGATTGAAGGAGCAATCATCCAAAGCCGCTTGATACTCACTTTGTAACTGTTTTATTTTTGACTGATCAATCTTCTCTTCATCACTCAGCAGTACAAGTTGATTGTGCACGCTTGCAATGCTCCGCGCTGATCGGTGTAGATGCTCGCCGCGATGATAAAAGTTCCCCGCCGCTTCCATAAATGTAGTAATAATTATGAATACAAAGTTAACAACGGTTATTGATAATAGCAATTGAGTTTGAAATTGATTCAGCGTGACCATATTTGGAATAAGTGATACAACTATTACGAATAAAAATAGTATTGAAATTACAAAGTATGATCTTTTTTGTCGTCTTTCGAGTCTTATATTGGCTTGAAAGCGAGCATCTTTTGTAATTTCGACTCGCCTTACCAAGTCATTGAAGCCATCATATACACTGGATTCAAAATCTTTCAATTCTCTCTACCCTTGGTTCGAAATTGCGTTAGCGACAGTTGATCACACAATACTCAAACTGATGGAAAAAATCAAAAACATAAAAACGCTGGAGAAAAATAGTAAAGTAACTTACCCATCCATCTTCAGCGCATTGATAAAAGCCTCTTGGGGTATATCAACTTTGCCGAACTGGCGCATCCGTTTCTTGCCGGCTTTCTGCTTGTCGAGCAGTTTGCGTTTGCGAGAGACATCTCCGCCGTAGCATTTTGCCGTGACGTCCTTGCGCAGCGCCGAGATCGTCTCGCGCGCGATGATACGCCCGCCGATGGCGGCCTGGATCGGGACCTTGAACATGTGCTGGGGGATCAGGTCCTTGAGTTTCTCGCACATGGCGCGGCCGCGGGTCTCGGCCTTGTCGCGGTGGACGATGGTGGAGAGCGCATCGACCGGCTCCTCATTCACCAGAATCTGCATTTTCACCAGCGCTTCCGCGTCGTAGCCGTCCATGGCGTAGTCGAAGCTGGCATAGCCCTTGGTCACCGATTTCAGCCGGTCGTAGAAGTCGAAGACGACCTCGTTCAGCGGCAGGCGATAGACGACCATGGCGCGGGAGCCGGCATAGGTGAGGTCGAGCTGGACGCCGCGCCGCTCCTGACAGAGCTTCAGCACATCGCCGAGGTATTCGTCCGGGACCAGGATGGTGGCCTTGATCCACGGCTCCTCGATGCGGTCGATCTTCATGGTGTCGGGCATGTCGGCGGGGTTGTGCATCTCGTGCATCGTGCCGTCGGTCATGTGGATGTGGTAGACGACCGAGGGCGCGGTGGTGATGAGGTCGATGTCATACTCGCGTTCCAGCCGGTCGCGGATGACTTCCAGATGCAGGAGGCCGAGGAACCCGCAGCGGAAGCCGAAGCCGAGGGCGGCGGATGTCTCCATCTCGTGGCTGAAGCTGGCATCGTTCAGGGCGAGTTTCTCGATGGCGTCGCGCAGCGGTTCGAAGTCGTTGTTGTCCACGGGGAAGAGGCCGCAGAAGACCACGGGCTGCGCGGGCTGGAAGCCGGGCAGGGGTGTCTCGCACCCCTTGCGCTCGGTCGTGATGGTGTCGCCGACGCGGGTGTCGCGGACCTGTTTGATGGAGGCCGTGAGGAAGCCGATCTCGCCGGGGCCGAGGCTGCCGGTCTGCACCATCTTCGGGGTAAAGACGCCGACGCGGTCCACGGGGTAGGTGGCGCCGGTCTGCATCATGCGGATCTTGTCGCCCTTGTTGAGCGTGCCGTCGATGATGCGCACGAGCACGACCACGCCAAGGTAGGCGTCGTACCAGCTGTCCACCAGCATCGCCTTCAGCGGTGCATCGCGGTCGCCGGTGGGCGCGGGCAGGCGGGTCACGATGGCTTCCAAGACGTCCGGAATGCCGATCCCGGTCTTGGCCGAGATCATCACGGCGTCGGTGGCATCGATGCCGATCACGTCTTCGATCTGCTCCTGCACGCGCTCGGGCTCGGCGGCGGGCAGGTCGATCTTGTTCAGGACCGGCACGATCTCGTGGTCGGCATCAATGGCCTGATAGACGTTCGCCAGGGTCTGCGCTTCCACGCCTTGCGAGGCATCCACCACCAGCAGGGACCCCTCGACCGCCTTCATCGACCGGCTGACCTCGTAGGCGAAGTCGACATGGCCTGGCGTGTCGATCAGGTTGATGACGTAGTCCTCGCCATCCTTGGCGCGATAGGCCAGACGCACGGTCTGCGCCTTGATGGTGATGCCGCGCTCCTTCTCAATGTCCATGCTGTCGAGCACCTGCTCGGTCATCTCACGGTCCTCGAGCCCGCCGGTCATCTGGATCAGCCGGTCGGCGAGCGTGGATTTCCCGTGATCGATATGCGCGACGATCGAGAAATTGCGGATATGTGCGAGGTCTGTCATGGACGCCTACGTGAGTTACGTTACGCGCGGATGTAGCGGTTTGTTGCGGGGTGTGAAAGGTGTTGATGCGTCACGCCACCGGCGCACGCCCGAGCCTAGTGCGCCCCTGCCGCATCACAAGGTCAGGGCTTATGGAGAGTACGGATGGATATAGCCTCGGGGGATGGCTCGAGGAACAAGATCGCGAGACGTGCATAGCCATCGCATACCGTGCGGCGCTGCGTGTCTTTCCCTTCGTCACGACAAATGATCTGGAGGCAGAGCTGAAAGAGCGAGTGGCACTTTCGACCCTGCGGGCGATCTTGACATCGGGTGTTGCGTCTTCTGCGCAGTTGCGCACGGATCGGAAGGTTGCAAAACCAGCCTACGAGGCGGCCTACATGGTGGGATTTAAGGATGCGACTGCCGCCGATGCGGCTTTGGCAGCTGCCTTTGCGGCAGACGGCGCCTCGGCGAGCTATGCCGCCGACGCGGCAGCCAACGCGGTTTCACACGCCAAGGAGGCCGCTGGCTTTGTCGATACCGGGAACTCTGCCGACATGCGGATCGGTGGGCGATCTGCGGCATTGCTTGCGACCAGAATTACGCGATCCCCGGCCCTGCGTGACCTGATTGCCGAGCGATGCCTCTCGCGGCAAAACCTGCTCGATGTCGGTGGGCCGTGGAGTTTTTGGCGCACATGGTATGACCACGCAATGGCGGGCGAGCCTTTGGCTTGGGATCTGCAGCTGAAGGTCGCTGAGATCCCAAACAGCATCTGGGAGAAGGGTGCGAAGTCGGTGGCAGAGGCGATTGAGCGCTGTGGTGACGCTGGAAGAAGAGCTTGAGGATTTGAGAGATCCCTTGCAGTGTGCGATGCCTGATTTGGAGAGTGTTCATGATGCGCGCGCTGCTCTTGTTCGCAGGAGCGATTTTTCTCTCAGCTTGTGCAACTGATCGGACGGAGCAGCGGGCTCGGGACCGTGCGGCTTTGGCACCGACGGAAAAACCCAGAACGATTTCAGACAAGCCGGTTTCGTCTTCATCACGCCGAAGGGGTCACACCTGTGCGGACCAGACATGGCGAGGGGTCTTTGTCGCGAAACCACAAACCTTCGATGTGCGGCCCGACTTAAAGATTGGTGGGCGCCAGATCCGCCCGGTTGTCTACGGGCCGCTGGCGGGGGACTTTGGCAAGGTCTATGCGTTCTATGAATTGCAGGGCCGGTGTGTGACGCGGGCGCTTACGTTGGGATCCTACGAGCGAACAACCCAGTTTGCCCGCTCCAGCGGCCATATAGCTCCGGATGCCCGCCGATATCATACCGACTTGTATGTGCCGAACGCGCACCACACGCTTGGATTCTACGATGATAAGCCGACATATGAAGAGATGTTGGATCTTGCGCGCCGGGTCTTCGACTAGCCCCGGCGCAGCGCGCGTGCAGGACACACCGAAGCAAGCGATGTGGCAGTGCTGTCTCGGCGTGTTGGCGGATTGATCCGGTCAGAGAAGGTCGATCCAATCTGTGTGGGGATTGTCGTTCGACTTCAGATCCTCCGGCGGCTCGCAGGTGTTGTCCCCGGCATAGGGATCGCAGGTGTTTGTCCCGCCATAGGAGGCGTGGGCGTCCTTGTCCTCACCGATGGTCAGGTCGAGCAGTTCGAGATCGTCATAGTCGGTCTCGATCTCGCCCGTGGTGATGATGTCGATGGGGCCGTCTTCGTCGCCGGTGATCGTGTCGTTGGAATAACCAATCCTGTGGATGCAGCTGTTCGAACTGCCGTAGACCACATCAGCCGACGCATCATCGTCCTCGATCACGATGATGTCGGGCGCCTCCGCTGGTTTGCTCTCGTCGAAATCGCGGTTGATGTCGTTGAAATAGCCGCCTGCGGTAAGGGGCGGCTTGGAGTTGTCCGAACCGCCATCGGCCACGTCGCCGTCCTCGATGGCGATGATATCGAGCGTGTCCGCGGCCTCGAGTGTGTCATTGCCGTAGAGATCGATGATGAAGGTGTCGGCCCGGGCGAACCCCTGATCGCCATCATCCAGGGTGATCAGGTCTTCGATTGCGGTGTCTTCCCGTCTCGTCATCGCCGTCCCTCCCGATTGTCATCTCCAGTGTTGGTCTGATGCCACGGGTGGCGCGGGCGCGTCTGTAGCGTATGGTACAGATGGTTAACGGGCAGGCGGGCGGAGCGACAGATGGATCATATCGTCATCCTCACAGGGGCTGGTGTTTCGGCGGAGTCCGGTCTTGGCACCTTTCGCGACAAGGACGGGATCTGGACAAAGTACGATCTGGCCGAGGTGGCGACGCCCGAGGGGTACGCCCGCGATCCGGCCAAGGTGCATGGGTTCTACAATGCGCGGAGGGTCAACTGCCGCGAGGCCGAGCCGAACGACGCCCACCGGGCGCTGGCGCGCTTGCAGGCGGCGTTTGCAGGGCAGGTGACGTTGGTCACGCAGAATGTCGACAACCTGCACGAGGCCGGAGGGTCCCGCGACGTGATCCACATGCATGGCGAGCTGCTGCGGGCGCTCTGCGGGGCCTGTGAGCATCGCTGGGACTGGCCGGGTGAGATGGGGGTTGGCGATACATGTCCTGCCTGCGGGACCACCGGATCGGTGCGACCCGATATCGTCTGGTTCGGGGAGATGCCCTACCACATTGACCGGATCTACGAGGCACTGGCAGCGTGTGATCTGTTCGTGTCCATCGGGACATCGGGGCAGGTCTATCCCGCGGCAGGGTTCGTGGCGGAGGCGCGGCAATTCGGCGCCGAGACGTTGGAGATCAATCTCGAGGCCACGGGATCCGGCGCGTTTCAGCGCGAGATCCTGGGGCCTGCCACCCAGACGGTGCCCGCCTGGGTGGAGGAGGTCTTGGCGGGTCAGACCGCCCGTCCGATCAGGTGATCGACCGAGAACCGCCCGCCGCCTTTGGCAACGAAGAGAGCCGCGACCGCGGCCCAGAGCACCGGGTACTCCCATCCGCCCGAGGTCCAGAAGAACCCGGCGCCGACATGGACGCTTGCGGCAACCGCAAGCAAGGCGACGATGGCGGCAGCGGCAATGCGGGTGCCAAAGCCAAGCGCAAGGGCAAGACCGCCGAACACCTCGACCAATCCGGCGCCGAGGGCCGCGAGGAAGCCATAGGCAAAGCCAAGCTCGGTCGAGAAGAACAGCCCGGTGGCCTCCAACCCATAGCCGCCGAACCAGCCAAAGAGCTTCTGTGCACCATGGGGGATCAGGAAGAGACCCGCGGCGATGCGCAGGCCAGCCTCGGCGATCTCGCCGGTCGCGGCGTAGACAGGCGCCAGCGAGGGGATCGCCAGTCCGGTGCTTTCAGTACGGGTGTTGGCGGTCATGTCAGTCATGTCAGTCTCCTTTCGGGTCACGCGTCATGTCGTTGACCCGGGAGATAGACGGCGCGATGAGTGCAATAAACAGGACATCACACAAGAAATTATTGCGCTAAAAGCAACAATAACATCAGCCATAAAAAAGGGCGCCGAAGCGCCCCGAAGTCATCGCGATATGCGTGCGGGTCAGGCCGAGGCCGCCAGCACGTCCTTTTTGATCTTGAGAGCATTGGCCGAGAGGTCCGTATCACGGGCCTTCTTCAGAAACGCGTCCAGACCGCCACGGTGATCGACCGTGCGCAGGGCCGAGGCTGCCACGCGGAACTTGAACGACCGGCCCAGCGTCTCGCTCTGCAGCGTGACCTTGTGCAGGTTCGGCAGGTACCGCCGGCGCGTCTTGATGTTCGAGTGGCTGACCCGGTTTCCGGTCAGCACGCCCTTGCCCGTCAGTTCGCAACGTCGCGACATGGTATGGTCCTCATCAGATCCGTCCTGGCCCGGTTCCCGGCGCACCGATAGGCGCTGCCACGCGGGCCGCAAATTCGAGACGCGCTAACTACGCCGTAGTCCCCGGCCCGTCAACCCCGGAATCGCGGCGTGCCGGGCGTGTCAGCCCGCACGGGCCAGCGCGCTGGCAGCGCACTCGGCGATGATGTCGGCGATCAGGCGGCAATCGTCTTCCGAGAACGTCAGCGGGATGCGCATATCGAAGAGCCGCGAGAGGATGCGATCCGTCTCGGGCAGGTGCTGCGCGCCCGCATAGCGCCAGGATGAATGCAGCGATGTGTAGCCGTGCGGCTCCGCCGCGCCGAACCATTTCAACTCGACCCCGCGCTCCAGATTGGCCTTCAGGAAGGGGGCGACCCCGGCTTCGGGCAGATCGGGCAGGCGGAACTGGATCGAGCTGCCGACATGGGTCTCGGCATTGGTGATCTGGCGGAGGACCATCCCGGCGACCCGGCGCAGTCGATCCTCGATCAGCGCGTAGCGGGTGTTCCAGCGGTCGACCTGCGCGGGCAGATCCACCAGTTGCGGACGCAGCAGGGCGGCACGCAGGTTGTCCATCCGGCAGGAGCCATTGGCCATGTCGAGGCGCGCGTCGGCGAATGCCTCGGCGCCCGGTACGGCCAGGTGTCGGTCATAGAGCATGTACGAGCCGGAGCGCACGACGGCGCGGGCTATCACGTCCGGATCGGCGGTGGTGATAAACCCGCCCTCGCCCGAATTCACATGCTTGTAGGTCTGGGTCGAGAAACAGGCGGCTCGCCCGAACGTGCCTGATGGGCGCCCATCCCACGCCGCCCCCATCGTGTGCGCGCAATCCTCGATCACGGTGACGCCTGCCTGATCGCAGATCTCCATCAACGTCGGCATATCCGCCAGATGCCCGCGCATATGGCTGAGCATCAGGGTGCGGGCGCCGGAGGTCTCGATCTTGGTGGCAAGATCCGAGAGGTCGATCACCAGATCCTCGGTCGTCTCGACCAGCACGGGCCGTGCGCCGACCGCATGGATCGCGCCGGGCACCGGCGAGAGGGTAAAGCCGTTCGTCAGGACCCCGTCCCCCGGCGAGACGCCGCAGGCAACGAGCGCCACCTGCATCGCTGTCCCGCCCGAGGCCGTGGCGAGGCAGTAGGGCACACCAAGCGCGGCGGCGAACTCCTGTTCCAGCAGAGCGGTTTCCGAGGTCTCGCCCGGCCCGGTGTTGTAGCGGTGCAGCCGCCCCGATTGCATCACGGCGATGGCGGCGGCGATGGCCGCCTCGGGCAGCGGTTCCTGCTGAGTGAAGGACTTGCCGAACCGCATCGGCGTGCCGGGATCCGCGCCGTCCACCTCAGGTCTCGCGCATGATAGTCTTGCGGCGGCGCTCCGAGACCTCGGCGTGGTGGGCAATCTCCTCCGGCCCCAGCGTGCCCTTCGCGCCGTCGACCAGATCGAAATGGCCGAACCGGTCCTGGCCACGGACCAGCGTTGCCGCCATCGAGGCGCCGTCGATCTGGGACATCGAGGCCGGGATATAGCGGATCGCCAGCCCGATGCGCCGGTCATCGGTGGTGTTCGGCGCAGAGGCATGGAAGAGCCGCCCGTGGTGGAGCGACATCTCACCGGGTGCAAGTTCGACATTGATGGCGTCGGCCTCGTCAACCTCGACCGACAGTTCCTGTCCGCGCGTCAGAAGGTTGTCCTCGTGGTGGGTGTCGGTGTGCGCGACGATGCTGGTATGCGAGCCCGGCACGAAGCGCATGCAGCCCGAGGCGACCGTGACCGGCGATAGCGCGATCCATGCCGTCACCTCGTCATCGCCCTCGAGCCCCCAGTAGTGCAGATCCTGGTGCCACGAGACGTAAGCGGGCGAGCGCGGCTCCTTGATGAAGAAGCCGCAGGTCAGGACCAGAAGGTCCTCGCCCAGGATCTTCGAGACCGGCTCTGTGACCGCCGGATCGCGTGTCAACCGATCGACAAAGCCGAGCGCAAGGTTCGAGTACTCACGGAAGAACTGTTGCCCGTCCTTGTGATCGCGGACGCTGGCCTCGGCCGCTTCCAGTTCCGTGCGCAGCGCTGCGGCGTGGTCCGCATCCATCACGCGGATCGGGAACACGAACCCGTCGCGGCGGTAGCGGTCTGCAATGTCGTGATCGGTGTCCAGCATGGCAGTCTCCCCTGTTTTGCAGGAAGTCTGCCGTGGAACCGGTCAGGGCGCAATCGGTGATACGATTGCAGTTTAAACGCAAAGGTGCGGCCGCGGTGCGCCACGCTCAATCCTTGGCAAACACCCGGGTAATCAGTCGGTCCGCTGCATCGTCCGGCGTCAGCGTGCCCGCAGCAACAGCCGCCGTCGCGGCCTCGAGGTCCGAGCGCACCTGACCATCACCGTAGAGCCGCTCGCGCAGCCCGCGTTCCAGAGCCCGGTGCATGGACTGGATGGCCTGCGCGGCGCGGCGCCTGTCGAGCCATCCCTCGTCACGCCGCCAGTCATGAAGGCGTGTGACGGCGTCCCAGACTTGCGCCAGGCCCTCGCCCGTGACCGCCGAGACGCACAGGGCCGCCGGGAACCCCTCGGCGTCACCCTCGCGCCGCCGCATCAGGCGCAGTGCGCCCGCATAGTCGCTGCGCGTTGCCTCGGCCACGGGTTTCAGCGCTCCATCCGCCTTGTTCACCACGATGAGGTCGGCGACCTCCATGATGCCGCGTTTGACGCCCTGAAGCTCATCGCCCCCGGCGGGCGCAAGCAGCAGGAGAAAGATGTCCGTCATCTCGGCCACGACCGTCTCGGACTGGCCGAC
>JBCBOR010000093.1:0-17010 GCA_039821125.1 Pseudomonadota bacterium
GTTGGCTCGTGTGTAACGCGCTCCCGGGTCGGAGGGGGACAGCGCCTTCGGCTTCACTGGCGTCGCGCCGCTGAAGGCTGCGTCATCCAGCGTGTCCAAATATTCCCGGACAGCGCGCGGCGCGTCCACAGATGGCGACCAATCTGCCGCCTCAACCTTAGTGTAACGGCTTGCGTCGGCTTTGATCAGCGAGGCGTCAACACCAAACTGATCGTCGCCTACCAAACCCTCCGCAATGCAGCGTTTAAGAACTTGCTCGAAAAGGTGGCGGAACAGGTCGCTGTCGCGAAACCTACCATGACGGTTCTTCGAGAATGTCGAATGATCCGGAACTGGGTCACTTAGATCGAGACGACAAAACCATCGGTAGGCAAGGTTGAGATGAACGTCTTCGCAAAGACGCCGCTCAGACCGAATGCCCATGCAATATCCGACAATCAACATCCGGATCATCAACTCCGGATCAATCGACGGACGGCCAGTCGAACTGTAGAAGGGCGCAAGGAAACCGCGAATATCAGATAGATCAACGAACCGATCTATCCGCCTCAGAATATGGTCCTCGGGGACGTTGTTCTCGATCGAAAACTCGTAGAAAAGAGCGCTTTGCGCTTCCTGCCTTGGTCCCAACATCGCCATCGCCATCGCCATCGCCTCATCCAATCCTCGAGGATTGAATCAGTGATGAACGGCTACTTCAATGGTGGGTTTTTCAACACCATCGGAGATAAACCCGTCATCTGATTTAAACACCCGGCTTCTCGGGCAGGCACCGAAAGCTGCCGTTCGGCCTACAGGAAGGCTGCGCCATAAGTCGCCCGACGTTCAGAACACCATGAGGGTGAGGATCACGCCTTCTTGCAGATACCCGAGCGAATTGCGTTGTGCAGCCGCGCAAGTGCGAAGCGTCGCCGACCAGCAAAGTCGGTGCTACGGCGCGCGACAAGTGCGGGGTACTTCCGCAGCGCGCGATTGAACTCCGTGGCAGTGTTGTATCTGCCAACCGAAAAGAAGAACGCGGGTCCTGCACACTACTCCGATATCGGGGTGCAGATGGCCAACAGTCATCGTGCATCGTGCCACGTTGACTATTTGGGCCGGCGGTTTGCAAGCATCCTCTTCAGGGCATGCAAGTCCTTTGTCAGTTCGCGCCGCGATTTCCGTTGGCGTGGCTCTACGCCGGTTACTCTTCTGCGTGAAATCTTGGTAACCGTATAGCAATCCGTGCTCCGCCGCCCGGTGCGTCGCCAATCGACATAATGCCCTGATGGCCGTCCAGCAGGCTGGATACGATGGCGAGCCCAAGGCCGGCCCCGCCGGTCTGGCGGGATCTGGAAGTCTCCTGCCGGGCGAACGGCTCCAGCAGGTATGCTCGCTGATCCTCGGGTATCCCGGGTCCGTCGTCATCCACCGTCAGGATCACGGTCTCTGCGTCTGCGTCCAAGGTGATGTGGGCAGCCGCGCCGTATCGCAGCGCATTCTCGACGATATTGGACACGATCCGGCGCAGTGCCAGACGATCCCCAATGACCTGCGCGTCCTCGGCCGAGGTTGACACGGTCAAGTCGGTCTTGGCCCCTGTGGCTTGCCGGTCCCGCACCTCGGCCTTCAGAAGGTCGCGCATGTCAAGCAATTCCAGATCCAGTCGACCGGCCTCGCTGCGCGTCGCAAGCAGCGCGCCGTCCATGAGGGAGACCAAATCGGACACATCCGCTTCGGCCTGCTGGCGGTCTTCAGGATTGGCCAGCTTCTCGGTACGAAGTCGAAGACGGGTCGCGAACGTCCGCACATCGTGCTGGATGCCGCCCACCAGGGCGGCGCGCCCGCGCAGCAATGTCCCCACGCGCTCCTGCTGGCGATTGAAGGCCGCGATCAGCAGGCGGACCTCGAACGTGCCGGCGCGGATCTCGGGCAATCGTGCGTCAGGGTCGGAGGGGTCGAGCGCATCGACAGCCTTTGCCAGACGCCACACAGGCTTGAATTCGCGATTCAGAAGGATCAGGGCGACGAAAGCCACCAGTGCGCCGATCAACGCGCCGGGAAGACCAATCGGCATGCCATCGTTTGTGAACATGGCCATATGCTCGCTCGCGACGATCAGGACTCCGCCATTGCGCAGATCGACCCGGAACTCCGCTGCACTCAGCGGGCTGAAGATGCCCCTGGCGAACAGCTTGCGCGGGACGGCATAGGCCGCGAAGGCCCGCCCCTCGAGCGCTGCGCGATAGTCCGCGATCTCGCTGTCGCCGTCAGGCCAGAGCGGGGCGAGATCGGCCTCGACCGTGGCCTCACTGGCAACGCGGATCGACATTTGTGCCGAGCGCAGGGCTTCAAACAGGCGCGTGCGGTCTGGCGGTGGCGCGGATTCTACCAGATCGGCAATTGCCGCCAGTTGCCCGGGCTGCGGGATGGCAGCCACACGATCTGCCCCGCTGGTGGCGTAGAACAGTGCGATTGGTATCGATCCCATGGCCAGCAAACCGATGACCACGATCACCCCGATCCGCCAGCGGATGAGCGGCGGGCGTCTCAAGGCACGTCCTGGACACCGGTTGTCAGAAGATAGCCGCTGTTGCGCACGGTGCTGATCAGTTCCGTTTCGCACCCAGCGGCCGCCATCTTCCGCCGCAGCCGCGAGACGAGCATGTCCACCGACCGGTCGAAAGGTTCTGCACCGCGCCCGCGCAACTGGTCCAAAATCTGGTCGCGAGACAGGACGCGCCGCGGTCGCTGCACAAAGCAAGCGAGCAGGTCGAACTCTCCGCTGGTCAGGGCAACGGGAATGCCCGCAGGGTCGCACAGATGCCGCGCATCTAGGTCGATGATGAACCGGTCGAAGGCCAGCCGCCGATTGCCCTGGGGCTGGGGCGCCGTCGCTGCACGGCGCAAAACCGCGCGAATCCGCGCGAGCAGTTCCCGCGGAGCGAAGGGCTTCGCGACATAGTCGTCGGCCCCCATCTCCAGTCCAAGAATGCGGTCGATCTCGTCATTCTTGGCGGTCAGCATGATGATCGGAGGCGCGCCGTCGCGTGACAGGCGTCGACAGATCGACACGCCATCCTCGCCCGGAAGCATGAGGTCGAGCAGGATCAGGTCCGGGCGCATGCGTCCGAGCGCGCTGTCCATCTCCACCGCGTCCGAGGCGGTTTCGAGTTCGAAGCCCTCTCGTGCAAGGAAGTCGCCCAGAAGGCGCCGGATCTCGGGGTCGTCGTCCACAAGAAGGATGCTTTGGCGGCCTGACGTCATGGGCGACAGTCTCGCCGAGTCGACGACGTGCGGCAAGTAAAGCCAGCTCTCGTTACAAACCGTTACACCCCGTTGACCTGTCGAGGCACATGGTTTCGCAGCGGTGATACCGGGGTGACATGTGCTCTCTATCTCCATCGTCACGGGCCGGGGAACGCCTCCTGGAACGCTACGGCAAGAACGGCTGGAGAAGGATCGCTGGCATGACGCATGGCAACAGACACTCGGCGTCCCGGAGACTCGATGCGGCATCCGCGCCAAAGCAACCGAACGATCTGCCTGTGTTGTCGGAAGACGACCGTCGCCGGCTTCTAAAGGAATGGTCCGATGCCAATGCCCGGGGCGATGTCGATGCTCGGCAGAGGGTCAAGGCCGAAATCCTGGGACAAGATCCGACCGGCAGCGCGAACGAAGACTCCGACAGTCGTGAGCCTTGATTCACGCCAAAAACCAACCCTCAAGACAATGAAACCCATGGAGACAAACATGAGTACTCATTCGACACTTCTTCCACTTATGGCCTTGACTTATGGCCTCGCAGTGTCTTCGACAGCCGCCGCTCATCCCGGGGTTGCTGGTCACCGCCACATAGTCGTCGCTCCTGCACCGCAGGCGGCTGTGAAATCGGCACCGCGGGCTTGGCGGCCAGCAGCGCGGGCCAACTGCGCGGCCTATGGCTGTTCGGGCGAGGTCACCCGGACTGGGCCCTACGGCAATACCGTCACGCGGAAGGGCGCCGCGTCGTGCGCCGACGGCACCTGCACCCGCTCGGGCACGATCACCGGGCCGAGAGGCAGCGCCGCGTTCGACCGCTCGTTCTCTCGCTAACCCGAAACTCAAGGAGCCCAATCATGCCCCGCACCTCTGCCATCGCCCAAGTCGCCGCGTTCGGCCTGTTCTGCGTCCTACCGCTCGCTGCGGACGCCGACACTGCAAGCCTTGCCCAGGAAAACTTCCGCCACGCTGATGCCAACGGTGACGGCAAGCTGGTCTATGCCGAATTCGCCACCTTCATCGACCTGAACGCGGCGGACGGTTTGGGCAACGCCGCGCGGGTGAGTTCCCGCGGCCTGCATGCCCGCGCCTTTGCGCGTGTCGATGCCAACGGCGACGGCATCGTGACGCCCGAGGAATTGCAGGCGATGCGCTGAGACGTATGCCCAAGCCCGAATTCCGCTATCGCCCTGCTTCACCCCCACCCTTGGAAGCCGATAGCGGATGCGCTGCACCAAAGACCCCAAAGCTCCCCCAACACAGCAGGGCCCTCTGGTGCAGCGCACTTTCCCTTGTGTCGCCGATGCCCGCAACGAAGCCTGCAACCGCGACGACCCAAGCGCTCCCTTCCCGAGGAGAGATCCGATGAGCGACGACCCGGATCAGATCACGTCCAGGCTAGGCCTCGATGACCCTTCCAGGACGGGGCGGCGTTGGTGGATGCTGGCGATGGTGTTTGCCGTCGGATTGGCGGGGCTCTTCTACCTGCTCCCGCTCCATGGCACGCCGGAGGATCACGGCTACCGTGTGGACCGCGTGACGCGGGGCGATCTGACCGTCTCGATCAACGCGACCGGTTCAGTCGAGCCCACCAGCACGGTCGAGATCTCCAGCGAGCTGTCGGGCACAATCGCCGAGGTGACGGCCGATTTCAACGACGTGGTTGCAGCGGGCCAGGTACTTGCGCGGCTCGATACGTCGAAGCTCGAGGCACAGGCCGAGGTGCAGCGGGCAAACCTGCGCGCGGCCGAGGCGCGTCTTGCGAGGGCCGTCACCAATCTGGATGAGGCAAAGGTAAATGCCCGCCGGGCCCGGACACTGGGCAGCCGGGGCGTTGGTTCCGAGCAGAGCGTCACCTCGGCCGATGCCGACTTTGCCCGCGCCGTGGCCGAGCTTGACATTGCTGAGGCGGACGTGGCCGTCGCCAAGGCCAACTTGCAACTGGCCGAGACCGATCTGGGCAATGCCTGCATCTGCTCGCCCGTCGACGGGGTCGTGCTCGACCGCGCCATCAATCCCGGCCAGACAATCTCGGTCGCCATGTCCGCGCCCGAGCTTTTCGTCATTGCTGAAGACCTCACCGAAATGGAACTGCAACTTGCTGTCGACGAGGCGGATATCGCCCGGCTGACGGCAGGCCAGGACGCCACGTTCGAGGTGGACGCCCACGAGGACCGCGGCTTCACCGCGCGGGTGCGCCAGATCAGGTTCGGGCCCCAGACGATCGACGGCGTCGTGACCTACACGGTGATCCTCGAAATCGGGAATGAGGATCTGGCACTGCGCCCCGGCATGACGGCGGTGGTGGATATCGTCGTAAACCAGGTCTCGGACGCGCTCCTGGTGCCCAACGCGGCGCTGCGCTTCGTTCCGCGTGCCAATGCGGTCCCCGCCACCGACGAAGCAAGCGGCGGTGGTCTGCTGTCTATCCTGCTCCCCCGTCCTCCGGGTCACTCCACAGCGCCGCGATCGCTGTCGACCGTCTGGGTTCTGCGCGGCACCGAGGTGGTGGAGATCGAGGTCAACCCGGGCGACACCGACGGTCGGCTGACCGAAATCCGCGAAGGCTTACGGGAGGGCGATCTGGTGATCGTGGGTCAGGATGGCTGAGGAGGAACCCCTGATCCGCCTGAACGGGGTTAAGCGTGTGTACGGCACGGGCGCGGCCCAGGTCCGCGCGCTCGACGGCGTCGATATCGATATCTCGCCCGGCGAATTCGTCGCGATCATGGGACCCAGCGGCTCGGGCAAGTCCACCGCGATGAACCTCATCGGCTGCCTCGACCGCCCCACTTCAGGCCAGTATCTCTTCGGCGGAGTTGGGGTTGGCAACCTTACGAGTGACCAGCGCGCGCTGCTGAGGCGACACTATCTGGGCTTCATTTTTCAGGGCTACAACCTGCTGCCGCGCATGTCGGCGTGCGACAACGTCGAACTGCCGCTGATCTACAAGAAGCTGGCGCGGCATGAACGAGCTGAGCGGGCGGCACACGCGCTGGATCTCGTCGGGCTTGCAGATCGTGCCGGTCACGACCCATCGCAACTCTCCGGCGGCCAGCAGCAGCGCGTCGCCATCGCGCGGGCTTTGGCCGGTGACCCGCGCGTGGTGCTGGCTGACGAGCCAACGGGAAACCTGGACACCCGCCGCTCCGCCGAGATCATGGATCTACTGGTCGATCTGCGCCGCAAGCAGAACCTTACCATTGTCATGGTCACGCACGAGGACGACATGGCGGCCTATGCCGACCGCCTGATCTGGATGGTCGATGGGCGGGTCCAGCGCGACAGCAAGACCCGGCAGGTGGCATGAGATGATCTTCGAGACCCTTCGGCTGGCCGTGGCCTCCATCCTGCGCAACGCGCTGCGCTCGTTCCTGACCGTGCTGGGCGTTGTGATAGGCGTCGCCTCGGTAATTGCGATGGTTACCGTGGGCCAGGGCTCGTCGGACCAGGTCATTGCGGATGTCGAGAAGCTGGGCACCAACGTTCTGATGGTCCGCCCCGGTCAGCACGCGATGGGGCCGAGGGCAGTGGGCCAGCAGGCCCGGCCCTTTACGCTGCGCGATATCGAACTGCTGAGCGAAGCCCTGCCCGTGCTCGAGACCGCGGCACCCATCGCCACTGGAAACGCGACGCTGGTTTTCGGCAACGCCAACCACCGCGCCCAGATCACGGCGACGGATGCGCGCTACCTCGTCGCCTCGGACTGGCCCCTTTCGCTGGGGCGCAATTTCAGCACCGGCGAGACGCGGGCTGGGCGGGCGGTCTGCATCCTCGGCGAGACTGTGCGCGAGGAGCTTTTCGGTGCGGCCGATCCCGTGGGCGAGAGCATCCGCCTGAAGACCTTCAGCTGCGAGGTCATCGGGGTCCTGGAGGCCAAGGGCGCCTCGTCCTTCGGAACGGATCAGGACGACGTGGTGCTGCTGCCAATCCGGACCTTTCAGCGCCGCGTCGCAGGCAACACGGACGTCGCCACGATCTACGTGGCCGTAGCGGACGGTATCTCGACCGAGGATGCCATGCAGGAGGTCGCCTTCGTCATGCGCGACCTCAGGCGGATCGGTGCGCACGAGGAGGACGACTTCACCGTCATGGACATGAAGCAGGTTGCCTCGATGTTGACCGGGATCACCGGGATCCTGACGGGGCTGCTGGCTGCGGTCGCCGCCGTCAGCCTGCTGGTCGGCGGGATCGGGATCATGAACATCATGCTGGTGAGCGTGACCGAGCGCACGCGCGAGATCGGGATCCGCATGGCCATCGGCGCCCAGGCCCACCAAGTGCTGATGCAGTTCCTGATCGAGGCGGTGGCGCTTTCGTTGCTGGGCGGTGTTCTGGGTGTAGTGCTGGGCCTCGTGATCGCAGCGGTGACGTCGCAACTGATGGCGATCCCCTTTGCGCCCGATCCTTTGGTGATCGTGATGGCCTTTGTGTTCTCGGCGCTGGTGGGAGTTGTCTTTGGCTACTTCCCAGCCCGAAACGCCGCCCGGCTCGATCCAATCGAAGCGCTGCGCCACGAGTGATCTCCATAGACACCGACCACAACAAACATAGAGGAAGGCTCGACGATGATTATTCGAAAACTCCCGTTAAGGGCCGCGATGACGACGTTCCTTGCCCTGTTGAGTGTCCAACTGTCCGCATGTGGCGCGGTCGTGGTCGAAACCACGACTGTCGGCTGGGACAAGGCGCAGGTCCGGATCAACATGGATGCGGCCAGGGCGGGCGACCCGGAGGCTCAGTATGCCGTCGGCGCGGCGCTCTGCTGTTCTGGCGACAGTCAGACCGGTACGCTCTACAGCACGGAGGACGCCTTGAAGTGGCTCTGCGCAGCCGCCGCGCAGGGCAACACAGACGCCATGCTCAAGCTTGGCCAGATCTTCGAGGGCGATCAGGTCGACGGGCTCCGCCTCATGCGCCGCGTGATGAATGCGGTGACGGATACCCCGAAGAACCTTGCTGCGTCGCACTACTGGTACACTACGGCAGGGCATGCGGGCGTAGACAAGGCCCAGGTGATGGCTGCCGACCTGAACGCTAAGATGACGGCCAGTCAGAAGGAAATAGCAGCAGGATACGTCTCCGTTACTGAGCCACCGTGCTGCTGGACCGACCTGCAGGCAACGTCGGTCCGCTAGTTTGAGGACAGATGATTCGATTTGGGAATTGCCGACAGCGGTCCGTCGAACACCCGATTCCCGAGAATGCGTTCTGACATTGCAAGTTCACAGGGCGAGAGCCTGTCTCCATAGTCCTCTCATGCCGTGTGCACCAAAGAAGGTCTAATTTTTTCTGATAGCAATGCAGAACCCGTCAAATCGATGCTCGCCCTGAAGGGTTATGCGGCGCGACACGAGTTGGCCGCGCATTCTATGAACAAGACCAGCAAAGGCTGGCGTGGCTCAATTGAACGGCTTGAACTTTCACAATCTAGATTCCTCCAACCCAAACGTTGAATGCCCACTTTCGCGCAGTTGCACTCCTAGCCTACTCCCAGGGAATGTCCGGTGTTTCTGTTTCGTATTCAATCTGATGTGCTGCAGCATCAGGGAGATGGGCTCGGAGCGGACATTCAGCGGGGGTTGGCGGCAGTTTGATGGCACGTTCAGCGGAGTAATCCGCAGTAGGCAACGGCGTGTGTCTACTTCCCCACCGCTTCGCGCCAATGGCGACGGCAAAGGCTGAGATAGCGCTCGTTGCCACCGACCTCGATCTGGGCGCCCTCGGTCAGCGCGCGTCCATCGGCATCGGTTCGGATCACCATGGTTGCCTTCTTCCCGCAATGGCAGATGGTGCGGATCTCGCGCATCTCGTCGGCCAGCGCGAGCAGGGTGGCGGATCCGGGAAAGAGCTCGCCCCGAAAGTCGACCCGCAGTCCGCGGCACATGACAGGCACATTCAGATCGTCGACCGCGCGGGCCAATTGCCAGACCTGGTCGCGGGTCATCCACTGCGCCTCGTCCACCAAAACGCACGCGCATGGTCCCTCGGCCAGCCGGGCCGCGATCTTCGCGAACAGATCATCCTCAACCGTGTAGGTATCCGCCTCCGCCTCGATCCCGATACGGCTGGCGATCCTGCCTGCGCCCGCCCGGTCGTCGAATGACGCGGTCAGCAGATAGGTCGCCATACCGCGTTCCACGTAGTTGTAGGACGCCTGCAGCAGCACGGTCGACTTGCCTGCGTTCATGGTCGAGTAGTTGAAGTAGAGCTTGGCCATGGCCGGTTTATCCAAACCCTGTCGCCGGAGCGCAAGCGTCCAGTGGCCTTGCAGCGATCGGCAGCGCGAGCTATGGAACTCAGACCGTTGGGGTGTCCCGCAAGGGGGCTGAGAGGTGCCGCGCACCAACCCATCGAACCTGATCCGGGCAATGCCGGCGTAGGGAACGGGATCCGCTGACCCAAGCGACAGACGCCCCGTATCCGCCCGGCAGGCTCATCCACGGCCCCATTTGGGCCAAGACCGGGAGTGACCGATGACGCGTCTTGCGACCCTGTTCCTTGCTCTTCTGCTGGCGGTCCCCGCCCAGGCTGCGGACAAGATGACCCTGATCCTCGATTGGTTCGTGAACCCCGATCATGGCCCGATCATCGTGGCCGAGGAGAAGGGATATTTTGCCGATCAGGGGCTGGAGGTCGAGGTGATTGCGCCTGCCGACCCCGCCGATCCGCCGAAACTGGTGGCGGCGGGCAAGGCCGATCTCGCGGTCAGCTACCAGCCGCAGCTGCATCTGCAGATCCATGAGGGCCTGCCGTTGATCCGGGTTGGGACGCTGGTTGCAACACCGCTCAATTGCCTGCTGGTGCTGGAGGACGGCCCGATCAAGACCATCGCGGATCTGAAGGGGCGCAAGGTCGGGTTCTCGGTGGCAGGTGTCGAGGAGGCGCTGCTTGGCACGGTTCTGGCGCGCGGCGGGCTGACCATGGACGATGTCGAGCTGATCAACGTCAATTGGTCGCTGTCGCCTGCGCTGATGTCGAACCAGGTCGACGCCGTGATCGGGGCGTTCCGGAACTTCGAGCTGAACCAGATGGACATCGAGGAAGTGCCGGGCCGGTGCTTCTATCTCGAGGAGGAGGGGCTGCCCGCCTATGACGAATTGATCTACGTCGCCAATCCCGAGACGATGGACACCGATATGATCGGGCGCTTCCTGGCCGCGACCGAGCTTGCGACCCAGTACATCATCAACCAACCGGACGAGAGCTGGGAGATCTTCAAGAACACCTCGACCGAACTGGATGACGAGTTGAACGCCCGCGCCTGGGGCGACACGCTCCCGCGCTTTGCGCTGCGCCCAGCAGCGGTGGATGCGGGCCGGTACGAGCGGTTCGAGGCGTTCCTGAAAGATGCTGGCCTGATCCCGTCGCTGAACCCGGTCGCGAAGATCGTCATGGACGTGACCGCGCAATGAGAGCTTTGAAGTGACCGGCGCGCCGGGGATCACGCTCTCTGGCCATGCCGATCTGGCGGGCCAGCGTCTGTTCGGCCCCATGGAGATCGAGATCCGTGCTGGGGCTTGGACGTGCTTGCTCGGGCCTTCCGGCATTGGAAAATCCACGATCCTGCGCCTGATCGCAGGGCTCGAGACGGGGGCGGTCTTTACAGGTGAGATAACGGCAGGGGACGGCGCACCACTGGCAGGGCGCATCGCCTACATGGCGCAGTCGGACCTGCTGTTCCCCTGGCTCGATGTCACCGACAATGTCCTGACAGGGGCGCGCCTGCGCGGTGAGGTTCTGGATCGCGCGCGTGCCGCCGAGGTGATCTCCGAGGTTGGTCTGACCGAGCACGCCCACAAGCGGCCGCGGCACCTGTCGGGTGGCATGCGCCAGCGCGTGGCCTTGGCCCGGACGCTGATGGAGGACCGCCCCGTCGTGCTGCTCGACGAGCCGTTCTCGGCGCTCGATGCGCGCACGCGGACCGAGATGCAGGAGCTTGCCGCCCGGGTGCTGGCCGGGCGCACGGTGCTGTTGGTGACCCATGACCCGGCGGAGGCGGCGCGCCTTGGTGCCGGGATCTACGCCATGACGGGTAGCGGGATCGAGACCATTGCGCCCCCGGGCACTGCGCCGATCCGCGCCATCGATGACCCGGCGGTCTTCGCGTGCCAGAACCGCCTTCTTGCGCTGCTGAGGGAGCCCGCATGAGCGCCGCGTTTGGACGGGGTCTTGCTGCGGCGGCGGTCGCGATCGGCCTCTGGCAATTCATCGTCTGGGCAGGCGACATGAAGCACTTCATCCTGCCAGGGCCCTGGCGGGTGGCGACCGCGCTCTGGGCCAATGCCGGGCTGATCTTCGAGAATGCCCTGGTCACCTTTGGCGAGGTGCTGCTGGGGCTGGTGCTGGGGGTTGCGCTGGGCGCGGTAAGCGCCATTCAACTCGCCGGGTCGCCCATGGCGCAGACGCTGCTGCGCCCGATCCTAATCTTCCTGCAGGCGGTGCCGGTCTTTGCCCTGGCTCCGGTGCTGACGATCTGGTTTGGCTATGGCATCTGGTCAAAGGTCGCGATGGCGCTGCTGATTATCTATTTCCCGGTGATGTCGGCGTTCTACGATGGCTTGACCCGAACCCCGCAGGGCTTCGTCGATCTCGCCCGCTGCATGGGCGCCTCGCCCGCGCGGATCATGTGGCATGTGCGGATCCCGGCGGCGATCCCGTCGCTGGCCTCGGGGCTGAGGCTGGCGGCGGTCTACGCGCCGATCGGGGCCGTCATCGGCGAGTGGGTCGGGGCGAGCCAGGGGCTTGGCCACCTGATGCTGCTGGCGAATGGGCGGGCAAAGATCGATCTGATGTTTGCGGCGCTGTTCGTTCTGGCTGCGTTCACCGTGGTCTTGCATATGACCATCGATCGCCTGGCAGATCGGCTGACGACGCGTATGTCGGACGCTGCTGCCTGAACCTTCGGCAAGGGTACGTCACGGACGCACCCTACGGGGAGTTGCGCGGCGCGGCGTAGGGTGCGTCCGTGACGCACCCTCTCGGGCCTAAGATCAGAGACGTTGCAGTTGAGCGAGTGTTACGCGCGCGCCCTGCGGCATCTCACCGGGCGCCTGGCCGCGGGCAAGACCGAAGACATCTCCCTCCAGTCTCTCGGTGATCAATGGCTCGTAATCGGAGAGCAGGGCGCAGTTCCAGTCGCCACCGGCGGGGCGGCGCACGATGTTGCCGGCAGCGTCCTTGTAGCGAAAACAGACGCCCCACGCGGTTTCCAACTCCTCGACCGGGACGTTGATCCCGCCCGCGCCCTGATAGGTCGTCGCCGCACCGGTCGCCAGAATGTCGAACTTCCAGTCGCCACGCTGCACATCCGGGCTGGCGCCCGAGAAGAGATAGAGCTGTCCGCCATCGGCCATGTGCACGACTTGGGTACCCATCCCGTCGACATAAGTGGCAAGGGTTTTGCCGACATTTCGATCGGAAAACTCGTCGCGCGGGTCGGGACCGACATCCACGGCCGCGCATCCCATCATGGCGATGCAGAGGAGAAGGGCAATGCGTTTCATAATGTCTCCGGCGCTGAACAAACAATTGTCGCGAGTCTACCGCGCCCGGGCGTTCCGCTCAAGATCGGGCCGCCCCCAGAGGCGCGCCTGCCGGAACCTGTCAAAACGCGGCATTTTTTGCTTCTCACTCCGGGGCGAATGCGCTAAAGGCACGGCTCACCTCGCAGGCGGGGTGCATAAAGGGCTGATCCGGCGTAGCTCAGTGGTAGAGCATCGGACTGTTAATCCGCTGGTCGTAGGTTCGAATCCTACCGCCGGAGCCAACCCTCACTTTAGCCGCAGATCGGGGCGGCCTGCTTTTCATCCAGCGTCGAACCGGGCAATCATCGGGGATGCTGCGGCGTCGACCCTGTTATCCCGTCTTTGTGTGCCAGCGTCTCTGTCGCGCCCTGGCTCTTCTTATCCTGTGTGCGATCCCCGCACCTGCCAGCGCTGAGCGCCGGGCGCTGGTCATTGGCATCGACGCCTATGACGAGATCCCCGATCTCGAGAAGGCCGGGAACGATGCGCGGGCGACGGCGGCGGCTCATGGGGATCTAGGCTTCGTGGTCACGGCGGCGCTGCGCGCGGGGCACGACTTTACGCTGGGCAAGATGCTCGACGAGCCGCGGATATACAGATTGGCAACGCGGCGCCAGATTCAGCGCATTCTAACGGAAGCAGGGATCTACAACGGCCCGATCGATGGTGCGTTCGGTCCCGGAACGAAAGCGGCGATCCGCGCTTACGCCGCCTTGCAGTAGGCAGGTGCCACCACCCGGCGATCGACCGGATCGCGACAATCGGGACCAGCTTTGGTGTCAGTCTTGGGTTGCTCGCGCTGCCCATACCCTCGACTTGGCCACGCAACATCGCGCAGGCGACCAGGATTTCATGATCCGCCCATGATCGCTGCCGCCTCGCGGATCGCTGCGACGGTCTGCTCGATATCCGTCTCCGTAAGCGCGGTGCTGGGGTACATCTTGCTGTCAGGCTTCAGAATACCGCGTGCCCGCATCAGGGTGTTGTAGCGTTTCGAGTGGTCTGGGTTGCTCGTCAGGACACCGCGATAGTTCGTGACGGGGTGTTCCGCGAAAACCGCATCAAACAGCGCTGCATCGCCGACCACCTGTACCGGAACGCCGCTGCCGGCAAAGCTGTCGCGTATTGCGCCCATCAGGATCTCCCCTTTGGCGCGCAAGGCCTCGTATGTGCCGGGGCGGCGCAGGATCTCCATGGTTTTCAGACCCGCCACGGCAGCGATCGGATTGCCGGAGAGCGTGCCGACCTGGAAGGTGAAACCGTCGGCGCCGACTTTCTCCTTGTCGAAATGGGCCATGATGTCTTCTGACCCGGCAATGGCCGCCAAGGGGAAGCCGCCGCCAATGACCTTGCCAAGTGTGCAGAGGTCCGGGGCGACACCGTATTTTTCTTGTGCGCCGCCATAGGCGAGGCGGAAGCCCGTGACCACCTCGTCAAAGATCAGCACGATGCCGCGTTTTGCGGTCTCGGCACGGACATGTTCAAGAAAGCCCGGGGCAGGCGGGATCAGGCGTTGCAGCGGCTCGACGATGACGCCTGCGATCTCATGCCCGTACTCATCGAGAAGCTGGGTGAACACCTCCGGGTCGTTGAACGGCGCAACGATGGTCTGGTCGCGCACGTGTTCGGAGATACCGGCCGAATCTGGCACGGCCTGGGGGTAGTTCACCATGACCGAGGGCGCGAGGCTCATCAGCGCCTGGTCCGACATGCCGTGGTAGCCACCCTCGAATTTCAGGATCTTGTCGCGGCCGGTATGGGCGCGTGCGAGTCGCATGGCGTACATGTCCGCCTCGCCGCCGGTCGAGACGAAACGCAGCTTGTCAGCGCAGGCAACGGCGCGGCAGATCTCCTCGGCCAGTTCGATGCCCCGTGCGTTGTTCGCAAAGAAGGTCTGACCGAGCGCGAGTTGCTCTTGGACGGCCTCCAGCACTTCGGGGTGCGAGTGGCCGACCAACATCGGTCCGGAGCCAATGAGGTAGTCGATAAACTCGCGACCGTCCTCGTCCCAGACATGGGCGCCTTCGCCGCGGGCGATCACGACATTTGCCGGAAAGTTGCCGAACCCTCCTGCCGGGAGCACGGCTTTGGCGCGTTCGGCCCAATGGGCCTGAGTGGAGCGGGAGTGATCGTCGGGCATGCCAGCCTCCTCATGCGATGGTGAGAGGATGGTACATGTGTTCCGGGCGCATGACTAGATGGTTTATTTGTACCAATGATCACGTGGAATGGTACACAGGCTTGGCGCGCTCCCAGTCGACGCTGCGCTTTTGGTGCGGGCGCACTTTGCCCACCCGCCCCGCGCGCCGAGCCCCTGGCGTTGAGCCCGAAGAACATTGCGGTCAGTCCGGCAAACGACCTTCCGCGGGGAAGTGAATGCCGTCATAGGCGCGCGTGAACGGAACACCATTAAAAGTGTGCGTGCAGCAAGCGCAGGATGGCGACATCAGATCAACGGTAAGGTCTGGGTCGACGCGCGCCAGGCGATTGTCCTCGTCGATGCAGAGGCCACTGTAATATGTGCTCTCACCGATACGAACAAAGCGCCGTTCTTCGGCTGCGCAGCGCGCAATCAGCCAGTAGACCGGGTCCTCACGGTCGAGCCGTGAGACCGCTTCACTGTGCACGGCAGACCAGTCCTCGCCCACTTTGGACAGCAGGAAGCGGAAGAGCGGCGTGTAATCATAGCCATGCCGGTGATGGCTGTGCATCGACCCGCGGGAGGATGCGTTGCGCGTTTCTTTCTTGGTGTTGCGGTCATTGCGATAGTCGCCGCCATGACCGTGATGGACCCCGTGGGTCCGGGTGTTGACGCGCCGGTAGAGCGGTTTCTTGGCGCCGCGGCTCACTTCAGAATAGACTGGCCGGCGTAGATCGCCTCCGGGCCCAGTTCCTCCTCGATCCGGATTAACTGGTTGTATTTCGCCAACCGGTCGGAGCGCGCGAGCGAACCGGTCTTGATCTGCCCGCAATTGGTCGCGACGGCGAGATCGGCGATGGTCGCGTCCTCGGTCTCGCCCGAGCGGTGAGACATGACGGCGGTGTAGGACGCGCCGTGAGCCATGTTCACCGCGTCCAGCGTCTCGGACAGGGTGCCGATCTGGTTGACCTTGATCAGGATCGAGTTGCCGCAGCCCTTGGCAATCCCGTCTGCAAGGCGCACGGGATTGGTCACGAAGAGATCGTCGCCCACCAACTGGCAGCGGTCGCCGACCTTGTCGGTGAGGGCTTTCCAGCCGTCCCAGTCATCCTCGGCCATGCCGTCCTCGATCGAGATGATCGGATAATCGGCGACGAGGGCGGCGAGGTAGTCCGCCATCTCGACCGCTGAGAGCACTTTGTCCTCGCCCTTCAGATTATATGTGCCGTCGGCAAAAAATTCGGTCGAGGCGGCGTCCAGCGCGAGGCGCACATCGCCGCCGGGCGTGTAGCCGGCCTTCTCGACAGCGGCCATGATGAAGTCGAGCGCCGCGCGGGTCGAACCGATGTTCGGGGCGAACCCGCCCTCGTCGCCGACATTGGTGTTGTGTCCCGCAGCTTTCAACTCGCCGCGCAGGGTGTGGAAGATCTCCGACCCCATGCGCACAGCGTCCGAGAGAGACGCGGCCCCCACCGGCATGACCATGAATTCCTGGATGTCGATCGGGTTGTCCGCGTGCTCGCCGCCGTTGATGATGTTCATCATCGGCACGGGCAGGGTGCGGGCGGCGACACCGCCGACATAGCGGTAGAGGGGGAGCGAGACACTTTCCGCGGCAGCATTTGCGACGGCCAAGGACACACCGAGGATGGCGTTTGCACCGATCCGGCCCTTGTTCGGGGTGCCGTCAAGTTCGATCAGCCGGTCGTCGATGGCGCGTTGACCGATCGCGTCGACCCCGGCGAGGGCCTCGTGGATCTCGCCGTTCACCGCCTCGACCGCTTTCAGAACGCCCTTGCCCTTGTAGCGCTCTCCGCCATCGCGCAGTTCGACCGCCTCATGTGCACCGGTCGAGGCGCCGGAGGGCACTGCGGCGCGGCCCATCGAGCCGTCCTCGAGCAGCACATCGACCTCGACGGTCGGGTTCCCGCGGCTGTCGAGGATTTCGCGTCCGGTGATGTCGATGATCGCGCTCATGGCTGTCTCCGCTGTCCCTTTGGAAGTTGTCGCCGGTTACCGGATTGTGGAACCGTGGTCCATGCGGCGCAGTGCGCGTCGCTCGCTTTCGCGGCGGGGGGGGGGGCGGGGGCGGCGCAGCAGCCC
>JBCBOR010000094.1:0-16236 GCA_039821125.1 Pseudomonadota bacterium
GTGCGCGACCCGACCCGCATCGCCGAGGTGCTGAACCGGGTGATCCTCAAGGCGTTTCGCGGCTCGGCCCCCGCGCAGATCAACGTGCCGCGCGATTTCTGGACCCAAGTTGTCGACATCGACCTACCACAGATCGTTCGGATCGACCACCCGCCGGGTGACCCCTCGGCACTGGATGCTGCCGCCAAGATCCTGTCCGAGGCGAAGTTCCCGGTCATCCTGAACGGCGCTGGCGTGGTTCTGTCCGGTGCGATCCCCGCCTCGGCGGCTCTGGCCGAGCGTCTGTCGGCGCCAGTTTGCTGCAACTATCAGCACAATGACGCGTTCCCGGGCAGCCATCCGCTGGCCTGCGGTCCGCTTGGGTATAATGGCTCGAAAGCCGGGATGGAGATGATCTCGAAGGCCGATGTGGTGCTGGCGCTCGGCACGCGGCTGAACCCGTTCTCCTCGCTGCCCGCTTATCAGACCGAGTACTGGCCGAAGGAAGCGAAGATCATCCAGGTCGACATCAATGCCGACCGGATCGGGCTGACCAAACGTGTGGCTGTCGGCATTCAGGGCGATGCCCGCAAGGTGGCCGAGCAACTGCTCGCCAGACTTTCTGATGATGCAGGAGACGAGGGCCGCAAGGAGCGCGAGGAAGCCGTTGCAATCTCGAAGTCGCGGTGGGCGCAGCAACTCTCGGGTATGGATCACGAAGAGGACGATCCCGGCATCACCTGGAATGAGCGGGCGCGTCAGCGGGACCCGAGCCGTATGAGCCCGCGCATGGCGTGGCGTGCAATCATGTCGGCATTGCCGTCCGATGCGATCATCTCGACCGATATCGGCAACAACTGCGCTATCGGCAACGCTTATCCCAGTTTCGAGAAGGGTCGCAAATACATGTCGCCTGGCCTGTTTGGACCATGCGGCTATGGCCTGCCCTCGATCTTGGGTGCAAAGATTGGCCAACCCGATGTTCCTTGCGTCGGCTTCGCGGGAGATGGCGCCTTCGGCATCTCGATGAACGAGATGACAGCATGCGGGCGCGGCGACTGGCCCGCGATCACCATGGTTATTTTCCGGAACTACCAGTGGGGCGCCGAAAAGCGGAACACGACGTTGTGGTTCGAGGACAACTTTGTCGGCACTGAACTGAACGAGGGCGTCAACTATGCCAAGGTCGCCGAGGGCTGCGGCGTGAAAGGCGTGCAGGCGACCTCGATGGACGAACTCACGGACGCTCTGCGCACCGCCGTCGCAGAGCAGATGGAGAAGAATGTCACAACCTTCATCGAAGTCGTGCTGAACCAGGAGCTTGGCGAACCGTTCCGACGCGATGCGATGAAGAAACCGGTTTCGGTGGCTGGCATTTCGAAGGACGACTTCGTCGAACAAACGCCCGCTCTTTAAACCGCGGGACATACCAGAGGCAGGGCGTTCAGCACGCCCTGCTGCACTTCAAACTCTCATGACAGCAAGGACATCCGCGCCATGGGATCGGCACCTGCATTCTATGACCGTGCCAGATCGTGGGCACATGACCTCGGACCGGGGATCATGGTCAGTGTGATTGTCGCGATCGCATCGCAGTTCATTTCTGAGCACTACGGCGCACCGGCGATGTTGCTCGCGCTCCTCATCGGCATCGCGTTCCACTTCCTTGCCGAGGACGGGCGGTGCGTCGCCGGAATCGAATTCACGGCAAAAAGCGTGCTTCGGTTTGGTGTCGCGCTTCTTGGCGCTCGGATCAGCATCGAACTGTTGGCTGGCCTTGGGATTGATCTGATCCTTCTTGTGGTTGGCGGCGTCATCGCGACGATCCTGTTTGGCTTGCTTGGGGCACGTCTGCTCGGACGCGGTTGGCGCCTTGCCTTGTTGACGGGCGGATCCGTTGCGATCTGCGGGGCTTCGGCGGCAATGGCGATTGCTGCGGTGCTTCCGAAAAACGAGCACTCCGAGCGGAACCTGCTGTTCACCGTCCTTAGCGTCACCGTGCTGAGCACGGTCGCAATGATTGCCTATCCGATCATCTCCACATCCTTCGAGTTCGACGCCCGGTCCAGCGGCGTCTTTCTGGGCGGGACCATCCATGACGTGGCCCAGGTAGTGGGCGCCGGTTTCTCAGTCTCGGACGAGGCTGGAGAGACTGCCACGCTCGTCAAACTGATCCGTGTCGCGATGCTGGCCCCGGTCGTTCTGGTCTTCGCGATGATCTTTCGCGCCAGCCAGATCGAGGGTGCCGGACCACGGCCACCGCTGCTACCTGCGTTTGTGATCGGTTTTCTGGCGCTTGCCGGGGTCAACTCGACGGGGATCGTTCCGCAGATCGTCGCCGATACACTTGGTGATCTCTCGCGCTGGCTCTTGCTGATCGCCATTGCAGCAGTTGGCATGAAAAGCTCGCTCCGGCGCATGTTCGACATCGGAGGTCAGGCAATCGCGCTGATCATCGCGGAGACGGTTTTCATTGCGGGCTTCATTCTTGTCGGCATCGCTGCGCTGGCCTGACAAGCCAGGCTTCTGCTGGATGGTGCTTTCGAGGTTTCCGGCTGCTTGCCGCGCGACTGTGCCACTCCAATCGAGCGCGTGCACCGGCGCAAGGCACGCTGGCGCGGCGGATGGATGCAAATGTGTGACACGCATGCACACCCGATTTGCGCACCTCTCATTGCGAGAGGCTGTGTTATTATATAACAATCAGCCGAACACGCGATCAGAGGCAGAGAGACAGCGTCGTGAACCAAATTCGGCCATTCAAGTCAGAACTGGCAATCGACCCATGCGATCTTCCGGGTGTTCGCATCGCATCGAGTTCGGACGAACTCGAGCAGATCCACCACAAAGATACCGCGATGGTCCTATGGCGCCGGGCGCCAAACCAATATCTCGTCGACTGGCTGGAACAGCTGGCCCCGGAGCAATTACCTCGAACCCGGACTGTTTTGCGCCCTCAAGACATCTCGGACGCTCTAACGCACGTGTTCGAGACCGCCGGCACACCGCCATCTGACGCGAGAGACGCGCTTGCGACCGATATCAGGATCCTTGCGTCTCGCTTTGCGGAGGTGACGAACGCGCCTTATCTCCGCCTTCGCCTCGACGTGGTCACGACGAACGCCTGCCGACGGTTCCACGTCGATGCGATCACTGCGCGGTTGATATGCACCTATCGAGGGACCGGAACGCAATACGGACTCTCCCCCGACGGTTCTGATCCCGACGTGATCCTTACCGCCGAGACGGGTGCTCCGGTCTTGCTTCGCGGCAGCCTGTGGCCCGAGGTCCCGGCCTCTGGCTCGCTGCACCGGTCTCCACCGATCGAGGGAACAGACGAGACGCGTCTTGTTCTTGTGCTCGATCCGATGGATGGACCAGCAGAAGAAACCTGATGCCAACCAACCAGGGCGTGACGAGCCTCAAACGTCGCAAACACACCGGCAACAGCATGCGCGAGTTCGACGGATTGCCGACCGAGTTGCGCGCATGGGTGGCATCAGCCAGCCTGCCGTGGCGCCCGAAATCCGTCCGGCGCGCGTTTGACCGTGCACTGTCCCGAACGCAGTCCACCACATTGGCCCTTCGCGAACTGGACCGAATCGAACGCAACATGATCGCGAGAGATGTTCGAAAGATCTGGGGGGCAGATCATCCAGACGCTGGGATCAAAGCAGAGACATGACACGTATCCCGGTTACCATCCTCACCGGCTTTTTGGGCGCCGGCAAGACGACCCTGCTCAATCGACTGATTGCGGAACCGGGGTTTGGCGACAGTGCCATCATCGTCAATGAATTCGGTGAAGCCGGTGTTGACGGCGCGCTGGTCACCCGATCGGACGAGCGGGCGTTCGCGATGTCTGTCGGGTGCCTGTGCTGCACAGTCTCCGGCGATGTTCGTCTGACGCTCTTGCGTCTGCTGGATGACGCAGAAAACGGCATTGGTCCCTCGTTCGATCGGGTTGTGATTGAGACGACCGGTCTCGCCGACCCGCTTCCGCTGTTGCAGACGTTCATGACGAACGACTATTTGCTCGAGCGATTTGCCCTCAACGGTATCGTCACGCTTGTTGATGCCGTGAACGGTCCGCACTGTCTCGCGCGTTTTGCCGAGGCGCAGCGCCAGGTTGCAGTCGCTGATCTGATCCTGGTGACAAAGTCGGAGTTGGCTGGTGATCCGCTATCACAGAACAACCTGCGCGCCCTGAGCGAAGCGCTCGCAGGCGCCAATCCGAATGCACGGCTTGCGAACGTTGATGGTGTGACCGCGCGGGATTTCTTCTCGCTCGCTGCTTTCGATCCATCAGGCAAGCCCCCCGATGTCGCTGAGTGGTTGCGGTTTGATGGGGCATCAGATCACGAACATGCCCACGGTCACGACCATCACCACAATCACGACGTGAACAAACACGGGGATGCAGCGACCGCATTTTGCTTCACGGCATCATCGCCCATCGATCCAGACCGGGTAGATACCGCCATCAGGGCGCTGCAGACCGCGCTCGGGCCCGATCTCCTGCGCATGAAGGGGTTGATCGAACTTGAAGGCTATCCCGATGCCCCCCGGGTCGTTCATGTCGCCGGGCACATCCATAATCCACCTCGTTTGCTTGACGGCTGGCCTGACGGCGTTACGACGACGCGCGTTGTCCTGATTGTCAGCGGCTCGGATCGCACCGCAGCAGCAGAGGCGTTGCAAAAGGTCCTGCCAGAACTGCAGGCGTTTCAGCCCAGCGCCAGCGCTGTTGTCACTCCCGCATCGTCGGTGCGCTAATCGTGAAGCGGTGCATATGCGTTCTCGAGGCGTCCTGCACATCCCCCTTGGCACTCACGCGACAAAGGCATGTTCGCGTGTGTTTGGATGGTGGTTCTGGCTTGGTTTCCGATGATCAGGGCGTCAATCGGCTCCCGGGTTTTGGCAAAACCAATGAAGCGAAATCTCGGTATGCTGAGCGGCCGCGGTTTCCGTTCAAACACCAAAGATGCCTAAGCGCGGTTTGCCCGACGATCGAGACCTTAAGCTTGGAATGCGACCAATCGGCTGTTGCCATATATGTTATAGTATAACTATCTTGACGACCGGCGCGACAACTCTGCCTTTGCGGCCCGGAGGGCCTATCTGAGCGGACTGGCATCGAGAACACTTGATCAAGAGGATTGCATGACCCTGCATGAGCCCCGTCTTCCCGTCACGGTTCTGTCCGGCTTTCTGGGTGCCGGAAAGACGACACTGCTCAATCGCGTGCTGAACAACCGCGAAGGGCGGCGCGTCGCGGTGATCGTCAACGACATGTCCGAGGTCAACATCGACGCGGATCTCGTGCGTGCAGATACCGAACTCAGCCGCACCGATGAAACACTGGTCGAGATGTCCAACGGCTGCATCTGCTGCACCTTGCGCGACGACCTGCTGGCCGAGGTCCGGCGTCTCGCGGCAGAGGGCCGTTTCGACTATCTTCTGATCGAATCCACCGGGATCTCGGAACCGCTTCCGGTCGCGGCGACCTTCGAATTCCGGGATGAGGCGGGCGAGAGCCTGTCGGACGTCGCCCGTCTGGACACGATGGTCACGGTCGTCGATGCGGTGAACCTGCTTAGGGACTTCGCCAGCCATGACTTCCTGCGCGATCGCGGCGAGACCATGGGCGAGGAAGACGAGCGCACGCTGGTGCATCTGCTGACCGACCAGATCGAGTTCGCCGATGTGGTGATCCTGAACAAGGTCGATGATGCGACCCCGGACCAGGTCGATGCTGCACGCAAAATCATCCGCAGCCTGAACGCCGACACGCGGATTATCGAGACCAACCACTCTGACGTGCCCGCGGACTCGGTGCTCGATACGGGCCTTTTCGATTTCGAAAAGGCGCACGAGCATCCGATGTGGGCCAAGGAGCTCTACGGTTTTGCGGATCACGTGCCCGAAACCGAGGAGTACGGCGTCGCCAGCTATGTCTACCGCGCGCGCCGCCCCTTCGTGCCGGAGAAGATCAAGGCGCTGCTGGACGGTGCGATGCCGGGGGTGATCCGCTCGAAAGGGCACTTCTGGATCGCGACCCGACCGGACTGGGTGCTGGAATTCTCGCTCGCAGGCGCGCTTTCATCGGTCACGCCACTTGGTACGTGGTGGGCTGCGGTGCCGAAAGAGCGCTGGCCGGACAATGACGGCGCCCGGGCTTATATGCAGGAGAACTGGCAGGAGCCCTGGGGCGACAGGCGACAGGAGATTGTCTTCATCGGCGCGGGCATCGATTGGGCGGATCTGAAGGCCCGGCTCGATGCCGCACTGGTCCCGGCCATGCTCGCTGCTGGCCCGGACGACCTGCCCGACTTGCCAGACCCGTTCCCCCTCTGGCGCAGGGTCGAAGCCGCTGAATGAATCTTGAGCGGGCCGGCCCCGGGACGGGGCCGCGCACCGTTTGACAGATCTAGTAGGTGACGACCGCTCGGATCGACTCGCCGTGGTGCATCAGGTCGAAACCCTTGTTGATGTCGTCCAGTGGCATGGTGTGGGTGATCATCGGGTCGATCTCGATCTTGCCCTCCATGTACCAGTCCACGATTTTCGGAACATCGGTCCGCCCTCTGGCCCCGCCAAAGGCAGTGCCCCGCCAGACACGGCCGGTCACAAGCTGGAAGGGGCGGGTTGCGATTTCTGCACCTGCGGGCGCAACACCGATGATGATGCTCTCTCCCCAGCCCTTGTGCGCACATTCAAGAGCCGCGCGCATCACCTGGACATTGCCGGTCGCATCGAACGAGTAGTCGGCACCACCCTTGGTCAAGTCGACCAGATAAGGCACCAGATCCCCCTCGACGTCCTGAGGGTTCACATAGTCGGTCATACCGAAATATTCGGCTATCTGTATCTTGCCTGGGTTCAGGTCAACGCCGACAATCTGATCAGCCCCGGCAAGACGCAAACCTTGGATGACATTGAGACCGATACCGCCCAATCCGAAAACCACGCAGCGCGACCCGATCTCGACTTTCGCGGTATTGATCACGGCGCCGATCCCGGTCGTGACACCGCAGCCGATGTAGCAGATCTTGTCAAAAGGCGCATCTTCGCGAACTTTTGCCAAAGCGATCTCTGGCAAGACCGTGTGGTTCGCGAACGTCGAGCAACCCATGTAGTGGAGGATCGGATCGCCATCCAGGGTCGAAAACCGGGATGTTCCATCCGGCATCACGCCAGCGCCCTGTGTGGTGCGGATGGCCTGGCAGAGGTTTGTCTTGGGATGCAGGCAGTAGTCGCACTCCCGACATTCGGGCGTGTAGAGCGGGATGACGTGATCGCCAGGTTTCAGGCTGGTGACGCCTGGACCGACCTCCAAGACGACGCCTGCCCCTTCGTGTCCCAGGATCGCCGGAAAGGCACCTTCTGGGTCTGCGCCGGAGAGGGTGAACCAATCGGTGTGACAAAGGCCGGTTGCCTTGATCTCAACCAAAACCTCACCTTCTTTCGGACCGTCCAGGTTGACGTCGACGACCTCAAGCGGTTTGCCGGCCTCGAATGCGACCGCTGCGCGGGTTCTCATGGGGGCTCTCCCTAGTTCTCTGGCGGCGACCGCCATGGTGCTTATCTGCGCCGACAATCGCCCCAACCGTCACTTTTTGCAATGGTGGACGCGTTGGACCATCGTTGTATGCGCATGATGACATCCCCTTATGCGGCATGCGCGCGAGGCCCCTGCCACGATGTTCAGGGCAGGGGTACGAACCGGTCACCAGCCCGTGGGGCGAACTGGTGTATTAAAACTACCATCGGATACCGGGGCTCACGGACAAAGGCAGCCCCGACCTGCTTCGCGGTTCGCACTTCCGGTCAGGGTCGCTTGTCCACAATCTCTGATACCCTGGCCTCGTCGACGTCGAGGGCGACGAAAACTGCCGGAAAGCTCGTTCGCACGACCATCGGCGCGATTGCTCAGCCCTCTCCGAAAGCGACAGGATCGCACGATCAGAAGTGGTCAACACTGCTGTCGCCGCGCGACCTCTATCTGGTCTGCCAGGCAGTCAGATCCCTCAAGGAAGCGTCTTGATGAACGTGCGGATCACCACAGAAACATCTTCGGACAGCAATTAGACTGAGGAAACAGTTCAAGCCTTGGCAAATTCGTTCAGCCAAGCCGCCCGTAAGACAGACGTATCGCATTAACACCGCAGGATTGATTTCGATATGAAGCTTATTGTGCGTCTCTACGGACCATTTATGGCGATGTGGTCCGACAAGCGGCCCTGTCGGATCGTCGGTGTGAAGCAGCAGGCTTTGTTGGCGTTGCTTGCAACAGCACCCGAGTTTGCACGCACGCGATCGTGGCTCATCTCGCGTCTCTGGTCCGAGAACGACGAGGCACAAGGGCGGCGCAACCTTCGACAAGCACTCTACGCGCTTCGTGCGGTGCTGGGTGACCGCTGTGACGCGTTGATCGGCACCGATGGCGACCTTGTCTACCTCAACGTCCAGCATGTCTTGGTGAACGGCAGTCCGGCTGACGGGGATTTTCTCGAAGGTTTTGATCTGTGTGAAGAAGGGTTCGAGGACTGGCTCCGCGATCAGCGTCAGACGCAAGAGGTTTCGCCGCCCAGCTCAGCCACGGAACCACAAAGGGTCCGCCATCGGATCGCTGTGCTTCCTTTTGCGCCGGGTGACAGCGATTGCCCTCAGGGGATCGGGGATGCCATTGCCCATCAGCTGACTGTTGCGTTTGCGCGCTCGGGAATGGTCGATGCGATCTCTCATCTCTCATGCCGGGAAATGCGCGGAGTGGCTTGCCCGGTCGAGACCGACTATCATTTAGTGGGGCGATGCTATGGCGGGAGCAACGCCGCAAAGATCGATGTGACATTGATCGACGCGAAATCCGGTACAGTGTTATGGGGCGAGCGCTTTGATACCGGCCCGGCAGATGTCCTTGCGGGCGAGTGCGGCCTTGTCGATCAGATCGCAGGGCAGTGTCTTTGGCTGATCGTTAGTCAGTCGTGCCAGATGTCATCTGTCCGTCCACTAGCGTCCACCGCAGCACATGTGCTCATGATGAACGGTATCGCCGAGATGCACAGCTTCGATCGGGATCGCTTCATGACCGCGCGGACGATGCTGGATGAGGTGGCCTCCCGCTGCGCCGACCATGCGTTGCCGTTGGCATGGCTCGCGCAATGGCATCTTCTGTCGGTCTATCAGGGCTGGTCCTCCGATCCGACTGTTGCGCGCACCGAGGCGGGCGATGCCGTCGCACGAGCATTGGACTTGAACCCCTATTGCGAAGTTTCGCTGGCCATCGACGGCAATCTGTACAACGTGATGGATGGCGACTTCGCAACGGCCGAGCAACGATTTACTGCCGCTCGAGCAATCAACCCATCGAGTGCGATGGTCAGCCAGTTGGCAGCGGTCCTTTACTGCTTTACCGGACGGGGAGCGGAGGCGGTCAAGATGACCGAGCGCGCTCGGAGACTGACGCCGCGGGACCCGCGCAGGGCGTTTTTCACAGGCATCGGAGCGTCCTCCTATCTGGTGGCGGGACAATGGGACGAAGCCGTGGCCGAGGCCGAAGCTGCGCTGGTTCTGAACCCCGGTCATCTCTCGGCGCGGCGCTGCCGCGTGATTGGCCTCCAACGGGGAGGGCGCCGGAAAGAAGCCGCCGCCGCGGCGCAGGATCTGATGGCGTGCTACCCTGATCTCACCGTAGCAGCCTACCGCCGTGCACATCCGGCACGCGACACCTCGGTGGGCATTGATTGGGCGAACGCTCTTGGAGATGCTGGGATTCCCATGAATTGATCGGTCGCGCAGCGGCCATAAGCGGAGGATCACTGATGCCGATAGTTTCGCTGTCGCAGGCTGCACAAGCTGCACAGGCTGCGCAAGCGGCACAGGCCGCCCAAGCGGCTCAAGCTGCCCAGGCGGCCCAGGCCGCACAAGGGACACCGGGCGCGTCGGCGTTTGGACTTTTGGTAGCACGAGATGGCATTGGCGAGATCTGGCACCAGCCCGACTCGCTGATCGAGAGCCCGGCTTCGGACCCGGGTGCACGCCTTGGTGACTGGCAGGCATCGAGCCGGCTTTTCGTGCTGATTGGAGAGATCATCTCGCGGATCAGTGTGCGCCCGGCGGACGGGCAGAGATCCGTGATGCATTTGCTCTCGGTCACGGAAGATGGCCCCGGCCTCGCGCCAGTTGCCGAGATAACCCGCCCGACACCGGAGGACTTTGCCCAGCAGGTTCGGCTGGTTCATGACTACGCCGATCTGCGCGCAGACCGCATGGCCGAAATTTCAGATCAGGTCGCGGGTGCAACCGGATACCTGACCAGCTTGCTGCCGTTCGATCCGGGCCGGATGCCACGCACCGTGGATCTGCTGGCGCTGGCCGAGCAAGCGGCGGGCTTTGCGGCGCAGGCGTTCAAACACCATCTTGCCTGTCCGCGGCCCAACGTGCTGTCCGCTCAGATCCTTCCGATGATCGCCACACCGGGTCACGGCGCGCTGCCAAGCGGTCATGCGACAGAAGCCTTTGCCGTGGCTGAGGTGCTGCGCAGGCTCACCGCAGACCGCCCCCATCTGGCTGGGGCCGCGACACCTTTGATGCACATGGCCGCCCGGATTGCCGTGAACCGGCAGGTGGGCGGCGTCCATTTTCCCGCCGACAGCTTTGCCGGCGCGATGCTGGGTCTTGTCGTTGCTGACGTGATCGCCGCGCGCGCAGGGCAGAACCCGTCTGTCGCGGCGCTTGGCTTCAATGGGGTCGGCATCGGCACGGCCGATTTCTATGCTGCCCGGGTTTGGTCTGGCGAGGACCGGGCGTTCGGCGCGCCGGACAGTCCGATCGCGACCATCGATCACCCGCCTGCCGTGACAGACACATCACCCACCCTCCGTTGGGCCTGGGATGAGGCCACTGCGGAATGGGCCATATGATATGGCAGTTGCCTGGGAGGATGAGGATCGCACCAACGGGCCGCACGAGGGTCTGGACCCCGTCAGTGCGTGGCTTCTGCGGCATGGCGCGCGCGTTGCCGAGCCCGGCGGATCCGACCCGGATGCTCCACGTCATGTTGGGATCATTGATTTCAAAAGCCTTGGGAATGGCGTTGAGGAAAGCGGTGCTCGGATTGTCATCCTCCCAGTGGATGGTGCGGATGACGCGTCAGTTTCGCGGGAAGCCGTCGAGAGTGCATTGGCGGATCTCAACATGGAGGACCCACGGCTCTTCATTTTACCACTCAACTGGTACTCTCTGAAACTGAAGTCGGAGGGAAAGGCCGAGCGCCTCGTCGGTGCACCGAAGCTTACCCGACCCTGGCCCTCGGGTGGTGGCCCACCGAAGGCGATCGTTGGGGTCATCGACCATGGCATCAACATTTTCCACGACCGGTTCCGACGGACGGGCGGCGGTGCCACACGCGTCGCCTACGCCTGGATGCAGGGTGGAGATTTCGAGGAAACGAACCCGGACGCAGTGCCCTTTGGGCGGGAATGGACGCGGACCGATATCGCAGACGCGCTCGAAGGCGCGGGTCGCGACGAGGATGCGTTGCTGCGCCTTCTCGATGTGGATTTCGAGCGCCCGGGATTGCACCCGCTGGCCTTGCGCGCCGCGCATGGTACCCACGTGCTCGACCTTGCCGCCGGGATGGATCCGGCGGACCCGGAGGGCGACCGCCTGCCGATCATCGCAGTCAATCTGCCGCCCGAGGTCGCGCGCGAGACCACAGGCTCGGTGCTGGGGCTCTTCTTCCTGCAGGCCTTCGACTACATCCTGAGCCGCGCGCGCGCGATTATGGGGCAAATTGCGCAGCCCATCCCCGTCGTCATCAATTTCAGCTTTGGCCTGAGCGGGGGGATGCGCGGCGGACGGCATTTCGTGGAACGCGCAGTCCGCCGAGGCATCGAACAGCACCGTGCATGGTTGCAGGAGCATTTTGGCCAAACACGGCCGGTCGAGGTCTTCATTCCCGCAGGAAACCGGAACATGGCGCGCGGTCACTATGCCTCAACCGAGGGCCCGGCACTCGAGACGAGCTGGCAGATCCAGCCCGGAGACCTAAGCTCGAACCATATGGATATCCGCATCGAGATTGCCGCCGATGCTCCTGAACCAGATCTTGTTTTGACGTTAACGCCGCCGGGATCGGGCGAGGTCGCCACGACCACGTTTTCATCGGCGCGGCAGTTCCGCCTTCTGCGGATGAACGGTGCCGAGCTTGGACGCGCGGTGCTGCGCAGCGATGGCGTTCTCAGGACTGCGCGTCTTCTCAACCTCAGCATCGCGCTTGCGCCCTCCGATCCGGGGCCGTCAGGCAGACCGCCGTTGCCACCTGGTCCCTGGGGCCTGCGTCTCGAGGTTTTCGGAACGGAACCGGTGCGGCTCGATGCCTGGATCCTGCGCGACGACACTCCGCCCGGGTTCGCCGATGCAGGGCGCCAGAGCTACTTTATCGATCCGGCCTATCGCGACCGTGATGCGACGGGTCGTTGGATAAAAACCGATCCGGACGCCGGAGGATCGGGGATCCACCGTGCCGGAACACTCAATGCGATTGCGACGGCGTCTGTGCCAAACGTGGTGGGCGGCGTCTACGGACGAACGCCGCATGGTTTGGCGACAGAAGCGCCGCACGCCGTGCCCTACTCCGGCACACCTATGCCGCATCGCCGCGCAACGCCTGAACGTATCGATGTGTCGGCTCCGTCTGAGCGTTCACTTATGCGCACCGGCGTTTTGGCGGCCGGAACGCGGTCAGGCACGCGTCTGGCCCTCAACGGAACCAGTGTCGCCGCACCTCAGATGCTGCGGCTGTCTCTTGATGGCGACGCCGCCGGGGATGTCGAACCGTCAGGGGCGTCCGAGTCTCCCCAACTCGGCAAAAGCATCTCGCTGGGAACGGTTCGAGATCAGATCGAGTAAAGCGAGTCTGACCCGACCAAGTCTACGATCGACGTAGCCCTGACGGGGCCCTGACACCCCGCTGACGCCCTCCCCTCAGAATTCATACATCCAGCCCACGAATCGCTTTGCGTTGGGTCGGAGCAAACCAATTTTTTTTTGGAGTAGCTTGATATGAACATCGACGGGAACGGCTTGGACAACAACCTCATCGGTACCATCTTTGCCGATGTCATCCGGGGCTTTGGTGGAAACGATCGGATCAGCGCAGCAAGCGGCAATGACCGTGCGTTCGGCGGATCGGGTTCGGACACTATTTTCGGCGGGAACGGCGATGATCGTCTGTTCGGGGACTCGACCGGCCCCGGCCCCTTTCAACCTGTTGACGGGTTCGATAGCCTGGCGATTGCGCAAACCGCCGAGGCGAGAGAGCGCGATGGGACAATCAGCAGTCTGGTGCAAGCCACCGACGCGCGCGTGCGCGATGAAGCATTCGGCAGTGTGACACAGGTCTCGCCGTCGATCCTGATCGATCCAGTGTTTCAGATCCTGACCTACAATGACACGATCGATGGCGGCCGCGGTGATGACTACATCAATGGCCAGCAGGGCAACGACAGGCTGATTGGCGGAGCGGGCAACGACCAGATCATCGCAGGGTCGGGCAATGATGTCGTCTATGGCGGTTCGGGCGCAGACGAGGTCAGCGGTGTCTCCGGCCGCGACGTGATCTACGGCGGCTCAGGGAATGACAATCTCGACGGAGGTTCGGGCAATGATCGGGTCTACGGCGGCGATGGCAATGACCGCATCGATGGCGGGATCAACACGGGTGCAGATCAGCTCTTCGGCGGCAATGGCCACGACTTCATGGACGGCGATGCCGGAAACGACCGCATGTACGGCGGCAATGGCCGTGACCGCATGCTGGGCGGGGATGGCAACGACCGCATGTACGGTGGAAACGGCAGTGACCGTATGGATGGCGGCGCAGGCGATGACTTCATGCGCGGCGGTGCCAGCAACGATGTGATCTTTGGCCGAGATGGAGACGACAACATCGGCGGCGGTGCCAACAACGATCTCGTGCGGGGCGGGGCAGGCGATGACATCCTCAACGGCGATGGCGGGAACGACCGGATCTTTGGTGATGATGGCAACGACGAGATCTCCGGCGGAACCGGAAACGACGTCGTCTTCGGAGGTACAGGCAGCGACGAAGTCTCCGGCGGAAGCGGGAATGACTTCCTGCGCGGTGGATCGGGCAATGACACGCTGGACGGCGATAGTGGAGACGATCGCGCCTTCGGAGATCTCGGTCGTGACTTTATCGTCGGCGGCGATGGCAACGACCGCCTCGAGGGCGGAGCAGATGAAGACACACTCGACGGTGAAGCCGGTGATGACCAGCTCTTCGGCGGCGATGGTGACGATCTGCTGACGGATGCGTCCGGCAACAACTTCATGAACGGTGGCGATGGTGACGATGTCATGGAAGGTGGCAACGGCGACGACGTCATGATCGGCTCGGGTGGCAGCGATCAGATTCGCGGTGGCGCCGGAGATGATGAGTTGTTTGCCTTCACAGAGGGTCTTGCCCAACCATCCGACGGGTTCGATGCCGGGACCAACGCGCTTGAAGGCGGAACCGGAGATGACCGTCTTGTCGGCGCGAGCGGCGCTGACGATACCTTCGTCTGGGTTCTTGAAAGCGGGTTCGGCAACGCCAACAACGACTTTGGCAACGACGTCGTTCAGAATTTCGGCCCCGGGGACACGATCCAGTTTGTCGGGTTCGAGAACCCGCTGGGGACCTTCCAGATGAGTTTCGACAGTCTGGACACGAATGACAGCGGTGATCTGGATGACGGCGACGATGGCGTTACCGTCAGTGGGGGTGACACGTTGATCGAGTTTGTCACGCAGGGCGGTGTGCCGACTCTGACCCAGAGCATCCTCGACGCCATACCACCGGGTGCCGAGTTTACGATCCTGATAGAGGACCGCACGGATCTGCAGGCCTCGGATTTCGATTTCGTCTTCTGATCCTTGCCCCAGGCGGCGCGGCTTCGGCGGCGCCGCCACTGGGTGTTGATGCCCCCGATCTGGCACTTTTCAAGCGAGCAAACACGGCGGCGGGGGTCTTACGCTCAATCGTTACGCTAAACTGGAGCGGCTGACTTTGGTGGCAGTGCTTCGTAGGTGGCGGCTTGTTCGGCAAGGTCAGCGCCCTCACCCGCCACGACTTCGACCTTGCGTCTCGCGAGGTTCAGATCGTTCTCGGCAAAGACCTGGCGCAAGCGATGGTAGATCTCGCGGCGCAAGACGAACTGCGCCCGTGGCTTGCACTTGAACTTCACCCGCATGACCAAGGCACTGTCGTCGTCGACGTAGTAGACGCCCTGGCTCTTCAACGGTTCCAGAAACTTCGGCCCATGCTCCGGGTGCTCGAGGAACTCCCTTCCAACACCTTTCACCAGTTTCTTGAACTTCTGCGGATCGGTGTCCGGCTCCATCCGGAAGCTCATCTTGTAGATCACCCAGTCGCGGTTGTGGTTCATGATCTGCTTGAGCTCGTCGAAAGGGATCGTGATCACAGGGCCCCGATGATGGCGGATCTGCATGGAGCGCACGGAGATCGTCTCAACTTCGCCGCGCGTCTCCGCATCAAGCTCAATGTACTCGCCAACCCGAAAAGCATCGTCGACCAGGAAAAACACGCCCGCGAAGATGTCGCGCACCAGCGACTGCGCGCCAAAACCGATGGCAATCCCGAGGATCCCGGCCGAGGCGATCAGAGGGGCGATGTCGACCCCTGCGGAGGACAACGCAATCATCGCCACCGCTGCGGCCAGCATCGCGAGCAATGTATTCCGGAAGAGCGGCACCAAGGTGTCGAGGCGCGATGCAGCGGGAACTGAGGACGGATCGACATCTTCAGCCGCATCGCTGATGCGTTTCTCAGTGTAAAGCGCCGCCCCAATCAGGCGCCATATGAACCATCCCAAAAGAAGCGTGATGATGATGTCGCAGGCGGTCTTTGCCCAGACCGGCGCATTGGGACCCACGGTCAGCGCTTGGAGGTCAAGACCCCAGAGACCGGCGACAACACCCAACGCCACCGCACCAACCAGTATCCGCCATGTACCGTAAAGCACTCTTCGAAACCGCTCGGCCATTGGCGTGCGCAAACGGATCATCGAGTCGACGCCCTCACGCCCCATCCGATCAAAGATGGGTAGAACAAGGTATACCAACGCTCACAAATCAGAACCGATGCGCCCAGTCTCTCCATCCGATGGACGTGATGCGGTCGGGATCGTCGATCAGCTTGTTCCAAGCCTCGCAACAGAGGGCGACGAT
>JBCBOR010000095.1:0-16173 GCA_039821125.1 Pseudomonadota bacterium
GGTGCGCGGCTCGAGCCCGCCGACTTCGTCTTCAACAACGGCACGGAGCTCCAGACGCTCGACCCGGCCACCGTCACCGCCGCGCTGTCCGTCACAGCACCGCCCGCGCTCAGGACCAGATCGCCCGCAGCACCGGCGATCGTTCCATCGGCCGCGCCATCCGCGTTGGTCGTGACGCCCGCAAGATCCAGCGCACCCGTCGTCTCGAGCGTGATGTCCTCACCCGCGGCGAGCAGCGTGCTGATCGTATGCCGGCCACCCGTCACCACATCATTGTCCAGAACAATGTCGTGGAACGCGGTCGCACCATCGCTCGCAGACAGGCTCGCCGTGCCAGACACCGAGATCGCCGAGCCGCCCGTATCCGTGATCGACCCGTCCGCGACAACCGTCAGATCCGACGCCGAGATCTCGCCCAGAACAATCCCGCTCACATCCGTCAGCGAAACAGCCGCACCACCGCCATCCGCAACCGCAGAAACACCATCACCGCTCCCATCAATGTCAAAATCGTTGTCTTCGGTCAGTGTGATAGCATCGCCCGCCGTCAGTGAGGTCGACCCTGCAATCAAGAGTGCGCTATTGGCTTCCTGCGTGATCCCGCCGCCCGAGGTCACGGTCAAACTGGAATCCGTGAACGAGATCGAGGGCAGCTGTATCGCACCTGCAGCAATCAGTGTCGCGGTCCCGGCATTGCCATCCGTGAACGCCCCGGCACCTGATGCAAGCACGAGATCATTGGCCGCGTCGAGCGTTATGTCCCCATCGAAAATGAAGTCGCCGCCATCATTGTCGCTGTCGCTCGTCAGCGTGATGTTTCCGGTAATCGTCGAAGCCGCGGTGTTCGTGGTCGTCACATTGCCCGTCAGCGACAGCCCATTCTCAGCCGTCAGTATGATGTTCCCGTCGGTGATCGAGATGTTCTGCGACGTGGCGATCCGACCACCAGCTGAAGTCACATCGAGATCCGTCGCGGTCACCGCCCCGAGCGCGATGTCATTTGCATCTGCAAGGGTCACGGTCGTACCGGTAGCGGACACCGTGTTGAAATCGTTCGTCACGTCAGCCAGCGTTACTGCGTTCGTGGTCGTGAGATCAGCCGTCCCAGCGACCGTCACGCCAACGCCTTGAGTGATGTTGTCAGCGGCTGAAACGGTCAGGTCATTCACACTCGAAGCCGTCGTATTGAACACAACGGCGCCGGACCCTGCATCGATGGCGATGTCACCGCCCGCGACCAGATCATGGGTCAACCCGGTCACTGTCACGGCGCCAGCGCCGGTCGCAATCAGATCGATCGTCTCGACACCGGAGAAATCAGCTGCAGCGGTGGAGATTGTACCGCCGTCGGTCGTCAGGCGCAGCGTCGCGATATCGCTGTTCGCCAGGTCTCCGAACTGGATTTCGGAGTCACCGTCCGCCGCTGCCGTCTGGAAGAGATCGAAGTTCCCGCCGCTGGTTTCAGTGATCGACAGGACACCGGATACGGTCGCTGCTGCGTCGAAGATGACGTCGTCACCGACTTCGACATTCAGAGTTGCGGCGTTGATCTGTTCAAAATCTGCGTCTCCGCCAACAGTGATGTTCCCGACCGTGGTGACGGTTAGCAGGTCATCCGTGTTGTCGACGACAAAGTCCGTTCCGGCGTCGACGTTGAGGGTGTCCGCGGTCAGCGGCGCATCGAGCGACACCTCACCAGTGACAGAGATGCTGGCGGTGTCGGATGCGGTGAGTGTGTTTGTCGCTTCCGAGCGGAAGTTGGCGCCGGATGCGCTTAGCGAAACGAAGTCGCTGGCTTCGGCGATTGTGATATCACCGGCGCCTGCGTCCAAGGTGACAAGATCAATGCCGGTCGCATCCGCGCCGACACTGATCGCACTGTCATTGCTGGTGACCGAGACTTCGTCGGCAGTGATCAGAGCAATTTCTGCGTCATTGATCTCGAAGCCTGAGGCGCTCGCAACGCCAAAGCCAACATCCCCGCCAGTGCTGATCAGCGAAAGTGTGCTGGTTCCAATATTGACGCCAACGATCCCAACATCGTCTGCCGTGATCGTCGTATCGCCAGTGTTCTGGATGTTTAAAGAGATATCGGTATCATCCGTGAACGAGAGTGTTCCGGCATTCGTGACGGTCAGGGTATTTGCATCATTCCCAGCGTCAGTCAGTGTAATGTTCTGACCGACAGAATTGGTCGTATCGATTGCATCTAGGGTCAGTAGATCAGTAACGATGGTCGCGCCCGACGCCTGAGTAATCGTACTCTCGGCCTGAACGGTCAGATCCGAGTTGGTTCCATCGGTGTAGACACCTGTGAACTCGACAGAACTGGCCGAGTCGAAGAGATTGGTCTGATTGTTGTCCGTGGTCGTGACCGTTCCGAGCACCAAAGCAGCGTCAGACGTCAAAGATGTTACGCGATCAGCTGAAATCGAAACGGCACCAACAAACGTGTTGCCGGTCGTATCGTTGATGTTGATGTTGTTCTCGGCATTCAGCGTCGTCGCACCGGCAACCGAGATATCGCCACCACCATCAGCGATGTTGTCGCCGCCACCGGTACCAGTGCTAAGGGAAAGATCGCCTGTAAGAGAGATCTCCCCAAGATCGATGTCGTTCGCATTGTCGAGCGTGAAGTCGTCAGCCGATACATCAATCAAATCGAAGCCATTCCCGTCACCGAGCGCCACGATCCCTTGATCCAAGGTCACGTCGAACCCGATCGCCGTGAATGTTGAGTTACCGGACACCGAAACAGATGTCGCGGAGTCGCTCGTGACGGCACCACCAGCTGTGACGGAAAGCGAGTCCGTAGCAATCGTACCCAGTGCGACTGTTCCGCCTGAGTTGATGGTTACATCTGCCGAGGTCGCATTCCCGACCGTCAACGCGCTGTCAGCGGTGAAGACGATCGTGTTGTCACTGTCGAGATCTACGGCGCCCGTGAAGGTGTTGCCCGCATCGTCGATCGTGATGGCGTCACCGGTCGACAGTGTCGTCGTACCTGCGACCGAGATGTCACCGGTTTCATCCGTGATTGTGTCGGTTGCTGCAGCGCCAGCGCTGAGAGACAATGACCCTGTCAGAGCAACCGCACCAAGGGCGAGACCATCCGTGTTGGCCAACTCGAAGTTCTGTGCGGTGACGTCAATGGTGGATCCCAGATCCGTCCCATCTTCATCGAAGGTCACGTCGAAACCTGCAGCCGAAATGGTGGACGCACCGCTCACCGCAACCCCGGTGACTGTGTCTCCATCCTGCGTGACCGCGCCGCCTGCCACGACGGTGACGTTCACAGCGTCGAGCGCGCCGACTGTAACGGCTCCGCCTGAAGTCACATCGATGCTGTTTGCATCCGCGGACGCGAGATCGAGCGCGACGTCCGACGTAATCCGCGCCAGAGAATTCCCATCAACCGACACTGCGCCGGTTAAAGTGTGTCCATCCGAGCTGATGTTGACATTTCCAGCCGCCGTCAAGGACGACGTTCCGGTGACGCTGATGCTGGCATTGTTGTCGTCGAAGATGTTTCCAGCTTCAGTTGTCACATCGAGGTTGGAACTGAGCGTGACAGCGCCAAGCGTCAGGGCATCGGCGTTCACCAATGTGAAGTTCGCTGCCGTTACGTTTACGTCGCCGACAAGACCAGCATCGCCGAGATCTGTGGTGCTTTCGGTAAGGGTCACGTCAAAGCCGGTTGCCGTGATCGACGTCACGTCCGCAACTGTCACCGCTGTCAGCGTGTCGCCATCCTGCGTGACGTTTCCACCGGCAGTAATCGTCAGGTCCGAGGCATCGATGACACCGAGCACGACAGCGCCGCTGTCGGTAATCTGAACGGCTGCTTCGCCGCCATCATCGGCTAGATCGGTATCTGCTGCGATCGAACCAAAGCTGTTTGCCGTCTCCGTCAGCGTTATTGCGGCGGCGTCAGCGTTGAAACTTGCCAGTCCGCTCGTCGTGACCGATGTGCCAGCCTGCTGGGTGACATCGCCACCTGATGAAACAGTCAGTGTGGCCGCGGTGATATCGCCAAGCTCGACCGCTTCTCCGGTGCTGATTTGAATATCGCTCGCATCGAGGAACGGAGATCCCGTGCCAAACACGATCGTCCCATCGCCATCGGGAGCGGATGCGCCGGTGACAGTCGATGAACTCGAATCCGCATCTGCCGTCAGGGTCAGGTTGCCAGACGTCGTGATCGAGTCATTCAGCACGATGTTGTTGCTGGCTTCAAACGTGAGATCCTGGGTCGAATTCACAGTAGAGTCGACCTGTATATTGTTCGTTGCCTGAAGCGTGACCGCAGCGGTCTGCTGATTGAGCGTTGCGGCTGTGACAAAGAAGTCTTCGTCCGCATCGACATCATCGAACAGGATGTCGGGCAAATCGACGTCGTTTTCCGAGATTGCATCGGTGATGAAAAGGTTCTGAGGATCCAGAAGCAGCGTGCCAATGCTGCCATCCGCAGCGCTTAGATCAACGTTGCCCTCGAATGCGAGATGGATCTTGCCCGAGACTTCGGCGAAACCGCCATTGCCTGATAGGAAACCGCCCTTTGCTTCGATCTGGCCGCTGAAGCTGGTGATCTCATCGGCCCAAACGATGACCTCGCCGCCATCGCCCGTCTCCCCCGCATTTGCGGTGATGACGGCTCCGGCTTCCACCAGTGTGCGCTTCGCTGTTGGGACCGGTGCGCTGGAAGGCGCCGAGACCCGTCGCACCACTGGCGACTCGATCGCAGCGCCTTGAAATCCGCCGCCGATCTCAATCTTCCCACCACTCTCGGCCCCGGACGCGTCGATCCGCGCCGTTTCCCGGATCGCGACTTTATCACCTGTGACAGCGACGCTCCCGCCATCGCCAGTTGTCTGTGACGCGTCGATCTCGCCGGTGATCTCAGTGACGCCATTGTCACCGCCAGAGATGACAATGACCCCGCCCTTGTCCTCGATGCGCGTGGCCTCGACCCTACCGCCAATCGACACGACCGAGGTCTGAACATCGTCAGCGGACTCGGCCGAGATATAGGCCGCACCACCCTGCGCAGAGAGCGTACCGGTATTGGTCAGGCTCACGCCGCTTGCGGGTGTTACCTCGAAGCGGGTCAGGCCATCCCCTTCGAAATCGACCGTGAAGCCAGACCCCGCGCCCAGCGCAATATCAGAGCCCTGCGTCGTAATGGTACCGGTATTCTCGACGACCGGGGCGACCAGAACGACGCTGCCGTCGCCCGCATTGATTTCACCCGCAATTGTAACCGCAGAACCGTCAGGCGCACCGGCGAAAGAGGTCCGACCGCTGAGAATGTCCTGATCCGAGATCGATGCTGTTGTCGCAATCAATCCGTTAACGTTGACCTGCGCCGTCGAACTGATCGCCACGCCCGAAGGGTTGATAACCCAGACATTTCCGTTCGCAGTCAGCTGACCGGCAATGTTGGTGGGCAAATCCTTGCCAATCACGCGATTGACCGCCAGCGCGTTCTTGGAGGGCTGTGCAAAATTGACGGACTCGTTCGCCTTAATGTCGAAAGACTTGTGCGTCAGGATTGCTTTATTGGTGGATTGCGTGAACTCGGTATGCGTACCGGATTTCTGAATCGAGACCTTGCCGTGCGTAACCTTGGTACCCTCGGGCCCTGCCTCGGCATGGCGATTGCTCGCGCCGAACAACACGCCCAAAGACACGGCGCCACAAAGGGCTGTCTTGCCGAGCAGACGGGCACGCAGGCGGTCAATCTTGCTATGAAACTCGGACAGAGCTTGAAAATCGCCACCGATCATAGTGTCACTCCACCATCTACATGCAAGCACCCGTGCGTTACTATCGCATCGGGCAACAAAATCTCATAGTCCGAGTCTGGGACAACACTATGTCCAGGTTGTGTCAAAAGAACTTGGTTAGCGTAAATTTAACCGTGGGTTCAGGCTGTCTCTCGGACGTAGACAGGCCACGGGTTGTTGGCTGCGCGTAATACACATCGCCGAAAAACGTTTCGAAAACTTGGAATCGAATGCCGAAACCGCCCGAGGCCAATTCCTCGAATCCAGCCGGATTATTGGTCGGATTGCCGATATCATACGCCCGACCGTAATCGAGGAAGCCATAGACTTGGAAGCTGTCCAGCCACCACGCCTCAACCCCCGGCGGGAAGAACCGCAATTCTCCAATCACACCGAAACCTGTGTCCGCCGTCAGTGAGCCTGGCTCGTAGCCGCGACCAACCGTGAGCTCCCCAAGCGACATCTCTTCAATCGTGGGCAGCGGCTTGTTCGAATGCTGCCCCTCGAAGCTTCCGAAGATCTCGAAAAACGGGGGCACAGGCTGCGTATGGCTGATCGATCCTTTAACGACTGTGAAGTCTGGCGTTGCATCGGCGCGTGAGCGGCCTGCCGAAATTTTCGGCGCACCCCAGGTACTGAGGCCCTGACGCAGTTCAAAGTCAAACTCGCTGACGCCGCCCAACGGAGGCAGGAACAGACCGCGCGCACCGGCAAACAGAAGCCGCACCTGGTCATCGAAGAGCTCCTGGCCTGACGCCGACGTGCGCTGATCTGAAAACTCGACGCCACCACGGGTCCAAATGCTGACATCCCGCGATCGCACGACCGGGTATTCAAGGGCAACATTCAGAATTGTCGTGCTTGTGCTGAGCTCAAGATCACGAAGCGCGTCTTTCGGTTCCGAGAACCCATGCGTCCCGGTAAAGCGCACGATCATCCCATCGTTGCCGATGCTCTGCTCATAACTCGCGAAACCTGTCACCTGCTCCGGCACCTCGAGGGCCAGCAGGGCAACGCCACCGATCCTCTCGGCATATTCTGTATTCGAGTTAGCCGCTGCACCGCCGGAGATCGTAAAGGTCCCGGTCGGCTCGGCATTGCGGTTCTGAAGGTTAACAAACCCATCGATCGGCTTGCGTGCAGCATCCACGACAAGAATGACGCCGCCCGGCGCACTATCACCAGCCGACCGGAGAGTCCCCGTCAGTGAAATCCCGGGAAGATCGCGCGCAAGGAGCAGATATCGCTCGAGATCCGTCCAGCGGGCAGGCTCGTCGGTCAACAGGTTGTCGAGCAAGCTCGCCATCTGCTTCTTCACCGGCCCAATCTCGCCGTTGATCTCATAGTGAATGATCTTGCCTTCGAAGACCTCCAGCGTTGGCGTACCATCGCGGATCGCTTGCGGAGGGATGATCACTCGGGTCGCAACGAAGCCGTCACTGCGATACCGGCGTTCTATCCGGTTGCTGATCTCTCGAAGACTGCCAAGTGTGACCTCGGTGTTAAGAAAGTCACCGACGATGTCGTCGAAATCTTCAGGGTCATAAACAGACAGCCCCGCGATGTTCAAACCGTTCAGCGTGAAGCTGAACGTCGAGTTAGCATCAAGCGGTTGCGGTTCCGGTTCACTCTCGATCTGGCCGATAGAACTGTCGTCCGGACGCGGTACGTTGGCGCCGAGATTTGTTGGAGACAACTGATCTGCGGTGGTGCCCGGAATGGCGCTGACGTTCGAGCCGTCGGTACCCTGAATCTGTTGGCCAGGCGTGATGCTTTGGCTTTGGCCGTGTGCAATCATCGGGGCGCACAAGAGCAGCGCGCTGGCGCTCAAAAAGCCCAGTAACTTCGGCAGTTTGCCCCCCAACATACCGGCCCCCATCAGATCTCCACCCTGCAAATCAAAGTGTTTTCAACGCAGTGTATAGCGAAATTAAACGAAATTCATAACAAAAAACCCGCGGCGACCTGTCCGGACGCACGCGGGTATGTCACGACAGAAACGCCGCGGTTCAGCGGGTCCGGATCGTTGCTTCCACGCGCCGGTTGATGGCGTCCATCGGGTCGTCCGAACGTGGCTTGGATTCGCCATGCCCTTTCGCCTGAAGGCGCGACTGATCGATGCCGAGACCTTTCAGGAACTCGACAACAGCCTGGGCACGGCGTTTGGACAAAGCCTCGTTGAACGTGTCCGAGCCACGCGCATCCGTGTGGCCATCGACGTTGAACTGGGTGCCCTCAAGTGCCGGATCGCTCATGGCCCGCGCAAATTCCTGCAGATTTGACTGGGCTTGCTGGCTCAAGCGATCTGATCCGAGTTCAAAGGTGATCAGAAGGTCGAAACCACTTTTTTGAGCGGGTGCAGCCTGAGTCTCCCCGGCGCAAGCGCTGCCTGTACCGATGCAAACCGCACGCGTTCCCTTCTTGGGCAAACAAATGGCGCCCTCGGGACAGTCGGGTTTTGCAGCCGTCTCAGCGGGTGCGTTGAAGTGGCTGACAATGTCTTCGGCTGAATATTGAGATTCTGCAGAGGCAGCGAGGGGTGATGCAGCGAACGCGGCTGCGATAATCAACCGGTAAATATTCATTTTGGTTGCTCCGTACCACAAAAATGTTAGGTCTGGAACATCGTGGTTTTGGCGTGTAAAGTCAAGCTATGCTTTATTCCTTTGCGTTATGGAAGACCGGAGAAAATGGTAGAGAGACTCATTCAGAGTGATAGATTTGCCAAACTTAACACACCCTTAGGTGACGATGTTGTAGTCCTGTCGACGCTCCAGGGCACGGAAAGAATTAGCGATCATTTTGACTGGCAGATTGAATGCCTCCTCAATTCAGGGGAGTCTGAGATCGACCCATCCAAGATCATCGGCAAACCGTGCCACGTGGAGATGAAAACGAACTCAGGGACTGTCCGATATTGGCACGGTGTCTGCTGCGAGATTCGTTTTGGCGGCTGGAAGGGGGGGCACATGTCCTACGCCCTCTCCCTCAAACCGTGGACATGGTTGCTGACGCGGGAGACGAGTTCGGAGATCTTCCACGAGAAAACCGTGAAAGACATCATCAACCAAGTGCTCGGAGATCGAGGATTTTCCGATTTCCAGTTCAAACTGAAAAAAGATTACCAGCCCATCCCGTACTGCGTTCAGTATCAGGAGACGACCTACGACTTCATCTCACGACTGATGGAGAAGTACGGGCTCTTCTTCTACTTCGAGCATTCGGATTCAGAACACAAGATGATCGTCGTCGACGACGCTACGTCACTTCCCGACATCCCGGGGTACTCATCAGAAATCCGGTTCCAACCGGAATCGGATAGCGGCATTCAGGATGATCGGCTGTTCGAGTGGAGTATCTCGGACAAGCTGCGGACTGCGACCATTGATGTCGACGATTATAACTACGAAAAGCCGAACACAGCGCTGGAAAAGACCGGTAAGGCAAAAGACAGCCCGAAGCACGGATACAGTACGCAAACACAGTACCGGTATCCCACAGGTCACCTTGAACCTGCGGTCGGGCAGCTGCTCGCAGACGTGTTTGTCGATGTTGAACGGGCGGGTGCCCAGCGGAAGTACTGCTACGGTTACGCACCGCTGATGAGCACCGGCGGCGTCTTCACACTCGCGGATCATCCCGTGAACGCCGAAAACGCGAAGCACTTTGTCGTCGCAGCGGATCACTATCTCGCGGTGAATCTTGGCTTCTCGGCGATGACACAGGCTGACGGTACATCTGCCTACGGAGCCGATGAAGACCGCTATGAGGGGCAGTACGAGGTCGTCGACCACACCAAAGCGTACAAAGCCCCTCTGAAGACCAAACCACCCCGGATTCCGGGCGCGCAAACGGCCGAGGTTATCAAATCCAAGTCTGCGCCGAACGACGAGGAAATCGACGTCGATGATCAGGGCCGTATTCTTGTGAAGTTCCACTGGAACGACAAGAAAGCGGATTCCGACAAGTGCTCATGCCGGGTGCGCGTGGCTCAGCTGTGGGCCGGCTCAGGTTGGGGCAGTGTCTGGATCCCACGTGTCGGCATGGAGGTTGTGGTCGAATTCCTCGAGGGTGATCCCGACCGGCCACTTGTGACCGGCTGCGTCTACAACGGCAACAACAAGTCTCCGATCAAGTTCCCGTCCGAGAAGACGCAGAGCACGATCAAATCACAAAGCTCGAAGGGTGGGACCTCGGCGGATCACTTCAACCAGATCCGCTTCGAGGACAAGAAGGATCAGGAGGAGATCTACATCCACGCTGAAACCGACCGGAAGATGGTCATCGAGCGCGACGACGTGATCGAGATCGGCGAACGCAAGGATGGAGGGCGCACGACCACCATCAAGATGGACGAGAAGAAGACCGTCACCGATGGCGATGAGACCCACGATATCGAAAAGGGCAAGCGCACGACCACCATCAAGATGGACGACAAGCGCACCATCACCGACGGGAACGACTCTCACAACATCAACAAGGGCAATCAGACCACCACGATCAAGATGGGCAATCAGAAGACCGACATCAAAGCCGGCAAAGGTGAGGTCAAGGCGATGCAGAAATACGAGATCAAGGTCGGCGGCTCGAAGATCACCATAGATCCGATGAGCATCACGCTGAAGGCGATGACGATCACGATTGACGCGTCCATGAATCTCAAGACCAAAGGCGGTATCGGCGCAACCCACGAGGCTGGTGCCATGATGACCATCAAGGGCGGCATGGTGATGATCAACTGACCCTGCCCGGGTCAGGTTGCACAACGTCAGAGCCCGGCAGCGCCCGGGCTCTTACCTTTCGGGCACACTCACACCGTCAAGACTGAACGCCTGATCCGCGGCGAAGTCGAGCCCATGATTCAGCAAATAGTCTGCGCCGAACGAGATAACGATCGTCGCGACGATGGCGGCGAGAAAGGCTTTCACTTGCTTGCTCCTCTGTCTCGGTCGGTGGTGGCCGGACCTGTATTCTTCGCGAGATAGTCGATCAGATCGCTCCGATCCTCGGCACCCGTGATCCGCTGCATTGGCATTTTCGACCCTGGCGTATAGTGATCCGGACCAATGTCGAACAGTTTGTCGATTGTCTCCGCACCCCAGACGATGTCTGAACCGTCCAGAGCTTCCGAATAGGCGTACCCTTCGACGGTGCCCGCGCGGCGGCCGAAAAGACCCCACAACGTCGGCCCTGCCCGGTTACGATCATCCGGTGTCAGCGTATGGCAGATGGAGCACTTTCGGGCAAACTGACGTTCGCCATTCGTCATCTCGGAAGGCTCGCGCAGAAATGTACGCTCCCCTGCCGCGAGCCGCTCGGCATTTTCCGTGTCCGATGCTGCGACAGGCCAAAACACCGCCGCGTCGTCCAAGCCTCCGGATAGCAATCTTGTCCCGTCGGGTGTCCAGTCCAATGCCCACACCGGACCACGGGCGGCTGCGCGAAAATCCCGCTCGATCATCCAATCCCGGGTATCAATAATCATGATATGCCCTTCGCCATCTCCCACGGCAAGCTGCGTTCGGTCCGGTGATGCAGAGAGCGCGAGGATCGGCTTACGATCGGCGGTGAGATCAGCGACCTCCGCGTCCGTTGCAAGGTCGATGACCCGCACAGCGCCATCCACAGCGCCATACGCGAGCCAACCGGAAGCTTCATCGAGAACCAGGAGATTGATCCCGAAGCCGTGCTTGATGAGCGTGCGCTCAAGCGCGCCTTCTGAGACATTCCAACGGCGGATGGTCCCATCGGAACTCGCTGAGTAGAGCGTGTCCCCATCATGCGAGAACGCCACGTCGTTAACGCCCGACGCATGCCCTTTTAGCCAGGTCACAGGCTTGGCGCCAGATAGATCCCAAAGCCCAATCCACCCGTCCCAACCGCTTGTCGCAGCCACGGTTCCGTCCGGGCTGAGCGCGATCGAGATGATCTTGCCCTTGTGTCCCTCGAAGCGGCGGATCTCTGATCCCGTCTCAAGGTCCCACAGGATCATGCGATAGTCATCGCCGCCCGAGACCGCACGCTTGCCATCCGGAAAGACCGCGATGGTGTTCACCGCAGCCTCGTGACCGTCCAGCCAAGAGCCGACCCGGCCTTCCGGCATCGCCCACATCCCAAGTGAGTAGTCAAAGCTGGCTGTTAGCGCCCATGCACCATCCGGCGATAGAGCGACCCCCTTGACCGGTCCGCCATGGCCCTCAAGACGCTGGTAGCCGTTGGCATGCGCTAGCGATGTCCAGGCAACGAACAGACCCGCCATCGATACACCGAGCATCCTGCCCCACCGCCGAACCATGGCGGGTCACTCGGCAGGTGTAGCCGCAGCATTCGGAGGCGCTGATCGCGCCTTCGCATCCACTTCGTCAACCCATAGCCCGTGGTGCTCGTGTGCCCAGTTCCGATCGACGTGACCGGAACCCATCGCATCAAACGCACCCTCCATGCCGACAGAGCCGATGTAGATGTGCGCAATGATGATGAAGATCATCGCGAAGGCCACGATCGTGTGCCAGATCTGCGCGTACATCATCTCCTCGACCGGGGTCAGGTCAGTCGCCAACGGCCCACCCATGACCAGCGAGGATATCCCGAGATCGTTCAGGATCGCGAAGGTCTTGGCGAACATCGGGGCTTCGTAGGGGAAGAGCAGTGAAATCCCGCTCAGCGAAATCGAACCGCCCATCACGATGACCGACCAGAAGATCAGTTTCTGCCCGGCATTGAACTTGCGCGACGGCGGGTGGACCCCGGAAGAAAACAGCCCACCGCCCTTGGCGATCCACTGAAGGTCGATCCGGCTTGGCAAGTTGTGCCGCACCCAGAGCACGAAGACCAAGACAATGGCCAGCATGAACGCCCAAGCGACGTTGTTGTGGACCCATTTGCCCGCGAGAGTGAGGGACGCGAACGCTTCCTTACCGATCAGCGGCAGAATCCAGTCTTTGCCGTAGAGCAGGTTCAACCCGGTCAGCGACAACAGGATAAATGATCCAGCGAGCACCCAATGCGCAAAACGTTCGATCGCTTTGAACCGCTCAATCGTCGCGCCGGACGGCCCCGCGTCAATTCGGATCTTTCCGCGGAACAGGTAAAAGAGAACAAGCAGTGCGAGTATGGCCAACAGCGCATAGCCACCATTGACCTGAAGCGGCCCGCCCTTCTCGCGCCATTCCAACCAGCCCATGCCTGCATCCTGCACCAGCATTGCGGCGTTCTTGTCGGGGATGGACACCGTCATTGTCTCGCCCGAGCGAACTTCCCCCCAGATCGAGGCAACCGAATTCGGCCCCTGCTGCCGCAGGACCGTCTCGGCCTTGACCGGGTTCATAGCATCGGTGACGTCGCGCTCGCGCGGAATACCGGGTGCGGGCGGTGCATTCGTCTCAGCGCTTGCTGGAGGGCGGACCGAGCCACCCGCTGTCCGCTGCACAGGACCGCCGCCACGAAGCTCAGCCTCGAAAGCCTCTTTATCGGCGTCTGAGGATTGAGCTGTCGCCTGCCCGATCACAAAACCTGTCTGGATTGCGGTTCCGGCAAAAGCGACCAAGGCCAGCGCGAGTGCGCCAAAGGCTATTGTCAGGATACGTGTGCGGCTTGCGGTTCTTCTCCGGCGCATATCAATCCTCCCGATCGACGTGTTTGGTGGGTCTCGATCCGAACAGTGTTCTTACCGACACATGGCCGCGCTGACATGAGGGCGCCGCGTTTTCGGATTCGTGCCTTCTCTTTCCACAGAATGATGGAACATTTCAAACCAAAGAAAAGGGCGGAGACCGAAGCCCCCGCCCGCTTTTCTCGTCAGATCGGGCCTAGCTGCCCTTTTGGCCGTAGGCAGATCCCCAGCCCCAGGCACCCGAGCCGAAGCCCCGGGCCACGACGCGCTCGCGGTAGATGTTGGCAACCTCATCGCCGTCACCGGCCAGCAGGGCCTTGGTCGAGCACATCTCGGCGCAGATCGGCAGTTTGCCTTCCGCGATCCGGTTGCGCCCGTACTTGGCGAACTCGGCGGTCGAGTGCGTCTCCTCCGGGCCACCGGCGCAGAAGGTGCACTTGTCCATCTTGCCGCGCGAGCCGAAGTTGCCCGCCTGCGGGAACTGCGGCGCGCCGAAGGGGCACGCGTAGAAGCAGTAGCCACAGCCGATGCAGAGATCCTTCGAGTGCAGGACCACACCGTCGTCGTTCTGGTAGAAGCAATCCACCGGGCAAACCGCCATGCAGGGTGCGTCAGAGCAATGCATGCAGGCGACCGAGATCGAGCGCTCTCCCGGCTTACCGTCGTTGATGGTTACAACCCGGCGCCGGTTGATCCCCCAGGGGACTTCGTGCTCGTTCTTGCAGGCGGTGACACAGGCGTTGCATTCGATGCAGCGTTCAGCGTCACAGAGGAACTTGGCGCGAGCCTTTCCGTTCAGTGCCATGAATTATCCTCCCCTTACGCTTTTTCGATGCGGCAGAGTGTGGCTTTGGTCTCTTGCATCTGAGTGACCGAGTCATAGCCATATGTCTGCGCGGTGTTGGTGCTTTCGCCGAGCACGTAGGGATCGGCTCCGTCTGGGTACTTCTCCCTCAGGTCCTTGCCCTCGAAATGCCCGCCGAAGTGGAACGGCATGAAGACGACACCCGAGCCGACACGCTCGGTCACCATCGCGGCGACCTTGACCTTGCCAGCCGGTTTCACACCATGCACCCAGACCTGCTCACCGTCCTTGATGTTTAGGTTGTTGGCATCGCGCGGATTGATCTCGACGAACATCTCCTGCTGAAGCTCGGCGAGCCACGGGTTCGACCGGGTCTCGTCGCCGCCACCCTCGTACTCGACTAGACGGCCAGAGGTCAGGATCAGCGGATACTCCTTGGTGTAGTCGTTCTTCTGGATCGACGCATACATGGTCGGCAGACGATAGGCCTTGCGGTCATCGTATGTCGGGTACTTGGCGACAAGCTCGCGATCCGGTGCATAGAGCGGCTCGCGGTGGAGCGGCACCGGATCCGGGAAGGTCCAGACGACCGCACGGGCTTTGGCGTTCCCGAAGGGCGCACACTCGTGCTTGATCGCCACGCGCTGGATGCCGCCAGAGAGGTCGGTCTTCCAGTTCGTCTTCGGACCTGCAATGCCGTCGATAACAGCACGCTCCTCGTCGGTCAGGTCCTTGTCCCAGCCGAGGTCCATCAGCATCTGCATGGTGAACTCGGGGTACCCGTCCTGGATCTCAGATCCTTCGGAGTAGACGCCCTCGGCCAGCAGGTTGTCACCATCCCGCTCAACACCGAACCGGGCACGGAAGGTGAGACCACCTTCGGAGACCGGCTTGGACATATCATAGAGGTTCGGCGTGCCCGGGTGGTTCATCTCACCAGTGCCCCAGGACGGCCACGGCATGCCGTAATAGTCGCCGTCGCACGGTCCGCCCAGCGCCTGCAGCGTAGTGCGGTCGAATGTATGCTGGTTCGCCATATGCTTCTTGATGCGCTCGGGCGTCTGACCCGTGTAGCCCACCGTCCACATGCCGGCGTTGATCTCGGCGGTGATGTCCGATCTTAGGCTCGTCGTTCTCGTCGACCGCGATGTTCTGCAGGAACCGCTCGGCAAAGCCCAGCTTCTTGGCGAGCTTCACCGCGATCGTGTGATCGGGCAGCGATTCGAACAGCGGATCGACGACCTTGTCGCGCCACTGGATCGAGCGGTTCGACGCGGTGACCGAGCCATAGGTCTCGAACTGTGTGGCCGCGGGCAGCAGATAGACGCCCTCCTTGCGATCCGGCAGCACGGCGGAGACCGTCGGGTAGGGATCAATCACGACCATCAGGTCGAGCTTCTCCATCGCCTGTTTCATCTCCGGCCCGCGGGTCTGCGAGTTCGGCGCGTGGCCCCACAGCACCATGCCGCGCACGTTGTCCGGCTGGTCCATGTTTGCCTTGTCTTCCAGGACACCGTCGATCCAGCGGCTGACAGGGATACCCTTGCCTTCCATCAGATCCTGGCTGGCGAACTGCGAGAGAATGTAGTCGTACTCGGAGTTTGCCTTGTCCGATGCGGTCTTCTCACCGGCCCAGACGCGCGCCCAGTGCTTCCACGAGCCTGTCTTCAGGCCGTAGTAGCCGGGCAGCGTGTGGGAAAGAACACCAAGGTCCGTCGCGCCCTGCACGTTGTCGTGGCCGCGGAAGATGTTCGTACCGCCGCCCGAGGTGCCCATGTTGCCCAGCGCCAGCTGCAGCACACAGTAAGCCCGCGTATTGTTGTTGCCGTTGGTGTGCTGGGTGCCGCCCATGCACCAGATCACGGTGCCGGGGCGGTTGTTGGCCATGGTCCGCGCGACGCGGCGCAGTTGCGAGCCCGGCGTGCCGGTGACACGCTCGACCTCTTCCGGGGTCCACTTCGCGACCTCGG
>JBCBOR010000096.1:0-16050 GCA_039821125.1 Pseudomonadota bacterium
GGAAGATGCGGATCTCGTCTTCCCAGTCGATATCATCGAGGATGAACGTCACGAGGCCCATGTCATCGGCGCTGCCTGCCTCCAGCGCCTCGCCGATCCGGGCCTCGGCGTTGCCAACCCGTGCTTCCTCGCCCAGAAACCGGGTCTCCAGTCGGGTCAGATCGTTCGCCATCGGGAACGGGCCGAAGTTGCCCTTCGAAAGCGTGACCGTCGCAATGGGCCGATTGTCGCCCTCGAACTCGTCTTCCATCATGTACGTGCGGTCGACGGCGAACAGGATCTCGGCCAGCACGCCCGCGAAACAGGATCCGTGCTCAATGAAGGCCGCCATTGAGCGGGATGTCATGTCGACCCGCTTCAGGACGCGTTTCCAGTAAAGCAGCACTTCGTTCGCCAGCCAGTGGTCTGCGTTCTCCAGCAACAGCGCCTCATGCGCTAGAAGCCGTTCGGGGTCGCCCTGGCTTTGGAAGACGATGAGGCCGATCTCCATCTCGTTCAGACGCAGGTGCAGGATCGCATCGTCCAACTCGCGGGCGAGACGGAGCATGTAGGCTTCGGCCCCCTCGGCCTGAAACGCCGCCATGTCGGCGGGGGCGTCCGTGTCCGGACCAGACAAGGTGATTGTGGCCCGGCGCGCCGCGCGATCCACGGCGACATCCACCAACGAATAGCTGACCGACCCGTCCTCGGCAAAGCTGCGCGTCAGCGGGGTCAGCGCCACGCCTTGGGTATCATCCGGACGGGTGGAGCGCGTCGAAAACTCCTCGACCCGCTTGGCGAGGGTCGCATCGAACTCGGAGTTTTTCACGACGTCATCGACCAGCCGCCATTCCTTGGCGCGCTTGCCCTTCACACCTTCTTCAGTTGAGCAGAAGACATCCGCCAGATCCCGGCGAACCCTGCGCTTGTCTGTCACCCTGGTCAGGCCGCCGGTGCCGGGCAGGACGGCGAGCAGTGGCACCTCGGGCAGAGCGACTGACGACGTCGCGTCGTCGGCAAGAATGATGTGATCGCAGGCCAGCGCCAGTTCGTAGCCACCGCCTGCGCAGGCTCCCTTGATCGCAGCGATATAGGTCTGACCGGACTCGACCCCCGCAGCCTCGAACGTGTTGCGCGTCTCGTTCGTGAATTTGCAAAAGTTGACCTTGTGGGCGTGGGCTGCACCGCCCAGCATGCGGATGTTGGCTCCGGCGCAGAAGACATTGTCCTTGCCTGAGCGCATCACGACCACCTTGACGCTTGGGTGTTCGAAACGCAGGCGCTGAACGATGTCCGCCAATTCGATGTCGACGCCAAGATCGTAGGAGTTCAGCTTAAGCTCGTACCCATCGAAGAGGCCGCCTGCTTCATCGACGTCCATGATCAGGTCTGCGCGGGGGCCATCAATCTCAACACGCCAATGGCGATAGGCTGCCGGGTCTACCTGAAAATCGATCCGTTGCGCCATTTCGCGTCTCCCTGTCTTGCATGCAGGATATTGCGGGGCAGGCGCGAGTCAACCATTATAATGCACTAAAAATCACCAATACTGACACCCTAGCAGAATATTTCGGCACTATAATGCATATTTATTCAGGAGAGTCGGATTTTCATCGCGACATCTGTCCGCACAGATGCCCTCACGCGATCGATCGCCTCGGAGAGGGTCTCGAGCGACAAGTCCATCACATGACCACGAAGTTTCAAGCTATGATCCGGCTTGGCCTCGGCGATGAGCGCATCTGCAATGTCGCACAGCCGAAGGGCCGCTTTGCGGCGCTTCATCCGATGCTTCAGCGCTGCATTGGCCAGTTGGATGACACCCTGCACGAGCGTACGCTCGGGTGTGTTCGGGGGCGCGTTCAACCAGACGGCTTCCAGAACTTCATGCGCTTCCCAGTAGAAACCGCTTTCAAGCAGGTCGAGACCATGGTGCCATGCGATGTTGCGCGATGCGGTTTCAGACCGGGTGATCGGATCAGCTTGTGCCCGAACCGGATCGAACGCACCGTCCGGATGGCGTGTGTTCTGTTGCGGGATGTAGACGCGTTCTGGAAGGGGCAGGCCACTTCGCCTTCCGGTGGGCACATCGTCCCGATTACCGTCACGAATGGCAGTCACCGGCGTGCCTCGGCAGGTCTGTCATCCCCTGGCGCCACACGGGTGATGAACCCGGTGATCGCGTCGAGAGTAGCCTCTGTCGCCTCGAGATGGGGCGCGTGACCGCAGCGCTCGAGAATGCAGGTCTCGAGAGGCGTGCGGATCCGTCTCTCGATTTCATGGATCTGAGCGAGCGTGCCGTACTGATCGTCCTGTCCCTGCAGCGCGAGAACCGGCACGCGCCACTCATCGATCACATGAGCCACAGACCACGCGCGAAACTCTGTGCTCAGCCAGACGTCATGCCAGCCAAGGAAGCTGATGTCGGGATCATCGTGATACTTGGCGAGTCGGTCGCGCAGATCGGTAGCCCGGTAAGATTGCCCTGCCTCTGCAATGGCGGACAGCCCCTCGGGTTCGGTGAAAAAGTGCGGCGCCAGCAGAATCAGCCCATGCACCCGCGGATCGGGGACAGATCCGCCATGGATTGCGGCAATGGTTGCGCCATCGCTGTGGCCGAGCAGGATGCCGCGCTGAAGGCCAATCGCATCGAGCACCCTCGGCAGAACATCGATCGCCTCTTGCGTCATGTAATCTGTCGGCCGGGGCAGGTGTGCGGGGCTGGATCGGCCATAGCCCGCGCGCGAGTACGCAAAGACCCCACAGCCGGTCAACGCGGCGAGACGGTGCGGAAAGTCGCGCCACAGCACGCAGCAGCCAAGCCCTTCATGCAGCAGAACGATCGTCGGCGCTTCGGTCGGTGACGGTCCGAAGTAAACCGTCTCGAGCACTGCATCTCCCACAGCAAGCATGCCGTGCTGTCCGGGCACCCACTCAGATGACACCATGGTGCGCTTCCTGCTGCAGTCGGCTTTCCGGAGCATACTCCCCGGCAATGCGCCGATCGTGCAAGAGGTTGTTGTTTTTGTCCGATCCCCTGCGACGTTGCCTGTGTAAGCTTAGTGCCAGCCGCGCGCATGCTGACGGGTCTGGATGCGAGATGTTCCGGGCTGCTCAGCATGCCAACGATCTGCGAATCGTGTTAAGCGGCTTCGGGGACCGCGCCGCCGGGCGCTGAGAAAGATAAGAACGGATAAACAGGAGGATTCGGATGCACTCTGCTTTTCGACTGACCAAAGGGCTCGCAGCCTCGCTTGCACTGGCTGCTGCGGTGGTGACAGGCGCACCGTCTGGTGCGGCGGCTGCTGAAGAAACACTGCGGCTGCATCACTTCCTGCCGCCACAGGCGAATGTGCCGAAGCTGGTGCTGGATGTCTGGGCTGACAAGGTCGAGGCGGACAGCCAGGGCAAGATCAAGGTCGAGCGCTTCCCGTCCATGCAGCTTGGTGGCAAGCCGCCCGAATTGATCGATCAGGCCCGTGACGGCGTTGCCGACGTTGTGTGGACCGTGGTCGGATACACCCCCGGCCGCTTCCCGCGCACCGAAGTCTTCGAACTGCCGTTCATGATGACCAATGCCGAAGCGGTGTCGCGCGCCTACTGGGAGCTGTTCGAGAAGGAAATGGAGGCGACAGAGTTCGCCGACTACAAGATCCTTGGCACATGGGTGCATGGACCGGGTCTGATCCACTCGGCGCGGCCGGTGGCGACGGTCGACGATATGAAGGGCCTCAAAGTCAGGGGCGGCTCGCGCATCGTGAACCAGCTCCTCGAACTGCTGGGCGCGACGCCGGTGGGTATGCCGGTGCCGGCCGTGGCCGAGGGTCTCTCGAAAGGTGTGATCGACGCGACCACGATTCCGTGGGAGGTGACGACGGCCCTCAAGGTGCCGGAGCTGGTGAAGAACCACACCGAGTTCGGGGATCGGGCGCTCTATACTCTCACCTTTGTGCTGGCCATGAACAAGGACCGTTACGAGGCGATGTCCGACGAGCTGAAAGCCGTGATCGACCAGAACTCGGGGCTCGAGTTCTCGGCCTTCGCCGGTGGCACCCAGGAAGGGGCTGATGCTCCGTCGCGGGCCAAGGTTGTCGAGATGGGCAACAACATCGTCGAGCTGGACGAGGCCGAGGTGAAGCGCTGGGAGGAGGCTTCGGCCCCGATCTACGATCAGTGGCTGAAGGACATGGAGAGCAAGGGCATCGATGGTCAGGCGCTGCTGGACGATGCTCGTGCGCTGATCGCCAAACACACGAAGTAGCGTTGCGATGCTTTGATGGCGGCTCCGAACGCGGGGCCGTCATTCTGATGAGATCCGGACGACACGCCGATACCGGTGAGAGGGACCGGCCGCATTCAGGCGGTGAGGGGGCGCGGGCATCATGCACAAGCTGATCCACATGCTGGCCCGTGGGCTTGCCTTGATCGGGGGAATCGTGCTGGTGGCCCTGATCGCCATCACCGCCATCAGCATCCTTGGTCGTGCCGGCGCCACGGTCGCCTACAACGAATTCGTCGAGAGCAATCTCGGGTTCCTGGCAGAGGCCCTGATCGCCAGCGGTATCGGGCCCGTGAATGGCGATTTCGAGCTGGTTGAGATTGGCATCGCTTTTGCCATCTTCTGTTTCCTGCCGTGGTGCCAACTGACCGGCGGTCATGCGACGGTCGACCTTTTCACATCTGCACTGCCGGCGCGCGTGAACCGCTTCCTGATCTTCTTCTGGGAGGTCGTGCTTTCTCTTGCCATCATACTGATCGCCTGGCGGCTCGGCGTCGGCATGTCCGACAAGATGCGCTATGGCGAGACGACGTTCCTGCTGCAATTGCCTGTCTGGTACGGCTTTGCCGCCAGTTTCGCAGCCAGCATTGCGGCCAGCCTGATCGCTGTCTATGTCGCCGCGATGCGTGGCGCCGAGTTCTGGACCGGGCGGGATCTTCTGGCTGACAGCCGCGGGGCTGGTGCATGAGCAATTTCGATATCGGCCTCTGGTCTATGCCGATCCTGATTGCCCTGATCTTCCTGAGGATGCCGATCGGTCTGGCCATGCTGGTTTGCGGGATGGGTGGCACAGCGCTGATCCTGAACGATACGGTGGTGCTGGCCCGCCTGAAGACCGAGACCTACGGGACCTTCTCGAATTATTCGCTGTCGATCGTGCCGCTGTTTTTGCTGATGGGGCAGTTCGCGACACTGGGCGGCATGTCGACTGCGTTGTTCAAGGCCGCCGAGACGTGGCTGGGTCATCGCAAAGGCGGGGTCGCGATGTCCGCGATTGGCGCCTGCGCTGGGTTCGGGGCGATCTGCGGCTCGTCTTTGGCGACCGCGGCGACCATGGGCCAGGCGGCTCTGCCCGAGCTGCGCCGCTATGGCTACTCCGGAGGCTTTTCCTCGGCGACCCTTGCGGCAGGCGGCACTTTGGGCATCCTGATCCCGCCATCGGTTGTGCTGGTGATCTATGCGATCCTGACCGAGCAGAACATTGCCAAGCTGTTTCTGGCCGCTTTCATTCCGGGCATTCTGGCCGCCATCGGATACATGATCGCCATCTCGATCTATGTGCGGCTGAACCCGGATTCGGCTGGCCTGCGCGAGCGCGTACCGTATGCCGAGCGGTTCATTGCGCTCCTGAGCATCTGGCCGGTTTTGCTGGTCTTCATCGCGGTTGTCGGCGGGATCTATGGCGGCATCTTCACCCCGACCGAAGCCGCGGCAATCGGGGCTGCGGGCACCGGGGTCATCGCGTGGGCAAGCGGCGGGCTGAACTGGAGCAGCTTCTCTCGGGCTATTCTCGACACCGCCCGCAACACCGCGATGATCTTCGTGATCGTGCTTGGCGCGGGCTTCTACAACGCCTTTCTGGCGCTCAGCCAGGTCCCGCAGGAATTGTCGACCTGGGTTGTCTCCCAAGGGTTCAGCCCGTGGCTGGTGCTGGCAATCATCCTCGCGCTCTACTTGCTTTTTGGCTGCGTTATGGACAGTCTTTCGATGATCCTGCTGACGGTGCCGATCTTCTTCCCGATCATCTCGGGGCTCGACTTTGGCATGACGGCGGAGGAGACCGCGATCTGGTTCGGCATTCTCGTGCTGATCGTGGTCGAGGTCGGGCTGATCACACCGCCCGTGGGGATGAATCTCTTTGTGATCAACGCAATGGCGGTCGAGACGCGTATGGTGGACACCTACCGCGCGGTCCTCCCGTTCGTCACCTCGGACATCGTGCGTACGGTCATTCTGGTGATGTTCCCGGGGATCACGCTCTTCCTCGTGCGGGCGCTCAGCTAGCCGGGTCAAACACCGATTGACAGCGCTCGGCGGTATACGCCTCGGGTGAGGAATGGCGGGGCGCCTGTCGCAACGACCAGTGATCTCGCTCCGTCACCGGGAGGACATCATGATCGTCTGAACGATCAACGAACCGGTGGCAGTACGGGCCTATCAGGCGCTGAAGGCAAGTGGCTTGCCGATCGTGCTGATCTCGAACAACATGCCGCATGTGTTCGAAGTGGCGGATCGCATTCATGTTCAGCGGCTGGGACGTCCGCCTCTGTGTCATTTGGCCAGACGACGATGAGATGTCTCATGCTGTTGCTGCCATTGCATTCATGACCGGGGCCAAGGCACCGCCCGAGGCGCGTGCGGCCTGAGCGATGTTCCTTGGTATCGACATCGGCACATCGGCAGTTAAGCTCAGCCTTGTCTCGGCGGATATGGTCCAGGTGGATCAAGCGCAGGCGCCGCTGACGGTCTCGACACCGCATCCCTACTGGTCCGAGCAAAATCCGGAGGATTGGTGGGATGCTCTTGCGACCGCATGCCGGGATCTCGGAGCGCGGCAGGACCTGAGCGCTGTGAAGGCGATCGGCCTCTCCGGCCAGATGCATGGCGCGGTTCTGCTGGATGCGACGGGCGCGGTGATCCGTCCGTCGATCCTCTGGAATGACGGGCGCAGCCACGGCGAATGCGGGGACCTCGCCGAGGCGGTTCCCGAGATTGGGGCTCTCTCCGGAGTGCCGCCAATGCCGGGCTTCACGGCGCCAAAGCTGCTCTGGTTGTCGCGGCACGAGCCGGAGGCATATGCCCGCATCGCCAGGGTGCTGCTGCCGAAGGACTATGTCGGATGGCGGTTGCACGGCGACTTTGTGACTGACCGTTCCGACGCTGCGGGAACGTGTTGGCTGGATCAGGCTCAACGCTCATGGTCTGATCTGCTTTGTCAGGCGTCCGCAACTGATCCCGTCTGGCTCCCCGCCTTGCGCGATGGGACGGAGTTCGCAGGAACGCTGGCGAAATCCGCCGCCGCAGCGCTTGATCTGCCCCCCGGTGTCCCCATTGCGGCCGGGGGCGGCGATGCAGCGACCGGTGCAGTTGGCATCGGGGCGGTGCGCCATGGCGCAAGCTTCCTGTCGCTCGGCACGTCGGGTCAACTGTTCGTGGCAACTGATTCATACCGACCGAACCCGGAGCAGATGGTTCATGCCTATTGTCACACGGTGCCCGACATGTGGTTCCAGATGGCGGCGATGTTGAACGGCGCGCGCCCGATGCAATGGTTTGCCGATATCAGCGGCAAAGCACTGCCGGACCTGCTGGCCGAGGCCGCCGCTGTGCCGCCGGAAGACGCTCCCTTGTATCTGCCCTATCTGACGGGAGAACGTTCGCCGCATGGCGATCCGCATATCCGAGGAGCGTTCTATGGGCTGGCCGACGGTATGGGCCGGGCAGAGTTGATGCGCGGCGTGGTCAATGCCATCGCTTTTTCCTTCAAAGATGCCGCGGACAGCTTGCGGGCAGCTGGGACTGACGTGCGGCACGTGCTTGCCATTGGCGGCGGCGCGCAAAGCGATCTTCTGCTCCAGACAATCGCCGATGTCCTCGGCACGCCGATCGCGCGCTCGGGCGATCCGACGACAGGACCGGCCCTTGGTGCGGCCAAACTGGCAGCAGTCGCTACCGGCACCGCCACGCTGGACGATCTTGCGATGCGTTCGACGGCTGATCGTCTCTTCGAGCCGTCAGGATCAGATGCGCTCGAGCAAGGTCTCAAAGGATTTCGCCTGCTCTATCAGCGTCTTCGTGGTATTCACGAGGATCTTTCAGGGGGGCGAGCGTGACACTACTGGTCTGCGGCGAGGCGCTATACGACATTTTTCAAACCGGCGATGACGGGGCAGGGGCGCTCTCGTTCGACGCGCGGGTCGGGGGGTCGCCGTTCAACGTGGCGATCGGGATCGCGCGACTGGGCGGACAGGCTTCCTTGTTGACGGGTATCTCGACCGACGCGCTGGGCGGACGCCTGTTCGAACGGTTGAAACAGGAAGGCGTCGGCACCGGTTACATCATCCGCAGCGGCCGGCGCACGACGCTGTCGTTGGTCGGTCTCGATGCGACGGGCCACCCGGATTATGCATTCTACGGAATCGGCTCGGCCGATTGTGCCATCGCCCCAGACGATATGCCTGACCTGCCGCCGGACGTCGAAGGCTTGCATCTTGGATCCTATTCCATTGCGGTGGCCCCCGTTGCGGATGCGTTGGCCGGGCTCATTGCAGCGAACGCCGAGCGGTTCGTCTCTCTCGATCCCAATGTGCGTCCGACGATCGAGCCAGACATGGGGGTCTGGCGATCGCGGATCGACGCGCTGCGGCGCCACTCTGATCTGATCAAGGTGAGTGCCGAGGATCTCGGCATGCTCTTTCCGGGACAGGCCCCTGCCGATATCGCGCAGGACTGGCTGTCCGGTGGAGCAACACTGGTCATCGTCACCGATGGCGGTCACGCCGTCCGGGCCTATCGGGACAGCGGTGTGGTCGAGGTCCGGCCTGCTCCCATCAAGGTGATCGACACCGTCGGCGCGGGCGATTCCTTCCAGGCCTCGCTCCTCGCGGACCTGCAGGCGCGTGGGCCGCTTTCCGTTACACGTGGCGATCTGCCGGATGCGGATCTGTCCGCGATCCTGGCCGATGCAGCGCGCGCGGCCGCCGTCACCTGTGGGCGCCGCGGCGCTGATTTGCCCACGCTTGCGGATCGCGATTCCGTGATCCCCGTGGCGTGATGACACGATATCCCCTTGCGAAACATGCTCAGCATGCTGAAGTTGAACCGGAATACATCTTCCTACCCTGACAGAGAGCATCACCATGTCCGAAACATCTGCCTATGAGCCCCCGAAGGTCTGGACCTGGGATGCCGAGAACGGCGGCAAGTTCGCCAACATCAACCGCCCGATCGCCGGTCCGACCCATGACAAGGAACTGCCCAAAGGCAAGCATCCGCTGCAGCTGTACTCGTTGGCCACGCCGAATGGGGTGAAGGTCACCGTGATGCTGGAGGAACTGCTGGAGGCCGGCCACTCCGGCGCCGAGTACGATGCGTGGCTGATCAAGATCGGCGATGGCGATCAATTCGGCTCGGGCTTTGTCGGGGCAAATCCGAACTCCAAGATCCCGGCTCTGATCGACTACTCAGGGCCAGAGCCGGTGCGGGTGTTCGAATCGGGCTCGATCCTGATGCATCTCGCCGAGAAGTTTGGGGCATTCCTTCCCGCCAGCGGCCCGGCCCGGACCGAGACGCTGAACTGGCTGTTCTGGCAGATGGGCTCGGCCCCTTACCTCGGCGGCGGGTTCGGACATTTCTATGCCTACGCGCCGTTCAAGCAAGAATACCCGATCAACCGCTTCGCCATGGAGACCAAGCGCCAGATGGACGTGCTGAACCGCCGCCTGGGCGAGACGACGTTCATCGCAGGCGACGATTACACAATTGCCGATATGGCGATCTGGCCCTGGTATGGTCTGCTGACCACCGGAAAGATCTACTCGGGCGAGGGCTTCAACTCCGCTGAATTCCTCTCGGTTCACGAGTACACCAACGTGAGCCGCTGGTACGAGGAGATCCTTGCGCGTCCGGCAGTTCAACGGGGCCGCAAGGTCAACCGTGTGAACGGACCGCTGGAAGACCAGTTGCACGAGCGCCACGATGCCTCGGATTTCGAGCTGCGCACCCAGGACAAGCTGGAGCCGGCGCAATGACCCGGACCCCCGCGTCGCCGATGGCGCGGGGGTGCGCGTAAGGACGGGGGATGCACATTACCGTCAATGACGTGCGGCTGTTCTTCGATGTCGAAGGGGCCAAGCGCGTCCCTGATGGCCCCGATATGGTCGAGCGCCCCACAGTGATCCTGCTGCACGGTGGACCGGGGGCGGACCATTTGCTCTACAAGCCCACCTTCTCCGCCTTGGCGGACGTGGCGCAGGTTATCTACCTCGATCATCGGGCCAACGGGCTCAGCGAGTCCGGCCCGGTCGAGCGCTGGACCCTGTCGCAATGGGCCGATGATCTGCATTAGTTCTGCGAAGCGCTTGGGATCGAGAAGCCGATCATTCTGGGGACGTCGTTTGGCGGTTTCGTTGCGCTCGCCTATGCGACGCGATACCCGGATGCGCTGTCGAAACTGATCCTGGTCAGCACGGCGGCGCGGTTCGATTTCACCAAGATGTTCGCGGCCTTCGAGCGCCGCGGCGGACCTGAAGCGCGCGCCATTGCCGAGGCGTACTGGACAGCGCCCAGTACCGAAACGCGGGACAGGTATATCCGAACCTGTGTGCCGCTCTACACCACCTCCGAGATGCCACCGGAGTGGCTGTCCCGGGCAATCCGACGTGACGACGTGGCGATCCACTTCAACGGCCCCGGGAATGAGCATGGCCTGATGGATTTCCGCGCAGGTCTGGCCGATCTGGCGTGCCCCGTTCTGGTCATGGCAGGCGAGCAGGATCCGATCACGCCGATGCTCTTCAGCGAGGAGATCGTCGCCGGTCTGACCCGCGCCGATGTCACCTTCGAGCGGTTCGCCAATGCTGGCCATGGGATCGTCTCGGACGCACCCGAGCAGGCGCTGGGTCTGATCCGCGACTTCGTGGTGTCCTGACGCTCAGGCCCCGGTCGCAATGCGCATCAAGGTCGGGCCAAGGCTCGCGATCAGCGCGCTGAGTGACAGCATCCACAGGGCTTCTCGATCGGTCGGCATGGCCACGTCCTCCAGTTCGGGCAGGCGGGATGCCTGCGATCTGGGCGCGACTATAGGGGTGGTTCTCGCGGCGTTGCCTTGCGGAGGGGCCGAGCGCGCGCTGGGGCGGGCTAGCCGCCCATGTCCGCCGTGACCCGTGCGAGGGCGGCATCGAGGATATCCATCATCTGGCCGATCTCTTCCTCGGTGATCACCAGCGCGGGCGAGAAGACGCACATGTTGATCAGAGGCCGGACGAGCAGACCCATCTCCTCGCAGACCTTGTCGAGCCGATAACCGAAGGTGCGCTGTTGGTCCAAAGGCGTGTCAGGCCCGGCAGGCAGACCCTCGATACACCCAACCAGACCGATGCCGCGCGCATCGCCAACGGCGCCGTGCTGGTTCAGATCGGCAAGGCGGGACTGAAACATCGGAGCGATTCGGCGCACATGGTTCAGCAGCCCGTCGCGCTCGATGATCTCGATGTTTGCCAGGGCCGCCGCGCAACTGACGGGATGGCCGGAATAGGTGTACCCGTTCGGGAACAGCACATCGTGGTCCGGACCGGTGATCCGATCGATCACCCGGTCATGGATCAGACATGCGCCCAGAGGCAGATAGCCCGAGGTCAAGCCCTTGGCGCAGGTGATGAAGTCGGGCTCGATCCCGAACACGTCCTCAGACGCGAACCAGTGACCGAGCCGCCCGAACGCCGTCACCACCTCGTCGGAGATATAGAAGATGTCATGCTGGCGGCAGATCTCGAGCGTACGCTGGTGATAGCCGCGCGGCGGGATCAGAACGCCGCCAGAACAGAGCACCGGCTCGGCGATGAACGCACCGATCTTGTCAGCCCCGATTTCGGCAATGGCACGTTCCAGATCGGCGATCTTGGTGTCGCACCAGTCGGTCTCGCTCATAGCTGCCGGGCGCCGGTGCCGGGCAACATCGGGCAGGAAGTGAACCAGCCTGTGCTCCACATCGAAGCAGGACAGGTCCCGCTCCTTTCCGCTGACTGTGGCCGCGAGGTAGGTCGAGCCGTGATAGCCCTTCTCGCGGGCCAGAACGATTTTCTTGTCGGGCCGCCCGAGGCGGTTGTTCACAAAATGCACGGTACGCAGTGCCGTATCCACGGCGGTCGAGCCACCGGTCGTGAACTGTACGGTGTTCAGCCCGCCAGGAGCCAAGGCTGCGAGCTTCGCCGCCAGCCGTGCCGGCGTCTCGGCGGTCGCGTTCCAGGGAGAAGAATAGGGCAGCGCCATCATCTGCGCGGTCGCGGCGTCGACAATCTCCTGCCGCCCGTAGCCAACCTGCACGCACCACATGCCGCCGGGGCCGTCAATGATGCGCCGTCCCTCGGCATCAATCAGGTAGATCCCCTCGCCGCGGGTCGCGATCAGCCGCTCGGCTGTGCCGAAATCTGCCAAGGCATCCCATGGATGCAGCCAGTGGGTCTGATCCTGAGCCCGGGTCCGGGCGGCAGAGTTCGAAAGCATGATCGTGGTCCTGCAGTGTCTGATGCCGGCACGCTAGGCCCTGCGTCGCGGCCCTGTCCAGAGCCGTTTGCTGCGGCGCACTATCGCCGGTCGCGGTCGAGCTGCTCGTTCAGCACCTCGACATTGATCTCCAGCGCCATCACATCATTCTCGACGCAGGCGCGGTCGATCTTTTCGAGCACGGGCACGAATGCCTGCATCTGACGCGAGACATCCGACAGGCGGCGATAGTGGTCCGTTCCCGCCCGCTTGCGCAACTCGAGATAGGTGCCGACCGCATCGACGATCCGGGGCAGGGTGTTGCGCACGAATGTCCGCGTTCGCTGGGCATGAAGCGGATTGGCTTCGTGATGGGTCCGGATCGACTTCACCAGTTTCGCCATCTGCCGGAACATCGGGCGATCCACCGCCAACCCCTCGCGCGCCGCTTCGCGAAACCGCGCGATCCCGTTGGTCATCGAACCGAGAGCGAGTTCAAAGTCCTCGCGCGCGATTTCGTCTGGCAGTGTCACTGGGCGTGCTTTGCGCCGGATCGGCCAGGTGCCCATCAGCACGCCGAGATAGGTCGCACCGGCGATGGCAAAGGGCATCCAGTTGCGCATCCGCAATGCCCACACGAGCAGGACGAACACCGCGATCGCCGCAATGGCCGCGACGATCTTCGCCCGGTCCTTGCCGCGCTTCAGGTCTGACATTGCTCGAGCGGCTCGGGCGCATAGGGCGCGCCCAGATCCGCAGCATTCACGATGAAATCCGCCGTTGTCGCGTTGCAGGCCAAGGCAACCCCACCCAGCACCGAAATCCTGAGCAGCGCCTTGACATCGACATCATGCGGCATAGCGGTCAGAGGGTCGGTGAAGAAGATCAGGACGTCCAACTGCCCCTCGGTGATCATCGCGCCAAGTTGCAGATCTCCGCCGCGGGGGCCGCTTTTCAACCGTGTGATCTCGAGACCTGTGGCCTCGGCCACGATGCCGCCGGTGGTCCCGGTGCCCCAAAGGTCATGCTCGGCCAGCACCGCACGATGGCGCAAGGCCCAGGCCGCCAGAGCCGGTTTCATGTTGTCATGCGCCACGAGGGCGATCCGCTTGCGCGCCTGCATCTTTGTCATGGATGGTCCTGAGGTGTGGATGTGACGCTCCGTAGTCAACCGAACCGGCGCTCGATATCAAGCCTCTGTGACGGCGATGCATTTCGGCTCTGACGCACCGCGAAGCGCGGTGAGAAGGGCCTCGATTGCGCGCTGGCGCGGCGACTTCGGCCGGGTCGCGAGTACCAGCCGCCTGCGCGCCTGCGGCGTTCCGAAGGGTAAGATCCTGAGGCCTTCCGGCGGCCCGTCACCCCAGTGGTCGGGCACAATCGACACGCCGAGCCCGTGGCGGACAAGGGCTTCGATGGCCTCGAGGCTGTCGACTTCCATCGCTGTGCGGGTCGCGATCCCCCGGTCGAGCAGACGCCGTTCGATCTGTTGACCTGCCCAGGTCGTCCGGTTGAACCAGATGAACGGATGTGTGCTGAGAAGAGCGGCGTCATCGGTGCCCGCGGCATCCGCCGGGGCGATCACGACCAGCGGTTCGTCGGCGACCACCTGCAATGCGAGATCGTCAGGCGCAAGGTCAGGTCCTGTCAGGACCGCCGCATCGAGGTCACCGACGCCCACGGCCTGAGCCAGTTCCCCGGAGAGGCCCGTGCGGATGCTCAGGCTGAGCGCGGGATGGGTCCGGTTCAGATCTGCGAGCGCAGGCGGCGCGATATGTACCATCGCACTGGGAACCACGCCGACACTCAGTGGCCCTGCCAACCGGTCCGAGCGTCCGATCATGCGGATATCATCAAGAACACGGGTCAGGCGGCGCGCCTGCTCGACCAGCGCAGCGCCATCCGGTGTGAGTTCGACCGGCCGTGCGGCGCGATCCACCAGCAAGCATCCGAGTGCATCCTCCAGGGCCTTGATATGCAGGCTGACGGCGGAGTGGCTGCGTCCGATCGCCGTGCCCGCGGCAGCGAAGGTGCCGTGGTCGGCAATGGCCACCAGTGAGGCGAGATGTTTCGGGTTCAGCATCATACGTTAGATATTCTAACCGTGATGGTGCAGTAAACTCGTTTCCGTTGCGAAATTTGCACGGCTATAGTGTTCACGAAAGCGTTAGGGAGTGGAGCTTTTGCGAGGTGGGCCATGTTCGACTTGAGTGCAGATCAGATTGAGCTGAAGGACCGTGCGGCGGCGCTGGCCGATGAGCTGAGGTCAAACGCCGCCGAGGTTGACAGGACCGAAGCGTACCCCTGGGACAATGTCGCGGCGATGCGCGATGTGCGCCTGCTGGGAATGACCCTGCCGCGGACCTATGGCGGGCAAGGACGCGGGTGGCTCGATGCGGTTCTGGTGATCACCGAGATTGCCAAGGCCTGTGCCGTCTCTGCGCGTATCGTGGTCGAGACGAACATGGGCGGCGTCTCGGCAATCATGGCCTACGGGTCCGAGGCACAGAAACACCAGGCCGCCGACATGGTGCTGGGCGGCGACAAACCTGCGATCTGCATCACCGAGCCTGGCGCGGGCTCGGCGGCGACGGAAATGTCCACCACCGCGCGGCGTGTGCCGGGCGGATGGGTATTGAACGGCACCAAGCACTGGATCACGGGCGGCGGTGTCTCGCGTCTGCACCTGATTTTCGCGCGAATGATGGATGGCGATACGGATCTTGGCATCGGTGGATTTCTTGCGATCCGCGGCGAGACCGAGGGCCTCAGGATTGGACGACGTGAGCCGACCATGGGCTTGCGCGGCATCCCCGAAGCCGAGGTGATCTGCGAGGAGATGTTCATAGGCGATGCGATGGCGCTGATCCCGGACGGGGATGCCAAGCGCGGCTTTGCCAAGCTGATGACAGCCTACAACTCGCAGCGGGTAGGGGCGGCGACGGTTGCCTTGGGGATTGCGCGCGGTGCCTACGAGGAGGCAGTCGCCTACACGCAGGAACGCGAGCAGTTCGGCCGCCCGATCGCCGAGTTCCAGGGGCTGCAATGGATGCTGGCCGATATGGCCATCGCTCTCGATGCAGCTGAGGCGTTGATCTGGAAGGCGGCGAGCAGCGATTGCGATGGGTTCCCGGATATGGGGCTCGCGGCGCGGGCCAAGATCCTTGCGGCAGAAACCGCGGTGAAGGTCACCAACGATGCGCTGCAATTGCATGGCGCGGCAGGATACTCCCGGGTGCGTCCGCTCGAGCGGATGGTGCGCGATGCCCGCATGTTCACCATCGGCGGCGGTACGGCTCAGGTCCTGCGGACGCAAGTGGCCTCGGACATTCTAGGCCGGAAGCTCCCGCAAACCCGCACAGGGTATCAAAACGTCTCATCGGGTCCGGCGATCGCCGCTGAGTGATCAGCGGCCATCTTTTCGAGACAATGGTTGCACCCTCGCAGGACCCGGCTGCGCCGGGCACTGCTCCCGCGCGGTGGCCCCACCCCCACCCCCCCAGCAACACCCCAAAAGGCACCCACACCCCCCCCCCAATGCGTGGTGGGGGGGGGGGGGGGGGGGGGTTGGGAGAGAGACCAAAACAGAA
>JBCBOR010000097.1:0-15067 GCA_039821125.1 Pseudomonadota bacterium
GCAATTGTCCGAACCTCGCGCGCGCATCAGATGGGAGACCTTCATGGTCCCTGCGAGATATCCTTGCGGCCCGTCCGACAGGTGCAAACCCCGCCGGTCCAGCTGCTTCATGAAGAATGACCGGTCGCCAAACCGGTCAGACACGACGGACGCAAGCGAGACCGCCACCATCACAGCAATCGCCGCCTGGTAGTCGCCGGTCAACTCGAACACGATCAGGGTCGAAGAGATCGGCGCGCCAAGCACCGCTGCAGCCACCGCCCCCATGCCCGCCAGCGCATAGAGCGACTCGACCCCTGACACCATCGGGAACACCGCCGTGGCAAGGTCCCCGAAGGCAGCACCGGTCAGCGCACCAATCATCACGGCAGGCGAGAAAACGCCGCCGCCCATGCGCCCGGAATAGGTGATCGCCACGGCGATGACCTTCACGACGGCCAAGAGAACGAGCGTCAGAAAGGTGAACTTTGTCGTCAGTGCCTGGAAGGTCGTCTCGTACCCAACGCCGATGATGTGCGGAAACCAGATCGCGATCAGGCCGAGACATGCTCCTGCCACAGCCGGACGCAGGGCATTCGGAAGGCGTATCGCTTTTTGCACGCGGTCGCCTACACGCTCGGCGAAGAAAAGAACCCGCATCATGACGACCCCGACCAGACCACAAACGATGCCGAGGATCATGAAAGCCGGCATCTCCCAGTAGAACGCAATCGTGTGCGCCGGCAGATCGAACTGGGTAATATCGCCGAGGTGGATGCGGCTGACCACGGCGGCGGCAACAGACGACACGACGATCGGCCCAAAGGAATGCAAAGCGTAGTGGCGCAGCACAACCTCGAGCGCGAAGAGCGCCCCTGCAATCGGCGCGTTGAAAGAGGCGGACACCGCGGCGGCGGCGGCACAGCCCAGGATGTCCCGCGCGGTTATGGGCGCGGCCTGCAGCTTGTCCGACACCCAACTGGCGATCACGGCGCCGATGTGAACAGCCGGGCCCTCCCGCCCCGTACTGCCCCCTGTCGACAGTGTCACCAGAGCTGCCAGCGCCGAGGTTGCCCCCTGGCGTTTCGAGATGCGCCCGGAGTTCATCGCCGCGGACTGGATCACATCGTCGATCCCCCGCGCCCTGCCCGTAGGGGCAAAGCGCAGGATCTGACCGACGATCAGACCGCCGATGATGGGCACGATCAGGACATGCCACCACGCCAGCCCGGCGGCATGGGTGTGGATCTGCCAGTCTGTCGCACCATAGGCCTGCCGCTCGAGCCAGAGGATGGCCAGCCGAAACCCGATCACCGCGTATCCGGTTACAACGCCGACCGCGACCGCGACCGGCCAGAGCAGAATCTGATTGGTGAAATCTGCAGACGAGAGCCGCCGAGACATTTGAGCCCATAGGGTACGGGCGCGGGTCAGGCCTCGTTTGTACAACGGGTCGACAGACATTGGTACGCAAGCGTTTTTTGCAGATGCGAAAAAGCCTACGGCAGTGTGTGCACAAAGCTCAAGGGCGCATTGCGCCACGTATATGCTAAATCGACCCTGTGCGCTGCGAGACCCCTATCTCGATCACCTTAAACGAGAATTCCCGCGTTCTGACGCTGTCCAAGGGTTGGCATGCGCAGCCAGAAGCGCGCCTAGGCCTTGCGCCGGATCCCGATGCTTGCCCCGGCATTCTCTGGCGGTGCCAGATCGCGATGCGCCGCCATCAGCGCTTCGACTCGGGCAAGACATTCCGCGGGGTAATCCGCTGACCTCCGCGCCTCGAGATCGACATTCAGCGAGAGCCCCTCATAGGTCGCAGCCACCGTTCCCTTGTCCAGATGATGCATGGTCACGAAAAGATGCATGCGCTTGTGATCAGCGTCGAGCAGCTGGAAATCGCAGGCAAACTTCTGCCCCTCCAGCAACTCGTCCATGTAGTGGATCTGGCTGACCAGAGCCATTGGTCCCATCCGCCGGGTCTTCACCAGATCCTCGCCCAGACCGAGCATGTCGAACACTTCATCCAGTGCATGATCGATGGCCATGACATAGTAGGCGACGTTCATGTGACCGTTATAATCGATCCATGCGGCAGGCACGCTGCGCATTGTCGTGCGAATGGGCTCGGGGGCAAAGGTTTCTCGGGTTGCGGGCATGTACGGTGCTCCTTGTTGCGCGTCACCCTAAGTCGGCTATTGTCGCGCGCAAGGATCTTTACGCCGATGGGAGGGCGCGCATGAGTATCGAAAGCGCAATTGCGGAACTGGCACCGCATTTCGGCGACAGGCTCAGTCAGGCTGAGGCCATTCGCGCCCAGCATGGCAAGGATGAGGCCTGGCACACACCTATGCCGCCGGACGCGGTGATCTGGCCGCATACGACCGAGGAAGTCAGCCTGATCGCCCGTACGTGCTCGGCGCACAATTGCCCGATCGTGCCGTTCGGTGCGGGAACCTCGCTCGAAGGGCACGTGATCCCGGTGCAGGGCGGGATCTCGCTGGACTTCACCCAGATGGACAAGGTTCTGGCAGTACACCCCGAGGATATGGACGTGGTCGTCCAGCCCGGTATCACCCGCAAACGGCTCAATGAAGATTTGCGTGAAACCGGGCTCTTCTTTCCGATCGATCCCGGCGCGGACGCGACCGTCGGCGGAATGACGGCAACGCGTGCCTCCGGCACGTGTGCGGTGCGCTATGGAACGATGCGCGAAGCGGTGCTGGCGCTGGAAGTCGTGCTCTCGGATGGACGGGTGATCCGAACGGGATCTCGGGCCAAGAAATCCTCGGCCGGTTATGATCTCACCAAGCTGATGGTCGGCTCGGAAGGCACGCTCGGCATCATCACCGAGGTTACGCTGCGCCTGCATGGCGTGCCGGAGGCGATCTCTGCGGCCACATGCACCTTTCCCTCGACCCGCGATGCGGTGAACACCGTGATCCAGACGATTCAGATGGGCATCCCGGTCGCGCGAATGGAGTATGTCGACGCGGCCTCCGTCAGAGCGATAAACTGGTACTCGAAGACGGAGATGCCGGAGGAGCCGACCATCTTCATGGAGTTTCACGGCACCGAGGCGAGCGTTGCCGAGCAAGCCGAAACCGTCGGCGATCTGGCGGCTGAAAACGGCGGCGGCGCGTTCGAGTGGACAGCCAAGCCCGAGGACCGCAACCGGCTTTGGGCCGCGCGGCATAACTTCGCCTACGCACTTATGGCGTCGATGCCGGGAAAGCGAGGGTTTACCACGGATGCCTGCGTTCCAATCTCACGCCTTGCCGACTGCATCGATGCGACGGAGAAAGACGCCGCTGAAGCGTCGATCTTTTATTGCACCATAGGACACGCAGGGGATGGCAACTTCCACGGCTCGATGATGATCGATCCCGAGGACGAGACCGAAGTCGCGCAGGCGATGGAATTGTCTGACAGGCTCACCGAGCGCACCCTCGAGATGGGTGGAACGATCTCCGGCGAACACGGCGTTGGCCTTGGCAAACGTAAATTCATGGCCCGCGAGCACGGCGAGGATGCATGGAGTTTGATGGCATCCATTAAGGCCTCTCTGGATCCGGCTGGTATCCTGAACCCCGGAAAGCTGCTGCCCGGCAACTGATCCTTGCTTTTTCGACCATTCGGACACGTGCGCTTGCGCGCACAGTCCTCAGGATCGACCAGGCCCCGCCCCCGCCCCCCACGAACCACCCCATGCGCCTGCTTTGCAGGCGCATGGGGTGGTTCGTGGGGGGCGGGGGCGGGGCCTGGTCGCGCAGGCATCGGATCAGCCCAGCGGGCGGATCCGATGTCGCGTGAAACAGCTGTGGCGGTTTACGTCAGCTTGCCGACAGCAAGGCCCGGGCGGCAGAGCGGGCCTCTTCGGTTATGTGATCTCCAGCGAGCATCCGTGCGATCTCGTCCGTGCGGTCGTCTCTATCCAACGCCGTCACATCCGTCCGCGTCACTGACATATCCGTGGACTTCGCGATCCGCCAATGGTGGTCACCCTGGGCGGCCACCTGCGGTGAGTGCGTAACGACCAGGACCTGCCCTTCGCCCGACAGCCGCGCAAGGCGGCGCCCGACCGCATCCGCAGTCGCGCCGCCGACGCCGCGGTCGATTTCGTCAAAGATCATTGTCAGGCCCGAAGCTCGGGCGGCGAGGCAGACCTTAATGGCGAGCAGAAAGCGGGACAGTTCTCCACCCGACGCAATCCGATCGATCGCGCCCGCAGGAGCACCAGGATTGATGGCTGCCGTGAACCGGACCTGATCCTGACCCTCAGGGCCGGGCTCCGCTGTGGCAATCTCGGTCGTGAACCGCGCCGCTTCCATCTTCAGGGGTGCAAGCTCTGCCGTGATCGCGGTGTCCAGACACGCCGCTGCTGCACGTCGTACGTCTGTCAATGCCACCGCTTCCATCAGGTAAGCATCCTCAGCGTCACGCGCGGCGCTTTCCAGCTCGGCAAGACGCGCATCGCCCGTGTCGATCGCCTCGAGACGCGTGCGAAAGGTCACGATGAGCGGGCCAAGATCATCCGGCTGCACATCATGCTTGCGGGCAAGCCCGCGAATGGCGAAGAGCCGGTCCTCGACTTCCTCCAACCGGCCCGGATCGAACTGCAGTGCATCGAGAAGATCCGTCAGGCCCGCCTGTGCCTCCGCAAGCTCTGCCAGCGTGCGGTCTATCGCATCGATGGTCGCATCCAGCCGGCCCTCGATCTGCGGCGCCAGTGATGTCAGGCGCCCGAGCGCCTCGCCCAGCGCGCCCTCCGCCCCATCTGTCGAGAGCTGCGCCGAGGCTTTTGCCAGCTCTCCGGTCAGGTTTCCCGCCTGCTTGATCAGCCGCCGTTCCGCATCGAGTTGCTCATCCTCGCCGGCTTCCGGCGCAAGCGCTTCCAACTCTTCAAGACTGTGCCGCAGGAAGTCCGCATCCGTGGCCGCGTCGGCGAGGGCCGTTCGGGTCTCCTCAACCGCCGAAACCGCATCGCGCCAGGTCCGCCAGGCCCCGCGGCATCGCTCGACTGCCGCACCAAGTTCACCGAACTGGTCCAGCAGCGGCCGGTGCGCACGGGCATTCAGCAACCCACGGTCATCGTGCTGACCGTGCACTTCCACCAACAGCGCCCCGATCCGGCCAAGCGCATCGGCACTGACCCGCCGGTCGTTGACGAAAGCCCGCGAGGGACCCTCGGCAGAAGCCGCGCGGCGCAGGATCAGTTCACCATCCTCGAGCGGCAGATCCAGCTCGGCGAGAAGCGCTTCCACGGGATGGCCGCGGTCGATCTCGAATGTCGCGGTCACAGAGCCGTCGGACGCTCCCGCACGCAGCAGATCCCGGCGCACCTTGCGCCCGAGCGCGAAGCCGAGCGCGTCCATCAGAATGGACTTGCCCGCCCCGGTCTCGCCGGTCAGCACATTCAGACCGTTCTGGAACTCGAGATCCAGCCGTTCGATCAGAACGATTTCACGGATCGACAGGGCCCGCAGCATTGTGGGGTGCCCGGCGCCGGCGCTAGAGCCAGCCGCCCTCGAACACCTGACGATAGATGCTGTCATACCAGGCGTCCTCCTCGGACGCTGGCCGCAGATCCCTGCCTTCGAGCAGCGCGTAGGACGCGGCGTACCACTCCTCACCCACGAAGTTGTGGCCGAGCACAGCGGCAGTGACCTGTGCTTCGCGTTCAAGACCCAGCGACAGATAAGCCTCGACCAGCCGGTGCAGCGCTTCTGGCGTATGTGCGGTTGTCTGATACTTCTCCAGCACCACCCGGAACCGGTTGATCGCCGCCGTGAAATGACCGCGCTTCAGATAGTAGCGGCCGATTTCCATCTCCTTGCCCGCGATGTGATTGTTCGTCAGGTCGATCTTCAGACCGGCGTCGCGCGCGAACTCACTGTCAGGATAGCGCCGCGTCAGCTCGGTCAGCTCCTGCAGGGCATTCTTCGTCATGGCCTGATCACGGCCGATATCGACGATGTTGTCGTAGTAGGTCAGTGCAATCAGGTACTGAGCATAGGGCGCATCGGTGTCCGACGGATAGAGATCGAGATAGCGCTTCGCCGAAGCTCGCGCCGCCGGGAAGTCGCTGCCCTGATAGTAGGAATAGGCCGACATGATGATCGCGCGCTTGGCAAGCTGCGAGAACGGGAACAGCCGCTCGATCTCGTCAAAACCCTTGGCCGCGTTGATGGGCTCGCCATCATCTAGCTGGACCTGAGCCGCATCGAAGATCTCGCGCGCCGAGCGGTTCTCGACCGGGATCACCTCGTCCTCGTCGTCGCCGAAGATCGAACTGCAGCCCGCCAGAATGCCAGCGGTCAGGATCATCACCATTACGGAGGGTATGCGCCGGAACGCCATCTGCCTGAACTCCATCACTGTTAATGCCTGCCAGACACCGCCATCAGAGCGTTGTCTGCGCGGTCTCCGGCTACCATACTGTGTCGGATCAGCGAGGGAAAGGCGTTCTAGACCGCCACGGCCTCGGCATGGGAAAGATTTGAAGCCACGCGATCACGTGCAGGCGCGGTCATGACACCGCCCATGCCCTGACCCTCCTCGAGCGTGTCCCAAGTCCAAGCACCCGGCTGATCGAACAGCGCATGCAACAGGCGGTTGGTCATATCGTGACCCGATTTCACACCGCAGTAGCGACCGATGATCGGAGCCCCGGCCAGCGCGAGATCGCCAACCGCATCAAGGATCTTGTGGCGCACGAACTCTGTCGGACGGCGCAGGCCCTCCGGGTTCAGAATCCGGCCCTCATCAATCACAATCGCGTTCTGCAGGCTGCCGCCCCGCGCAAGACCGAGCGAGCGCATGTATTCGACTTCCTTCAGCTTGCCGAACGTCCGGCAATCACTGAGGTGACGGACAAATGCGCCGTTGACCATCTCGAGGCACTCTTCCTGAGTCCCGATGGCGTCGTCGTCGAACTCGATCCGAAAATCGATCTCGAACCGGTCGGCGGGCCGCAATTCGGCGATTTTGCCATCCAACTCGACCCGAACAGGCTTGAGGATACGGATCGCCGGGCAAGCGCGGTCGCTGTCGGCGAACCCCGCCTCGATCAACGCATGCACGAATGGCTCGGACGAGCCATCCATGATCGGCACTTCCGGCGCACTGACAGTGATTTCCACGTCGGTCACGCCGCAGCCGGCGAGCGCCGCCATCAAGTGCTCGACCGTTCCGATCGACGTACCATGCTCGTTGGTCAGCCGCGTGCAGAGCCGCGTGTCCGTGACAAGATCATAGCGCGCCGGGATCAAGGCCGTGGCCGCTTCAGCGCCCGCTTCAATCAGATCGGACCGCACGAAGACGATCCCGCTGCCGAATGCAGCCGGAGCGATCGTTAGATCGACGTGCTCACCGCCATGCAGACCGACGCCGGTTAACGCGATCGTCGTATTCAGTGTTCTAAGCATTGACTTAACTGCCCCGTGCCTCGGCCATCTGCTGACGATCACTGCTGTGTGCATGTCCGACCGACAATGGCTCGTCTGTTGCATAATATCTACAGTTTGGCTCGGCGCCCCTCAAGTCACGCTTTATGACGCTTTGCAACATAGGAACGGCACACCTGCCAAGTTCCGACGCCACAACGAAAAATGGCCGCCCCGAGGGACGGCCAAGTGCATCGAAGAGACAGGGTCGGAGCGCCGATCTCAGCGCCCCGAAATTTGTGTCAGTTGGCCTGCCGGCGAAGGAATGCCGGGATGTCGCTGCCATCCTCATCCAGATCACGCATCGCAGGTTCTGCGCGCTCTGCCGGAGCGGGACGTTCCTCGGCCGCAGCATTGCCCGCCACCCGGTGGATCAGTTTGTTGATGGTGAAGAGACCACCGCGACCGGACTGCTCGGACGGAGCATCGGAGAGCGACGCAGGCGCTGACGCCTCCGCTGCCATTCGTGCGGCCGGACGCTGTTCCGCCGGATCCTGTCCAATGGAGCGCTCGTCCAACTCGAACAGAGCCGGTTCATCGGTGTCATAGGCAACCGGCGACCGGCGCTCGTTCTCCTTCCGGGCGCGGGCAGCAAGTGCACGCTGGCGCACTTCCTCGGCCCGAGCCCGGATATCGTTGGGCGACGGGGCGACGGCAAGGCGGCTTTCGTCGCTGTGCGCGGCGGTTTGCGGCTCGGGAACAAGCTCGGGGTCGCGCCGCGGTGCAGGCGCCGGGGTCGGCTCGGGTTCCGCCGCTTCGACCGTCTCGACGGGGTCCTCCTCTGGCACGTCCCAGACATCGGCCTGGATCGGCTCGGCCTCAGCGGTCACTTCGGCGGCGGCCGGTTCTTCGACCTCAGCTTCCATAACGGGCGCTTCGGCAACCGGCTCCGGATCGGCCTTGCGCTGACCACGGATCGCCGAAAGCATGCCGGCATCCGTCTCGACCGGACGCCGGCGCGTCGGCGCTTCCGAAGGCGGGCGGGCATGCACGGCCTCGGCATCGATGCCGGTGGCAACGACCGAGACGCGCATCTTGCCTTCCATGTCCGGATCGATGGCCGAGCCAAACTTGATCATCGCCTGACCGTCGACCTCTTCCTTGATCCGATTGGCCGCTTCGTCCATCTCGAACAGGGTCAGATCGTAGCCGCCCGTGATGTTGATCAGCACGCCGCGCGCGCCTTTCAGGCTGACTTCGTCCAGCAACGGGTTGGCGATGGCCTTCTCGGCAGCGTCGATGGCCCGGGTGTCGCCCTCGGCCTCGCCGGTGCCCATCATCGCCTTGCCCATCTCCTCCATCACCGAGCGAACATCGGCGAAGTCGAGGTTGATCATGCCGGGCCGGACCATCAGATCGGTCACGCCCTGCACACCCTGGTAGAGCACATCGTCGGCCATCTGGAACGCCTCGACAAAAGTCGTGCGCTCGGACGCGACCTGGAACAGGTTCTGGTTCGGGATGACGATCAGCGTATCGACGACCTGCTGCATCTGATCGACGCCTGCTTCAGCCACCGCCATGCGCCGGTTACCCTCGAAGTGGAAGGGCTTGGTCACAACGCCGACAGTCAGGATGCCCATCTCACGCGCAGCGCGCGCCACGATCGGCGCCGCCCCGGTGCCGGTACCACCGCCCATCCCGGCCGTGATGAAGCACATATGACAACCGTCGAGTTGCTCGCAGATTTCCTCGATCGAGTCCTCGGCGGCGTGCAGGCCGACCTCGGGCTTCGACCCGGCACCCAGCCCGCGGGTCACCCCGGTGCCAAGCTGGATCGTCCGCGGCGCGCGCGAATGTGCCAGCGCCTGGGCATCCGTATTGGCGGCGATGAAATCGACACCCTCCAGATGCTTTTCGATCATGTTGTTCACGGCGTTGCCGCCTGCGCCACCAACGCCAAAGACGGTGATACGCGCACGCAGTTCGTGCTCGTCCGGCTCACATAAATTCAATGCCATGGTTTCTGCCTCTTCGTGCTTGTTTTTGCCTGCCTCGTCGCGCCGACATCGCGAGTCTTGTTTTTGGTCGGTTCTTGTTTTGTTGACGGTAGGTTAACCGAAATCAACCTCCGGGTCACGTTCAATTGCGCGTTACGCGCCACCTCAAGCCCCCTTACCACGCCTTTTTGAGCCATCGGAACATCTCGCCCGCCCGGCCTCTTGCGCCAGAGCGCGGTGCTTCGAAATCCCAGAGCTCGTCATGCGGGCTCATGGCGTACATGGCCAGACCGACGGCAGTCGCGTAGTCGGGCCCGCTCAACGATTGCGGCAGTCCGGCAATCCGCATCGGGCGTCCGATGCGCGGGCGGCGGCCCATGACATGGGTGACGAGTTCGTCGACGCCCTGTAGCTGGCTCGCCGCGCCGGTCAGCACGAGGCCCGAGCCCGGCATATCCTGGATCCCGATCTGGTCCAGCCGTGCCTTGACCAGGCGCAAGGTCTCCTCGATCCGGGGGCGGATCACGCCGATCAGCATGCCGCGCGAGATCTGACGCCGGTCCGGCTGGTCTTCCTCGCCGATCCGGGGCGCATCGATCAGCTCACGGTCATCAGCGCCGGTCGAGATCACCCCGCCATAGAGCGTCTTGATCCGTTCGGCCGTCGCCTGGCTCATCATCAGCCCAGCCGCGATGTCGCCGGTGACATGGCTGCCGCCATAGCGCACATGATCGACACACATGAGGTGATCACGCAGAAAGACCGCAAACGAGGTTCCGCCGCCGCCCATGTCGATGCAGACCGATCCTGCGCGCTGTTCGTCCTCGACCAGAGCCGACAGCGCGCTCGCATAGGGCGCCGAGACAATGCCCGCCAGATCAAGATCACAACGCCGGATACATTCGGTCAGGTTGGCCAAAGCCCGGCTGTCCGCCGTGACAACGTGCATGGCGACCGACAGGTGGCGCGCCGTCATCCCGCGTGGGTCGGTCACACCGCTCTGATAGTCCAGCGTGATCTCGCAGGGTTGCGCGTGCAGGATCTGCCGCCCCTCACCAATCGGCGGCTCGGGACATGCGGCCAGCACCGCGGATAGATCGCGCTCGGTGACCTGTCCGGTCTCCGTCTCGATCTCGGCTTCCGTCATGGCGCTGGCAGGGCTGCCGCCGGAGAATGAGACGATCACGTGATCGACCCGCTCAACCTTGGGCGCCGCCATACGCTCGGCGTTGAGAAGCGCCAGCCGGATGGCCCGGCAGACCTCCTCCATATCCACGATCTCTCCGCGCCGGACACCGCGAGCCTGCACCGTGCGTGCACCGGCAACCTCGATGGCGCCAAAGGCTGCAACGCCAGCCTGTTCCTTGGCTTCCGCCTCGGCCAGACGGGCCGGATCGACCCGCAGGACGAGGCAGGTGATCTTGGTGGACCCGATATCCAGCACCGCCAGTCGCCCGCGTTTCAACGCCGCGTGCAGCCGTCCGCGCATGTTGCGATAGCTTTCGACCCGGGCGAAGTTCATGTCTCCTCCCCCTCTCCCGCAACGGCACGCAGGCGCAAAGCCTCGACCGCCTCCGGATGCATTCTCAGGGTCGGGCGTGACGAGATCCGCATGTCCACCGCCAGCAGATCACGGTCCAGAATCTCCTCGCCGTAGTGCAGTGCCATGACCCTCTGCAAGGCATCGACGGGGCGCTGCTCGGGCAACAGGATCCGCAAGTTCTTGTCGAGCGCGATATCCCACCGGCGTTTGCCAATGCGCACGATGGCCCGCAGGCGCGGCGTCAGATCGGGCACGCTGCGAAAGAGCGCCAGCGCTTCATCCATCGCATCGGGCGCACCTTCGCCCAGCACGACAGGCAAATGCGGGTGCGCCGCTCGGTCGGCCACACGCGCAATGCTGACCCCTTCGCGGTCCACCAGCCAGAGTGCGCCCTGGGGATCGCGCCAAAGCGCTTCGGCAATCCGCTCACGGACATCGATCTGAAGCACACCATCGGGCGACAGCACGACATGGGCCCGTTTCACCGGCGGCAAAGCACCGATCATGATCTGCAAGTCGGCCACGTCGACAGACAGCGAGGAGGCATCCGGGCCGAGGTCGATCGCCTCCATGATCTGCGCCTTCAGCCCTTGCGACGCGCCGGCCACGTTGACACCGCGTACGGCAAATTCGGGCCGCTCGGACAGGGCCGCAACGAACGCTTGATACTGTTCACCAGCGATCCGCTGCACGATGGGATCAGTCACGATCCGCGCACTGATCAGCACGAACACCACGACGGGCAACCCGATCAGGGCAGCGTTCCTGAGCCATTTCTTTTTCCAGCTGCGAGTCAGCCGGTACATCAGTTTCGATGGCCCCGGGGCGCGGTTCGCCTCGCGCTGCCAATCGGGCCGCAGATCCATCAGCATCTTCAAGATGCGCGGCGCCGGCGCCTCCGTCCGCTCGACGTTCACGACCGGGCGCTTGGGCTTGCTGGAGGTCATCTTGAACATGATGCGTCCTCCACCAGCCAGGCGCAGAGCTCCTCGAAGCTGACACCAACATGCGCTGCCTGCTCCGGCGCCAGCGAGGTCGGGGTCATCCCGGGCTGCGTGTTCGTCTCGAGCAGAACGAGACCGTCGAGGCCCCGGCTCTCGTCCCAACGAAAGTCCGTCCGGCTGCAGCCGCGGCAGCCCAGCGCGTGATGCGCCCGCAGGGCATAGTCGAGACAGGCCGCGCGGATCTCCTCCGGCACGCTGTCATCCACCACATGGCGCGAGCCGCCCTCGGCATACTTTGCGTGGTAATCGTACCAGCCGGAGGAGGCGATGATGTCCGTGACCGCCAGTGCACGGTCGCCCATCACGGCCGTGGTCAGCTCGCGGCCCGGGATGAATTTCTCAACCATCAGAACGTCGGGCGCTTCGGCCTCCAGCTTGGCCGGGCCGTTGGCATTCTCACTGACAATGTAGATCCCGACGGACGAGCCTTCGTTGTAGGGCTTGACCACATAGGGCGGCGCCATCGGATGCGACCCCTCGACCTCCGCCCGGCCGACCAGTCGACCCTCGGCAGTCGGAAGCCCAGCCACCGCATAGGCCGCCTTGGTCCGTTCCTTGTCCATCGCAAGCGATGAGGCCAGCACCCCGGAATGCGTATACGGGATGCGCATCCACTCCAGCATGCCCTGGACACAGCCATCCTCGCCCCAGCGGCCATGCAATGCATTGAAGACAACATCTGGGCGCGCAGCCGCGAGGTCCGACGCCAGGCCCTCGCCCGCGTCGATTTCCGTCACGTCATACCCGACGCGACCGAGCGCCGCTGCACATTCGGCCCCGGACACGAGCGAAACATCCCGCTCGGCCGACAAGCCACCCTTCAGCACCACGACGCGATTGAATGTCCTGCCCGACATCCGCGCCCTCAACTCTGCTCCGACCCCCGGTTTTCCGGGTGATTCGGTAAGCGCGGCTCAAACGCCTCGCTACAGTGGCACCTTAACCCCGATCCTTCGAATTTCCCAAGTCAAATCGTAGCCGGATTGGGATTTCACACGGGTGCGGACGTCCTCGCCGAGTTCCTCCAGATCCTCGGCTGTCGCGCCGCCCGTATTGATCAGAAAATTGGGGTGTTTCTCGGACATTTGCGCGCCGCCGCGGCGCAATCCGCGGCATCCCGCATCGTCGATCAGCTTCCAGGCCTTGAGATCCATCGGATCATCCGCCTTCCCGGTCGAGGAATAGCCCGCCGGATTGCGAAAGGTTGACCCGGCCGAGCGCTCATCAACGGGTTGCGACGCAGCGCGTTTCGCCAACGCATCGTCCATCCGGGCGGTGATCGCGGCGGGTTCGCCCGGTGCTCCGCGCAACACCGCAGACAGGATCACGCAGTCATCCGGCACGGTCGACGACCGGTAGGCGAACCCGAGATCGGCGCCCGCGACCCGCTGTTCGCGCCCCTGGCGGTCGAGCAATGTCACCTCCTCGACCACATCGGCAGCATAGCTGCCATAGCACCCGGCGTTCATCTTTACCGCACCGCCGATGGCGCCGGGAATGGTCCGCAGAAACTCGAGCCCGGCAATCCCGGCCTCTGCCGCACGCTTGGCAACGTGCGCATCCAGCGCTGCCGCACCGGCCCGCAAACGGTGATCATCGAGAAACTCGATGCCGTTGAACCCGCGCCCCAGCCGGATCGCCACACCGGGCAATCCGCCATCGCGAATGATCAGGTTGGAGCACACACCCAGAGGCGTGACCGCGATACCCGGCTCCAACGCGGCAAGAAACGCCGCCAGATCCGCGGCGTCTGCAGGCTGGAAGAGCCACTCTGCCGGGCCGCCGACCCTCAGCCATGTCAGATCCGCCAAGGGACGGTCGGGCGTCAGGCGCCCGCGCACATCTGACATCGACACTGTGCTCACGCGCGGCGCCGGGCGTCCCATCCTGCGGCCGCGATGGCGATCAGCGCATAAACGCCCCAGATCGCAATCTGACTGGGCAGGAAGAACACCATCAGGCCTGATCCCCAGGCACTTGTGCTGAACTGCGCAAAAATGAAGACGGTTCCACCGAGCGAGAGAAGCAGCGCAATCTGAAACTGCCAGTACCGCCCAAGGAAAACCCGCGCCGCGGCAAAGACGACCATCAACGCGGCAACCGCCGCGAGGCCCAGCGGCTCGGCAAGGATCTCGAGGGACAACAAAAACATGTCCCATAGGATCAAACCCGGCAGCATCACCCTCTCCGATTCCCGTCCACTCTCACCGGTTTAACGTGTTTCGCGCATAAATGGCAGATTTACGGGCTGCCCCGCGATACGTCCCTCAGCAAACCACCCAACAGGAAAGGTATCCCTAAAATCACGCGAAACAGCAACTCAGAGAGATAACGCCACGTCGCAGACAAGGAGCCGGGAGCGGGCCGCGGGGAGCGGGGAGCGGGGAGCGGGCAGTGTCAGGGCCAGACGCCCTAGCGCCCAGCAAGCTCGCCGGGCAGCGCGTTTGCCCATGCCGAGATCGACCCCGCCCCAAGGCAGACCACGATATCGCCATCGGTCGCGTGATCGGCGACGAACGCCGCAAGGCCATCCGGAGCCTTCAGGGCGAACGCCTGACGGTGCCCGTGCGCCCGCAAACCGCCGACAAGCGAATCGCGGGACACACCCTCGATCGGCTCTTCGCCTGCCGCGAAGACATCGGTGATCGCCACGACATCGGCATCGTTGAAGCAGCCGCAGAACTCGGCAAAGAGATCGTGCAGCCGGCTGAACCGGTGCGGCTGGTGGATCGCGATCACCTTGCCTTGGGTGGCCGAACGAGCCGCTTTGAGCACCGCCTCGATCTCGACCGGGTGGTGGCCGTAGTCATCGATGATCGTTGCACCCTGCCATTCGCCGACCTTGGTAAAGCGCCGGTTGACCCCGTTGAACGCGGCCAAGCCCGAGCGCAGATCGTCGAACCCGATCTGCAGCTCTCTCGCAGCACCGATGGCCGCCAGTGCGTTGAGAACGTTGTGCTCGCCCGGCATTGGCAGGATCATTCCGTCGTGCCGTGTCTCGTCCTCGCCATCGAACCCGGGGCGCAGCACGACATCGAACTGCATGTGACCATCGACATAGCCGACATTCTCGGCCCGGATATCAGCCTGACGAGAGAACCCGTAGGTCACCACGCGCCGGTCGTTCACGCGCCCGATCAGGGTCTGCACGCCGGG
>JBCBOR010000098.1:0-15040 GCA_039821125.1 Pseudomonadota bacterium
CTTTCAGCCCGGCTGAGTGCGCAAACTACTTCACAAACTCTGGATACGAGCCAGATTGATCCGAAAATGCTCTAGCGGGGGTGTGTCTACGCCCGGATCCTTAAAATTCACCTAAAATTGCAACGCGCGCTGGGTGTCCATTGGCGGGCCTCTGTTGCGATGGGTGCGTCACGGACGCACCCTACGCGCGCCGGGTCAGGCGATGAAAATCTTGCCTGCGGCCTCGCGCTCGGCCCGGCCATAGACGTTGCGGGTGTCGATGATCAGGTCGGCGTGGTCGAGGATCGCCTGATAGTCGACGCCGTCATGATCCGTGACCACCACCATCGCGTCCCAACGGCGGCTGTCCGTCGCGGTCGAGGTCATGCCAGCCAGCGCCGCGTGCTCGCGGGTTGGCGGGATCTCCGGGCAGTAGGGATCAGCGTAGGCAAAGTCGGCGCCTGCGTGTTTCAGCAATTCGAGGATCTCAAGCGCCGGGCTTTCGCGCAGGTCGTTGACGTTCTTCTTGTAGGCGAGCCCGACAACCAGCACGGACGCACCCCGCAGCGCCTTGCCCGAGACTTCGGACAGGCGCTTGGCCAGCGCATCGACCACCAGCCGCGGCATGGCGCCGTTGATCTCCCCCGAAAGCTCGATGAACCGGGTGTTCACACCGTACTCGCGCGCCTTCCAGGTGAGGTAGAACGGGTCGATCGGGATGCAGTGCCCACCCAGACCCGGTCCGGGATAGTAGGGCGTGAAGCCGAAGGGCTTGGTCGCCGCGGCGCCGATCACCTCGAAGATGTCGATGTCCATGGCCTGCGCGATGGTCTTCATCTCGTTCATCAGGCCGATGTTCACCGAGCGCTGGATGTTCTCGAGCAATTTCGTCAGCTCCGCCGCGCGGGTCGAGGAGACCGGCACGACCTGATCGACAATCGCGCCGTAAAGCAGCTCCCCGGCCTTCAGGCAGGCAGGCGTCACACTGCCCACCACTTTGGGGATCTGGCGCAGGGTGAAGTGCTTGTTGCCGGGATCTTCGCGTTCGGGTGAGAAGACCAGCGCAACGTCCTGGCCCACGGTCAGGCCGGCGCCCTCGACCATCGGCTGGAGCACTTCCTCGGTCGTCCCGGGCCACGTGGTGCTTTCGAGGGAGATCAGCATCTGCCCGTGCAGGTATGGCAGGATCGTCTCCATCGAGCGGGTGACGTAACTGAGATCGGGCTGGCGGTGCTTGTCGAGCGGGGTCGGCAGGCAGATCAGGACGGCATCCACCTCGGCGACCCGGGCGAAGTCAGAGGTCATGAAACAATCCGTGTCAACCAGCGCCGCGATAGCATCATCGCCGATATGGTTGAACGGGCTCTGCGCGGCCATCAGACCGGCGATATGCGCCTCGTTGATGTCGAACCCCGCGGTCGGAAAGCCCGCCTCGGCCAGACGCATGATCAGCGGCAGCCCGACATAGCCGAGGCCGATCACGCCGATCCGCGCCTGTTTGCTCTCTAGCCTGGCGTTGAGTTGCTCAACCATGCCGCGCTCCCCGGTCTCAGATGGTGGTCTGTTGCCGCGCCGCATAGCGCATGGGCGCGGTCACAGAAAGGGGCAAGTTGTACCAAGGGGCAGGAGCATCGGACGGGTGGGAGGAGCGCATCAGAGATCTTTGACAAGCCGAAGGGCGTCATAGATCGCCGCATGGATGTTGCGGGCCGCGACCGCGTCCCCGATGCGAAAGAGCTGGAATGTGCCGTCGGGATTGGTCGCGATGGTCTGCGGCGTCCCGGCGATCAGCGCGCGTTGATCGACCTCGCCAAGATTGCGGGACAGCGGTTTGAGATCGAAGTAGAGCTCGTCGGCGGGCGTGGTGGCATGCTCGACGACGATCTGGTCGACCTCCCGCTCCCAGGTCCGGTCGGCGTATTCGGTACCGAGGGTCGCGACCAGCCGGTTGCCGCACCGCGCCACGGCCTGAAGCCCGGTGTTGATCGTCACCCGCACATCGCGCGCGGCGAACGACCGCTGATAGGGCACAGCGTTCAGGCCCGAAACATCCGAGCCGAGACTGCGCTCTGGCGTGACGAACTCGACGCGGCTGCCGGCGTCCGCCAGCATCTCGGTCGCCTGAAGCCCGTGCTCCTGGCCGTGATCGTCGAAGACGAGCACCTCGGCGCCCGGTTTGGCATCGCCGGACAGGATCTCCCACGACGAGGTGACCAGATCGGACCCGGTGCAGACATCCGTGTGCGGAATACCCCCTGTGGCGATGATCACCACATCCGGATCTTCGGCAGTGACGTCGCCCATGTCGGCATAGGTGTTGAAGTGCATCTCGACCCCAAGGCGTTCGAGTTCGGCGATGCGCCAGTCGACAATGCCGATCATCTCGGCCCGGCGCTTTGTGCGCGCGATCAGCCGGATCTGGCCGCCGGGCTGGTCTTGCGCTTCCATCAGTGTGACGCGGTGCCCGCGTTCGGCTGCGACCCGGGCGGCCTCGAGGCCTGCGGGGCCAGCCCCGACCACGACCACGATCCGCTTTGCCGTCTCGGCGGGCGGGATCGTTTGCGGCATGAACTTCTCGCGCCCCGTCGCCGCGTTGTGGATGCAGAGCGCGCCATGCCCCTCATAGATCCGGCCAAGGCAGTAGGTCGCGCCGACGCATGGCCGGATGGACGCCTCGCGCCCCTCGGTCACCTTCCTGACGATATGCGGATCGGCGATGTGGGCGCGGGTCATCCCGACCATGTCGAGCTTGCCCTCGGCGATTGCATGGCGTGCCGTGGCGACATCGTTGATCCGGGCGGCGTGAAAGACCGGGAACTTGGTCGCCGCCCGGATTTCGCCTGCGAAATCGAGATGCGGCGAGGCGGTCATCCCCTGCAGCGGGATCACATCGGCGAGATGGTTTTCACTGTCGACCATCCCGCGGATAATGTTGAGGAAATCGACATGACCGGTCGCAACCATGCGCCGTGCGATCTCGATCCCGTCTTGCTTGGTCAACCCGCCCGGCTGGTCCTCGTCCGCAACCATGCGCAGGCCGACAATGAACGCGGGCCCGACCTTGGCTCTGATCGACGAGAGGATCTCGCGAACAAAGCGCAGTCGGTTGTCGAGCGAGCCGCCATAGTCATCGTCCCGCTGGTTCGTAAGCGGAGACCAGAACCCGTCGATCAGGTGGCCGTAGCATTCAAGCTCGATGCCATCGAGACCGGCGGCCTGCATCCGCTCGGCGGCCTCGGCATAGCGGGTCACGATGCGGGCGATGTCCCAGTCCTCGGCCTCCTTGGGGAACGCGCGGTGCGCGGGTTCCCGGACCGGAGAGGCCGAGACCACCGGCAGCCAGTCCGAATGGTTCCACATGGTGCGCCGCCCAAGGTGCGTGAGCTGGATCATCACCTTGCAGTCGTGTTCATGGCAGTCATCGGTCAGCCGCTTCAGCCACGGGACAATCTCGTCCTTGTAGGCATGCAGATTGCCGAAGGCGGCCGGGCTGTCCTCGGCCACCAAGGCGGACCCTGCCGTCATGGTCATGGCGATCCCGCCCTTGGCCTTCTCGGCATGATAAAGCCGGTACGTGTCCTTGGGCATCCCGTCCTCGGAATAGGACGGCTCGTGCGCCGTCGACATGATCCGGTTCTTCAGGGTCAGATGCTTCAGCTGATAGGGCTGCAACAGCGGATCGTTGGACATGGCGCTCCCCTCTCTTTGCGGGCAGTCTAGCGGTCCCACCCAACCCGGCAAGCGCAGGATGTTCGCCGATTTATCGATTGCTCACCAGCGACGTGATAGGATTTGCGCGCGTCAAGAATGAGGTCCCCATGCGCGTCTCCCCGCAGTGCGCAGCGATTGCCTGTGCAGCCCTGATTGCGATGATCGCTCTGGTGCCAAGTCCGGGCGTGGCGGGCCCGAAGGCCGAATTCCTGGGCGCGAGCACAACGGATCTGGACAACCCGCATGATCTGAAACTGTCGCCTGACGGCCGGTTTCTCTATGTCGCGGATCTGGGCAACGACCGGGTTGCCGTTCTGGATTCCGAAACGCTGGAGACGGTCGGCAGCTTCACCACAGGAGGGCCGGCCGGAACGCATGATATCGACATTGCCGAGGATGGCCGGGCGTATGTGGCCGAAACCCGGCTTGGCCTCGTCTCGGTCTGGGACCTGGACGGAGCGAACGCGACACTGGTCGACCGGATCAGCGGCGGCTTCGATGGACCGGAGGGCGTGCTGGTCCACCCGAACGGGCGCATCTACGTGGCGGGCGCCTGGTCGAACAATCTCGTCGCGATCGAGAACGGCCGGATCGTGGCCGAACTGGTCGGCCTGTCTGCGCCGCACGATGTCGAACTGGCGCCCTATGGCAACATCTGGCTTTCCGATTCCGGGAACAATCGCATGTTGCTCGTGTCGCCGGATCTGGCGGTCAAGCAGGAGTGGTCCGGGCCGCCGTTCCACTTCAACGGGGTGCGCTATCAGGACGTGCTCGAGGACGGCACAGTGATTGCGGCGGACAAGAACAGTCACCGGGTGCTGGTGATCAGTGCAATCGGCCGGGTCGACCTGGTGCTGGGCACGGGCGAGCCGGGACGGGGTCCGGGCGTTTTCACGACACCGGAGGGTGTCGAGACTGACGGCGAGACGCTCTGGATCTCGGACAGCGGGAACAATCGGGTGGTCAAATATCGCCTGGTGTTCGACTAGCGTCCAGAAGGGTGCGTCACGGACGCACCCTACGCGGCGCCGCACGAACCACGCCGGTTTCACATCGCCGGGACCGTCAGATCCAACTCAGCGTCGCAACCAGCTGTCCGTGATCCGAGGCGAGCTTGTTGTAGGGCGCTTCCTCGAAGCTGCCATCCGTCAGATGGTCGTTGAAGCACTGCAGGTAGTCGAGCTGCCCGGTCTGCCCATCCTCGCCATCCTGAAAGTGGCGGCTGAGCAGTATCAGATCGATGCTCTCGTAGACGCCATTGAAACTGGCCGTATAGATCATGTCGCGCCGGGCCCGCCGGGTGAACATCGTCTCCGCCGATTTCAGGCGAACCGCGCGCACAGCCTCCTGGATCTGATCGTTTTCCGCATCCGCGTACCGGTCGTTCTCGCGCTTGGCGTCATGGCGCCGCATCCAGGCGTAGTTCTTGAACGGCTCTTCGCCGGTCAGGATCTCGGACGAGACCGAGTTCGCCGCATCGTTCATGTCGCCCAGAACGATCACCGGGCGACCGGTCGCCAGTTCCGCCAGGATCAGCCGGCGCAGGACCAGCGCCTCTCCCATCCGGCGCAGCGTCGAGCGCAGCGCTCCGAAGGCTCGCCCGAACGGATCAAAGTCGAGCAGATTGTCCTCCGCCCGCACCCCATCGGGACCCGGATAAACCTCGCCATGCTTGGACTTCAGATGGGCGTTGAAGACCGTGATCGGCGTGTTGTCCGCTTCGATCACCACGCGCTGGATCGGCCTGGACAGGCTGGTCAGACGCCATGATCCGGCCTCGGCCCCGCCAAGTTGCGCCAGCGGCGTCTCGATCGGATCGTCCGAGATGTCCTGGATGGCGTCGTGCTCGATCACCGGATGGCGCGAGATCATCGCCAGCCCGGGGCGGCGCCTGCCATCCTCCTCGACCGAGTGCATGTTCGGCGCGTAGAGCAGCGTCGCGTTGTCATACGAGCGATAGCGCAGGTTCCGGTAGAGCGCCCGGCGGCGGTACTTCTTGTCGCGCCCGGGCTGGCTGATCTCGTTGATCTCGATGCCCTTCGCATCGCACTCGGCGATCACATCGCGCAGGCTTGGCTCGTCGAAGATCTCCTGAAACCCGACGATGTCGGCATCCATCTGGAGCAACTGGTCCGACAGCCAGTCGCGCTTCCAGGCATAGGCCTCGGGCGTCAGCTTCTCGAACGGGTAGTAGACCTTGTCCGGCCCGATCAGGTTCTTGACGTTGAAGGTCGCGATTGTGAAGGCCATCGCCAGGCTCCCATGGTCTGCGGGACGGCGGCCCCTAGGCTGGCAGGGCCAGTGCTTTGGCAAACATCGCCGGATCCGCGTTGCCGCCCGAAATCGTGCAGATCACGGCGTCGCCTTCGATCTGATCGCCCCGGAACAGCGCTGCCGCCACCGCGACCGCACCGCCGGGTTCCGCGACCAGCTTCAGACGCAGGAAGATCGCGGCCATGGCGCGCAGCGCCTCGTCGTCAGACACCGCCAGGCCCGGCCCGCACAGTCGCTGCAGCACGGGAAAGGTCAGCTCCCCCGGTTGCGGCGTCACGATCGCATCGCAGATCGACCGAATCGGGCCGTCGTTCCGCTCCCGCTGCCCCGATGCAAGCGAGCGGCGCACATCATCGCTCGTCTCGGGTTCGACGGGGCGCACGCGCATCCCGGGAGCCTCGGTCTCGAGTGCAAGCGCAATGCCCGAGGCAAGGCCACCGCCGCCGCAGCAAACCAGAACATCCGCTTTTTCGACACCGGCCTCGCGGGCCTGCGCCGCGATCTCGAGGCCACAGGTGCCTTGTCCCGCCATAACCATCGGCTCGTCATAGGGCCGGATCGGCGTCAGGCCGCGCTCAGCAGCGATTGCCTCACCGATCGCCTCCCGGCTTTCGCGATTGACCCGGTCATAGGTCACAACCTCGGCCCCGTGCGCCCGGGTGTTGGCCAGCTTTAGCTGGGGCGCGTCCTCGGGCATCACGATGACGGCGGGCACGCCGTGCAATTCCGCCGCATGCGCCACGCCTTGTGCATGGTTTCCCGACGAATACGCGATGACACCGCGCTCCCGATCCTCGGGCGACAGGGCGGACAGGGCAGACCAGCCACCGCGGAACTTGAACGAACCGGTACGTTGCAGGCACTCGGGCTTGATCAGCACACGCCGCCCGGCGATCTCGTTCAGGAACGGGCTTTCCAGCAGCGGCGTCTTGCGCGCATGCCCCTCCAGCCGCTTTGCCGCCGCGCGGATGTCGGCGATGGTGATCGCCTCGCCCTGGTCCACTGTCTTTTCGATCTGAGTGCTCATGATGTCGCCATATCCGGAATTGATGTCAGATCCGAGACAACCGCCGCAGGGCGCCACGGCAAACGGTCCATCGGCTCGCCGGCACGGTTCGCCCAGACCGCCCGGAACCCGTACCCGGAGGCCGCGCATGCGTCCCAGCAGTTGGACGAGACGAACAGCACCTCACGCGAGGCACATCCGAAATACTCGCCGACAAGGCCATAGACCCGGCGATCCGGCTTGAAGACCCCCAGCGATTGCACCGAGAGCGAGACATCCAGCACATCGTCGATCCCCGCACCAGACACGGCGCCGTCCAGCATATCGGGCGTGCCATTCGACAGGATCGCGGTGTTCAGACCCGCCGCCTTCAGGGCCGCCAGCATGCCCGGCACTTCGGGGTAACAGCTCAGCTCCCAGTACAGTTGCAGCAGCCGCGCACGGAGATCGGGATCGTCCAGCCCGACTTCCTTCAATGCATAGTCCAGCCCGTCCTGCGTGACCGTCCAGAAATCTTGATGCACCCCGGCGGTCGCGCGCAGCCACGTGTACTGCAACTGCTTCAGGCGCCAGATCCGCGCGATCTCGGGCCAATGTGTCGCAAAGGCCTCGCGGCCCGCCTCCGCCGCAGCCTCCCGCGCCGCGGCGGCGACATCGAACAGCGTGCCATAGGCATCGAACACACAGGTGGTGATGGGCATCGGTCCCTCCGGTCATCTCAGGCGCCAACCATGGCCGACGCCCACGCCCTTGCCTAGCCGGAAATGCGCACCATTCGCCAGTGGCGCCCGCGCCCCGGTCCAGCCCGGAGGGCGACGGACCGGGGGTGATGTCTTGCCATCGGACCCTTGGGTCCGATGGCGCAATCAGGCACAGCAGCGTTCAGGTCAAAAGATCAGCGGATCCCGCGGCGCAGGTCCTCTTCGATGGTCATGGGTCCGGCCCGGCCCGACAGGCGCGAGCGGTAGACGTAAAGCCCCTCCATCACACGCTGCACATAGTTGCGGGTCTCGTTGAAGGGGATCTGCTCCATCCAGTCGAGGATATCGATCTGCCCGGTCCGCGGGTCGCCAAACTCGCCGTTCCAGCGATCGACCCGGCCAGCCCCTGCATTGTAGGCCGCCGCCGCCATCACGTACGAGCCCGAGAACTGTTCCGTCCGCCGCGCCAGATAGGTCTCGCCCAGACGCACATTATAGCGCCAATCGTTGATCAGGCGGCCGCGCGAGTACTCCTCACCGATCCAGCCCGCGACCTTCTTCGCGGTGCCCGGCATCAGCTGCATCAGCCCGCGTGCCCCGGCGGGGCTGATCGCGCGCGGGTTCAGCTCGGTCTCCTGACGGGCAATGGACAATGCAAAGGCCGGCTCAACCTTGGTGGCGTATTTCGAGATCTCGTGCAGCGGATAGTAGGCCGGGTGGATCACAACGCCGCGCCGGGCGGCCTTCTTGGCGATCCGAACCGCATAATGAGGCTGCCCGAGATCCAGGACCATGCGCGTCAGCGGCGCCAGCGCGCCTTCGGGCATCGTCTGCCCCAGCCTGTTGAAGACCGCCATCGCAAGGCGGTCCTGATCCGCGTAGTAGAGCGTAGCGCCCAGCCGCACGTCGTCACCGCGCATCGCCGGGTGGGTGCGCCAGTCCGGCAGACCGCCCTGGGCCAGTTGCTGGTCTCCTGCCATGCCGATTTTCTGGGCAGCCAGCTGTCCATAGAACGAGGTCTGGAACCGCGCGGCATCGGCATACCAGCGGCGGGCCTCGGCCTGATTTCCTGCGGCTTCATATGCCCGGCCCAGCCAGTACCCGCCGCGGCCCACCGAAATCGGCGTCTCGATCGCGTCGCGGAATTTCCGGAAATGGCCGATTGCAACCTGCGGCTGGTTCAGCTTGCGCAGGGCAACCCAGCCCGCGACCCACTCGCAATCGGCGTAGCTATAGCCGACCACCGGGCTGAGATGATGGTTCGCTGCCATCTCGTAGGCCGCCTGGTGAAAACCCTCGCGCGCCGCACGGCGGGCCAGCGAGAGGCGGCGTTTGGCCCAGACCTCGGGCGCGCCCAGCGCCGCCGCGCTGCTCGAGGCCGCGCGCAGGATCTCACCCGCCTTGTCGTACTGGCGTCGTTTGAACGCGCGGGAGAAGCTGCGCCAGCTCTCGCGGGCCGAACCACCGAGGCCAGCGCTGCCACCGCCCGAGCGCTCGCCATAGACGACCTGGCGCAGCTGCGCATGGCCGGGCCATGTCCCGCGCCGCGACAGGTAGTCCTGATACTCGGCCGCACTGCCGTTCCCGGTGCGCAGTTTGCGCCAGAGGACAATGTCCTGGACCAGGCGATCCGACCCGGCCACATATTGCTGGGCCGATCCCCAATCGCCGCGAGACCCCATGGACAGGGCCTCGGCCACGATCTGGCCGTCCCGCTCGGCCTGTTGCATGTCCAACGCAACAGCCGGTCGTGCGACGACCGCGAAAGTCAATAAAAGCACCGCAAACACTGCTCGTACCGGTGCCATTACAGGACGTCTGGTCAAGGTTATCTCCCTCGCTTGGGCATCGTCCCCCGGTTCATGTGACAGAGTAGCATATCCGTCAGAGGGAGCACCCCCAGAATTACCGTTTTCGGGCACGAGTTCGTGACTTGTCCGGCCGGTTCTGCCCGCGTCATCGATCATCTCCTGTGATTGTGTCATCACTCTGGCGCAGCTTGCCCGCCCGCGGGCTTGGCCCTATAGGATGGAGCCGAGGCCGGCAGGGTGTCCGGCAATGGGAGGATGGGACGATGGGCAGAGCGAACGGCGCGACATTCAGGGGCTCGATGCCAGCGCTGGTGACACCGTTCAAGGATGGCGCGCTCGATGAAGCGACGCTGCGGGATCTTGTCGACTGGCACATCGCCGAGGGGTCGCACGGGCTGGTGCCGGTCGGCACCACGGGCGAAAGCCCGACACTGAGCCATGAAGAACACGAGCGCGTCGTCGAGGTTGTCGTCGAGCAGGCCGACGGGCGGGTCCCGGTGATCGCCGGAGCAGGCTCGAACAACACCGCAGAGGCGATCCGCCTGATGCAGCACGCCGAGCGCGTCGGTGCCGATGCGGCGCTGGTGGTCACTCCCTACTACAACAAACCCACGCAGGAAGGTCTCTACCAGCATTACAAGGCGCTGCACGATTGCTGCGAGCTGCCGATATTCGTCTACAACATTCCCGGTCGTTCGGTGATTGACGTGACGCCGGAGACGATGGGCCGGATGGCGCAGTTGCCGCGGATCGTCGGAACCAAGGATGCCACCGCCGATATGGTCCGTGTAACCCTGCACCGGGCGCTCTGCGGTCATGATTTCATTCAGCTGTCGGCGGAGGATCCCTCGGCTCTTGGGTTCAACGCCCATGGCGGGCGCGGCTGCATCTCGGTCACGGCCAATGTCGCACCGCGCCTCTGTGCCGAGTTTCAGGAGGCGTCCCTCTCGGGTGATCAGGCCCGGGCGCTGGAGTTGCAGGACCGGCTGATGCCGTTGCATACGGCGATCTTCCTCGAGCCGGGGCTGGCCGGGGCCAAGTACGGTCTGTCGCTGCTGGGCAAGTGTCCGAATGACATCCGCCTGCCGCTGGTGCCCGTGTCTTCCGGGGTCGAGGAACAGATCCGCGCGGCCATGGTGCATGCGGGCCTGCTGAACTGACCTGCCACGAGGGTGCGTCACGGACGCAACCTACGGGGTGTTGCGCGACGTGGCGTAGGGTGCGTCCGTGCCGCACCCTTCTGTCAGGTCCAGGCGACCTGATCGGTCTTGAGCAGATCCACCATCGACTCCGGCACCGTCTGTCCGTTCGCGACCTTGCCGTCCAGCTCCGCCTCGAGCCCCGAGACCCGTTCAACCGTTGCGATGACATCATCGATCCGCTCGAAGGGCACGACGACCGTGCCGGAGCGATCGCCAACGATCAGATCCCCGGTCGCAATCGCCATGCCACCGAGAACCACCGGGTGACCGACCTTTCCCGGTCCCTTGCCATAGGGCGAGTTCGGCGTCATGCCCGCGCACACGACAGGCAGGCCGACCTCGACAATCCCCTCGTGGTCACGGACCATGCCGTCGGTCACGAACGCAACGGCGCCGCCATTCCTTGCCATGCCAATCACCCGGTCACCGGCTGCCGCCGAGTGGCGCCACGCGCCGGTCGCCGAGATCAGCACATCGCCGGGCTGCACCAGCCTGAGCGCCGCGATGAGGGCGAGGATGTCATCCGGTCCCGGCTCGGCCGTGAGCGCGACCCCGCAGAACCGGTCGGGCAGGGCGACAGGATCGAGCAATGTCAGGGACGGGTCGAGCGCCCCGCGCCCGTCCATCGCATCACAGAGAAACCCGGTCGGTTGCGCGGCAATGGCCGCAATCTGCGCCTCGGTCGGGCGGCGGCGCGGCCGCTGGATCTGCAGGAGTGGCGGTTCTTCGATCATGGCTCCCTCCGGTTTGGTTGCGATCCGTCATGACACGGTCGAGGCCCGCCGGTCCACCAGATGCTGGATACTGCTGCTGTCACCCGCCGCGTTTCGCCGCAAGAACACCGATCTGATCGCGCCGTATGTCGGCCTGCTTTAGGCCAAGCCGAAGCAACCGCGCCTTGTTGTCCGACAGATGCGCGATCGCTTCCTCCGGCGCGATACCCTTGCTCCGCAGGAACACGACGAGCGCATAGGCCCGGACCTCGGAGGACAGATATCCGAGATGGCTAATCTGCCAGCACTGCGCGAAGGTGTCCTGAAAGCCACTGATTTGCGAGCCGCCTTGCAACTGCAACACGCCGAACCCAGCATAGATGGCGGCCAGATCGGTCATGACTTCATGCGCCTCGGCCCCGCCCGGCGCGGTGTCGACATGGTTGGCGAGCAGATAGTGCGCCAGCTCATGCGAGAGCATATCGATAAAGGCAACCGGACGCGCCATCAGGCCCGGATCATAGGAAATCACCACCTCGTTTCCGTCGAGATCGAAGGTGCCGCTCGGCCCGGGATCCAGCGGCTCGATCTGATGGAAGTCCGAGACCTGACTGCCGTGTACCATCTCCTGCCGCTCGAGCCGGCAATGCCACTCGGTCATGCCCATATGGCGGCGGACGTCGTCGAACACGGCTTGGGCCGTCTCGTGACTGTCGCCGCCGGGAGATGAGAAGAACGCCCTGGTCGGCAGGATCAGGTCGGTCTCGTCAAAGAACACCTTGGGCTGAAACGTGTCGATCAGCCAGGCGAACCCGACCTCGACCCAGTCCGCCGTTTCGTCATCGACCAGGCGGCGCGACCAGAACATGCGACTTACCCGGCGAAAACCTGGGCCGCATAGAGCCCGCCGCACAGCGTCTTGGCCCGGTTCGGCGCGATGGCGAAGCCGTGGCGCGTCAGATCCGGATCCAGCACGTTGCGGCGGTGGCCGGGGCTGGTCAGCCAGCGATCGACCAGTTCCTTCGCAAGGGTCCGGTACGTGTGGCGCGGGATCCGCTCGCCATTGGTGTAGGTGTAGAGGCAACGCGAGGCGTCGATGGTCCGAAACCGGGCACGGTTGCGATAGGCCATGTAGCGCGCCTCGATGATGTTTTCGGCGGCCAGCTGATAGGGCACGCGGACCTCACCCAGCCGGTCCGACAGGGTGCGCCGCTCGGGCACCGGCGAGGTGTGGTCGAAGAAGTTCAGCCGCGCCATGTCGTTGGCATGGTTGCGGGCGGTCAGGGCGACCCCGCCATCCCGGCGCAGGGGTCGCAACCCCTTCTGGCAGCGCGCGAGGTTGGTGTAGTACAGCACCCCGCGCTCGAGCAGCGTGGCATCGTGCTGGCCTGCCCCCGGCACGGTTTGGGAAAACCCGCGGCCCAACGGACCGCTCGGACACTTGGCGCGGGGGTCGATGGATCGGCTCGCGGCGCGGTCACCCGCGTTCGGCGCACCAGCGCAGGCCGCCACAAGAAACGCCGCGACGAGCAGTGTGACACACATCGCAGCGCTTGGTTTCACGGGACTGCCCTCACTCCACGGCGTAGTGCTTGCGCAACGCGTCATAGACCGGATCGTCGCCCACCCGCTCTTTCATGCGTGCCCAGGCCGCATCCTCGGCCATCTTGACATAGGCCTTCCCGGCTTCTTCGGAATGCGGAACGAAGGTCATCCCGCCGTCCTTCAACGCGGTTTCATCGGCAACCCGGTCGGCCTGACGTGCATCATAGGACTTCTGTTCCCACTCGATCACCACATCCTGGATCAGCTTTTTCGACTCGTCCGACAGGCCGTTCCAGCTGTCGAGATTCATGATCACGCCGATATCCGTGTTGTAGAACTGCGGATCGACCCGGTACTTCAGGAACTTGTCCCATTTCAGCTGGATCAGCCCGATCGAGGTCCAGGCCGAGGCATCAACCACCCCCTTCTCAAGAGCGCCGTACACCTCGGTCGAGGGCATCGACGATGTGGTGGCATTCAGCTCCTGGAAGAAGGCGTTGTAGATCGGGTTGTCCCGCAGCTTGACCCCGGTGAGGTCGAGAATGCCGTTCTCGCCAAACTTCGGCTCGCTGTCCATGTAGATGTGAAACTGGATGCCGCCATCGATCCAGCCCAGATGCTTGACGTTGAAGCGCTTCTGGTGCGCGGCGTCCATAATCGCGGCCCCGCCATTGGCGCGGGCCTCCATCGGGGTGACGCGGCTGGCGACCATCGCGTCAATCTCGGGCACGTTCTTGCCGTAGAAGCTGCCGGGCGTGTGGACAATGTCGACCACACCGTCCCGCACGGCGGCGGGCTGCTGGAACATGCCGATGGCTTCCGGGCCACCGCGGACCTCGATCTCGACAATACCTTTGCCGCGCTCGTTGATGTCCTCGACCATGGCAAGGAAGGTCTGCGTGTAGACCAGGAATGGCGGAAAGGCGTGCACGGCGGTCAGCTTGTCGGCAGCCGACGCAGAGGCGGTCAGTGCGGCAACGCTGACCGCAGCCCCTGCAACCAGACGGGCCAGACTTGTGAAGGCGTTCATGATCCTCTCTCCCTGTTTTTCGATCTTGTGCGCTACTCGAAAAATTAAGACCCGGAAACCAGTTTGGGATCAATGGTGGAATCCCGGGATGGCTATGCTACGGGTTGATGCAAAAGAGGACTGCATGACCGCGCAACCCGATCCAGTGACACTCGCGATCCTGAAAGGGCGGCTCGAGCAGATCGCCGACGAAATGGACGCGACGCTGTTCCGGTCGGCCTTCAACCCGATCATCGCCGAGGCGCATGATGCCAGCCACGGCATCTATGAAGCCGCGACCGGCGACACGCTGTTGCAGGGCAAGTCGGGACTGCCGATCTTTGTCGGGGTCATGGCCTTCGGCGTGAAGATGGTGATCGACAAGGCGGCGTCTCAGGGCGGGCCGCGCGATGGCGATGTCTGGATCTTCAATGACCCGTACGAAGGCGGCACCCACCTCAGCGATGTTCGTCTGGTGCGCCCGGTCTTCCGCAACGGCAGGCTATTCTGCTGGCTGGCATCCGTGGGGCACTGGCACGATGTCGGGGGTAACGTGCCGGGGAACTACAATCCCGCAGCGACCGAGTGTCATCAGGAAGGGGTCACCATCCCGCCCGTGAAGCTGTTCGATCAGGGCGAGATGCGTCACGACGTGGTCGAGATCCTCATGGCCAACACGCGCCTGCCCGGTTCGGCGCATGGCGATCTGAATGGCCAGATCAACGCGCTTGACCTCGGTGTGCGGCGGCTTGGTGCGCTGCTTGACGAGTATGGCGATGAGCTGGTGACAAGCGCCCTGGCGCAGTTGAAGGCGCGGGCCGCGACCCTCATGCATGCCGAGATTGCAGCCCTGCCCGATGGTACAGTCGCGGTCGAGGACTGGCTCGACAATGACGGCACCGTGGACACGCCCCTGAAGGTCGCGCTGGATCTGACGATCACAGGCGACCGGATGGAGATGGATTTCTCCCGCTCGGCCCCTGCCTGTCTCGGCCCCGTGAACATCTCGCGCTCGAGCACGCCGGCATTGGCCGGAACCTCGCCGAACACATGCTTCAGCGCGACATAGCAGGCGGCAATCGTGGTCGA
>JBCBOR010000099.1:0-14938 GCA_039821125.1 Pseudomonadota bacterium
CCGGATCTCATCGACATGCCTCTGGATCTTCCGGATCTCAGCGCGCTCCTCCTCGCGCCAGGCGAGCAACCCGCGCCGCGCCGTCCGGGTCATCTGGTTGAGATTGTTGCAGGCCCCGTTCAGTTGCCGAAGCGTGTCCCGCCACGCCCCCATCATCTCATCGGGAACGGCCAGTTCTCCGTTCGCATGCCGCGACAGGCGCTTGATCAGCTCATTGCGCGAGAGGCCCTGCGCGCTTGCTGCGCGCGAAATCGCGTCGATATCAGCGGCGCTCATCCGGACCGAAAACACGCCAGATCGCGGCGTTGTGCGAGCCTGTTCACCTGACTCAGCCGTGTTGATGTCCGTCATCGACAAAACCCTTTTCCAGCGCGGAAAAACAGCGTCGCGGGCCATGTGTAACACAATCTGCATATCCTGTCAGCGTAACAGGACTAATTTTCTTCCTCTTTTACTTACAGTCTTGGCACTTTTTGTGAGGGCTGGCATCAAATTTAAGATTTTTGTTTCCAATCAACAATATAGATTGAAAAAACAATACGATCATACATAAATACGTCCATACACTCATACGTACGTCCATCCATACCTCCATACGGCTTTACATCCAGCCAGTCATACAGCCTGCACTCCGGCCAGCCCGCCATCCCTCTGGCTGGCAGGCAATCCATACAGCCCTCCATCCCGCTGCCTTGAAGGCCATCGGGAAATCCCCTACGCTCCTCAGACGTGTCTTGCGACACGGGGGTACGCACATCGATTGGCTCTCAGTGAGGAGGAGCAACGGATGCGTATTTCTGTGCAGCAGTTCAAGGGCGGCGCGGGCAAGTCCACCACATGCGAGATGCTCGCCAGTGCGCTGGCGCATCAGAGGCGCCGCGTCATTCTATACGACACCGACCCGCAGGGCTCTCTTGTCAAATGGCAGGCGAACGCCGCGGCGACCGAGCTGACCTCGCCCTTCATCGATGTGCGGGCTGCGCTCGCCTTCGACGCGCTTGTCGCGGATATCGAAGGCGTGCTGGCAGACGACCCGGGCGCGAGTGTTATTATCGACACTGCTGGGGCCGCGCAGGACTTCCAGGATCTCGTCGCGCAGATCGCCGAGCTGGTGATCGTGCCGACCCGGCTCAACGCCGCGGACGGCACCGAGGCCATCGCCGTCGTCACCCGGCTCGACGACCTGCAGGCCGCGCTTGGCAAGGCGGCCAATGTCGCGAATTCCGTTCTTCTGTTCACCCTGACCGAGGCGCCGTCCGCCTGGACAAAGGAAGCCAGGCTTTTCCATGATCATCTGAGCGCACTGCCCCATCTCAAGACCCAGGTGCGCAAGCTCTCGGCCTTTGAGAAGATGCAATCGCGCGGGCCCCTGCCCGAGATCATCGAGGGGCTCCGCAAGGATGGCGAAGCGCGGGTGCGTATTCAGGCCCGGGAGTACATGGCGGCGCTGAACCTAAGCGAAGCGTTGCTGGCCGAGGTCGAGGCCCAAATCGCAGAGCTGAGACATGGCTGAGCGCAAACGAGGAACGCCCGTCACCCCGGCCCTGCCAACCGTTCTGAGACCTGCGACGTCGCCCTACCGGCAAAACACGGTGCACGGTGAGGGCGACATTGCCGAAGCCAGGCGGGACACGCCGACGGACGGTCCAGGGTCAGTACAGGGCGCAAAGCGCGCGGCAGCTGGACCAGGAGCGGCGCCGGAGGCTGGCGCCGCACCAGCACCATCAGGCGCGGCCGCAGCGACGGGTGAGCCCACGGATCCGCCGCGGCCAAGCCCGGCGCCGCCTCGACGGCGCGGCTTGACGGCGTCGGCGCGCCGCGGTCCCGATCCTGAGAGACACGGCCTCGGGCCGGCCCTCAAGATCTCGACCCGGATCCCGATGGTCCCCGTGCTGGACGCACGCCTTTCGATCCTCATGCAGGACTACGAGATGACCGCGCGCGAAGCTCGCCCCCTCATGCTGAGACAACTCTTTACCCGCCTCCGCCAGATCTGCGAGACCGGAGAGATCCCCGATCTCAGGTTTGTCAGGGTCCCGAAGGACCTCACCAGGATCCCCACAACGCTCTCGATCCCCCGCGAGATCTTTGCGGCGTTCTCAGCCCAGGTCGATCGCCACAACGCGCTCTCGAGATCCGCTGTCCTCGAATCCGTGCTCTTCCAGCTCATCACCCACATGGAACGCGACGGCGCCCTGCCCTGAAGCCGCGCGGGCGGCAACGTCAGCGATGGCCTGGGGCTTACGCTCACGCCAGTGCAGACCTGGGCCGCAATCTGGCGCGCGACCGGTATCAACACCGCTTACTTCAAGGCGTCGCTGCACGCTTAAACTTCGGCACTGTGCATGGTAGGCAGCGAAGTCACTGAAGAGACCACGCCCGCCCGATGACCGACGCCCTTGCCTCCGCCCGAGCCGCCCTGGAGCGAATGTTCGGATATGATGACTTCCGGCCGGGCCAGGCGCCGGTTGTCGAGGCGCTGTTGTCGGACCGGGATACGCTGGCCGTCATGCCGACAGGTGCCGGAAAGTCGCTCTGCTATCAGATCCCGGCGCTGATTTTCGATGGGCTCACCGTGGTCGTCTCGCCGCTGGTCGCTTTGATGGAAGATCAGGTCGCTGCCCTCCAGCTAAGCGGGATCGCGGCCGAGACCATCAACTCGGCCCGTGACCGCGAGACCAATGTCGCCGCCTGGCGCCGGGTCGCGGCGGGCGAGACGCAGATCCTCTATCTGTCGCCCGAGCGCCTGATGACCGAGCGGATGATTGCGGCCCTCACGCGGCTTAAACCCGCCATGTTCGCCGTGGACGAGGCGCATTGCATCTCACGGTGGGGCGCGGCCTTCCGCCCGGAATACGAACAGCTCGGTGCGCTCAGGGAAGCCTTCCCGGATAGCCGGTTGGCCGCCTTTACCGCCACCGCCGATCCGGCGACCCGCGAGGATATCGTGGCCAAGCTGTTCCGCGCCCAGCCCGAGGTGTTCGTTGCAGGCTTCGACCGGCCCAACATCACCCTCGGCGCGCAGGCCCGCACCAATTGGCGCGACCAGCTGGGCGCCTTCCTGAAAGCCCGGGAAGACCAATCCGGCATCGTCTATGCGCTTTCGCGCAAGAATGTCGACGAGATCGCCGCAGCGCTCGCCGATCAGGGCTTCAACGCCCTGCCCTATCACGCAGGGATGGACGCCGCTGCCCGCACGGCCAACCAGGACCGGTTCATGACCGAGAGCCCCGTCGTCATGGTCGCCACGATCGCCTTCGGCATGGGCATCGACAAGCCGGACATCCGCTATGTCGTGCACACCCATCTGCCCGCGAACATCGAGGCCTACTACCAGGAGATCGGCCGCGCGGGCCGGGACGGCGCACCGGCCGAGGCGCTGATGCTCTTCGGGCTCGACGACATCCGCCTGCGCCGGCGCTTCATCGATGAGGACGGCTCGGATGCCGACACCCAGCGCCGGGAGCACAAACGGCTCGATGCCCTCGTCGCCTATGCCGAGGCCTCGAGTTGCCGGCGCACGATGCTGCTGCAGTATTTCGGGGACAGCTGCGCGGCCTGCGGAAACTGCGACATCTGCTTGGACCCACCGGTGATGACCGACGCGACAGGCGCGGCACGGATGGCGCTCGAGGTGATCTCTGTGACCGGCCAGCGCTTTGGCGCGGCCCACATCATCGACATCCTGCGCGGCGGCCAGACGAAACGGATCCAGGAGCTCCGCCACGACCGGCTGGCGCAGCACGGCGCCGGGCGCGACCACGCGAAACCGTGGTGGCAGGCTTTTTTGCGCCAGCTCGTTTCCGCCGGTCACCTCGTGATCGACATCCAGGGCTTCGGCGGCCTGCAGATCTCTCCGACAGGGCAGGAGATCCTGCGGGGCATGCGGTCCTTCGAGTGCCGAGAAATCACGGTCAAGACGCCAAAATCACGGGCCCGCCCAAGCGGTCCCGTCTCGGACCTCTCCCCCGAAGATCAGGACCTGCTGGACCGCCTCAAAGCCCACCGGCTCACCCTCGCCCGTGCGCGCTCGGTCCCGCCTTACGTCATCTTCCACGACCGCACCCTCGTCGAGATGGCAGAACGCAAACCGACAAACCACGCTGCCTTTCTCACAATCACCGGTGTCGGAAAATCCAAGGCGGACAAATTCGCGGAGAGCTTCATCAAGGTCCTTGCAGACCAGAACCCTCCCCAGAAATAGCGGGTGAAATTCAGATATCGCACCGAGCGGCATTGGTGCGTACACGTTCGTTACACTGAACAGACGTTTACTGTATCTGATAGTTACCTTTTCGGATGCCAATTTGGCCAGCGCCCAGGCAAGGCCTGGCATTCTGAAATCAACAACGTTGCATGCAGCATATGTGGATTGGCGCTGGTGCACAGCACAACTGAAGCGAATATGGCCTTACCCGACTTTCTTGTTTGGTGCGAACGGTCACCGGCCTGGCCGCTCGGATCAGTCGAAAAGAAACTACAATCTCCACTGTGCCCGGCATAACGCGGCAGTGCAAAACTGGTAGCAGGGAACTATGACGTTAAACACGCCATCAATCACAACCCGCGAAGCGCTCGAGATCCTGCGGGCAGGTTGGGCTGCACAGTCGGCTGGGACCATGCAGGTTGCCTACATGCTCCATGGCAGGCCGGGTGTCGGGAAGACCGACATCGTACGGCAACTCTCGGATGAAATCGGGGCCAGGCTTTTCGACCTTCGCCTTACAACGATCGAGCCTCAGGACCTGCGCGGCCTGCCATACTTCGATCATGAGGCGCGCCGAACGATCTGGTATCGCCCCGAGGACTTGCCCGATGACCCTAACCGCCCCTCGATCCTGTTCCTGGACGAATTGACCGCGGCAGCGCCAGCACTGCAACCGGCGGTCTACGGCTTGCTGCAGGAACGCCGCGTGGGTCCACATCACCTGCCGAATTCAACCTTCGTCATTGCCGCGGGGAACACTGCAGAAGACGGTGCGATTGCCTACGAAATGGGGACAGCCCTGTCGGACCGTCTGGTGCATCTACACATTGCAGCGTCCGCGACGGATTGGCTCGAGAATTACGCGATCCCAAAAGGGCTTCACCCGACCGTGGTGTCTTTTGTCAAGACACGGCCCGATCTTCTTGAGACGACGCCGCAGGCCCTGCAAACCGGCGAGATGATCGCTGCAACGCCGCGGTCGTGGGAGCGTGTAAGCCAGATCCTCGCAACAAACCCAAGCAGGCGCACCCGCGACGTCCTGATTGCCGGAACGGTCGGCGCGGCGGTCGCGGGCGAGTTTGCTTTGCTGGCCGATGAGATCGCGGCGAATGTCCACATCGAAGATCTGCTCGCGGCAGCACCGGCCAAACGATGGGCCTTGTATCCATCGACCTTGCACGGATTACATGCGGTGGCCTTCGGCCTGATCGGGGCGCTGGATGAGACGACCCTGGATCCCGTCGTCGAGGTCATGGAGGGGATCCGACACCTTCCGACGCACCGCTCCGACAACGCCTTCTCAAGGATACCGTTGGCCGAGCTCTGCACCTACGGGTTCGAGCTGCTGATCCGAAAGGCATTGGACAAGGGCCTCGGCGAGCAGGTCCTGGCAAACCCCGCCTACCAGTCCTATGCCCGGGATCGCGAAGCCGCCGGTCTTGGGTGACATGGCGATGCCGACCCATTCCCAGCGCGCTGCCTACGCCCTGCAAAAGCTGGCCGAAGAAGATCCAGCGCTCGGCGCCCTGGCCCTTTGGTGCGGGCATCAGGATGGCGATGGCAACGACGACCGCACAGCCTGGACCGCGGGAGAGACAATCCACTATGGACCTCGCTTCAGCGATCTCGCACCGCACGAACAGGTGGGCCTTGCAGCGCACCATGTGTTGCACGTGGCCTTCCAGCACAGCTCTCGGTCTAACGCCATGCGGATGCGTCTCGGAGAAGAGTTCCACGCGGATATCTACAACAGCACCGCCGATGCCATCGTGAACGAAACGCTCCTGAAGGCAGGATTTGCTCTGCCGAGACCGGCGATAACCGTGACGTCGTTGATCAGTGACCTACGCGTTGAACAGACCACGCGCGAAAAGGCACTCACATGCCTTGATGCCGACGCTCTCTACATCCTGCTGGTCCATGACCGATCCGGCTCTTCAGATCACCAATCCTCTTCCCGGGACACGGCAGGTCGCGCAGCGCGCGTCCGCGCCGCGGCGGAACAAATGGGTTTCTACTCTGATCTCGAAGATGACCCGTCCACTGCCCCGGATCCGTCGGGATCGACCCAAGAAGCGGAGTGGTCCCAAAGGCTGGCATTCGCCATGGAACAGGGCCGCCAGTCAGGCCGCGGCATCGGCGCACTTGGGCTCCGCTTGGAGGACTTGCCAAAAGTAACGACACCGTGGGAGGGCGTCTTGCGGCGCCTGGTGACCAAGTCGCTCAATCAGGATCGCCTGTTGGACTACCGCCGCCCCGCTCGGCGTTGGCTCGCCCTGGAATCCTCCGCCCGCCGCGCGCAAACCGATCAGCCTGCTTTCGTACCCGCCACCAGGCAGGACCAGGACCTGCCGCGGATCGTGGTCGGTCTGGACACGTCCGGGTCCATCGACGCGCCTCGGCTCAAGAACTTCGCCGCTCAGGTCGCGGCGCTCGCACGGCGATCGCGAGCCGAGTTGCATGTTCTGGTCTTTGACGAGGAGTTGCGCAGCCGAGCGGTTCTGAATGGTCCGGACGTTGTCCAGCAGATCACTGCCCTGCCTTTCACCCGTGACGGAGGCACTTCCTTTGTCCATGTGATCGAGGAAGCGGTGGCCTTGGATCCGTCAATCCTGGTGATCCTCACAGATCTGGATGGGCCGTTCGGGGCGCTGGTGCCGTCCTGCCCAGTGATCTGGGCGGTGCCGGGCGAGGCCGCGTCGAAGCCGTCAGATCCGCCGTACGGTCGTATCCTCAGCCTTGCGACCTAGCCAATGCGGCGAGCCTGGCATGGGCAGAGATGCTGTTGGGATCCAGCACATAGGTTCGGACGAACTGGTTCTGCGCCGCGTTGATGAGGCGAAGACGAGCCTCGTCAAACGCAGCGTCAAAAAGAGCCTCCGCGATCATCGTCTGCTCGTCTTCTGTCAAACTCAGGAAGTCAGGCTCAGGGCCGTCCGGCTGGATCGACACATATGTCAGCGGTGCGACCCGCAAGATTTCAGACTGCTCAATCACCAGGTGCAAAACGCCAGTGCCTGGGTGCCGAGCCGCGCCTAGCCGCGTCAGGACCTGTTCGGCGCGGATTTTCAGCAGATCAAGGCCACGGTCCTGCTCGACCGGAGAGATCAATGCTCGTCGCGCTGCAGGGCTGGGCACATTCAGAACATAGCTCTCGATCAAAATCACAAACAACGCCATCGGTACCGGCGCCAGGCTGATTGGCAGGGCCCATTCCGGTTTGAGGACCAAAGCAACCGGAACCGGAGACAGCGCAAGCGCGTAGCGGGCAACCGGTATCTCGAACACCACGCGCCAGAAAAGCGCCGAAAACATCTTTCGCGGAAACACCCGGACACCGAGGCTCAGAAAGCGCTTCGGCACCTTGGTTAGCTTCAACGCGCTTGGGGAGGCGACGTTGGCGCGTGTCAAAAACAGAAGCATTGGAAATCGATCTGGTTGCGCGTTTTCCTTTTTCCGTCGCCAAGGATCTTAGGACAGATGACAGCGGCGCCAATGCGCGTCAACTCGTAAGCTCCTTTGGTAAATCCTGTACGTCAACGTTCCCGACAGTGCCTGCACTATCATCAGATCGGGATGCGGAGCGCTGCCCGTGTTCTCGACGCGGCTCGGTCAAACGACCGATCGGGATCGGCAGCTACGCGCTGAAAAGCGGGGTCGACGCCGCAATCGCCCATGCCAGGATGACGCCTGACGCAAGGCCCGGACCTGTTGGTCCTGCTCGACGTGCAGCCCAGCCCGTCATGGTACCGTAGACCAGCAGGAACAGGACGAGCACGGGAAGCATGGTGAACAGCATCCCGATCCCGCCGCTGTTAAGCAGCATGGCCGCAAGCAGTCCACCAAAGACCGGCACCCTTAAAAGGATCGCCCAAAGCAAACCTCGCCCGTGGATCAGGATCCGGTCGGCCAATGCAAAGACCAGCGCAGCGGGCAACAGCGCTGCCAGCAAGGCGAGGCGGGGCCCAGACGGCAGAAAAGCCGCACCATATCTGTCCAATGCCAGGGCGAAGACCAACAAGCCCCAGATCAGCACCATGACGGCAGCCAGCATCCCGGGACCGTCAAGCGTCAGGCGCGGACGCAAGACTGCCAAAACCACCGCGCCCCAGATGGCAAGAAATAGGGCCAGCGCTCCAAAACCCGCATAGCCCAACAGCGGCACAGCCGTCAGACCGGCCAGAGCCGCCACCGCGGTGGCCACGAGCACGGCTGCGATGGCGCGGCGTAAAGATGCCGACTGATGGCGTAATCCCAACGGCAAGCGGGCTGCGATCGGCCAAAACATCGCGACGATCGCGGCCAGAAGCTCCGCGATCCAAGGGCCAGTGCGCACGGGCTCAGCGGAAGGACCCAGCCATGCCGCGATTTCGGACGATGTCACTGAGGACCATAGGACACCGACATGACCGACCCACGGCGCCGCCACCGCTCGGCGCGCGCCTTCATCCCGCGTGACGGTCACCCCCTCCTCCGCTTTGCCAAACTGTTCTACGGTGGTCAGCGCAACCTCGCGCAATCGGCTCTCTCGTGCGCCGGAGACGATCAACAACCGGGCGGGATGATCCGGGGTCACGGCTTCGGAATACATCGAGATCGCTGCAACACTCTCGACCTCCGGCAGACGGGCTGCGGTTCGAACAATCACATCGGTCGCCATCGAATGCCCGACCAGGGCGACACGCTCGGACCCTGCCATTTTCTGCGCCGCTCGGACAACATCGAGGGTCTGCACCACCAGATCCTCCGTCGTGCCCGTCAGGTTGTGGATGTCAGGGGACAGAGCCCGGGGATGGCGTCCATGCCCGAGATAGTCGAAAGCGACCACGACATGCCCGGCATTTGCCAGGGTCAACGAAATCGCCTCCATCATCTGGCGAGACCCAGCGAACCCATGTGAGACGACGACTAGCAGGTCTGTCTCCGCCTCGCCGCGGTAAATCGTGGCCGGTGTATCGGCGAGATCCACATACGCGATCGCAATGCCGGAACGCGCGCGCTCGAGTTGCAAGATCGACAGCACGGCGATGACCGCACCCAAACCTAACACCAGCATGTGCCAACGAGGCCGCGCCACTCATATGACCCTGCAGTCTTGAGCAAGCTCGCAGAGCCCGTTCATCGATCTTTTGCTGGCTACGTCCGACGTCATCGAGGCACTCGTGATCCCTGGGAAGATCCCTCCGGTCGGAGCACAGCGTCCTTGCAAGCATGAAATCATGTCTGTCATGAAACCTCCGCGTCGGTACCTAACGGTCGCGGCGTGGCAGTCAAATCGGAGAGAAACGCCGAGTCAGTCACCTGGACCTGCGTAGTGGTTGGCTTGGTTGGTGGTTTTCAAATCCCACGCTAAGAAACCCAGATGATCCATAGCGAGAAAGGTCACGTCTCTCATGGCTGGCGGATGGGCGCGCGACGGCGCTGTACAGGATCAGATCGACGCCTCGATCGAGGATGAACTCAAACGGATGCAGGCAAAGCGCACGCCAACGGGCGAAAGCTTCACCCATTGCGCCGAGTGCGAGGAACCCATCCCCGAAGCGCGCCGCCACGCAGTCCGCGGCGTGAAGCTCTGCATCGATTGTCAGAGCGAACGCGACGCACGCCCGGTCTTGCGTGGCGGGATCAACCGTCGTGGCTCGAAGGACAGCCAGCTCCGGTGACCGGATGGCTGGGCGAACCGGAATGCATGTTCGCTAGGGCCGGGACATCCCGTCCAGAACAACAACCCGTATGTTGCTCAGGGCAGGCCATGCATACCGCGCGGCCTCGTTCATCTGACGCAGGAACCGCGTCTCGATCTGCCGGGCTATGAACTCGGACGGAGCATGGAACACGACGGTATCGCCATCGGGAGCCGCCGTGACCCGTGCGAACCAGTTGCGATAGATCACGGCATCTGCTGCAGCAATGACCTGCGCCCACAATGGCAGATCCGGTGGCTCTCCCCTCCCCTCCTGCTGTGGGAAACTGACGATGTTCGTTTCCTGTGATGGCGCCGCAGGGCCGTGCATCCGCTCGGTAAACTCGGCCCCGGCACAAACCCAATGGTCCGAAGTCAGCCTGGCGATCGCATCGCGGCAAAGGCGATAGGCCGCCACCCTGCCCCGCACGCCAGGTCGCAAGACAGTTAGAAGGCCGTTCTCGCGCAGTCGCCTTATCTCGCGCTTCACCGTTGGCTCTGAGCACTGCCAAAGGCGCGTCAGCTCCGCCCGACCAATCGATAGTTCATCGCGTCGCCAGTCGTAACGTGCGGTCACGGCAGCGATCAGGCGCAGAATGGACGTCTGCATGGTAGCCCCCTGCCCCAGCGCATAGACACTCAGCGCCGTGAGCAGATCGTATTTCCACACTGCCGCATGTGGCCCGGTAAGTCGCCTTCGTTCGGCCGGCACTTTGTCGGGCGCGAATACGGGATTAGGCTCTGCCATGGCAGCCTGTCCTGTTGTGTTGGCCTGTTTACAGGCCAGGTTCTGCTCGTTGTGAGTGTTGGTGGTGTCCGGTTTACCGAATCTCCCAGTCAACACGCTTATTTGTGAATATTGAGCCAAAAAGCGTGGGCGCTGTCAACCATTGGGTGAGGGTGGCGACACCTGCCCCTTAAATCCCCTTCATTTTTGAAAGAATGTGAGGATTAAAGGAGGAGGGGGTCACCTTATGTGATCCCCAAACTGCTACCTATGATCCCCTATCGGTAGGAATGTTCGAAATCTGTACCCCTAAATCGGGCGGGCTGAGTCCGAATGGGGAACAGCTGCCCTGACACTCGGTAGAGTATTCTGAGCGCTATGATTCGCGTTGGCGCCACTCAAAAAACCGCTATTCCACGACTTTCGGATTTTAAGGATTTCAATACTTCAAAAAACAGCTATTCTGCCCCTAGCCAGAAAAAACGGTGTGCTTGAGCAGGAGCCCCAGAATGGATGATCACGAAACCTTCCTCATGCTGAAGGATCGAAGCGCCCGCCAGCAACAGGCGATCAGGCGCCAGACCTACGCGCCGGATGAAGAGAAGCCGCTGCGCCGGTTCTCTTCGTGGGAAATCGCCGATTTCATCTTCCGGGTCAATGTGAACACGCTCCGCGGCAAGCTGAAAGATCCGGCCTTCCCGCAGGGCATTACCGAGAACGATGGCGGGCGCCAGCGCTGGTACTCGCTGGACGAGATCAATGACCTGCGCACACGTTTGAAGATCGGCAAGCGCTCGCTCCTGCCCTTCCGGCCTGATGGACAGCGTGCGATCCGCGTGGGCGTGGCGAATTTCAAGGGCGGAGCAGGCAAGTCCACAATTGCGGTGCACTTTGCCCATGCCGCGGCGCTGGAGGGGTATCGGGTCCTGGTGGTCGATTTCGATCCTCAAGCAACGATGTCTCATTCCTTTGGTCTTGCGGACGTCAACGAAGAGAACACCGTATGGGGTATTCTCGCGCGGGATCTCTATCGCGAGACGCGACGTATGCGGGCCGAGGCCCTGCCCGGTGAGGAAGCGCGATATCCTGATCTTGACCGGTTGCCCGAGGCGATCCAGCGCCTTGGCTCGAAGCGTCTGCTCGATTTCATCGAAGTCACCAACTGGCCGACGATCGACATCATTCCATCGTGCGCCAATGCGGCGTTCGTCGAGTTCGCGTCTGCGTCTTACCGGGCGCTGAACCGGTACTGGACCTTCTTTGGTGCGGTCAGCCGCTATCTCGACGCCCTGCCCCGCGACGCCTATGACGTGATCATCTTCGACTGCCCGCCGGCCATCGGTTACCAATCTATGAACGCGGTCGTTGCCTCAGACATCCTGTATATTCCATCGGGCCCGGCCTGGTGGGAATACGACAGTACCACGTCGTTCATTGGTCAACTTGGTGAGGCGTTGGAGGAGATCGTCGAAGGCTACAAAGGCCTCGGCGAAGAAGCAGGTATCAGTCTGCCGAAACGCTTCGCCGCCATTCGTTTCTTGCTGACCAAGTACGAAGAACACAACCAGCTGCACCGTGCCATGATGGAGGGGTTCCGGAATGTCTTTGGCGAAAGGCTGGCGCCACACCCGGTGCGGTTGACGACCGCAGTCGAGCAATCCGGGCGGTTCCTCAAATCAGTCTACGAAATGGATTACCGCGACATGACCCGGGACACGTGGAAGACCGCGCGACAGAGTTTCGATCTGGCGTATCGCGATTTGCAGGGACTGATAGAGGAGGTCTGGCCGGATCTCGAAAGTAGCCATACCCGTCTTGAGGGAGCAGCGTGATGGCGGATCGCAAAGACAAATTCCGGCTGGTTGCGGACCTGGATCCGGAGCAGGGTCTCGAGACCAAGTCGATGGAGACCCGACGGCGCCGTGGTCCGATGGCAGAGGCCGTGGCCGAAACTGCCGAGTCACTGGATGAGCGCCAGGCGGAACGCGCGCGTCTCATGGAGAAGATGAAGGCAGATCAGGCGGCCTATACAGCGGCGGTCGATGATGATCGCCTCGACCTGCTCGTTGATGTCGACCAGATCCATGCTGATGTGCTCGAACGGGATCGTGCAGTGCTGGACCCGTCAGTAGATGATGACGAGATGCGCGAGCTGAAGGTGTCGATCGCGGCGCGCGGATTGCAGCAATCGATCAAGCTTTTTCAGGATGCAGATGGCGGCTACCAGTTGGAGAGTGGCTGGCGTCGCCTGACGGCATACCGGCAGCTCTTGGCTGAGACGGGGGATGAGAAGTATCGCCGGATCCGGGCCAAGGTGGCACCGTGCGTGGATGACCTTGATGCGGCTTATGGCCGGATGGTGGACGAGAACCTCGTGCGAAAGGGCGTCAGCCATGGCGAGTTGGCGGTGCTGGCTGTGCGATATGCACGGATGGAAGGTACTGCCGCCGATACCGTCGAGGACGCCGTAGACCAGTTGTTCGCATCGGCAGCGCGCGCGAAGCGGTACCATTTGCGTCAGATTGGCCATCTCATCGAGCAGGTCTTTGACGTAGTTGGGGACACAAGCCAGCTGCCACGCGACCTTGCCCTGAAGGCAGCGGACGCTGTTGAACGGGGCGCCGGGTCAGTGGCGGCATTGCGCTCTGAGTTAGAGAGATCAGATGGTTCTGCCTTGGCGGTAAACCGTGCTTTTGCGGAGTTTCTTTCAGCTTTGGATGCGCAAGGCGATATCTCGCAGACTAAGGTTCCAAGATCTGGGCGGGACGGCAGAAAAATCGAATTCCGAGCCGGAGGATATAAGTGCACGGTGAAGGGTAGGGAGTTGCGTCTTCTTGCGCCGGATGACCTGGTGGAGCTCGAGGAGGACAGGCTGCAGCGTGCCTTGGAAGCTTTCCGATCAGCACTTGATGCGGATTGAGCGTATACGGTCGTATACGCTCAGTTGCCAGGGTATGTGTATACGGTCGTATACGCTCGGAGGACTTTCTGATTGTGAATCCGTAAGTGTAAACCCTTGGTGTCAATCCGCGACGATGGCTTGTGTCTGCTAATGAGCGACCTTCGGAACTCCACCGAAGCTAATTGCTGCCATCTTCCGTATCCACCGCCGCTCAAGTCAACATTGCAATCTCGGAGCGCTGCTCCTAATTTGCAAGGATGATTGATCGCAACTTGCGCTCTGTTTTGGAGCACCGTTTGACAGAAACGCCTGCTGTGGCCCTGCTTGGGCCGCGCCAAGCGGGCAAGACGACCCTTGCACTCGATATCGCGGATGACAGGCAGGGGCCTTTTGCCGACGCGCATTATCTGGACTTGGAGTCTGAGCAGGGCAGGGCACGCATGGCCGATCCCGAGGCTTATCTTGCACCGCTTTCAGACCGGCTCGTCATCCTCGACGAGGTCCAGCGCATGCCCGGACTCTTCCAGTCGTTGCGCGGCCTGATTGATCGGGGCAGGCGTGCGGGACGCAGGGCAGGGCACTTTCTGCTCCTCGGCTCCGCGTCGATGGATCTGCTGCGCCAGTCCTCCGAGAGCCTCGCGGGACGTATCGCCTATCTCGAGCTCGGGCCCTTCGGACCGCGAGAGATCCCGGATATCGAGACCCTTTGGCTGCGCGGCGGCTTTCCGGACAGTGTCCTGGCGCCAGATGATGCCGCCAGCCTGCGCTGGCGCCGTGATTTGATCCGCACCTATCTCGAGCGCGACATCCCGCAGCTCGGGCCTCGGATTGCCGCCGAAACACTGCGCCGCTTTTGGACCATGCTTGCTCATGCGCAGGGCGGGCTGTTGAACGCCTCGGCCCTCGCGCGCGGGCTGGGTGTCGACGGCAAAACCATCGGCGCCTATCTCGATCTTATGGTCGACCTCTTGCTGGTACGCAGGCTAGAACCATGGGCAGGCAATGTTTCGAAACGGCTCGTGAAATCACCGAAAGTCTACATCCGGGACAGTGGCCTAGTGCACGCCCTCCTGGGGCTTGAAACCCGCGATGACATACTCGGTCATCCGATTGCCGGGGCCAGTTGGGAGGGCCTGGTGATCGAAAACCTTATTATGGCAGCGCCGGATGGCACCCGCGCCAGCTTCTTTCGGAGTGCAGCAGGCGCCGAGTGTGATCTCGTGCTCGAGACACCTCGGACAGGCACGTTGGCGATCGAAATCAAGCGCTCTTCAACGCCCAAGGTCTCGCGCGGCTTCTGGATCGCCGCCGAGGATGTCCAGGCAGACCGGCGTCTCGTGGTCTATCCAGGAGAAGACCGTTGGATCGGCGAGAACGGCGCCGAGATCCTGTCGCTTGCCGACGCTCTGGCCGACATTT
>JBCBOR010000100.1:0-14889 GCA_039821125.1 Pseudomonadota bacterium
TTCGGATATGTCTTTGCGAGCGCGTTCCTGACCTTCCGGGACCTTGGATTGCGCGCGGAGATCGATTTTCTCTGGCTCGCCAGAAATTACCTGAGCCTCCGTCAGGTGCGTCCCGACGATTTTGAACTCGCCAATCTCATCATTGGCGGAACGGCCTTCGCGGGTATGCTCCTGAGCGCGGTCTTGTCCGGCACGGCACTCACAAAGTTCGGCAAAACCCATTGGCAACGAGCTGGGGAGCTGAAGCGTAACGGCTTCTTCACCGCACCGGGCAGCGGGTTCATCCTCGGCAAGATGACTTCACCCAAGCGGCGGGGACGGTACCTGTCCTCGCGCGTCTATCCTCACGTGCTTTGCGTGGCCCCGACGGGGCGTGGGAAGACCACCGGCTTCGTGATCCCGAACCTGCTGACATTCCGCGGCAGCGCGGTGGTTCTCGATGTGAAAGGCGAGAATTTCGAGGCGACGGCCCGATACCGGGCGGCGGAAGGGGATGATGTCTATCGGTTTGCCCCCACCGACTGGAATGATCGCCGGTCGCATCGCTACAATCCACTCTTGCGGATCGCCGGCCTCCGCGACCCCAACCAGCAACAGATGGAGCTGCAACTCCTCGCGACGCTCTTTCTGCAGACGGATAACGACCGAACTTCCGGCCTGCTCAAAGGCGGGATCGATCTCTTTGTTGCGGCGGGTCTACTTGCGTTCGAGCGCAAGCGCCCCACGCTCGGCGAAATCTACCGCATCACGGCGTCGGGCGGGGACAAGCGCAAGGAGTTCATGAAGCGGCGTGACGAGGTGCAGAATACGGCGGCCAAGCTGATCTTCGAGCGGATGGCGTCAACGAACAACGATACGCTGACGTCCTACATCTCGCTCCTGATGACCTCTGGCCTCGATCAGTGGAGCAACCCGGCCATCGATGCCGCGACCGCCACGTCGGATTTCGATTTCCGGACGATCCGCAAGAAGCCGTTTTCGGTCTACCTGGTCGTGGCCCCGAACATGGTGCGCCCGATGGCGGCGCTGATCCGTTTGTTCTTCTCCGATCTGATTGCGTCCTTGCAGGATCGGGAACCCGGTCCGGACGAGCCTTGGCCGGTGATGATCATGCTCGATGAGTTCAACCGGCTTGGAAAGATGCCGATCGTTGTCGAGAGCATCGAGACATTGCGAACTTATCGCGGTCACCTCGCAATCGTGACCCAGACCATCCCGGCGCTCGATGAAATCTACGGCGAGAACACCCGCCGCGCGTTGCAGGGGAATGCCGGGATCAAGCTCTATCTCACACCGTCCGATGAAAAGACCGTAGAGGAGCTGAGTGGCGCGGTTGGCATGACCACCAAACGCGTTGTCACCCGTTCACGCTCCATCGGCCGCAATCCATTCGAGGGACGCAGCATGTCCGAGCGCACGGAAGAGACATCGCTCTTACCCAAGGATGAAGCCCGGCGCATGTCGCTTGATGACATCGTGATGGTCGTGGACGCCCAAATGCCGGTGCGGGCAAAGCGCATTCGGTACTTCGATGACCCGTACTTCAAGGCCATTCATAAGGCGCAGTCGGGTGAGTTGCCGTTTCCGGAAGAGGCTCCCGCAGAAGAACCTCGAGATCAGGCGATCAAGGTCGGACAGGAGGAACAGGTCGCGGCCCGTTCTGAAGAAGACGTGGCTAAAGCGCAGGGCGTGAAGGCGCGGTCTTCCCGCAAAACGTGGTCAAAGAAGGTTGAAACAAGCATCGCGGCTGCACAAACCACGGCATCCGCGGGCACGACGCTCGCCACCAGTCGGCGCAAGAAGAGTGCGAAGGCGCTTCGCGAAGTTGGTTTGACCACGGATCAGGCTGAGCTGGACCTTGCCATACAGCAGAGTTTCAAGCTGACAGACATGATCGCCGTTGACGAAGCAGAGGCTAAAGTCGCCGTCCAATCGACGATCTCAGCGCTTCAGGAGATTTGTGCTGAAGACCGGGAAGGGCAGGGCGGGGCCCCCGCGACAGGCAAAGAAATTGTCGCTGAGGCCAATGCAAAGACCGACTCAGAAGGTAATGGAGATACTTCTCCGCTGAGTGAAGACATCGAGGATGGCGACATCAGCGAAATCACGAAACATCGTGTGCGGGACGGTGAGGATATCGATGCCGAGTTCAGGGAACAGGCGCTCACACACAAGGTCTAGTGCTCTTGGAGACAACAGCGGACCTTCAAAGTTCTTTGCTGGAAGGTCAGGAGTGCGGACAAACCGGACTTGTGCATCTGCGGCTATTGCCTACGCAGCAATTATTTGCGGGTGCAGCATGGTCGTTGTTACAAAGCGGAGACTTTCGCCAGAGCGGTCATTGAAAACTGCCGATCACGGTGCAATTCAAAGAGTATTTTTTCCGCAGTTTGGATCGACTAACGAGACCCAGAATCCTGTAGAAAACGAACTTCGCAAAGAGAAATGGCGCTGTCGAGACGTTCTATCTCAACTGATTGTCAGCATAGATCGCAACTAAGTTTTGTCGGTGGCCTAAACTATAGACCAATAGCGCGGTAGGCGTCTCCAACTTGATTTACAGCCAAACGATAGGCGGCGCTCCGTATATCTCCGCCGCGTGCGGACTGCTCGCCGACGATCCGACTGAGAGTGCGGCGCATGATTTCTTCCAAGCCAGAACGCACCATGTCCAGCTCCGTCGGTCCGCTTAGATAACTTGCGTCTTCGTCCCATTGCAGCGACGCACCGACGGTGCGTTCGATGGTCGAGGTTAATACACGGTGGCCTTTCTCGTGATACCGGCGTTCCAATAAACCAAACGGCATGTGTCCAAGGTTCTTCACCCATTCAAAGTAGCTGACGATGACCCCGCCTGCGTTGGCATAGAGGTCTGGGATGACTTGGATCTTCCGGTCATCCAAAATCTTTGCCGCCTCAAACGTGCATGGCCCATTCGCTGCTTCCACGATCAACTTCGCGGGCGTTCGGCGGGCGATATCTGCGTTAATCACGCCTTCGACGGCTGCGGGGATGAGGATGTCACATTCAGCGAGGAGAGCGTCTAACGTCGTGTTTGTACACGTGGCACCAGGGAAGTTTACAACTGAGCCTGTGGCATCTCTGTACGCGATCAGGTCGTCTACATTGATCCCGTCTGGGTTCATCAGGACCACGTCACGCTCGATGATGGAGGTAATTTTGCAGCCGTCTTCTTTGCTTAGGAACAATGCCGCATGTGCGCCGACGTTACCGAACCCCTGGATTGCAACGCTTTTGCCTGACAATCGCGCGTCTTCGAAAATTGGATCAATCAGAGATGGCGTATCAAAGACAGCGTGAATGGCATACTGAACACCCCGGCCCGTGGCCTCGACGCGGCCTTCGATCCCGCCGCCGCCCAAAGGTTTGCCGGTCACGCACCCTAGAGCGTTGATGTCTTCGGGGCGGAGCCGTTTGTACTCATCAGCGATCCACATCATGGTTCGTTCATTTGTTCCGACGTCAGGTGCCGGGACATTGTTTGCCGAATCCAGAAACCGGTGGCGGATCATTTCTTGGGCGAAACGTCGCGTGATCTTTTCAAGTTCAGCTTCGGTCCAGTCTGACGGGTTGAGACACAGCGCGCCCTTTGAGCCACCATAGGGGATTCCGACCAGAGCACATTTGTAGGTCATCAGCGCGGCAAGCGCTTCGACCTCCTCGGCCGTGCAATTGGGCGCATACCTGATGCCGCCCTTGGACGGGCTTTGATGGCTTGAATGCGCTGACCGCCACCCGGTGAACGTGAACATCCTGTCGCGCAACCTGACGCCAAACCTGGTGGTGTAGGTTGCGTTGGCGACTTTGATCTTTTCACCAACCCCTTCCGGAAGTGCGAGGTCTTTGACAGCGAGATCGTAGAAGGCTTCAACGTCGGATAGGAAAGAACTGCTCATTCGGCCGCAACCTTGGACTGCGTGTCTGCTGCGCCAAAGCCGCCGCCGCCCGGCGTTTTCATCACAAAGACATCACCGGGGGCCATGTCGCGCTGATCGTTTCCAGATAGATCTTCAACGGAGCCATCCTTGCGGCGCACCTGATTTTCGCCAGGCGCACCTGGGGTCCCGCCACGGGTACCAAAGGCCTGTGTTTGTCTGTGCGATGACAAGACGGTCACGGTCATGGGGGAGAGGAATTTGATCTCACGGACGATCCCGTCGCCGCCCCGGTGCTGACCTTCCCCGCCAGAGCCTTTTCTGATGGCAAACGACTGGACGCGCACCGGGAAACGGCTTTCCAGCACCTCCGGGTCCGTCATCCGTGTATTTGTCATGTGGCTATGAACGGCTGAGCATCCGTCGAAATCTGGCCCAGCCCCTGTGCCCCCACAGATAGTCTCATAATTCTGGAGAGTGTCATCGCCATAGACGAAGTTGTTCATTGTCCCCTGACTGCCCGCGACAACACCGAGTGCGCCGTAAAGGGCATCCGCGATGCTTTGGCTGACTTCGGTATTTCCAGAGATGACGGCGGCGGGGTAGTTCGGATTGATGAAGCTCTCTTCTGGCGCGACGATCTTGATCGGTTTCAAACAGCCTTCGTTCATGGGGATGTCTGAGCCCACGAGAGTACGGAACACATACAAGACGACCGCATGACAAATCGCCAAAGGTGCGTTGTAGTTCAGCGCGTCCTGTTCAGAGGTGCCCGTGAAATCCACCGTGGCGCTGCGCGACGCCCGGTCAACTGCGATGGCCACTTCTATCTTTGCGCCGCTATCAAGCGGATAGGTGAAGCGGCTGTCTTCAAGGACATCAATAACCCGGCGGACGGATTCTTCGGCATTGTCCTGGACATGGCGCATATACGACTGAACAACATCAGCACCGAATTGCGCCACGGCCTTTTGCAGCTCGGCACTGCCCGTCGCGTTGGCCGCGATCTGTGCAGTCAGATCGGCCATGTTGTGATCAACGTTGCGGCACGGATATGTGCCTGAAGCAAGAAGCGCGCGTGTCTCGTTTTCCAGCAGGCGGCCACCAGAAACCATCTTGAAGTTCTTGATCAGAACCCCCTCTTCATCGATGTGGCGGCTGTCTGGTGGAGCGGAGCCTGGCGTCTTGCCGCCAATGTCAGCGTGGTGGCCGCGAGACGCGACAAGGAACTGAATGTCCTGACCACTTTCATCAAAGACCGGCGTGATCACTGTCACGTCCGGCAAATGCGTGCCGCCATTGAACGGATCATTCATCATAAAGACGTCACCGGGTTGGATTGCGCCTGCATTTTCATGAAGGATCGACTTCACGCTCGCGCTCATGGACCCCAGATGCACGGGCACATGCGGGGCATTGGCAACCAGATCACCGCTTGCATCGAAGATGGCGCAGGAGAAATCGAGCCGTTCGCGGATATTCACTGACGCGGCGGTCTTGGCCAGCGTTGCTCCCATTTGTTCCGCGATGGACATGAAGAGGTTGTTGAAGACCTCAAGCATAATCGGATCGACACTTGTCCCAATGGCTTCCCTGCGCATGAGCGGGACAGCGCGTCGCAAGACAAGCGCGCCTCCGTCGATGCAAGTGGCTTCCCAGCCATATTCCAAGACAGTGGTGCCTGTCGGTTCGTTGATGACTGCGGGGCCAGTCACAACGACCCCAACGCCCATCTTGGTGCGATCATGAGTCGGCACAGATTGCATACCATGTTCCGCCCACATCTGCGTAGTGCCGTGCTGACTTTTTTGTGTTTCGGCATTGGGCAGTTTGGCGTTTGCCCCTGAGGCACCTACGGCCTCGACGGAGATCATTTCGGCGATGATATTATCTGTTTCCGGGCGGAACCCGAACTCAACCTCGTGAGATGCGCGGAACGCTTCGATCATGTCTTCTGGTGATCCCAGCGGCACGGGCAAGGTCGTTTGAGATGTGGACATTCGCAGGTAAACTTTTTCGCGCACCGAGATGTTGCCACGCTCAATGCCCTGTTTCAGCACCTCTTCGGTTGCCTCAGTCGTCAAGGCGACGGAGGCGGCCGTGATTGCGGGCAGGTCGGAAACGGGCACAAGCAACTGCTGTTCGCGCATCGACACGATGTCTGCCAATCCCATACCAAGAGCAGACAAGACCCCGGCAAACGGGTGCAGATAGACTGAGGTCATGCCAAGTGCATCGGCCACAAGGCAAGCATGTTGTCCACCCGCGCCGCCAAAGCAATTCAGGGTGTAGCCAGTGACGTCATAGCCACGCGAGACGCTGATTTCCTTGATCGCATTCGCCATGTTGTCGACGGCAATCCGCAAGAAACCTTCCGCCAGAACCTCGACTGATAAGGGCGCCTCGCCTGTTTGCTCGGCGATCTCCTGTGCGAGCGCTTCGAAAAGGCGGCGCGGGGCGTCCACATCAAGGGGCTCATTGCTGTTTGGTCCAAAGACGTTTGGGAAGTTCTCGGGCTGAAGCTTGCCAAGGACTGCGTTGCAATCGGTCACCGTCAGGGGGCCACCGCGCCGATAACAGGACGGGCCGGGATCCGCCCCAGCACTCTCGGGGCCAACCTGAAGCCGCCCGTCGCGGAACGACAAGATTGACCCGCCACCGGCCGCGACCGTGTGGATATTCATCATCGGCGCGCGCATCCGAACGCCTGCCACTTCGGTTTCAAAGCTGCGCTCGTATTCACCGGCATAGTGGCAGACATCCGTGGAGGTGCCGCCCATGTCGAAACCGATCAGCTTGTCGAAGCCGTCCTGTGTGGCCGTCCCCACCATGCCAACGACACCGCCTGCGGGCCCTGACAGAATGGCATCCCGCCCGTGGAAAAGGTCCGCGTCGGTCAGGCCACCGTTTGATTGCATGCACATCAATCGCTCGACAGCGTCAGACCCGAGAGCGCTACGGACTTGATTGACGTATCTTTTGAGGATCGGCGTCAGATAGGCGTCTGCCACGGTGGTATCGCCACGTGACACCAGTTTGATGAGCGGGCTTGCTTCGTGACTCAGTGAGACTTGTTCAAAGCCTTGCTGGACCGCCATCTCGCCCAGTTTCTTTTCATGTTCCGGGTTGCGATAGCTGTGAAGGAGTGCAACAGCGATGGAACGATATCCCTTACCGTATGCGCGGCAGATAGCCTCTCGGGCTTTCTGCAGGTCCATTGCTTCGATAACAGTTCCATCAGCATCCAATCGTTCGTCGATTTCGATAACGTCCGAATAGAGCAGATCAGGTAGCTGGATATTGAGCGCAAACAGGTCTGGACGGTTCTGATACCCGATTCGCAACAGGTCTTTGAACCCACGCGTGATGAACAGGATCGTACGCTCACCCTTGCGTTCAAGAAGGGCATTCGTTGCGACCGTCGTGCCCATTTTAATTGCGCGGATCGCGTTCTGTGGAATGGCATCATCCTGTGACAGGGCCATAATCTCGCGCACGCCCTGTACGGCGGCATCTTTGTAAGATTCTGGTTTTTCTGAAAGAATCTTGTGGGTTTTGAGATCGCCTTCCGGCGTTCTTGCAACGATGTCAGTGAACGTGCCGCCACGATCAATCCAGAAATCCCACTTAGACTCAGCGCGCAGGGTCATTTGCACCTCCCAAATATAAAGTTGTTGCTTTATGTGCAAAACGCTGACAATTTGTCAACGTAATGAATTCGGGATCATGGCTCGAGTTCAATTCAACAGAGGAGCTTACTAATGAAACACTTCATCCTGGCCGCTGGCCTTGCCATTGGTCTGAACGGCGCCGCATCCGCAGATACATGGGACATGCCGACCCCTTACGGTGACGCGACCTTCCACACTCAGAACATCACTCAGTTCGCGGCGGATGTTGCTGCTGCGACGGACGGGGCACTAGAGATCACGGTGCATTCCGGTGGCTCCCTGTTCCCGCACGGGGAAATCCGCAATGTGGTTCGGTCTGGTCAGGTTCCGATCGGCGAGTTTTTCCTGTCACGCCTTGTCAACGATGATGCCGCCTTCGGGATCGACAGCCAGCCTTTTGTCGCGACGAGCTATGAAGACGCAGAGCGGCTTTGGGCGGCGCAAGAGCCGGTTGTGACTGAGCTTCTGGCGGAACAAGGTCTGATGCCGCTCTTCTCTGTGCCATGGCCAGCCCAAGGTCTTTATACCAACGGGGAAATCGAAACGGTCGAGGGTCTCGCAGGTCTGCGGTTCCGCGCGTACAACGCAGCCCTGGAGGAATTCGCAACGCTGGCAGGTGCAGCTCCGGTGCAGGTCGAAGCCCCTGACATCCCGCAGGCCTTTGCCACCGGTCAGGTCGAAGCGATGGTCACGTCACCCTCCACTGGCGCAAATTCCACCGCTTGGGATTTCGTGACGCATTACACGCCCATTAATGCGTGGGTACCCAAGAACATCGTTGTCGTAAATATGCGCGCGTTCCAGCGTTTGCCTGACGATGTGCAAGCCGCCGTTCTGGAAGCCGCCGCCGCAGCTGAGGCGCGGGGTTGGGAAATGTCAGCCGCAGAAGCAGATGCCAAGACGGCCATCATGGCAGACAATGGCATGATCATCGTTGAGCCGAGTGAGGCCCTGACAGCGGGTCTGCAAGAGATCGGCGAACAGATGCTGACGAACTGGGAAGCCAGCGCCTCTGACGCGGCCCTCTCCATTCTGACGACTTATCAAGAGTAAAAGGCCAAAAGAGAACCACGCTTTGGCTGGTTTTCGTATGCCAAAAAGAGCCCGGCGCTGGTCTTCTCCCGCCTAAGCGTCGGGCTAATTTACGAGGGGCACATCATGCGAACTTTTCTGGATCGGGTCTACCTTGCTGCAGGGTGGATATCGGCATTCACAATCCTGGCGATTGCCATTCTGATCAGCGCGCAGATCTTTCTGAACTTTGCGACGCGGGTCTTCGATCTGCCGCTTCCGTCGACGATCCCGTCTTACGCTGACTTTTCGGGGTTCATGTTGGCTGCCGCCACGTTCCTTGCCATGCCCTACACATTCCGCAGTGGGGGCCACATCAAGGTGTCTTTGGTCACCGCAAGACTGCCGATTCGCGCGCGTCTGATCGCCGAGGTCATCGCGCTATTAGCCGCCTCTGCGCTGACAGCTTTCGCAGTCTACTACATCTGGGTCCTCGTCGCTGAAAGCATCCATTTTGGAGACGTCTCCAACGGAACTATCCCGATTCCGCTTTGGATCCCTCAAACGGCCATGGGCATTGGAATGACGCTTCTTTGTGTCTCCGTCATCCACAGCCTGATCGAAACACTTTTGCGCGGCGAACCTGTTATCGCTGCGTCCGAGGAAGCCTGAAATGTCTGACCCTGTCGTCGGCCTCATACTGCTTGGCGTGCTGTTTGTTTTCCTCGCCGGAGGGCTTTGGATTGCACTTTCGCTATCGGCTGTCGCCGCTGTCGCGCTTGCCTTTTTCTCAAACTCATCCGTTGGCTTGAACCTCGCGGTGACCTTCTGGGGGCATAGCCATTCCTGGTCTCTTACCGCGCTGCCGCTGTTCATTCTGATGGGTGAAATCCTGCTTAGGTCGCGGTTGAGCAAGGATATGTTCAACGGTCTTGCACCGTGGCTCGGCGGTCTTCCGGGGCGTTTGCTGCATGTGAATGTGCTGGGCTGCGCGATTTTCGCCGCCGTATCAGGGTCTTCAGCCGCCACGGCGGCGACAATCGGCAAGATGTCCATTCCTGAGCTGAAATCGCGTGGTTATCCGGAGAGCCTGATCCTTGGCACCCTTGCAGGCTCCGCTACGCTTGGCCTTCTGATCCCGCCTTCAATCATCCTGATCGTCTACGGCGTCGCGACGGAACAATCTATCGCCCGCCTCTTTGTTGCTGGCCTTGTCCCGGGCGCGATGCTTGTCGGTTTGTTCAGCGCTTACGTCGCTGTCCGTGCCTGGGCAGACCCTAATCTGATCCCAGCAGAAACCTTCAAACTGAACCTAAAGGAAAAGCTATGGGAGGCCCGGGGCCTGATCCCCGTCGCCCTGCTGATTTCAGGCGTCATTGGTGCCATTTATACCGGTATAGCCTCCCCTACCGACGCGGCTGCCCTTGGTGTGTTGCTATCCATCCTCTTGGCCGTACTGACTGGCAGCTTCACGCGGGGCGACTTTATGGATGCGCTTTTGTCAGCAGCGCGCACATCGTGCATGATCGCTTTCATCCTTCTTGGTGCGGCCTTCCTCGCCGTATCGATGGGCTTCACGGGCCTGCCCCGCAACCTCGCCTCATGGATCGGAGAGATGGGCCTGTCGCCCTATGTGCTGTTGGCGGTCCTGACGATATTTTTCATCGTGCTGGGGCTGTTTCTCGATGGCATCTCGGTCGTGGTGCTGACGACATCCATCATCATGCCCATGGTTTTGGCCGTCGGGATCGATCCGATTTGGTTCGGCATCTATCTCGTGCTCGTCGTCGAGATGAGCCAGATCACCCCACCGGTCGGCTTCAACCTTTTCGTCATTCAAGGACTGACAGGAATCGACATCCTGCGCATCGCAAAGGCGGCCCTGCCGTTCTTTTTTCTGCTGCTGCTTGCCGTCGTCCTAATCACGCTCTTCCCGCAGATCGTGACCTATCTGCCGGATGCGATGAGCCGCTAAATCTGCGTATCGGGCCGAGTCACAAAGAGGACGCGGCCCGACTTGCCTGGTCATATTGACCCGACAAAGCGCGCAGACTTGCTGCAATAACGCTCAATTCGTCCCCAGAAATGTCCATTCGGCCAAGTCCATCGATGAGGCAGCGTTCCCGAACGGTCCGGTATTCATCACATAATGCGGCTCCTTCAGGCGATGTGCTGTAAAACACTTCCTTCCCGCGCTTCTCCGACACGATCAATTCAGCCTTCGAAAGCTTGCGCAGCGCATAATTGACGGTGTGGGTATCGTCGATGTTGAGCAAAAAGCAGATGTCGCTCAGGCGTTTGTCGCGGCCGCGATGGTTCACGTTATGGAGAACCAGAATTTCCAACGGGCTCATATCTGTATGCCCGGCCGCCGCCATGCATTTGACCATCCAGCGTGAGAACGCGTTGAACGCAATGATTAGGCCAAACTCGAACTCCGAGGCTTCCCACCCCTCCCCATCTGCCAGATGACGAGAGGAAACGATTTTGCGTTTTGCAGAATTTTCCATGTATTTTATCGATATAGTGTTGGGATTTCGACACCGTTATACACGGAAATCTGTGCGCACTTCCAGTTACACAACACGAATAGGTGTTGCTCGCGAAGCATGGGTGGGCCGGACTGCTAAAGGCAGCAGCGTTTCACGCAGGGTTGAGCATCTGGTGTCGTTCGTTTGGGGTCAGTGTCGGCCAATGTGGCGCGAGAGACCGGTAGCTTTGATATGGCGAACGGCAGGACCGTTCGCCAACCTAGCTCAGATATCGATCCGCTCAGCGATACTCAGCGCATCTTCGTGTTCGACGCCCAAATATCGGACAGTGCTGTGGACCTTGGTGTGGCCAAGCAGCAATTGGACGGCTCGGAGATTGCCTGTTTTGCGATATATTTCAGCGGCCTTTGTCCGGCGCAACGAGTGCGTACCGTAACCGCTCGGCTCCAGGCCAATCGTGGTCACCCAATCGCGTACAATCCGGCCGCACTGTCGCGTCGATATGTGTGGCCGGTCGTGGAAGCGGCTGGGGAACATGAAACGGCCCGCGAACATCTCAGGAGATCTGATCCAGATCAGTACAGACTCACGTGTATTTTCTGTGAGCTCGAACTGCACGCGCCGCTTGGTCTTGCTTTGGATCACAGAAACTCGTTCTCGCACACGGTCATCCTTCACAAGGTTGCTCACCTCAAGTTTGACCAAATCACAGCCGCGCAATTTGCTGTCGATCGCGACGTTGAACAAGGCAAGGTCTCGCAGATTGCCCGCGAGTTCTAGCCGTGCCCGAATTGCCCAAACCTGCTTTGGTAACAGCGGCCGCTTCTGACCAATGATCCGTCCCTTGTTCCAGGCCCTGCGTTTTGGGGTAGTTGCGGGAAGTTGTACGCGTGGCATGATTTGCCCTCCGATCCTCCCCCCGTGCCCTGTAATCAGCACCGCTCTGATGGCCAAAGCATAGCATACGTTGAACGGCCGCTCTCTTCGCGGCTGAACACTGCTTTTCATCTTGCAGATGCAGCAGCTTTCTTGCTGCGAGCGCACGCAGCGAAAAAATCGAATTCACAGGATGGGCTCTCTACCGCCATTCGCCGCGAGTTGGTTGAAGGTCCGCTCTCTCGTAGAAGCCCAGCTCTAGCTTTTCTTTGCATCCGCCAGCCGCTGTGCGCGGGCTTTCTGAGCTTCCATACGAGCCGCCGTTCCAGTCGTAGCTGGAACAGGGTTAGATGGGGCTGAATTGTTTGCGGGAACCATCGAGCCGCGCGCTGGCATCTTCTGAAAACCCAAAAACTGGCGCGAGCGCAGTGCGGCGTACTCTGGCGCTGTGGCAGTGCCTACCAAGAAACGATTGTATGCTTGCTGGCTTCCCATTGCAGCACGACTGAAGGCGTAGGTCCCGCCCATTCCTGAAGTCAAAGCTGGCATCACGATGTTGCCGGAAATCGCTCTAACGATGAAGGGTGTCGCAACGATGAATCCCTTTGCCATCAGCACCATCATGAAGAAAGGGATTAAAGCTCCAATGTTGGTCGCGCCCTCAGGATCTCCAAGCTCGACAAGGAGCGCTCTCGATACGCCTGTGATCGTTGCAAACACACCGGCTACTACAATCGGGTATATCGAGAACGACACTAAGGCCGACAACCATCTAGCGAAGTAGTCCTTTGTGACGTCGAAAAGGGTGAGGAAGATCATGATCGGCGCGATTCCGATCAGCAGAGCGATCATCAGCCGTGAAGCGACGATTATGAAGGCAGCGAGTCCGCCAAGCAGCGAAAGCAGAACAACGCCTATGGTGTCCATCAATGCTCCCGCCATCCAGTTCAGTTCCGCTCCTGCGGCATTGAGATAATCGCCTAAGCTGGCAATCAATCGGTCGAATTCTTCTGCAAAAGTACCTGAAGGTCCCGGCGTACCTCCCCCTACAGATGCCACCAGCGAACCTGCGATGCTGTCGATACCGCTCAAAACGGCAGAGGACAGCGAATTGAATTGAGCCCAGTTCGTCGCAAACACGCCAACCAGTACAGTTTTGACGGCTAACCAAAATGCATTGCGACCGTCCACAGAGCGGTATTGGAAAGCCGCGTTCAGCAGAACGAAAATGACTACGATGGTTGCAGCGACCTGAATGATTGTGCCGGTTGTAGCGGCGACGGCACCGAACTGCGTTTCGGCGGCCGTCTCGAGAAAGCTCTCAGCCGTTTCAACGAAGTATGTAACGACCGACATAATTTGACCTCAGTTCCAATGCCCCTGGGCAACGCAAAGCTCTCTGGCGATTGTCCGGTTTGTCCTAATCTCGGCTTCGAAATTCTCAGTCGCTTCGTATACATCGTGTCGGTCTTCGAGCCGGGCAAACCGCTCCCGATATTCAGCAAGGACCGCTTCCCAGTCAGGAAACCTGTTGCTGCATGAGCAGTCGTTTCTCGAGGCGATCAAATCGAAAGAATGGGCTCGGTACATTCGCTGGAGCAAGTATGCCCGATGCGCGTCCTTGGGACCCATGTCGGAGACTATCGCCGGTTCTTCCGGCCGATCCTGGCAAAAAGGGAAGGTTTCGCTTTCGTCTGCTACCGCTTGTTGAGTAATCGCGCCCACCACCGCGGGAGCTAAAGCAAGTATCACTGCGGAAGCCCACCTCATGCCGCTTGTCCAGACTTGTCGCTCTCTTCATCTTTGGAGCGTTTGAGGAAGACAGTAACGACGCTTCGGTAGTTGTCCGAGTTGACTACAGATACGACTTCAAACCCGGCAAGCCCCCATTCCGCAAGCTCGGATTTCATTTGTGCGGTCATACCTTGCTCCGAAAGATCGTATGTAAGGACTTCGTGTTCAAAGGTCTTCATGTTTCGGTTCCTCCCGTCTGCCCGGGCAAATAGAATTCCGTGATCCCGCGGTCGCCTGCTTGGCGCGCGGCATGAATGATCACGTCAATTGAGCTTTCGATGTATTGTACCATGTCGGTGTGGGTCATCGGCACTTCTGTCTTGAGAGCGGCGATCGCTAGGCGTTGAATTGCCAACTGGGGCGTTTCGGCGTGCAAAGTGGTCATGGATCCGCCGTGGCCGGTATTGATCGCTTCCAGGAACGTCATCGCCTCAGATCCCCTGACCTCGCCCAGGACGATGCGATCAGGCCGCATGCGCAACGTCGATGTCAGGAGGGTGTCGGCGCTACGCGTTCTTTCCTCCCGGCTGGCCAGGAGGGTCACGACATTTGGTTGGGCGGGGATTAGCTCCGCGGCTTCCTCGATTGTGATGATGCGTTCTTCCGGCGGGACGAAGGACAGGATTTTGCGCGCTGCTACCGTCTTGCCGGTCGATGTGCCGCCCGAGACGATCATGTTCAGTTTGTGTGTGACGCAGAAGCGGATCGCGGCGTAGATATCGCCGCCTTTGACGACATCTCGGAGTTCCTGGTTCCTCTTCAGCCTGTCTGTTTCGAGGCTGCGCTCAGCCCCGAAGAGAAACTTCAGCTCGACGTCTTCGAGGGGAAGGGACGTGAAAAACCGCAGCGAGATGGACATGCCTTCGGTGACTGCCGGCGGCATGATGACTTGCGCGCGGACCGGGCGGTCGCGGTATTTGATGCTCACAGATACGATCGGCTTGTCTTTGCTGATCGTCGAGTTGGAGGCCGATGCGATCTGGGTACCGATGTCCTTGATCTCGGTCGGCGTCAGGCTGCTTTCCAGGCGCGACATGAAGCGGTCGCCCCGGAATTCGCCCCAGACGGATCCGTCCGGGTTGATGCAAATCTCGATGACATCTTCGCGGGAAGCATCGGTGAGCTTGTCGAGCGAGGCCTGGAGGTAGG
>JBCBOR010000101.1:0-14878 GCA_039821125.1 Pseudomonadota bacterium
CGTTCGACCGGGGACGCGATCAGGTGGCGCTCGCCCTCGTGCGCGCGGCGGTTCATTCTGTCCGGCAGATCGCGGATCTCCGGGTGCAGCGTGCCGCCATAGGCGACGCTCATCTCCTGAAACCCGCGGCAGATGCCGAAAAGAGGCAGAGCCGCATCAACCGCCGCGCGCACGAGGGCGAGCGCCACCTGATCGCGTCCCCGGTCGAACGGGGCATGGGCCTCGTCTTCCTCGGCGCCCCACTCGTAAGGATGCACATTCGGACGCGCACCGGTCAGGACGACCCCGTCGAGGATCTCGACCAGATGCGCGATCTCATGCGTCTCGGGCAGCGACGGTATGATCAGCGGTGTCGCCCCGAGCATGCGCGAAACGGCGATGGGATAGCTGTCTGCGGCGCGCTGGCTGGGCGTGCCATGGGCGTTGACCTCGTGCGTGCCAACGATGCCGATGGTTTTTCGGGTGGACTTGCGGGACATGGCCATATCCTGAATGCTGCCTTTCAAAGACGCAAGGGGAGGTGGCGCATGATCGAACCACTACAAGAGCTGGTGAATACAAATCCGGCGCTGGTGCGGCGCGGGCGATGGACGGATGTGGACATGCTGCTGGGCATCGGGGACGCGCACTGGATGGTCACGGTCCGCGCCGGGCGGATCGAGCGCATCGAGCCTGAAGCCTGGGCCGTCTCGGGCTGGGATTTCGCGATCAAGGGTACGAAAGACGCGTGGGAGGCGTTCTGGCAGCCGGTCCCGCCGCCCCGTCACCATGATCTCTCCGCTCTGATCCGCGAGGGCAAGATGCGCTTCGAGGGGAACACCGACCTGTTGCTGGCGAACTTCCTCTACCTCAAGCTGATCCTTGAAACTCTACGCGGGAGAGTGTGATGGAGATCGAGCCGATCACAGGGCGCTATGCGCGGATGGACATCCACGGCCGCCCGCACCGTCTGTACTGGGAGGAGGCAGGTGCGGGCATCCCGCTGTTGTGTCTGCACACGGCGGGGTCCGACGGGCGCCAGTACCGGGCGCTCCTGAACGATGCCGAGATCACCTCGCGCTTTCGCGTCGTGGTGTTCGACATGCCGTGGCACGGGAAATCCTCACCGCCCGAGGGCTTCCAGGATGAGGAGTATCAGCTCACCACCGACGGGTATGTCGATCTTGTGGTGACGGTGGCCAGCGCACTGGGTCTGGACCGGCCTGTCGTCATGGGCTGCTCGATCGGCGGGCGTGTGGTGCTGGAACTGGCCAAGCGCCACCCCGATCTGTTCCGTGCGGTGATCGGCTTGCAATCCTCTGCCTTTGCGCAGCGCTACTTCCCGATCGACCCTCTGCACAAGCCCACCATCCATGGCGGCGAGATGTGTGCGGCCTATTGCTATGGTCTGGTCGGGCCGCAGGCACCATTGGCCGAGCGGTGGGAGACGCTATGGCACTACATGCAGGGTGGGCCGGGGGTGTTCAAAGGCGATCTTCACTTCTACTCGATGGACGGCGATGTCTCGGACCGGTTGGGCGAGATCGATACCGCTGCCTGCCCGGTCTACATGCTGACGGGCGAGTACGACTATTCCTGTACGCCCGAGGCCAGCCGCGAGACCGCTGCGCTGATCGACGGGGCCGAACTGACGATCATGGACGGGCTCGGCCATTTCCCGATGTCCGAAGACCCCGAACGGTTCCGCAGCCACCTCATGCCCGTGCTGGAGAAGATCGCGGGATAGTGCCCCGCGTTGACAGGGTTCCGGCGATGTCGGATCATTGCTTGGGGATATGAGGGGAGCCCGAGATGCGAAATCTGTGGATTGCCGGTCTGGCCGGCATGGTCGCCGCCTGTGTTGTGCCGCTGCCACCCAAAGTGCCAGTCGCGGTCTCGGGTTCGAAGGCCGATGGGATCGTCAAGCTGGCCTATGACGTCAAGCTGAACGAGCAATACGCGGTCGATCAGAATGCGGGGAACGCGAACGCGCTGCGGCGCTGTCAGGCCTGGGGCTATACACGGGTCGAGCCCTTCGCGGGGGAGCGCAAGGAGTGTACGACCCAGGGCGCCGGGATCTGGGTCAATGGCGCACCCGTAGGGGCTTGCGCGGTGACGACCCACACCCGGGACTATCAGTGCCTCGACTGACCTGATCCGACTGGCCTGATCCGACTGGTCCATCACCGACGGTGCGTCACGGACGCACCCTACGGGGTGTTGTGCGAGGTGATGTAGGGTGCGTCCGTGACGCACCCTTGCCGGTGTTACTGGGCGCTGGGCGTAGACCGCTACCCAAAGCTTCTGGATCTTGCGGCGCGGCTGGCCCGTGTCGTCAAGCGCTGCTCGCCCAGAGCCGCGTTGGCCGTGCCGGTCTGCTTGCGTGAGGTCCGGCGCAGCTCATCGCGGCGGCTCACCAGATCGATGCCGTTTTGCATCTGGTTCTGGAAGGCGGTGTTGAACCCGGTCCCACTGTCGGAGAAATACACCTCTGCCGCCATCAGCAAGGCCGATGCACCGAGTGTCTCCTGAAAAGCCGGGATCAACCCGGTGCGCAGCAGGGTCTCGGGCGTGCGGACTGGCGTGCAAGCGAGAGGACATTCTCCTCGCCCTCGGGTCGCTGGACCCGCGCGGTCGCCATCACCTCAGCATCGACCTGATCCAGAAACATAAGGGTTTGTGGCCCCATGTTCACGCTTATCGCGGCGCCGTGGAACTCTGCCAACGGATCGCCCATCCCGCCATGGATAGCCTTTACCGACATCGCCTTCTCAGGCAGAAAAACCGCGTGGCGAGCGTGACGAGGATCAGAATGACCCCAAGGATGACAAAGACCCCAGCCATGATACATCTCCCCTCAGCACGCGATCGTGACGCGGTGGGTTTGCCGCAGCGGCGCAACCAGCAGCAATGCAAACAAGAAGAAAGAAACAGCGTTAAATTATTGTTAGACATGGTGAAGATGCGATGAACGCGGCCGAGTTGATCAAACATCTGGACCTCTCGCGGCACCCCGAAGGCGGATGGTACCGCGAGACCTGGCGCGCCGAAGCGCCCGACGGCGAACGTGCCGCGGGGACGGCGATCTACTATCTGCTCGAGGCGGGGGATTTCAGCCATTGGCACCGGGTCGATGCGGCCGAGATCTGGCACTGGTACGCGGGCGCGCCATTGGTTCTGACGCTCTCGCCCGACGGCCATGATGCCGAGGCGCATATGCTTGGCCCAGAATTCGCCGCCGGGCAGCGCCCACAGCTGATCGTCCCACCGGGGCATTGGCAGACCGCGACGTCCATGGGCGCATTCTCGCTGGTCGGCTGTACCGTCTCACCGGGGTTCGAGTTTGGCGGGTTCGAGATGGCCCCGCCGGACTGGCGTCCGGTTCCGCGCAGTTGAGCGGTGACAGGGCTTGCGTGCCACCGGCGCGCGGCTATAGCTGGGCGCGATCTTGAGTGAGAGACCGACATGACCGACGCGCCCCCCGAACGGCTGTACCTTGTGACCGCGCAAAGCCTGGAGCCGGAGGTGTTCGCGCCAACGCTTGCCGCGGCGCTGGCGGCGCTGCCTGTGGCGTGTGTCCGTCTCGATCTCGGCGGGGCCGAGGAGGACATGTGGCGCCGGGCGGCGAACCACCTGATCGAGCCATGCCATGCCGCCGATGTCGCCTTGATCATCACGGATCACTACCGCTTGGTCGAACCGCTCGGTCTTGACGGCGTGCACCTGACGGGCCGCGCATCGGTCCGCGATGTGCGCAAGGCGCTTGGCCGCGACCGCATTGTCGGAGCTTTTGCAGGCTCCTCACGCCATGACGGTATGGTTCTGGCCGAGGCCGGAGCGGACTATGTGGCGTTCGGCCCGGTCGGCGAGACCGGTGCGCTTGGCGACGAGACACGGGCCGAGGACGATCTTTTCACCTGGTGGGCCGAGATGATCGAGACGCAGTCGGTTGCCGAAGGCGGTGTCTCGCCGGAGGATGCCGCTCGGTTGGCGGATGCGGCGGATTTCATCGTGCCCGACCGGCGGGTCTGGGATGGCGATGACCCGGTTGCCGCCCTGACCGCCTACGCCGCAGCGCTGTCCTGAAAGCCGGACAGAAACGCCGTCAGGTTCCGCCCGAGATCGTCAGACAGATAGCCGCCTTCCTGCACCAGCACTGTGGGCAGGTCGATCTCAGCGACCCGAGCCCCAATCGCCTCGAACGCGGCTGTCGACAGGGCCATCCCCTTCAGCGGGTCCGAGACGTGTGCATCGAGGCCAAGCGCCAGCACGAGCGCACCGGGCCGATAGACCGCGATATGGGCGATGGCCCGATCCAGTGCAGCGAGATACGCCGCATCCTCGGTCGTTTTCGCCAGCGGAATGTTGAGGTTATACCCCAGTCCCTGCCCCTGCCCGCGCTCATGGGCATAGCCGCACAGGAACGGGTAGTACGTCGCGGGATCCGAGTGCAGCGAGACGGTCAGGACATCATCCCGCGCGTAGAAGATCCCCTGCGTTCCGTTGCCATGGTGGACATCGACATCCAGCACCGCGATCCGGTCATGTGCCCCGCGCAGCATCTGGGCCGCAATCGCGGAGTTGTTCAGGAAACAGAACCCGCCGGCCAGATCGGCGTAGGCGTGATGGCCGGGCGGACGGCTCAGGGCATAAGCGGCGCGGTCACCCCTCAGCACCGCCTCTGCCGCCGATATGGCGGATCGCGCGGACCAGAGCGCCGCCTGCCATGTGCCGGGACCAATCGGGCACGCTGCGTCCGCTTGGTGGTAGGCCGCCTGTCCGCTCGGGCTTTCGGGATAGCCTCCGAGCGAGCGGTCCAGATGCAGGTTCGGGATGACCTCCGGCGCGGCGCCGGGGATCGCAGACCAGCGGTCATGAATGGTCTGCAGGAAGCGCAGATACTCGGGCGTGTGCACCGCCGCGATCGCATCCAGGCCATGCGCCGCCGGTCGCTCCAGAGATAGCCCGGCGGCCTGCGCCCCTGCGGCCAGGCGCACGGCACGCTCGGGCTGTTCCTCGGCTTGCCGAAAGCGCCCCGCCACCATGAAGGTCTGCGGATCGTGCCCTGCCTGTTCGTCGGCGTAGAATGCGCGCATCGGATGTTCCTCTAGACCGCGGTCAGGCCGCCATCGACCGACACCGCCTGCCCCGTCATGAAGGTGTTCGCCGGGTCACACAGCATCAGCATGATCTCGACGATCTCCTCCGGCTTTGCGACCCGGCGCATCGGGATGCGCGAGGAGATGCGCTTGTACGCCGCCTCCCGGCTCTCCCCGCGCATCTCACCGATCTCATCCGCCATCTCGTCGAACAGAGGCGTGGTCGCGAAACTCGGGCAGATCGCATTGATGCGCACCGCGTGCCGGGCGTACTCATCGGCTGCCGCGCGCGTCAGACCGACCACCGCGTGTTTCGACGCAGCATAGGCCGACAGCATACCGGCGCCCACCAACCCGGCCGCCGAGGCTGTGTTCAGCACCGCGCCGCCCCCGGCATCGGCCATCACCGGCAACTGGTATTTCATGCCAAGGAACACGCTGCGCGCGTTGATCGCCATCATCCGGTCGAACTCGGCCACATCGGTCTCGGGCAGCCGCGCCATGGGCGATCCGGCGCCCGCATTGTTCAGGGCGATGTCCAGGCCGCCATGCTGCGCGACCGCCAGCGCCACCAGAGCACGCTGGTCAGCTTCCCGGCTGACATCGGTTGGCGCGCTCACCGCGGCGCTGCCGATCGCCTGCACCGTCTCGGCCAGGCCATCTTCGTTCACATCGCCGAGGGTCAGCCGCGCCCCTTCCGCGGCAAACCGGTGCGCGGCGATCCGGCCAAACCCGCTTGCCGCGCCCGTGATAAGCACCGACTTTCCCTCAAAGCGCATGTGCACCATCCGTCCTTGCAAGCTGACATCTGCCGTTGGGCGATGCGGCCATCTGGGCGCCGAGCGCACAGGCGGGGCGCGCCTGCGCGCCCCGTGCCGCGGCAGCGGCATGGCCGCCTCGGACGCACTCATGCGCCATGGGCCGCCTCCATCCCCATGCGGGCAAACAGCGGAACGAAAGTGCCCATCCGCGCCGCGCGCTCGGGATTCGAGGCATTGCCATCCAACCCGCGCTTCTTGACGCCCTGCACGATCGCCGCCATCCGAAAGAACGAGAACGCGACACAGAAGTCGAAAATCGGGATCGACGTCAGGCCCCGCCGCTCGCAATACCGCACCACATACTCTTCCTCGGTCGGGATGCCGAGCGAGGCCCGGTCGGTCTCGCCGAACCCGCGTCCCTCCTCGCCCACCGGCATCCGCCATTGCATGCACTGATAGGCGACATCCGAATAGGGATGGCCAAGCGTCGACAATTCCCAATCCAGCACGGCCAGCACGGTCGGCGTCTCTCGCGCATAGATCATGTTGTCGATGCGGTAATCGCCATGAACCAGCGTCGTTATCCCGTCATCGGGCGGCATGTTCGCCTCGAGCCAGGCGATCAGCGCATCCATGTCTGCGATAACCTCGGTCTCGGAGGCGCGGTACTGCTTTGACCAGCGTCCGACCTGCCGCTCGAAGTAGCTGCCGGGCCGTCCGAAATCCGACAATCCCACCGCAGCGATGTCCACATCGTGCAATGCAGCGAGCACGCGGTTCATGTCATCGAACATCGCGGCCCGTGTGGCCTTGTCCTTGTCCGGAAGTCGCGGGTCGAAGTGCACCTCGCCGTCGACACACTCCATCACGTAGAACATCGAGCCGATGACGGCCTCGTCCTCGCAGAGATGGTGCATCCGTGCCACCGGCACGTCCGTGCCGGCCAGGGCCTGTTGCACCCGGAACTCGCGATCCACCGCATGGGCGGATTTCAGCAAGTCCCCCGGCGGTTTGCGCCGGAGCACATAGCGCCCCGAGCCCGCCGTCAGAATGAAGGTCGGGTTCGATTGCCCGGTCGGTGTCTTTTCAATGTCCAGCGGGCCGCGAAACCCCGGCACATGAGCGGTGAGGTAGCGCTCGACCGCATCGGCATCCAACTGAGCAGCAGCATGAGTGGTCATCGGCAGGCTTTCAGGTCGTGGTCAGCTATAGGTCTCGGCATGGCGCCGGTCGGGCCGTTCGAGATGCGGCACCGCGTTGACCATATTGACGTAGACCGTGCGCGAGGTGAAGACCAGCCGGCTGATCCCTGTGTTCCGGGCCTGAAGGTTCAGATCGACCATCCGCCCGGCATCGAGACCCAGCACCTCGGCCAGAACCATCGCGATGGCACCGCCCGAGGAGGCTGCGATCACCTGCCCCGGCGTCGCGGTAAGATCAGCGACAGCCCCCATGACGCGTGCCCGAAAGGCGCCCCACGTCTCGGGGCCCTCTGCCCGTCCCTCGGACCAGTCGATCAGCACGCCGCGCAGGCGGCGGAAGTGTTCGGCCCGCGACAGCGCGGGATCCCTGTCGGTAAATCCGGCGCGCGCCATCAGTCCGTGGGCATCATATTCTTCGAGACCTGAAACGGTGTCGACGGTCCCGCCGAGCGCATCGGCCAGTGCCGTCGCCGTTTCCTGCTGGCGGCGCAGTGTTCCGGCGGCGATCCGGTCAAACCCGCGGTCCATCTCGACGAGGTGAGTGCCCAACCAGCGCGCCTGCTGCCAGCCGAGGTCCGTCAGGCGGTCATAGTCATCGGATTGAAAGGCTGCCTGTCCGTGCCGGACCAGCCAAAGCTCGGTCGCCATACCACCTCCCGCGTCGTTGCGGGATGAAGCATCGGATCGAATGCAACGCCGTGCAACGGCGCAGTGTGATCAGTTTGTCACGGGCGCCCGGGCTGCGATCGCCGCTGCGGCAGCCGCAGCACGATCTTCAGCGGCCTTGGCCGCTGCCTCGGCACGCGCTTCGGCCCGGCGATGGTTGATCCGGGCCATCAGGTCCGCGTGGTCCGCCTCGAGCTTGGGATCACGCAGAATGTCCTCGCGGGACAGATCCATCGAGATGCTGGTGCGGATGCCTTGATGGAGGGTCTCGAGCCCATCGGTGCCCGCGACGACTTCATCCGATCCCGTTCGTGTCTGAATGCTCAACCCGGTGAGAACGAAAACGAAAGACAATCCAAGGGCACTCAGTGCAATGCGGGCAGGACGCGACATGACCCGAACTCCAATAAATACTCAACTAATTCTCAAATTGACACGTAAATGTGGCAAAAATAAGGCAACGGAGGCAACACTGCGCCCCCGCTCCGGCAAAACCGCAATGGCAAGGCGGGCTTAGCGCTGGGCGTCTTCCAGCGACTTGAACACCTGATCGTAGGTCGATTCGTCCATCCCGATGCTGCCGTAGAGCGCCTTGAACGCCTCGTCCTTTGCAGCGGGGTCGGCGCCCGTCAGGCCGGCATAGTGCTCGCCGCCCGGGCCGAATTTCGAGAAGTCAGTGTTCACGAAGGTCTGGGCGATCTCGCAATCCTGTTGCGAGAGTTTTTGTTGCGCACTCTCACCGCACATCCGCTCGAGCTGTGCCTGCAACAACTGACGCCGTGAGCCATCCATCATCGCGATCAGAGCCTGATGCTGGAACGGAAGCGCGGCGCCGCCCGCCGCGGCACGCTCGGAGAACGCACGCTCGATTGCCGGGTCGCGGAACATGTCAGCCATCGAGAAGTCAACATCGGGGACGACTGCATCGCGGACATCCTGGCGCATGGCCTCTGCCGACGCGGCAATCCCGTCCGCACCGCCAAGCTTGTCCACAACGTTGATGCCGATACCAATGGTCAGCATCAACATGCCGCCGCCAACGCCGCCGAAAATCAAGATCTTTGCCAGTGACATGACCTGCCCCCGCATCAATACATACGTCCTGCTCGACCGCTGTAGACCCGTTTACTGTGGCCAGATTATGAAATCGCGGCGGGCATTGTGACGTAAGATCGATACGGGCGGACAGGCGCGGTGTAAGATCTAGACTTTCTCGTTTGTATACTGGCGCAGTTCGCGGCGGGCGACCTGACGCCGGTGCACCGCGTCCGGGCCGTCGGCCAGGCGCAGCGTGCGCACATGGGTCCACATATGCGCCAGCGGCGTGTCTTGGGAAATCCCGCGCGCGCCCTGCATCTGGACCGATTCGTCGATCACCTCCAGCGCGGTCAGCGGCGCCACCACCTTGATCATGCTGATCCAGGGCTGTGCCTCGCGCACGCCCACGGTGTCCATCATGTAGGCGGCCTTCAGGCAGAGCAGCCGTGCCTGCTCGATCTCCATCCGCGCATTGGCGATGATGTCATAGTTCGCGCCCAGCTGTGCCAGCGGCTTGCCGAAGGCGGTGCGGTCGAGCGAGCGGCGGCACATGATCTCCAGTGCCTTCTCGGCATGGCCGATGGCACGCATGCAGTGATGAATGCGGCCCGGCCCGAGACGGCCCTGCGCCACCTCGAACCCGCGGCCCTGCCCCAGGATCAGATCCTCATGCGGCACGCGCACATCCGTGAACCGCACATGCATGTGGCCGTGCGGGGCGTCGTCCTCGCCATAGACATGCATGGGGCGCAGGATCTCGATGCCGGGCGTGCCAGCCGCGACGCAGAACATCGAGTGGCGGCTGTGCTTGTCCGCATCAGGATCCGACTTCGCCATGACGATGTAGACCTTGCAGCGCGGATCACCGGCGCCCGAGGACCACCACTTCTCGCCATTCAGGACCCAGTGGTCGCCATCGCGTTCCGCCTTCAGCGAGATGTTGGTGGCGTCCGACGAGGCAACATTCGGCTCGGTCATGATGAAGGCCGAGCGGATCTCGCCCTCAAGGAGCGGCTTCAGCCAGCGGTCCTTCATGGCCTGAGTGCCGTAGCGCTCGAACACTTCCATGTTGCCGGTGTCGGGCGCGGCACAGTTGAAGACCTCGGCGGCGATGCGGACCTTGCCCATCTGCTCGGCGAGATAGGCGTATTCAACCGTGCTCAGGCCCCAGCCGCGATCCGAGTCGGTCAGCCAGAAATTCCACAGCCCGCGTTCCTTGGCCGTGGCCTTCAGACCGTTCAGGATCTCGAGCTGGCGCTCGGTATGCTTGAACCGGTCGCCCGAGGGGTGCTTGCCGACCTCGTCATGGAATTCGGCATCCAGCGGCGCGATCTCCTCCTCGACCATGCGCCGCACCTGCTCCACCAGCGGTTTGACCCGCTCCGTCATGCCGAGATCCATGCGTCCGTCTCCCATCTCCAAATTCCGCTGACTATCGATTACGCGCAAACTGCCGGTCTCGGCCACGGAAAAGTGTCGCCCCCGATGCCGGGATCACCATGACGATCCCTGCCCGGCTTTCCTTCTAGAGATCCGCGTAGACCGCACGCTCGAAGTCTGCGTAGAGCGTCATGTAAGGCGGCTCGACGAACGGCAGCGACTGGGTCATCAGCACCGCCGCGATGTTCTTGGCCGGATCGAACCAGTAATGTGTGTTCAGCACGCCTGCCCAGGCCTGCGAGCCGGCCGAGCGCATTCCCGGCACATCCGCCTCGACCCGCATGAACCCGAACGAATGGGTCGTGCGTGTGTCGGGGAACGGGTCGAAATCCGCCGTCACGGGCGGCGCCACGGTCACCATCTTCGGAATCGACAGATCGCCGATCTGGTTGGCGAGCATCTGATCCACCGCGTCCTCGCTGAGCACACGATTGCCATCAAGCGCCCCGCGGCCAAGGAACATCCGCAGGAACCTGAGATAGTCATGCGGTGTCGAGTACAGCGCATGGCCCATGCCGTAGACCTCCGGCGAGGGTGGCGGCGACAGATCGAAATCGCCAAACGTTCCGTCCTCACCGCGGGCCTTCACCCCGGCCAGACGATCCGCCATATGATCTTCGATCTCGCACGCGGTGTCGGCCATGCCGAGCGGTTCGAAAATCTCCTCCCGGCAGAACTGATCGATCCGTCGCCCGTCCACCGCTTCGACCACCTGACCCAACCAGTCGATCCCGGTCCCATAGTCCCACGCCGTGCCGGGGTCGAACATCAGCGGCGTCATCAGCCCGGCTTTTTGACCGGTCAGAATACTGGGATGTCCAGTGGCCTCGAACCAGCGCGGCATCTCGGTGTTCCAGAACTCGTAGGCAAGGCCCGAGGTATGGGTCGCAAGGTGGCGCACGGTTGCCGGTGTGGCCGGTGCCCGGTAGCGCGGCGTGTCGCCATCGAAGCCATCCAGCACCTGCAGGGTCTCGAAACTGGGAATGATCGCGCCCACCGGCGTGTCCATCGAGAGCTTGCCCCGGTCGATCAGGATCATCGCGGCTGTCGAACCGATCGCCTTGGTCATCGAGAAGATCCGATAGACGGTGTCCATTCCGGCGGCCTGACCCGGCGCGCGCTCGCCCGATGCCCCCATCCATGTCACCTCCTCGGCCGATGCGGTGGCCGCGACAACAAATGGAACGTCCTGATTTTCGACCGCCGCGTCGAGAATGCTCTGGTGGTCCGCCATGCCGTATCCTCCCGTTCTTGTTTTGCCAGCCCTTTCACACTCCTCCCACACGCGAGGTATGGCAAGCGCATTGGCAGGGCTTCAGCGCTGTCGCAAGCCGGCCCGCTCAAGATAGTTATGTAATAACATTATATAAACTATTGAATATATTGGCTTTTATATTCAGGCGAGTTGTGGAACCCTCAGGTTGTCTGGGGGCTGAAGACCCCCGCGCGCGATAACGACGGGAGGACGCCACATGAAATTCGATCCTAGACACATCATCGCCGGAACAACCGGTGCGGTACTCGGTCTGGCGGCAATGGTTGCATTTTCGGGGCAGGCAGCCGCCTGCTCGGGCGACGACTGGAAAGCCTGCAAAGGCAAGCCCTGGGTCGATGGCGACGTGATGGAAACGCCGCTCGGGTCGAAATGGTGGCCACACCCGATCTGGGGTGAAGGCGACGAGGCCGGCTCGACCAACTGGTACACCAAGCCCGAGGTGATTGCCCGCGCTATGGCCGCGAACAAGGGCGAGGGCAAGGTCTACAAGCTTGGCCATCCCTACACCGCCGACATGCCTCTGTTTGGCGCACGCAAGTTTTCGCTGCGCACCCCGATGCCGACCGGTGTCACCGACGGGCTTGGCGGCAACAAGATCACCTGGAACGACGAGTTCCTCGCGACTGAAGTCGGCCAGGTCGGAACCCAGTTCGACGGCCTCGCGCATATCGGCGTGACCATGGGCAAACCGGGCGAGCTTGGCGAGATGCGCTGGTACAACGGCTTCTCCGGCGCGGACATGGCCAGTGCGTATGGTCTGAAGAAGCTCGGCGTCGAGAAGCTGCATCCGATCGTGGCGCGCGGGATCCTGATCGATGTCGGTGCGATCTGGGGCAAGGACATGGTCGCGGGCGACGTGATCGGGATGGAGCACATCAATAAGGCGCTCGAGGCGCAGGGCATGGCCGGATACGCATTCATGCCGGGCGATGCCATCGTGATCCGCACTGGCTGGGAACAGCACTGGACCGATGTGCCGACCTATAACAACGGTGCCCCGGGCATCGGCATGGAAGTCGCACGCTGGATCGCCGAGGAGGTGCAGGCCGGTGTGACAGTCTTCGACACCTGGCCTGGCGATGCTGTGCCGAACCCGGACCCGGCCTGTGCGTTCTGCGTTCACACCTATCTGCAGACACGCCACGGCATCGTGAACCAGGAGAACGCGAAGCTTTCAGAACTGGCGGCCGACGGGGTCTATGAGTTCACTTACATCTACTCACCCGCCCCGATCGCTGGCGCTACCGGCTCGATGGGCGCACCGATCGCGCTGCGCTGACGAGGCCGATCCGATCTCTCGGAAGGGCGGTCTTCGGGCCGCCCTTTCTTTTTGGATTTTCATCGAATTTTAAGGGTCGCCGCGTAGAACCCTGCCCACGAACCGGTTCTCTATCGACTTCTCCTGTTGGCGGGTGGCGCCGCCCTCGGGGGCTTGGACTCTGCGGCAGGCCTGTCGCCCCTTGCTCTTCCGCCCGAAGTCCACGGTCCCGTGGCAGTTTGCGGCGACCGTCTGATAGCCGACCTCAATGGTCTGGCCCCCTCCACCGAGAGCATGACCCACCAAACCGTTCCGTCCGCACCCGTGAATGATGCGCGAGACGTGCGTATCCCTTGCATCAACCGTCTGTTCTCCTGATGCTGTGCGCAAAGACCACATTGGGGAGGCCACCATGACGCCAGAGGAAATCCTGTCCCACCCGGCCCGGGTCCTGACAGAGTCGCAGCGCGAGAAGTACTTCACCGACGGCTTTGTCTCGGTCGAGGAGATTGTGCCCGCCGACACCCTCGCGCACCTGCAGCAGGTGACCGATGACTTCCAGAACGCCAGCCGGAAGGTCACCGCCTCGGACGACACCTTCGACATCGGCCCGGGGCATGGCCCGGACAGCCCGGTGCTGCGTCGCCTGAAATCGCCCGATATCCAGCACGAGGCATTCTGGGCGTTCTCGACCGGGCTGATGGCCGATGTCGCCGCTGATCTGGTCGGGCCGAACGTGGTGTTCCACCACTCGAAGCTGAACTTCAAATGGTTCGATGCGTCCGACACCGTGAAGTGGCACCAGGACATCCAGTTCTTCCCGCACACCAACTACAATGTGCTGACCATCGGTTGCTATCTGGCGGATACCGACATGTCGAACGGCCCGCTGGCAGCGCTGAAAGGCTCGCACAACGAGGATCTCTACGATCAGTACGATGCCAACGGGTCGTGGACCGGCATGCTCTCGGACGAGGATGCAGCAGGCGTTGATGCCTCCCGGGTCGAGTACATGACCGGCAAGGCGGGCAGCATCACCATCCACAACGCGCGGACGCTGCACTACTCGCCCTCGTCGAAATCGCCGGTCCCGAGGCCGCTTTTGTTGAATTGTTATACCTCGGCGGATGCCAAGCCCTATACGCCGCACCCCTCGCCCACACGCAACGCATACACCGTCGTGCGCGGCGAGCCGGTGACATGGGCCCACCATGACCCCCGCCCCTGCCAGATCCCGCCGGATTGGTCTGGCGGTTACACGTCGATCTACGCCGCGCAGTCGGGCGAGGACAGCAAGGCAGGAGGGATGATGTAAGGGACCTGACCGGGTTAACCGCAAACGCATCAGGCCCGTGATCCGAGTAGTTTCCGGACAGTTTTTAGAATGGCGAGCCAATGCATCAAAATCTCAAGAATGCGAAATAAAATTCTCAGCATGCCCGTTCTTATTGGGCTCTTATTGGTAGTGTATTCTGTTTTTTTGCGAGAAACACAGGTATTGGCTTGCGAAATCGGAGAAATTATTGAGGAGGTGAGTGAGCATGAGCAAAGTGGACATAAAATCATAGAGGGAGAATGTTTGAAATCGATTTATACCGGAGAGCAAGGTTCCGAATTGGACTATGTGAAATACAACACAGAAGAAGGAGCGATCCGAAAAATATCTGGTATCGACAATGAGAATTTCAGGATTCCCAACGACCAAAGACGAAATTTGACAGATTATGAAGAATATCTACGACGTTTAGCAAGCCTGCACAACGGCCGGGCCTGCCTAACTGAGCGCGAGCGAGATAAAAAGCATCCAAGACTAGCGAAGACTGATTGGGCAACAATCAACGGGCACGCAGAGGCCTATGCGTGCCTAACGTGGATTGCGACGAGCTATCAAACAGCATCTGGATTTGCAAACTGGCTTGCCGCAAATGGTTTCAGAATTAAGACTTGGGTTGTCTGGCATCAGAGTGGAGACGTTGAAGGCTGGTCGCTTCGATTCTTTCTAGCCGGGGCTTCTGAAAACGGACCCCTTTACAGCCATAACTTTTTTGATGCGGATTATTTTAGAGAACTGATTTCCAACAAGACATTTGCGATACGAGTTGAGTACAATCTGCACCAAGGAATACGGGATATACGCATAAAATCCGGAGATCTTAAAT
>JBCBOR010000102.1:0-14863 GCA_039821125.1 Pseudomonadota bacterium
CACCGCCCCTTTTTTCGGAAAGTGAATCAGAGGCTTGCTCCAACATCAAGCCGCGCGCGAATTGGGTTCAGGCCCTACTCAAACGCGGGAGACTCTGTTGTCAGGGCGTCGTCGATCGATGGCTCGGTTATCTGGCGGGACAGCTACACGAATGAGCCGCTCTGCAGCGATGTGTTCAAGGACTGTGCAGAGGGCGTTGGTTCCATCGGACTACTTTTTTCCCCAGTAGAAGTCAGCGACGCCTGATCGCTACAAGAACAGGAATATTCCATGTCAAATTTCCAGAACCACCACCTCGGCCCGCTCGAGGCGCTTCCGGGTGGCGCTGACCCGCTGGGTTTGTCCTCGATGCTTTGGAACAGCCAGTACATCAACGCCAACCTGGGCCCGGCTTGACCGATAATCCCATCGCGGGTCGCAATACCGATCCATTCGTTACACAGAACGATTGGCAGACGCGGGCCGAGCCCTCTGTCGGCAGTGTCGGGGATAGTTACGACAACGCTGTGTCAGAGACGATCAATGAGCTATTCAAAATTTAAGTCATTCGCCGTAGTGGCCCATGGCGCAGCTTCGATTCCGTGGAAGATGCCATCCTCGAATGGGTCGACTGGTTCAACAACCGCCGCCTGCTGGAGCCCATCGGGCACATTCCGCCAGCATAGGCAGAGGCAAACTTCCGTGCGGATCTGGAGAGATCAGACGTAGCCGCGTAACGATGACCACTCATCCTCTGGCAAACCCGGGGCGGTTCAGGCAGTCGTTGGGCATGAGCTAGGCGGACAACTGCGCGGTTCCGGTCGCAAGATGCATGCGCCGCTCGACGACGATCGGCGCCGTCATCGCCAATGAGATGATAAGCGCCTTGCGAGAAAGTAGCATTTCCTCTGCAACCGACACGGGTCATAGTGGATCGATGCGAAACATCGCATCGAAAGGGAGGAAATGATGAAAAAAATATCTACCAGGCTCTGCTCCGGCGTCATCGCGTCCGCGATGATCCTTACAGTGCCAATGATGGCTCAGGCTGATGACCACCAGGGCATGGACGTTCCCAAGATCTCTTCATCCGTCGTGCTGGGAGGATTGGACAGTCCGTGGGACATGGCGTTCCTGGCGGACGGCACGATGTTCTATACTGAAAAATGCAGTGGCCTCTCGGTCAGAGGCACAGACGGAACCGTGACTGCGCTCTATGGTATGGTCGACACCGAGGGCTTTGCCGATCGTGGCGATGACCTGTTCTGCGAAGGGCAGGCCGGGATGCTCGGCGTGGTTCCTGACCGGCACTTCGCAAAGAACCGCTACCTTTACGTCTATTCGTCTTCCACGAAATATCATGGCGATGGATGCAAAACGAACTTCGAGAGTTGCGACGGCAACATCGTGATGCGCTTCGTGGTCAGCGAGGATCTGAAGAGCGTCTCCGAGCGGACCGATATCGTCACCGATATCCAATACAAGCCGTTCGACTCCGATCAGCCCTTTGGCGGGCCGGGCGCGCACAATGGCGGTCGGCTTCGTGTCGGGCCGGGCGGATATCTCTGGATCGCCGGTGGCGATCGTCACAGGGGGATTTGCCCTCAGGATGGTACGCTGCTGTGCGGCAAGGTGCTGCGTGTCGATGCGGACGGTAACGCACACCCGGACAACAATCCGCCGGAAGGCTTCGACAAGCGCATCTACACCTACGGGCACCGCAACGTTCAGGGCATCGACTTCCGCCCGAGCGACGGCAAGGCGTTCACCGCAGAGCATGGTCCGTGGCACAACGACGAGATCACCGCTCTGGTGAACGGCGGCAATGCCGGTTGGGACCCTGCGCAAAACACGGGTGGTCGCGGGGAGTGCCCCGATCAGTATTGCGGCTATGAGCCCAATCAGAAGGATGCAATGGATCCCGCGTTGCGTGCCGCCTACACGCCCATGAGCGACACGCGCTTCGATGATCTGATGCCAGCGACGTGGAACAACAACGGCTTCTCGCAAGGCACCGGTTCTGCCGCGTTCCTCAAAGGCAGCAATTGGGGCATCTACGAGGGCCGTTTGGCTGTTGGCATCATGGGGATCGCTTTTGGTGACACGCCCGAGGGGTCACGCATCGACATGATCAGCATCACGCCGGACGGCCTGGGCATCAACGGGATCACACGGATGCCCATGGGCTTCTCGGCGCGATTCCGTGGATTGGTCATGGGGCCTGACAACGCGCTCTACGTGGCCACGGACGAAGGCGATATCCACAAAGTCACTGCTGAAAGCCTGCAATAGCATTTCATGACAAGCATCCGCGCCACACGGTGGCGCGGGTGTTCCATCAGGGTTGCGAAGCTTTGCCGGGAAAACGGGCCATTGGCCCTTTATGGCGTGCAGAGGATATCGGAAAGGCGCTCGGTCGCCGAACCCTCGCGGATCGATCGCGTCGGCTTTGCCTTGGTGTCGGTGCTCATCGCAGGTTCCGACCAATGTTCGTCCGAGAAGAAAGTTCTCTGCAGAATTCTCTCTGAGCGCTCCGAGCAGTTCACCTCCAAGAGACTTTGATAACTCGACGCGCCCATGACGGATGTCTTGTAGCGAATTCTCGTCCAGACCTCGTGTACGTTGGGCTTGCTGTTCACCCGTGTCGCATCGAAGAAATAGACATCGCCGTTGCCCTCTTCAGAGTAGATCCGCCAATCGGACTCGTCAGCAAGCAAAGTACCGCCCGCCAAAGGCGCGAGCGAGGCCGAACAAGCCAGAGACAACGCTATCCTTTTTATGCTCATAGAGGCTTCCAGAAAACCGTGAAAAACCAAGATACTTCAGGTCGATGGATTAACAGGCGCCGGACGCCGTGAAATCTGGCTGAAACATGCCTCAATGTAAACCATCGTTGATTTTGCCTGGCGACGAGAGACACGCGCATGACACAGGACATCGACCACTGGACCCGCAAAGCGTCGGACTGGATTGCCTGGGCCCGCGCGCCCGGCCATGACGCCTTCTGGGCCTATCGCGATGCCTTTGTCGCGCTTGTCGGCGATGGCTCGGGCAAAGCATTGGACATCGGGTGCGGCGAAGGCCGTGTGTCGCGATTGCTGGGCGCATTGGGCTATGACGTGACCGCGTGTGATCCGGTGCCGGAAATGGTGGCCGCGGCGCGCGGCGCCGGATCAGCGCAAGCCTACCATGTCGCCAGCGCCACCGACCTGCCTTATCCTGACGGGGCGTTTGCGCTGACGCTGCTCTACAACTGCCTGATGGACATCAAGGATGCCGAGGCCGCCATGGCCGAGGCCCGGCGGGTCACAGCGCCCGGTGGCCGGGTGCTGGTGTCGATCGTGCACCCGATCGCCGACCTGATGACGACGTGGCAAGACCCCGGCCAGTCCGACAGCGACTATTTCAGGAGCCAAGTCTTCGACGTGGTCGACGAAGACGCGGGACTGCGCATGCACTTCTATGGATGGGCGCGGCCCCTGTCCTTCTACACCGAGGGTCTCAGATCAGCAAGAATGACGATCAACCGGATCGTCGAGCCGAGGCCATCCACTCACCCTGCTTTCAGCAAACAGGCGCGGTGGCACCGTGTGCCCCTGTTCCTTTGGATCGACGCGCGTCCGTCTCGGTAGAGTTATCAAAATGCAATACATCTGATACGCGAAATTCATCGAAGCTTAACACCCCCCACAATCCAGCGTCATTTCGCAAGCGCACCTTACAGATCCGCGCCGTTCTAGAGAGGGCTTCGATGCTGGAATTTGTCGCCCTGCGTGTCGCGCGCATGTTTGTCACGATTTTCGTGATCGTGACGGCCGTTTTCTTCGCAACACGTTTGTCCGGCGACGCCTTGGATTTTGTCGTGGCCCCCGGCATGACCGAGGAAGACCGCATTGCGCTGACGGCCTACTACGGGTTGGACGGCACCACCTGGCAGCAATACGTGCGCTATCTGGGCGCCTTCATGCAGGGCGAGTTCGGGCTGTCGTTCCTTGAACGCCGCCCGGTCGCCGAGATCGTTGCCGAACGGATCTGGCCATCGTTGCAGCTGCTCCTGGCGAGTGTTGGGTTCACCCTGTCGGTGTCCATCCCTCTTGGTGTGATCGCGGCTGTGTATCGGCAAAGTTGGATCGGGTCGGCGGTCATGAGCCTGGCCTTTCTGGGCTATGCGATCCCCAACTTCGTGCTGGCAACTCTGTTGGTTCTGATCTTTGCCTATACGCTGAATTGGCTGCCCGTGGTGGGCAACGGAACCGTCTGGCATTTCCTGATGCCGACGTTCGCGCTCAGCGCCTACATGATCGCTGGGCTGACCAGGTTCACCCGCAATGCCATGCTGGATGTCCTGTCGCAGGACTACATGCGCACGGCGCGGGCCAAAGGCCTGGCCGAGCGGGTGGTGATCCTCAAGCACGGGCTGCGGAACGCGTCCATCACGGTTTTGTCGGTTGTCGGCTTGCAAATCGCGGGGCTTGCAGCCTCGGGGTCCGTGGTGGTCGAGACAATTTTCTCCTGGCCCGGCCTCGGAGATCTGCTGGTCGAAAGCGCAATCCGGCGAGATTACCCGGTCCTGCAGTTCGGCGTCCTGTCGGTCGCAGTAGCCGTGATCCTGATCAATACGATTGTCGACCTTGCATACACCTGGGCTGACCCGCGGTTACGCTTGGCGCGCGCCTGATGGCGGATATCCCGGATACTGCACCCTCGCGCCTGCGCCTGCCGAGACTGGGTCTGCGCGATTTGTGGGCTGAAGCGGACTCGATCCAGCGTATCGCGGCCCTGCTGGCGATTTCGCTGGCGCTGGCAGCGCTGCTGGCTCCGTGGATCGCGCCCTATGATCCCACGGCGCAATCGCTCTTGTCGCGCCTGCGCCCGCCTGTCGGGTTCGAGCGCTTTAAGGACGGCTTCTGGCTGGGCACGGACGAGCTAGGCCGCGATATGCTCTCGCGCGGTCTTTACGGTCTGCGTCTGACACTGACCCTGGCCATGCTGGGTGCCTGTATTGGCTTGGCCGTCGGCTCGGTCCTTGGCCTGTTGGCGGGCGTTGTCGGCGGCATTGCGGATAGCCTGGTCATGGCGCTGGTCGATGTCCAGATCGCCGTGCCGTTCACCCTGATCGCCCTGCTGGTTGTCGCCGTCTTCGGCGCTGATATCGAAGTCCTGATCATCGTTTTGGGGGTCTATGGCTGGGAGCAGTATGCCCGCATCGTTCGGGGCGAGGTCTTGAAGCTGCGAGAGATGCCCTTTGTCGAGGCGGCCCGCGCGACGGGCGCCTCGCAAGCGCGCATCGCCCTGGTACACATCCTGCCGAATGTCACCTCACCATTGGTGGTGCAGTTCACGCTGGCCTTTTCCAATATCGTCCTTCTGGAGAGCACGCTGTCCTTCCTGGGGCTGGGTGTGCAGCCCCCCACGGCGACGCTGGGATCGATGGTCGGGATCGGACGCGACTACATGCCGTCGGCTCCGTGGATCGTGATGGTCCCGGCGGTTGCGATCCTGCTTGTCACCTTTGCTGTCCAGATCATGGGCGACTGGCTGCGCGACCGCGCGGACGTTCGCCTGAGAGGGCGCTGACCCGAGATAAACCACAAGAGGCCCGAACGGCCCATCCTACTTTTCGACATGGAGAGAGAGATGAAAAAACTGCTTCTGGGTACCGCAATGGCGCTGCTCGCCATCCCGGCCTTGGCTGCCGAGATCACGGTCGGTGCCGCCAATGTCTCGGACTATCTCGACCCGGGCCGCGACCACTCGAATGTTGGCTCGCAGTTCTACTACAACGCGTTCGACACGCTGATCGGCAAGAACCATGACACGCTGGAGCTTGAGTGGAAACCGGCGCTCGCGACCGAGTGGACGCTGGTCGAGCCGACCGTCATGGAGTTGAAGCTGCGCGAGGGCGTGACCTTCCACAATGGCGAGCCGATGACCGCAGATGACGTCGTGTTCTCGCTGAACCGGATGTATCAGGCCGACTTCCCGCCCTATCAGGTGCGCCAGCGCGACCGGCTGAGCAACTTTGAGAAGGCTGAAAAGGTCGATGACCTGACCGTGCGGGTCCACGCCAAGCGCGAGGAGCCGCTGTGGGAGACGCTGCTGAACCTTCAGCAGGTCATGATCATCCCCGAGGCGTACACGAAAGGCCTGACCGGTGATCCGAAGGTCGCCGAGCATGACGACTTCGAAGCGTTCTCGCTGGCCCCGGTCGGCACCGGCCCCTACAGGATCACCGAGTTCCAGCCGGGCGAGAAGGTCGTCTACGAGCGTTATGACGATTTCTGGGGAGAGAAAGCGCCTCTGGACAAAGCCACCGTCCGGCGCATGCCCGAGACCGCCAGCCGCATCACCGCGCTGAAGACCGGCGAGGCGGACATCGTCACCAACATCGCGCCGGATCAGCTGGCGTTGATCGATGCGGATCCGGACCTCAAGCACGAAGGCTCGGCGACCGCGCTGTTCCACGTCATGATCATGAACGTGAACCACCCGAACCTGAAATCGGCCAAGCTGCGTCAGGCGCTGTCCTACGCCATCGACCGCGACACGCTTAACGAGGCGCTGTGGCTGGGCAAGTCGGTGATCCCGTCAACTCACACGATGAAGGAGATGGGGGCGCTTCACATGCCCGAGCTGACCACCTTCGAATACAACCCGGAACTGGCCAAGAAGCTGGTGAAAGAATCGGGTTACGACGGTGCCGAGATCCAGTTCGACGCGTTCCCGGTCTACTACACCAACGGCGTGCTGGCCGCGCAGGCCATCATGGAGATGTGGAAAGAGATCGGCGTCAACGGCAAGCTGAACGTCACGGACAAGTGGACCGGCAACGACACCACGATGATGACGCGGTCGTGGTCGAACCCGATGTACTTCGCCGATCCGTTCGGCAGCTTCGGGGTGATGTGGGCGCCGGGTGGCCCGTCTGAGTCCGTTGGTCGGTTCAACACCGACGACGCCTACAAGGCAACGTGGGAGAAGTTCCGGTTCTCGAAAGACGTCGACGACCGCAAGACGGCCTATGTCGAGTTGATGGACCGCATCAAGCAGGACCCTCCGGTTCTACCGCTGTGGCGTCCGTTCGAAAGCTGGGGCATGAAATCGACCGTGAACTGGGCGCCAAAGCCCGGCCACATCCCCTATGTGCTCGACTTCCGGGCCGGATCGATCTCGCTCGCAGGAAGCTGATCGTCCGCTAGGATCAGAAGGGTGCGTCCATGACGCACCCTACACCGCCACGCCGAGGACCATGACTATGCCGAAGATCTGTATCGTGACCGATGTTCACCACGGCGCGGATACCACCACCAAGAAGGGAAGCGCTGCGGGCCGTCTGATGGACGGCTTTGTCGCGTTCTGCGCCGATCAGGCGCCCGATATCGCGCTGGATTTGGGCGACCGGATTTCGGACGTCGATCACGACACGGACTTGGCTCTCGAGCGCGAGGCCGCCGCGATGTTCGCGCCGATTACGCAACCGGTGCACCATATTTGCGGCAACCATGATCGCGACTTTATCTCGGTCGCCGAGAACGCCGAGATCCTGGGCCAGTCGCTTGCCAACGAGACGATAGACCTGGACGGCTGGACTCTGGTGCTGTTCCGCGCCGATGCCAAGATCCACCGACCTGCAGATGGCCCGCGGGGCTTTGCGCTGCCCGAGGCCGATCTGGTCTGGCTGGCCGGCGTGGTCGCCACAGCGGCCCAGCCATTGGCGATTTTCACGCATGTGCCGCTGTCGGGTCATGATCAGACAGGGAACTACTATTTCCAGAACAACCCGGAGTTTTCCCGCTATCCGGACACGGCCCGCATCCGGTCGGTGATCGAAAGCGCCCGCGTGCCGGTCGCCTGTTTCTCGGGTCATGTGCACTGGAACACGCTGACGACGGTGCATGGAATTCCCTACTTCACGATCCAGTCCCTGACCGAGACGTTCACCACCCATCCGGAGCCTGCCGGAGCGATGGCGGTGCTGGATCTCGGCCCGGACGAGATCACGCTGGATGTGCGCGGCTTGGACGCGTTTCAGGCGCGTGTTCCGGTTGCGCAGATGGCACGGCGCTGGGTCGCGGCCTTGCCGCCGTTCTCGCGTCATCGCGAAATTGCGGCGCGCTTGGCCGAAGAATGATGCCCCTGCTTGATGTCCAGGGACTGAACGTCGGCTTTCACAGCCGCAGGCGATCTCTCCAAGCCGTGCGGGATCTGTCGTTTCATGTGAATCCCGGCGAGACACTGGCCATCGTCGGAGAATCCGGCTCCGGCAAGTCGGTCACGGCGCTCAGCCTGATGCGGCTGATCGAGCGTGAGGGTGGGACCATTGATGCCGGGACCATCACCTTCGATGGCCGCGATGTCACCGCGATGGCCGAGGCGGAACTGCGCGACCTGCGCGGCAACGACATCTCGATGATCTTTCAGGAACCGATGACCAGCTTGAATCCGGTCATGACGGTTGGGGATCAGATCGCCGAGACGATCCTGGAACACAATCGGCTGTCGGTCGGTCGTGCGCGGGCTCAAGCCCTGGAGATGCTTCAGAGAGTTCGTCTGTCTGACCCGGAGATGCGGCTGAGCCAGTATCCCCACGAATTGTCGGGTGGGATGCGGCAGAGAGTGATGATCGCCATTGCTCTGGCCTGCCGCCCCCGATTGTTGATCGCGGACGAGCCCACGACGGCGTTGGATGTGACGATCCAAGCCGAGATTCTGGACTTGATCGCGGATCTGAAGACAGAGACCGGCACATCGGTGATCTTCATCACCCATGACATGGGTGTGGTTGCGCAGATCGCAGACCGGGTGGTCGTGATGCGTCATGGCCAGAAGGTCGAGGAAGCGCCGACCCTGCAGCTTTTCGAAGCTCCGGCAGCTGGCTATACGCGTACGCTGATCGATGCCGCACCGCGGCTGGGCGAGGGCTCACCGGTGTTGGCTCAAACGCCGCCACCACTGCTCGACGTCGATACCCTGGTCACGCGGTTTCCTGTCCGCAAGGGTCTGTTGAAGCGCACCATCGCCAATGTTCATGCGGTCGAGCAGGTCAGTCTGACGCTGGCGCCGGGTGAAACGCTTGGGCTGGTGGGCGAGTCCGGATCAGGCAAATCGACCATCGGGCGGTCGATCCTGAAGCTTGTCGATCCGACCGGTGGACAGATTCGCATGAACGGCCGCGATCTGGTGCCTCTGAGCGCCGCGGCGATGAAACCGCTGCGCAAAGACGTGCAGATGATCTTTCAGGATCCCTATGCGTCGTTGAACCCGCGCCTGAAGATTGTCGACGCGGTGACGGAACCCCTGGTCATCCACACGGATGTTACCGCCGAAGAACGGCGCGCCATTGCCGCTGAGTTGATCCGGCGGGTCAGCCTGCCAGTTGATGCTCTGGACCGATACCCACATCAGTTCTCGGGCGGGCAACGCCAACGCTTGTGCATAGCGCGGGCCCTGTCCTCGCGGCCCAAGCTGATCATCGCGGATGAACCGGTTTCAGCGCTGGATGTCTCGGTTCAGGCCCAGGTTCTGGATCTGTTGCTGGAGTTGCAGCAGGAATCGGACCTTGCGTACCTTTTCATCAGCCATGACATTGCGGTCGTGGAGAAAATAAGCCATCGCATCGCCGTGCTGCACCGGGGCCGCGTGGTCGAGACCGGGCCGACAGACCTGGTGCTGCGTGATCCACTCCATCCCTACACGAAACGCCTGCTGGCGGCGGTTCCGGTCCCAGACCCCACCGCAACACGTCACACCATCCCGTCCGCTGAGATCTCGCCATCTCCGACCTTCCCCGTCGGAACACTCCCCGATGCTCTGATCTATCAGGATCTACCGGATGGCCGCCGTGTGCTGGAGACAGCCTGACACAAAACTCTTTGCCGAGGCTCTTCTGGGCTGGTCATGCCCCGGTCACCGCAGCGACCGATCCCGCAAGGGTCGACTGGGGGCAGACTGTAATCCGCCTGTCACGCGATCAGGGTAGCCTCGGCATGGCAAAAGGGGCGCGCGGACATGTTGAAATTTGGTATGGCTGTCCTGTCGGACACGCATTTAAGCCGGACGCATCCCTTCTTTTTTCATAACTGGAGCGTGGCACGCGATGCGGCCAACGAGCTGCATCCGGACGTGGTGGTGGTGATCGGTGACCTGTCCTTCAACGGTCCTGTCGTGCCAGATGATCTGGACGTTGCGGCGGCAGAGATGGAACGGTTGTCGGCGGCGCATCGCCTGGTGTTGCCCGGCAACCATGATGTCGGTTACGGGCCGGGTGTCGGGGCCGAACAGGTCATCACGGAAGACATCCGTACCGCCTATCGAGCCCGGTTCGGCTATGACTTCTGGTGCTTCGACCATGGCGGGTGGCGCTTTGTCGGGCTCAACCCTTTTCTGTTTGCAACCGGACGAGAGGCGGAACACGAACAAAACCGAATGATCGAAGACGCCGTCGCGACGCACACCGGTCCGATCGGTGTGTTCACGCACGTCCCGCTGTTTGGTAACGATCCCGACGAGCTGGGAACAGAGCCGTCGGCCACCATCCCCCCGGACGCACGGAGGAGGCTGCTGGATAAGTTTCGACAGGCTGGCACGGTGCGCTTCGTCGCGAGCGGGCATTTGCATCGGCACAAGCGGATGCGGTTCGACGGGATCGATTATATCTGGGCACCCGCAACGGCGTTCATGTCGACCGCGCCCAAGGCGGATCGATGGGGCGGCTCGCCCCTGGTCGGGTTCCTCCATTTTCAGTTCGACGGTGATCGCTACACTTTCGACGTGATCGAGCCTGACGACATGATCAACATGGATCTGCGCAACTGGATGCGAGGCCCTCGGCACGGATACTACAAGCTTGCGGCGCAGCCTTTCCGACACCCGAACTAGCCGACGGACAAGTGTCGGCCCATGGCGGCAGGTCAGCTCGCTAGGGCCGACGCCGTGAGGGCGGGATCCAGAAATACAGGTCTGCCTTCAACAAAGGTCGCCATGACATGGGGCCGCCCGTCCGCTCCCTGCCGGATCACGACCAAATCACCGCGTTTGCCCGGTGCAAGAGATCCGCGATCCGCCAATCCGAGAGCCATGGCAGGCCCTGACGAGACCAGCCCCCACGCGGTTGGCAGATCTGCAACGCCTTCGCTGGCCAGCGCAAAGGGGGCATGCAGCAGCGCGGGATAGTAATAGTCCGACACCAGCGCATCACAGAGCCCCAGTGTGATCAACTCCCGCGCCGAGACATTGCCTGACGCGCTCACGCCGCGCAGCGCATTGGGCGCGCCCATCATGATCGGATTGCCAAGTTCACGGGCGGTCTCTGCCGCAGCGATGCTCAGTGGAAACTCTGCGATCCGTGCGCCCAAGTCGTTGTAGCGCCGCCGCGTCTCTGGATCCGGGTCATCATGCGACCCGAAGGGCACGCCCAAACGGGTCATTGTCTCGGATACGTTGGCAATGGACGCGAGCACCCCCATCCCCTTGTCGAACGTTTCCTGCAACAGGGCGCGAAATTCGCAGGTGCTCAGCCCCAGCGGCGCTGCCCACCGCGCGATCCGCTCATCGTCGTCGAGATGCGCCTGATACTGTGGAACGTGATCGTTGAAAACGACGTAGCGGACCGTGCCGTCCTCGAGCCATTCGACAAGCTGCTCAGCCCCGTCCAGAAAAAACGTCTCATAGCGAATCTGAACCCGCATATCACAGGCCGGCGCCGGGTCGAGATCACGCAGTCCCTCGATCAGGGCGCGCGCGCTGTCGACCCCGCGAATGCCGCCCTCCCACGAATAGGACTGAGCCAGGAAAGCTGTCGTGATGCCGTTCGCGAGCAACTCGCGGTCGACGTTGCGCAGCGCGACCCAGGCCGGAAACTTGCTGGTTACCCGCGGCAACAGGTGATGTTCGAAGCCATCCCCATGCGTGTCGATGATCCCGGGGAGCACCAGGCAACCCGAGACATCCAGCTTGGCGCTTTGTGCCCCGGGGCTCGTCGTGACGAGACCGCCACCGAGATGCAGATCCATCCGGTTCAGACATCCATCAGACCCGAGAACGGTTCCGGCGGAAAGCGTGAAGTGCTCTCTGGTTTCAACGCGGCTCGGATCAGTATCAGAGGTCGTGCTCATCTTCTCTACCACGTCCCAAATTGCTCGCACGGGGCGTAGCGCGACAAGTGCACTGATTTGTGACAATCTGCAGTTTCATTCATAAGTTGGATGGACACCTCACACCTGCGCGTTTGGAACGCTCGCTGTGAGGTCCGGACCAAAGTCTCCCTGCGATCTGCTCAGTCGGTGATCGACAATGACATCGCCGAAGTATGATCGGCACGCGAAGTCCGAACGTAGGCGTCCCGCTGCGTCAGCTCGGATTCAGTCGATGATCGACGGGCAAGCGCTCCAACGCCCGAACGAGTGCCGCGTCCCGCGCAGTTGTCCGCCTAGCCCGCTACCAACGCATGTCCGGTCTTTCTGTTCCGGCAGCCATCTGACGCGATGCAGCATCAGGGAGATGGGCTCGCAGCGGACACTCTTCTCTGACATGATGTTTCAGTTGGTGCAGCCCGCGGCGGTGAGCATACGTTTCTTGCCCTGTTCGGCAGCATCATGGACAGTGCGGGCAAACCAAAGCTGCACATCGGGCCGGGATGAGCACGACCGAGACCAACCGTCAGCCGCTGCAGGATCTGCTGATCGCCGATCCGCTGCACATGCGGTATCTGCCCGGCCACGGACGGCGCCTTGTGGTCAGTTTCTCGGGCGTCGGCATCGATCGCAGCCGGGTGCCGCAGCCCGAGTTCTTCCGCACGGCCAGCGGGGGCGGCGCGAACCATGTCGTTTTTGTCGCTGACGCCGCACGCTGCTGGCTGAATGCGCCGGATATGGCCGAGCAGATCACCGACACGGTTCTGGCGCTTCGTGACAGGATCGGTGCCGAGGAGATCGTCGCCATCGGCAATTCCATGGGCGGCACCATGGCGCTGATGCTGGCGCCGCGGATCGGCTTTGACCGGACGGTTGCGCTGGCCCCGCAATTCTCGGTCCACCCCGACGTCGTGCCGGACGAGAACCGCTGGCCGCACGCACGGCGCAAGATCACCGAGTACCGCTTCCGGCAGGTCGAGGATCTGCCACCCGAAGGCTCGGTCACCTATCTGCTGCACGGCGATGACGACGAGGAATTGCGCCATGCGTTGAAATTCCAGCGCTCGCCGCTCTACGATCACTACATCTTCCCGCAGTATGGCCACCGGCTGGCGCGGCGGCTGCGCCGGTTCCGCCATCTCGACCGGATGATGCGCTGGGCTATTGGCGGGCGACGCCGGCGGTTCCGGAATTACTGCCGGGATATCGGCGTTCTGACCCGGCGCGAGTTCGAGGCAGCCCGGCAGGGCAAGGACGGAGCCGGTCAGGGCGACACCCCGCTTGCCGCGCCGCCCGGTTAGCGCTGGGTGCGCCAACCAGATCCTGCGTGAGCCCGCCCAAGCTGTCCCCCGGTCTGCGCTCTCAAGTCTGTGCTTCCACGTCAGCGCTTGAACTTGATGTAGCCGAGGCTGGGGAGCAGGGCCGAGTGCTCGGCGACGCCGTTGACCGTTACGTCATAGTCACCATTCAGATATAGCAACGCATTGCCGGGCATGACACGGTGGTCCTTGACCAGAAAACCGGTCTCTTGCTCGGTGCCGTCGCCGGTGTATTGCACCCCGTGGCAGAGGATCACCCGGTTCAGCATCCCGCCATCGCCAACACAGACCAGCGCCGGGCTGTTGTCGCGCGTGTTCATGATCATATTGACACTCTGGTTCCAGGTGCAGTGCTGGACATAGGCGACATCGTGCCCAAGGTGCTGAAGCGCCTGGAAAAGGTCCTGCATCGTCACCCAGCTCGAGATCATCGACCCGGTTGCGTTCGACGTCTGCTTCACTGCCGTTTTCACCGCGCTGGCCTGGGCCATCTGGCCGGTCGACATCCGGATCAGCTCGGCCGCTGCTCGGTAGCAATCGGTGTGGAGGCGATTGCTGACAGCGCCTGCGGCGCGTTGCGGTTCGGGATACCAGTTGTCCAGGGCCGCCGTCGGTCGGTCAAAGGAGATAACGGTCTCGGCCAGATTGGACCTGAGCGACGTACGGAAGGGGGCGGAGTCGAAGCTCTCGGTGCTCAGCCGCAGCGCAACAGGCGGTTTCGGGCGAACGCGGCGCGGCGGCAGCGCGGGAACAGCCGCAGGGCCTACCGAATGCGGACGGCGTTCGGGCACCGCGGGCGGTTGCGGTTCCGGCGCAATGTTGAGTGTGCGAGTTGGATTCTGAAACCTGTCATAGATTTCATTCACCGTCGCACGTCGATAAGCAACGATCTCGTCAAATGTCCGGGAAGCCTGTTGTTCCAACTCGGAAATGATACCTGTGCGATCCCGCCAGTCGCGGTATCGCTCGCGGCCATTCACGATTTTTTTCTTTTTCCCTTTCGCCCACGCCTCGATATGGTTTGCTATCACCGCCGCGCATTCACGTACGGCGTCACTGTTCGGATGATGCTTGGCGATGTGATAACGCATCAGATACTCGTCGACCCGTTTAAGCCGAAATGGTCTCTCAAAAATCGGGTGGCTCGTCTTGTCCTTAAAGTCTTTGACCGAAATCGTGATGGGCATTTCTGTCTCCTCGGGCCGCGAATGATGCGCTCTGCCAGGCCGCGCATTTACTGTTTCTGCCCGTTAGTCCGGGCAGGTGCGCAAAAGGTTCATTTTTTAAAAAGCTTGTGCCGGTGGGATCCGGTGCTGCGCGCTGATCAGAGGCTCGGCCTTGGGCAGCATGGGGTCGAAGCCGACACTTTATTCTCCGCGAGATTCTGATCGTTCCTAGCCACGGATCAATCAGATTGTCTTGCCCGGTGGCGCG
>JBCBOR010000103.1:0-14855 GCA_039821125.1 Pseudomonadota bacterium
GGTGAACCGCGCACCGATATGATTTGAGAACGTGAGGTCCAAAACAGAAAGCTCGGTAGCATCCCGGATACGTCCATTAAAGAACGTCGGAATATCGTACCGCTTACTGAACTCTACCAAACCGTCGAGATAAACTTTGGCTACGTCGTCTTCGACTGATCTTGGACCAACTCCCTCAATCCGCATCAATCCGCCTACTCATCCACCCAATACGACATATGGTACGGGCGTCGTTGCGCTGGTCAACGCACCGTGGTATGCAATCCGATATATCGGATTTATGTGATGCAAAACGCGCTCGACATTCTCAAAACACGCGTCGGAGACCTCAGGGCGAACCGAAAAGTGCGCCTGAACGAGATCGATCGGGACGCCGGGCTGCGCCGTGGATACGCGTCAGAGATTCTCAAGGGCGAGGTTCGCGCTCGGGCCGTTGATCTGGTGGCCTCAGTTGCGCGGCGTTGCGGGCTCAGCTGCGATGATCTGATCATGCCGCCCGCCTATAGTCGCGGTGCTCCGACGGAGCCGCCGGCCTATCGTGTGCGCAGTCCCTCGGCACGGCCCTATGCCGAGGACGTCCAGGCGACGCTGATCGAACAGGATCACGTCATCGATGAGACGCATCCGCACTTCGCCTACATGGAATTGTTTCTGAAACCCGACCCGGACCTGCTGGAGCCGATCCCTGCCGTCGTCGGGTCCCGGTCCTTTCTTGCCGAGGAAGCCGGCTTCTTCACCCCCGAACAGATGCAGGACGTCCTGAACAGCAGTCCGGCAAAACACCGCGAGGCCATTGCCAAGAGCCACCTCAAGACATGGGAGGACGGTGACGAGATCGCGGACCGCAAGGGTACGCTGTTCATCCCGCCCAACATCTATGTGACGTGTAGCTATATCCGGCTGCTGTCACGCGTGACCTACCGCGGTCAGGACTACATCCTGACCTACGGCAGACCTTACGGGCGGGTGGAAAAGCGTGTCTCCGCCGACCACGAACTCACGCGACGTGGAACGCCTGCGTTTGTTGAGGGAGTTCCGTTCGAGCCTCCTCGACAATCCTGAGGAAGTTCTCCCGCGGCAGCCATCCCATCCAGATATCGCGTTTTTGCGACGAGGACGGATGCGAGAACGAGAGCGTGTTCCGCTCGATGTTCCAGTGCGGCTCCATCCAGTTCCACTTGAGACCATCGCGCTCGCGCACATAGCAGACTGTGTAATCAGGCGCGCCCCAGCGCATGTACATCAGCAAATAGTTGAGGTCGATGAACTCGGTGACCGGCACATCGCGACGCACTTTCGGCGCCATGTAGAGATCGCCGCAATAGGCCACGTTGCCCCTGATACGCTCCGCAATCTCCGGAAAGCGGTCCTCCGGCGGCATCGCCCGATCCTCTGGGTGCACGGACATGATCGCCCGGGTTGCAAAGCTTTTGAACGATTCCTCACCCAACCGGTCGAGGCGTGTCGCCATCTTTCCGACGGGTTGACCATCCTTCATCAGGAACAGCCAATACGAGTGCTCACGCGTCACCGGCGTTCGATACGGATCGAGGAATTTTGTCACGTATTGATCCGCATCAGTGTCGTTCCCAAACGCCCCCATTTGGTGCAGAACTGAGCGGACTTCCTCGAAATCCGATGTTTGCCGACAAGTAAAACCACGCATACGAATGGACGCTAAAAGAGTTTCTGCTGCTGCGAAGATTTCCAGCGTTTCGAACATAGATTTCCCCTGTTTCTCACGGTCCTCACCTAGAGTTTCAGGGAATCGTAAACAAAAAAACCAGCCCCAAACTTAAAGGGTTGATTTTCCATAATAATAGCATTTTCGATGCACGTTGAGCGTGCATTCGATGTTAAACTCGCGCCGAGACCGCCGTGAGACGGGGTCCTCACGCGAAAGATTCGCGCGTGCAAAGGTTACTGCAGATGTGCGGCAAGTTTTAGGCAAATCTTATTTTGACATCCCCAAACGGACCGAAATCGGCAGAAATCCTGGTCCCGGACGGACACTCGATCGGCGCAATGAACGACCCCGACAGTACGACCTGCCCGGCTTCGATCCGCTGGCCATACTGTCCCATGCGGCGGGCAAGCCAGAGCACGCTGGTCACCGGGTCGTTCAGCACAGCAGCGCCGAGCCCGGTTGCCACGACTTCATCGTCTTTTGAGATGATCGCTCCAACCCACCGTAAATCCTGCGCTTCCAGGGGATGGCGCTCGGCACCCAGGACGATCCCGGCATTGGCCGCATTGTCCGAGATGGTGTCGCATATCTTGCGGCTCTGCCCGGTGTCCGGGTCACGCCGAAGGATCCGTGTGTCGAGGATCTCGAGCGCCGAAACAACGTGTTCCGTCGCCGCAAGCACGTCTTCTCGGGTGACTTCGGCAGCCCCCTCACCACCCAGGGGCGCCTTCATCACAAATGCGATTTCTGCTTCGATCCGCGGCTGGATGAACCGGCCTTCGGGAACCATCGCGCCGGTCTCGAACAGCATGTCATCGTAGAGCACGCCTGAATCCGGCGTCTCAATCCCCAGCGCATCCTGCATGATCTTCGAGGTCAAGCCGATCTTCCAGCCAAGGATCTCGCGCCCCGCGGACAGTTTCCGGGTCATTTGCGCGGACTGGATCGCATAGGCATCGTCTAGCGTGATCTCGGGGTGACGCAGGGTCAGCAGACCGATCTGGGTGCGCGATGCCTCGGCCAGCAAAAGGTCGTGCGCAGCAGTCTCGATCTCGGCGGCCGTCAGCATGTTTCATCCTCGACCCCGTTGCGCAGGGTGCCGATCCCTTCCGCCTCGACCTCGATCACATCGCCGGGCTTCAGCCAGATCGGCGGGTCGAACCGCGCCCCCGCACCGGTGGGCGTGCCGCAGACGATCAAATCGCCGGGCACAAGTGTCGTGAAGGTTGAGATGTAATTCACGATGTACCGGAAATCGAACATCATCCGGCTGGTGCGATCCTGCTGCCGGACCTCACCGTTCACCCGAGTGGTCAGCGCGATATCGTCCAGTTGCGCCGCATCCCGGAACGGAACCAGCCACGGGCCGATAGCGCCCGAGCGGTCCCAGTTCTTGCCTTGCGTGACGTTGAACTTGGCATGGCGCAGCCAGTCGCGGATCGAGCCTTCATTACACAGCGTCAATGCAGCGATATGGTCATAGGCGTCCTTGCGCGCGATACGCCGCCCGGGTTTGCCGATCACAATCACCACCTCACCCTCATAGTCGAGCTGCTCGCTCTCTGGTGGGCGGATCAGGTTCGCACCATGACCGACAAAGCTGCGCGCGAACCGCGGGAACATCGACGGGCGGCCCGGCGCTTGCTGGCCGTCCTTGTACTCGGCATTGCGCTCGGGGAAGTTCACACCGATACAGATGATCTTCTCGGGGTTCGCGACGGGGATGAGGTAGTCGATGTCCCCCTCGGCGAAATCGGGCGCACGTCCGTTGGCCGCCGCGATCACCTCCTCCAGGGCGCCTGCCTCGATCATCTCCTTCAGCCCTGGGAACCGCGCGCCATATTCGGGCGTCAGGTCAACGACGCCCGCATCTGTCACGACGCCGTACCGGTCAGCGCCGTTGGCGCGAAAACTTGCGATCCGGGCGGGGATGTCGGTCATGTCAGTCTCCTCATGGCGCAACAATCGGCGTCGCTTTCAGCACCGCCTCGACCGGCTCGACCCCGGCAAAGACCGAGCCGTTCTCGAACCACGATTTGGGTGCGGGCGCCCCCCACAGGGTCTGGCGCTGCGGGTCCTTCAGGTCCCATTTGATCGGCTCGAGATCCGGATCCACGGTTTGGTAGTCCGAGCAATAGATCTCGGTCCGATGTCCGTCCGGGTCGGTGATGTAGAGGAAAAACGCGTTCGAGATGCCGTGCCGCCCCGGCCCGCGCTCGATATTCGCGACATACCCGGTGGTCGCCATCAGATCCAGAAGGTCGACGATGTTCAGCGGCGTCGGCACCCAGAACGCGATGTGGTGCAGCCGCGGCCCACGCCCGTTGGTGAACGCGATGTCATGCACCCCGCCCTTGCGGTGGGTCCATGCGGCCCAGAGGCGGCCAGTCTCCGCGTCCTCGGTGTACTCGGTGACGCGAAAGCCGATCTGATTGTAGAACGCCACGGCGCGATCGACATCCGGGCAGAACACGTTGAAATGGTCGATGCGCAAAGGTTTGACGCCCTTGTAGAGCGCGTACTTCTGATGGATCGGGGGCAGACGGTCCATTTCATAGTAGAGCTCCAGCGGCATCCCGAAGCAATCCTGCGTGGCCAGCACCCGGCCCTGATAGGGGCGCTCGACCCAATCGGCGGGCAGGCCCTGGGCGGTGAACCACGCATGGGCCTTGTCGAGCTCGCCCTCGTCAAAGACCTTGAAGGCCAACGCGCGGACATTAGGCGTGTCGGCTTGCTCCAGCACGAGGCAATGGTGCCCCCGTTCCTCCATCGCGCGCAGATAGATGCGCCCGCCGTCTTCTTCCGTAATCTGCAAACCCAGCGTGTCCACATAGAACGCTCGCGCTGCCGCCAAATCGGTGACCCCGAAGACGACGTGGGACAGCCGGATGATGTTGAACGGCGGGTATAGGTTTGGCTTGGGCAGTGACATGGGTTCGCTCAACTAAGAAGTTTCAAGGCTTTGGCATACTTGGTTTCCAGCCGGGACCGGGTCGCGGCGTCCAACCGGGCCAGACGCGCAGGCGATCCGTTGTCGGCCAGATCCGACAGCTTCACGCTGAGCGCCACGGGGTCGGCGCGCACCCGGCTCATGTAGTCCTCCAGAGGTTCGTTCCCGCGCTTGGAGAGGGCATCGACTGCCGCGGCGATCTTCGGGCCGAAGCGATCGGCAACGGTCTCCAGCGAAACATCCGTGTCCTCGACCACATCATGGAGCAGCGCGATGATGATCGCGTCGGTGCCCTCGACCCCCGCCGCAACCCGCACGACATGAGCGATGTAAGGCTCGCCGGATTTGTCCGTCTGTCCGGCATGGGCCGCGAGGGCCAACTCGAATGCCGCCCCGATGCTCATAGACCCAGCCTCGGCGTTTTGTGGGCCGTGCGGGGGAACGAGATATTGACCGTCTCCGAATAGAAGTCGAAGGACCAGTCGCCGCCGTCGCGCCCGATGCCCGAGGACTTCACCCCGCCGAACGGCGTCGGCAAGTGGCGGATATTCTCCGAGTTCACCCACATCATCCCGGCCTCGAGTGCATCGGTGACACGGATTGCCCGGTCGAGGTCGCGGGTCCAGAGATAGGCCGCCAGTCCATAGTCGACATCGTTCGCGATGCGGATGGCATCGGCCTCATCGCGGAATGGGATCGCGGTCAGGACGGGGCCGAAGATCTCCTCCTGCGCGATGCGCATCTCGTTGGTCGCACCGGTGAAGAGGGTCGGCTGGACATAGCAGCCTGCGTCCCCGTGCTTGGCGCCACCCGCCGCGATGGTGGCACCCTCCTCGCGGGCGGTGTCGAAATAGGAGAGCACCTTCGCCTCGTGATCAGGATGGATCAGCGGGCCGACCACGGTCTCGGGGTCCAGCGGATGACCGATCTTGAGCCGCCCTGCCGCATCGGCCACCCGCGCCGTCACTTCGTCATACACCGTGTCCTGCACCAACAGGCGCGAGGACGAGGTACACCGCTCGCCATTAAGCGAGTAGATCATGAACACCGCAGCATCGACCGCTTGGTCGAGATCGGCATCATCGAACACGATCACCGGGTTCTTGCCGCCCAGCTCGAAATGCACGCGCTTCAGGGTGGCTGCCCCCTGCGCCATGATGCGGCTGCCGGTTGCGCTTTCGCCCACGAATGCGATGGCGCGGATCGCCGGATGCTCGGTCAGGGCGCGTCCGGCCTCCTCGCCGAACCCGTTGACGGTGTTCAGCACGCCCGGGGGCAGGCCAGCCTCCTCGGCAATCTCGACGAGCAGCTTGGCGGTCAGGGGCGAAAGCTCGGCCGGTTTGTGCACGACCGTGCAGCCCGCGGCCAAAGCCGGCGCGATCTTCCATGTCGATAGCATGAAGGGCGTGTTCCACGGCGTGATCACACCCACCGGGCCAATCGGACGGCGCGCGGTCGTGTTCATCTGCGTCGGCGTGCGGGTCACCTGCCCATCTTCGGCCCCCGGCGCCTGATCGGCGAAATAGCGGAAGTTTGCAGCCCCGCGGATCGCGGCCTTGGACATAAAGCGCAGGGCCTGCCCGGTGTCGATGCATTCGGTAAAGGCGATTTCCTCAGCCCGGGCCTCGATCGCTTCGGCAACCCGGATCAGGATCTTGCGCCGTTCGGTCCCCGGGGTCTTCGACCATTCCGGGAAGGCTGCCTTTGCGGCCTGCGCAGCCCGGTCGATATCGACCGCTCCGCTACGGGCCACCTCGGCCAACGGCGCAAGATCAATCGGCGATACCGTTTCGAACGTCCCACCCGATATGGCCGGGGACGATGCGCCTGCAATGTGGTTCTGCACGCCTTCGCTGGCGAACCGGGCCATGTATTGGCGCGCACGGGCAATGTTGTCGTCGAGAATGCTCATCGCGGGTCCCCCAGTCAGTTCCGTCAGTCCGGTTTGCTCAAGCGCGCATGGATCGGCGTGTCCTTCCAGCTGAGGTCCGGATTGATCACGCGAATCTCGAGCGAGAGCGCGAAATGCGGCGTCGACAACGGACCAGCCAGCGCCTCCTGCACCGCAGCAAAGATACGGTCGCCAGCGGTCCGCAGCACCTCGGTCTCGCGGCCTGCCCCGACGGACAGCGTCATCGCGGCGAAATCGTTCTCCGCGACACCATCCGCAACAATGGCGATGTCGGCCTTGTGCGCACGGACCCGGATGCCCGCCAGCGGAAAAATCCCGGCACACACCATCGCCTCATGGGCTGCGCGGCACACGGCCGACAGATCGGCGCGTGTCTCCAGCCCGGGCGAGTATTCGATCCTGAGATGCGGCATCCGCTCCTCATTGTCCGGTTCGACGTGAACAGCGCAGTGTCGAAGGTCACCGCTTCCGTGGACACGCCGCGGCGCCGTGCCTGCAAGGTTCACCGTGTGTTTACCGGCGGTTTAGCAGAAACACAGCCAGAATGAAGAGCGGTTGCAATAGCGCTGATACAGGCGTCATGGCCGCATGCACGGACGGCGCACCGACAGGCGGCCGTCCAGCGACGCCCGTGCCGTGCTCCGGAGCCAATTCAGATACCGGCACCGCGGGTGTTCGCAAGGCTCGCTGTCAGCCGAGCACAACCACAGCACCGCTACTCCGCAGCACGCGGCACGGCCCGGGCAAGCTGGCAGCGTCCCCAGAGATCCTCCAAAGCGCTGACCAGATGCTCGATGTCCGCATCCGAATGCGTCGGCCCCGGCGTAATCCGCAACCTCTCGGTCCCCTTGGGCACGGTCGGATAGTTGATCGGCTGGATGTAGATTCCGAAATCATCCATCAGAAGGTCCGAGATATACCGGCATTTCACCGGATCCCCGACCATGACCGGGATGATGTGGCTCGGGTTCGGCAGATGCGGAATACCAACCTCGTCCAGACGGCGCCGCAGCAAGGCCACCCGGTCCCGCTGACCCTGCCGTTCAGCTTCCGACTGCTTCAGGTGCCGGATCGACACCCGCGCGCCTGCGGCCACGGCAGGCGGCAACGCCGTCGTAAAGATGAACCCCGACGAGAACGAGCGCACGAAATCGCAAAGCGCCGCGGTCCCCGCGATATAGCCGCCCACCACACCGTAAGCCTTGGCCAGCGTCCCCTCGATCAGGGTGATGCGATCCATCAGCCCCTCGCGCTCGGCGATCCCGCCGCCGCGCGGGCCGTACATGCCGACGGCGTGAACCTCGTCGAGATAGGTCATCGCACCATGCTTGTCGGCGACATCACAGATCTCGGCAATCGGCGCGATATCGCCGTCCATGGAGTATACGCTCTCGAACGCCACGATCTTCGGACGGCCCGGGTCAATCTCACCCAGCTTCCGGTCCAGATCCTCGACATCGTTGTGCTTCCAGATCCGCTTCTCGGCGCGCGAGTGGCGGATCCCTTCAATCATCGAGGCGTGGTTCAGCGCGTCCGACAGGATCACACAGCCCGGCAGCCGCGAGCCCAGCACACCCAGCGAAGCGAAGTTCGAGACATAGCCTGATGTGAACAGCAGCGCCGCTTCCTTGCCATGCAGATCCGCAAGCTCCTGCTCCAGCAGTACATGGTGGTGGTTGGTGCCCGAGATATTGCGTGTGCCCCCCGCACCCGCCCCGCAGGCATCGATGGCTTCCTTCATCGCCTCGCGCACTTCGGCGTTCTGGCCCATGCCGAGATAATCGTTCGAGCACCAGACCGTCACTGGCAGAGTGCCTGCGTTTCCGCCCTCCCCGACATGGCGCTGACCATGCGGGAAGCTCCCACACCGTCGCTCGAGATCGGTAAAAAAGCGGTAGTTCCCCTCGGCCTTCAAATCGCTCAGCCGGTCCTGAAAGAATTGTTCGTAATCCACGTCCTTGGGTCCCCCAACAGGTGCCTTTCGCCAAGAATAACAGCGACTCGTAAAATCTTATCACCGCGCTTTGCCGAATTCCAATGCAACCGGCTGAAATCGCTATTCGTTCTGCGGGTTTGGCACGCTCACGAGCCGCGGGCACCAGACATCGTGATCCCGCCATCGACCACGATGGTCTGCCCCGTGACAAACGCCCCGGCGCGCGAGGACAGCCAGACCGCCGCACCCGCGATGTCATCCGGCTCACCCAAGCGGCGGAGGGGATAGGCTGCCTCGGCCTCCGCGCGTTTCTCCGGGTTCTCCCAAAGCGCCTTGGCAAAGTCGGTCTTCACAAGGCCCGGCGCGATGGCGTTGACCCGGACGTTGTCCGCCCCCCAGCGTACGGCGAGGCTACGGACCATGGACGAGAGCGCGGCTTTGGACAGACCGTAGGCGCCGATGTCATCGGTCCCTGTGATCCCGGCGATCGACGAGATGAACACCAGCGCACCGTCGCGGCGCTCCGCCATGGCGGGCAGAACCGCACGCGCCAGCCAGAGGTTCGCCTTGACGTTGGTGTCGATGATCTTGTCGAAGGCCCGCTCCTCGATCCCTGTCAGCGGTCCATAATAGGGATTGGCCGCAGCGTTCCCGATCAGGATATCGACAGCGCCGAAAGCAGATGTGGTCGTCTCGACCAGTGCCGCGATCTGGTCCTCATGCGAGACATTGCAGGGTGCGGCGATGGCCCTGCCCCCTTTTGAGGTGATCTCGGCGGCGACCTTGGCGCAGTCCTCCTCGGTCCGGCTCGAGACGGCGACCGACGCCCCGGCTTCCGCCAGACGCAACGCGATCGCGCGGCCGATCCCGCGAGAGCCACCGGTCACGATGGCGGTCTTGCCGCTCAAATCGAACAGGTCCATGGCGGTCTCCTTCAGTGGTCATGCAGCGCGGCCGCGTAGAGACGGCTGCCATCTGCAGCGAGGGGGATCCCGGCAAGATGCAGCATGTGCCAGCCCAACGCGTGGTTGGATGTCGTGACGGGCAGGCCGATCTCGGCTTCCGTCTCGGCAATCTGGTCCGCAAACCGCATCGAGGTGCAGGAGACGAAAACCATATCGACATCCCGCTTCTCGGTCAGTCGCACGATCCCGCCCCGAATGCTGTCGCGCGAGATCGTGGCAACGACAGGATCCATCGGTTCGTTGAACGAGCCAAAGATCGGCACCTCGAACCCGGCGGCTTCGATATAGGCCTGCAAGCGCTCGTTCACCGCGCGTGTGTAAGGCGTCAGCACCGCGATCCGCCGGGCGCTCAGCGCCCGGAAAGCCGCGAACGCCGCCGTGATCGGGGTGGTGACACGTGCGCCGGGTTGAACGGCATGAACCGCCGCGGCAACCGCGTCCTCACCCAGCACGATCGAGGCCGACGTGCAACCGTACCCCACCACATCCAGCCGATCACCGGGCAACAACAATTCGGTCGTCTCGGTGATCCGAGGTCCCATGGCGGCCAGGGTCTGCGGTGTCACCTCCGGATCCATGGCGATGCGGGCGGCGTGGACCTCGACCCCGCTCGCGGCAAAGGCGGCACCAATCTCCGGTTCGATGGTGTAATCGGTGGCGAGCACGATCAGGCCAATCTTCGGTTTCGCCGCGAGCTTTGCATCAACGGCGAAATCGAAATCAATGTAGTCCCGAACGTCCAACGCTGTCATCGCCGATCAGTCCACTGCCGCGATCACACCGATCTCGACCGTGAAGTCCGGATGGGCCAGCTTCGATTCGACACATGCACGTGCAGGCGTATTGCCGGGCGACACCCAGGCGTCCCACACCGCGTTCATCTCGGCGAAATCGCCGATATCCGACAGCCAGATATTGGCCGAGATCAGCTTGGTTTTATCGGTTCCCGCCTCGGCCAGCAGCCCGTCGATGGCGGCCAGAATGTCCTGGGTCTGCGCCGTCACCGACTGGCCCCGCGCATTCTGCGCAACCTGCCCTGCGGTGTAGACAGTGCTGCCGTGGACGACAGCCTGGCTCATCCGGTCGCCAACCTTGATACGTTTGATGCTCATCGGGGTCTCCCGTTCTGGTGAGTGGTTGCCCGGCACGATGCGCCGCGGCCGGGATCATGGCAAGCGGGTTTAACGGCCCAGCAGGGTCCGTGCGAGAAAGAGATGGAAGTCGCGGATCGTGCCTTCCATGTCCGCGCCCGCCAGCGGCCCCGACGAGGCATGGCGCGAGGCGAGACCCTTTTGCAGCGCTTCCAGTTGCTCGCGGTCCTCGCTGTTGACCTGCTGCCAGAGGCCAATGCGGTGTTGGATGACCTCGTCATCGCGGTCGCCGGGATAGATCGACATGGTCCAGGTCACGTCCACCCGGTCGGTCGCGATGGGACGCAGCGACAGCGAGACCAGAAGGTTGGCCGAGATCGAGACGACCTGACAGGGAAAGACCGAGAATAGCACGGACTGGTTGCGTTGATCTGCGGTCAGGCCAGGCGCGCCCTTGCCGCGTGAGGGCGTACCCTCTGGGTAGTGCGCGATGTAGCTGGTGAATACAGGACCGGAGGCCAATTTGCGCGCCAGTTCCGATGGTGTGTAGCTGCGCAGGGTCTGGGGGTGGACGACCGAGAGGTGATAGCCCTCCATGAAATTCTCGACCAGGCACTTCCAGTTACAGGCCCAGACCTCCTCCTCGGTATGAACGAGTTCGTACGCTCCGGGATCGTAGGGCGCGAGCAACGCGTCCAGATCCGCCAGTTGCGGCGCCAACGGTGCGGGGTTCTCATCCAGCGAGACATAGAGGAACCCGTTCCATGCCTCCGCCGTGAAGCGCGGCAGGGCGCAGGTCTTGGGATCAAAGCCCGCGTTCTTCAAATGGGGGGCTTTCTGCAGCGCGCCGTCCAGCCCATAGGTCCAGGCGTGATAGGGGCAGACGAGACGCTTAGTGCGCCCCTGCCCCTGCACCAGGGGCATCCCCCGATGGCGGCAGATGTTCGACAGGACCGCGATGTCGCCATCGCCGCCGCGGACGGCGACAATCGGCTCGTCAGCAATCTGGGTCGCGATGTAATCTCCCGGCTCGGCCAGTGCATCGACGCGCCCAAGGCAATGCCAGCCGGTAGACACAACCTCTGCCCGTTCCCGCGTGAACTGCTCCGGCGCGGTGTAGAACCGACCCGGCAATGTGCGCGGGCTGTCATCCGGCAGATCGGCAATCGCGCGCAACTCGGCGTCGAAATCATAAGGAGCGTTCATTACCCTGCCTCCAACTACTCCGCCTCGGTCCGGCGCACCGTCGCATCTGGGCGCGACCAGACCTCCGGCTTCAACTCAGTAATCATGCCCACGCCATCGGGCAGGTGGATAAACCCGTCCTCGACCACGGGCAGGTTCTGAGCGAGTTCGGTGTACCAGCCCGAATAGAAGGCGCGCACGCTTTCCTGCACCAGCGCGTTGGGCGCATTCAGCGTCAGCGCCGTGCACGCCGCCCAGGCCAGCGGCCCGGTGCAGTCATGCGGCGCGATCGGCAGGTGGAACGCCTCGGCCATGCTGGCAATTGCCTTGGCCTCGGTCAGGCCGCCACACCAGCCGAGATCCATGATCACGACGTCGAGCGCGCCGGCCTCCATGAAGGAACGAAACGCCGCGCGGGTCGCCATGGTCTCGGAGCCTGCGATCTTGGGGCGGACCTGACGGCGCAGATCGGCCCAGGATGCGGGCGCGGTCGCAGGCATCGGGTCCTCGATCCAGTAGATGTCATGAGGTTCCAGCGCACGGGCAATCTCGGCCATCGCGTGGGGCTGCCAGAGGAGATGCATCTCCGCCATGATCTGCATCTCCGCCCCGACGGCGGCACGGATCTTGGCAAAGGGCTCGACCGCTTCGGCCAACTGATCCGGCGTGATCGCGGCACCATGCGACGCCTCGGCGGCGAAATCGAACGGCCAGATCTTCATGCCCGTGATGCCTTCCGACAGAAGGCTCTCGGCCACCGCGCCTGCATCGGTCAGGAACCCGTCGAGATCCTCGTACGGTCCCTCGGCCCCGCCAAGGCCCCAGTTCTCGGACGTCTGACCAACGGCCCCGCGCACGTATTTGTAACCGGCGCAGGTGTTGTAGGTGCGGATCCGCTCGCGGCAGCGCCCGCCGAGCAACCGCCACACCGGCTCGCCCAGCGCACGGCCCCAGAGGTCCCACAGCGCCATGTCCACCGCAGACGCCCCGCGCACCTCAGCCCCGGCCCCGTTGTACCCGACATACGGCGCCAGACGCCGCCGGATCAGATCGCGATCCCGCGCATCCTGCCCCAGCAGCAAGGGCGCCGCGGTCTCGTGCAGATAGGCGTCCGTTGCGGGCGTGCCGAAAAAGCTCTCGCCCGTGCCGCGCACGCCATCAGCCTCGATCACCACCCAGAGGAGGTTCGGAAACTCGGCCAGCCGCAGCGTCTCCAGCCCTGTGATCTTCACCTGCCCCTCCCCTTGCAAACGCCCGCGCGGCGCGCCAGAACGGGGCAAACACTGCAGGGGAATGACATGCGGCTCAAGGGCAAACGGATCTTCATCACCGCGGCGGGCGCAGGGATCGGGCGCGCCAGCGCCGAGGCTTGTGCGCGGGAAGGCGCGCATGTAATCGCGACGGACCGTGACCCAGGGCTGTTGGCCGGGATGGACGCGGCGGACGGGATCGAGACCCATGTGCTGAACGCACTCGACCCGGACGCGATTGCCGAGATGGTGCCCGCGGCGAAACCGGACGTGCTGTTCAATTGTGCAGGCTTCGTCCATGCGGGCACGGTGCTGGATGTGACGGACGAGGATTTCGACTTTGCCTTCAACCTGAACGTCCGGGCGATGTTCCGCACGATAAAGGCGGCGGTGCCGGGCATGCTGGAACGCGGTGGTGGCTCGATCGTCAACATGGCGTCGGCAGCATCGAGCGTCTATGGCGCGCCGAACCGCACGCTTTACGGCGCATCCAAGGCCGCGGTGATCGGTCTGACCAAGGCCGTTGCGAAGGACTATGTCGAGAAGGGCATCCGCGCCAACACGATCTGCCCCGGCACGGTCGACACGCCCAGCCTGCACGACCGGCTGCGTGCGACAGGCGATTACGATCAGGCCAAGATCGACTTCATCGCCCGCCAGAAGATGGGCCGTCTGGCCACCGCGGAGGAGATCGCGGCGCTCGTGGTCTACCTCGCCTCGGACGAGAGCGCGTTCATCACGGCACAGGATTTCGTGATCGACGGCGGCTGGTCCACCTGAAGCCTAGCGCGAAAAGCGCGGCCGCTCAGAGCATCTCGACCAGTTCCCCGAGCATTTCGATGCTCAGAGGCTTGTGGCGGAAGTCGCGCACCGAGGAAAAGGCGCGCGCCCGCTCTGCATCCCGCGGATCGATCGAGGTTGTCAGCATCACGATCACCGGCGCGAATTCAGCACCGAACGCCGTCTCGGCGGCCTCGAGAAACTCGAACCCGTTCATGCTTGGCATCTTGATGTCGAGCAGGATCAGATCCGGTACGGGGTTGGCCGGGATCGAGAGGTAGTCCAACGCATCCTGAGCCATCAGGAACGGCAGGTAGGCGTCGACCATGCCGGACCGGTCGACAATGCGTTTGTAGACCAAATGATCGATCGCGTTGTCATCGATCAGCATCAGCGTATCGATCCGCTTGGCTGGCTCGGTGCTCATGCCCGCTGCAGGGTGACGGTGAATGCCGAGCCCTCCCCCATCCTGGAGTCGACCGAGATTTCACCGCCATGGGAGACCGCGATCCGTTTACAGATCGCCAAGCCAAGGCCGGTTCCGGTATAGGTCTCGTCACCGTAGAGACGCTGGAACATGTTGAAGATGCGCTCCTGCTGATTTGCCGGGATACCGATCCCGTTGTCCGTGACGGTGATCGCACAGAGCGTATCCCGGGGCCGGGTCGTCTCGGCTATGGCGATGCGAGGCCGGGCACCCGGTTGCTGGTATTTGAGCGCATTGCTTATCAGGTTCTGAAACAGGATCCGGATATGGGTGCGATGCCCCAGAACCGCCGGCAGGCGCTGGATGTCGACTTCGGCGCCTGTATCGGACATCGCCCCGCGTTGATCCTCGACGACCGAGGCAACCAAATCGTCAAGCGAGACAGGCTCCAGCGTGATCGTCTCACCCACCACGCGGGTGTAGTCCAGGACATCCTCGATCAGCGACTGCATGCGGTGCACGGTCTGATGGCTGAGGTCGAGCAGATGACTGACCTCATCGGGCAGATCAGCACCATGCACGCTCTCAATCTCCGAGAGCAGAAGGTCCAACGTGTTCGACGGCGCCTTCAGATCATGCGAGATCGAATAGGCGAAGGTCTTCAACTCCTCG
>JBCBOR010000104.1:0-14570 GCA_039821125.1 Pseudomonadota bacterium
GGACCTGTTCGAGCCGGGGCTGATGTCGCTCTGCTCGCCGGACCCGCAGGCCTTCCGCCCGCCCGAAGAGAAAGCCAATGTGCTGCATGTCGGCCTGCCGACCAACTTCAAGGCCGCGGCCTTCGCCGATCCGGCCCATACCGAGATGCTGCGTGAGCTGGAGGCGGACATCGCCGCTGTCACGCTCGATGGCAAGGACGTGCCGGTGAAACTGCGCGCGTACGACTCGCTCTTCGTGCCGCTCGCCAAGTGGTCGATGCTACTGACCGGAAACTACCGTGCGGTGACGCTGGCCGGCACCCGCCCGATCCGCGAGGCGGTGCACGGCGATGTCGATGTATCGCGCTCGGTCTATCAGTTTGTCGATCAGATCGCCCGCAAGCTGGGCGCCGATCCCGCGGATCAGGTCCCGTTCGAGAAATATGCCCGCGCCGCGGAGAGCCTGATGAAACCGTCTTCCGCCGCGCGCGCCATTGCCGCGGGCGCCACGGATATCGAGCGCGTTGACCGCTTGGTGCAGGAGATCGGCCGGAGCCTCGGCATGCGCCACGCGGCTGTGGACGCCACTGTGCGCGTCGTGAACGCCCGGCTCGCCGACAACCAGATGTGGGCCGAGATTGCAGCTGCCTCGCGCAACGCTGCCTGATCTGTCCCTCGGCGCTGCGCAGCGAACAACCCCCCTGTCGCTGCGCAGCGCCGTTCTTTTCGACAACACGTCACTCACCCCAGACAAAAAAGAGAGAACACCGATGCCCGGTTTCAAAGGCTTGGCCGTCCCCGGCCCCACAAACATGCCGTTTCAGATCCGCCAGGCGATGGATGTCGCGTTGGAAGATCACCGTGCCCCGGACTTCCCGGAGTTCACCAAGCCGCTGTTCGAGGACCTGAAGAAGATCTTTCAGACCGAGACGGGTCAGATCTTCATCTTCCCCGGCTCGGGTACGGGCGGCTGGGAATCGGCCGTGTCGAACTGCCTGTCGCCGGGCGACACGGTTCTGGCAGCGGTGTTTGGCCAGTTCTCGCACCTCTGGGTCGATATGTGCCAGCGCTTTGGTCTGAACGTCGAGGTGATCGACACCCCGTGGGGTGAGGGCGTGCCGCTCGACCGCTACGAGGCTGCGATTGCCGCCGACACTGAACACAAGATCAAGGCCGTGCTGGTCTGCCAGAACGAGACGGCGACCGGTGTGACCTCGGACGTCGCTGGCGTTCGCAAACTGCTGGATGCGCACAACCACCCGGCGCTGTTGTTCATGGACGGGGTCTCGTCGATCGCATCGATCGATTTCCGCATGGACGAGTGGGGTGTGGATGTCGCGGTCTCCGGCTCGCAGAAGGGCTTCATGCTGCCGACGGGTCTGGCCATTGTCGGCGTCAGCCAGAAGGCGCTGGAAGCGGGCAAGACGGCGACGATGCCGAAATGCTTCTTCGACTATCAGGACATGATCAAGACCAACGCGCAGGGCTACTTCCCGTACACGCCGGCGGCGACGCTGCTGCGCGGGCTGCGCGCCTCGGTCGACATGCTGCTGGACGAGGGGCTGGAGAACGTGTTCGCCCGGCATCACCGGCTGGCGGGCGGCGTGCGCGCGGCGGTCGAAGCCTGGGGTCTGAAGACCTGCGCCGTGGCGCCGCAATGGCACTCGGACACCGTCACCGCGATCCTGGTCCCGGAAGGGCATGACGCGAACGACGTGATCAAGACCGCCTATCACCGCTATGACCTGTCGCTGGGCGCGGGCCTGAGCAAGGTCGCGGGCAAGGTGTTCCGGATCGGGCACCTCGGCTGGATGAACGAGATCATGGTGATGCAGGCGCTGGGCGGGGTCGAGATGGCCATGCGCGATGCGGGCATCCCGTTCGAGCCGGGCGTCGGTGTTGGCGCCGCGGTCAAACACTATACGGATACCGCGGCTCCGATTGCGATGGCTGCTGAATAAGCTGCTTGCCATTTTGGAAGCGCGTTCCATCATTCGGAACGCTGGCGCCCCGCTTCGGCGGGGCGTTTTCATAAGAGCCGCCGCGCCGGTGCGTCGCGGACGCACCCTACGGGGTGATGCACACAACGACAGACCACAGGGAGCTGCCCCATGACCCGTATCGTATTCCTCGACCGCTCGACCATGGCGCCGCAGATCCCGCTGACCAAGCCGGGGTTTGACCATGAGTGGATCGAGCATGACCGTACCGCCCCCGATCAGGTTGTCGAGCGGCTGGCCGGGACCGAGATCGCTGTGGCGAACAAGGTCGGCATCAAGGCCGCGCATTTGGAGCATCTGCCGGATCTGAAGATGATCTGCATTCCCGCGACAGGGTACGACGCCTTCGATATCGCGGCGTGCAACGCGCGGGGCATCGTTGTCTCGAACGTCCGGGGATATGCCCACACCACGGTGCCGGAGCATGTGTTCGCGCTGCTGCTGGCGCTGCGCAAGAACATCGTCGGGTTCCGCCAGTCCGTCATGGATGGCCGCTGGCAGGAGGCGGACCAGTTCTGCTATTTCGATTACCCGATCAATTATCTGCGCGGCTCGACCCTGGGCATCATCGGCGAGGGCATCATCGGCCAGGGCGTGGCCAAGATCGGGCAGGCGTTCGGGATGGAGACGCTGTTCGCAGCCCACAAGGGCGTCGAGGGTCTGGGGCCATTGTACATCCCGTTCGAGGAGGTGCTGGAGCGCTCGGACGCGATCACCCTGCACGCGCCGCTGATGCCCGCGACCAAGGACACGCTGGCGGCGCCCGAGTTCGCCAGGATGAAACGCAAGCCCGTGATCATCAATGCAGGCCGTGGCGGCCTGGTGAACGAGGCCGATCTGGTTGCGGCGCTGGATGCAGGCCAGATCGCGGGCATCGGGTTCGACTGTCTGACAACCGAGCCGCCCGCGCTGGACAACCCGCTATTGGCCGTGCTCGACCGGCCCAATGTGATCGTCACGCCGCACACGGCGTGGGCCAGCGACGAGGCGCAGATCGAGGTGTGGGATCAGGTCATCGAGCACATCGAGAACTACAAAGCAGGTAAGCCGTCGAACGTGGTCGGGCGCTGACGCGGCAGCGAACTAGGCCGTTCAAAAAAAGTTCGGTGGCATTTCAGAGCGAACCGCGCTGGTCTGGTGGCAAACGCACAAAGATCAGGATCCCGCCAACATGCTCCGAGTGTTAACCTTTGCGGTGCTGGCCGCTCTGCAGCCATGGAGCACGGCTACAGCCGACCCGCTGTGCGGTGCGGCGCAGACGCCCTGCGAAATCGATGGCGGCTCGTACCACATGGCGGTTCCCGAGGGATGGGACGGCGCGTCGCCACTGCCTGCGATCGTGTTCTTTCACGGGCATCGGTCATCGGGGAAGAGCGTTCTGAAAGGCTCGATCCAGGCGACCTTCGGCACGGACTATGCGATCATCGCGCCCAATGGCCCGAAGAGCCCGCGCGGCGATTACCGGTTCTGGCCCGCCCGACCGCAAACCGATCCGATCCGGGACAACATTGCGTTTCTGGAAGCGGTTGTCGCCGATGCCGCCGACCGGGTCGCTCTGGACCGGGGGCGCATACTGGTGGGCGGCTTCTCTGCCGGTGGCTCGATGGCGTGGCGGGTGGCCTGTCAACGCGGCGGGGCCTTTGCCGGATATGTCTCGGTCGCCGGTGCGTTGCGTCGCCCCGTGCCGGACGACGGCTGCCCCGGTGGTCCGGCGAACCTGCTCCATATCCACGGGTTCAACGATGCTCAGGTCCCCTTCGAGGGGCGGCAGATCCGCGACTGGCATCAGGGCGACGTGTTCGAATCGCTTGGCCTGATCCGGGCGGCGAATGCGTGTCGCTCCAACCCTCATGTGATCGAGGTCGGCGCCCCGTTCTCGTGCCGTCGCTGGAACGCCTGTGCCTCGGGCGCCGAGGTGGAACTCTGCCTGCACGATGGCGGCCATGGGCTGCCAAAGGGCTGGGCCGCGCATGCAAAGTCCTGGTTCGAAGAACTGCCTGATCCCGGGCCAACCCCGAACTGACGGGCCGTCTCAGACAGCCCGTAGCGCCCTCGTCTCCCGCCAGGCTTCGCACGCCCGCCGCGTTTGGCGCCGGAATATCGACATACGGCGTTTCATCAGATGAGGGGAGTTTGTGGAGGGCTGATAATGAAGAAGATCATCTTGGGGGTCGCGATCCTCACGTTGCTAAGCGCATGTTATCACGGCCACGGTCGGGCCGGCCGGGGGCTGGGGGGCGCTGCAATCGGAGCTGGGGTCGGTGTTCTTGCATCGGAGGTCACAGGCCGCGATCCGCTGTCAGGCGCGATCGTTGGCGGCCTAGCCGGAGCGGCGATCGGTGTCGCCACCGGCAGACGGCACCGCGGCGGCTATGACTACGGATACCGGGAGGGCTATCGCGACAGCAAGGTGCACCACAAGGCGAAGCGCAAGAAGGCGCATCGCAAGGCGCACCAAAAAGCACACCGAAAGCATCGCCGCTACAAGCGTCAGGCGTACCGCGACGAGCGCCGGTACGAGCGCCGTGTGCATCGCGAGAACCGGCGCTATGCGCGGCAGGACTATCGCAGAGACCGCCGCGAGGTGAGACGGGATCGCCGCCGGTATCGTGATTACGGCGACTACGACGATTGAGCTGACCCCGTAGGGTGCGTCCGTGACGCACCCTGTGCTCCCAAAACGAGGGTGCGTCACGGACGCACCCTACGGGGTATCGGCACCAAGACCCATCCGCCAGAAGCCGACTTCCAGCTGTGTGGCGGCTGAAAATCGCCTGCGGAGCGCGTCCCAGCGCGGCGAGTTTTGGGGTGCATCCCCGAGCCGCCGGGCCACAGCGCTTTCGATCAGCCCGCCGACTGCCGTGCAAAGGCCTTGGTACTCTGCTCCCGAATAGGTCTCGATCCAGTCGCTGTAGGTGTCCGATGTGGCCTCGCGCCCAAGGCGCGCACCGATCTCGCCATAGCCCATGACACAGGGCGCCAGCGCTGCCATCAGGTCCAGAAAGTCGCCCGAGAACCCGGCCTCGAGCACGTAGCGCGTGTAAGCGAGGTTTTCCGGCAGTTCCTCAGCCGCTTCCAGGTCGGCCTCGGAGATCCCCGCCTCGGCGCAGGTCCGCACATGCAGGGCCATCTCGTGGTTGACCAACGCATCCACGGTTGCGGAGCAGAGCTTCATCTCGTCCAGCGTTTCAGCCTTGACCACCCCCAGCGCCCAGGCGCGGGAGAAGTGAATCAGGAAGACGTAATCCTGCACGAGATAGCGCAGAAACGCCGCGCGCGGCAGCGTGCCATCGCCGAGACCCTGCACAAAGGCATGGCGGGCATAGGCATCCCAGTCCGGGGCCGCATCACGCCAGGCGGCATAAACGGGCGAGCCATAGTCGGGGCGGATCTGGTCGGTCATGCATGCTCCCTCGTTGCGGCGATCCACTCGGCGCAGCGGGCCTCAGGGGCCGTGTTCAGCGAGATATCGGTGACGACGGAGACGACATCGGCACCGGCGGCGAAGGCCTCCGCCGCACGGTCGACCGTGAACCCGCCGATGGCGATCAGGGGCAGCTCGCCGACCAGCCCGCGCCACTCGGTCAGTTTCTCCAGCCCCTGCTGGTGCCACTTCATCTGCTTCAGGATTGTCGGGTAGATCGGGCCAAGTGCGATGTAGTCGGGGTCGCAGGACAGCGCCCGTTCAAGCTCGGCATGGTCGTGGGTCGAGATGCCGAGGCGCACTCCGGCGCGCCGGATCGCGGGCAGATCGGCCTCGTCCAGATCCTCCTGCCCCAGGTGGATGTAGTCGCAGCCGAGGTCGATCGCGGCCTGCCAGTAATCGTTGACGATCAGCTGCGCGCCATGTGCCGCGCAAAGGTCACGGGCAGCGGCGATCTCGGCCCGGGTTTCGGCGTCCGGGCGGTCCTTGATGCGGAGCTGCACCAGCTTGACCCCCAGCGGCAGCAGGCGGCGGCACCAGTCCGCGCTGTCCCAGATCGGGTAGAACGGGTCGAGTTTCCTCGCGGTCATATCAGTCCCTTCACGACAGGAACGCCTTGCCCATCACGGGCGTCGAGGGCGCGGCCATCTCGCGCGCTTCCATCGGGTCGGCGAGGTACCCGGCGCGCCCGGCCGTGACGGCACCGGCCATGGCGCCCGCCATCGCGGCGGGATCGCCCGCCTTGGCGACCGCCGTGTTCAGCAGGACCGCGTCGTATCCCATCTCCATCGCCGCGGCGGCGTGACTGGGCAGGCCGATGCCTGCGTCGACAACCAGCGTCGCCTCGGGGAAATGTGCCCGCATCCGTTTCAGACCCGTGTGGTTGGCCAGCCCCAGGCCCGACCCGATGGGTGCGCCCCAGGGCATCAGCACCCGGCACCCGGCGTGGACGAGACGCTCGGCGGCGACCAGATCCTCGGTCGTGTAGGGGAAGACGTCGAACCCGTCATCGGACAGGATTCGTGCCGCTTCCACAAGGCCGAAGAGGTCGGGTTGCAGCGTGTCGTCCTCGCCGATCACCTCGAGCTTGATCCAGGGCGTCCCGAACACCTCGCGCGCCATGTGGGCAGTGGTGACGGCTTCCTTGACCGTGTGACAGCCTGCGGTGTTGGGCAGGACGCGGACATCGAGCGAACGCACGAGATCCCAGAACGCCTGCCCCGCGCCGCCGCCCGCCGCTTCGCGGCGCAGGGACACGGTGACGATCTCGGCGCCCGAGGCCTTGATTGCCTCGGCCATGATGGCAGGAGAGGGGTAGAGCGCGGTGCCGAGAAGCAGGCGGCTTTCCACTGCTGTGTCATAGAAGGTGACGGGATCGCTCACGTCCTATCCTCCCTGCAACGGGGCGACGACTTCCAGCCGGTCGCCCTCGACCAGCATTGTCTCGCCGCGTGCTTCCCGCGCCACGAAGTCGCCGTTCACGGCGGTCGCGACGATCTTGCCGGTGTACCCGAGTTCATCGACCGCGGCGTCGAGCGTCGTGGCGATGATCTCCGTCGCCTCGCCGTTCAGGGTAATCTTCATTCCGCCGCCTCCAGCGCGCCGCCGATCATGGCTGTCGCCTGCCGCGCCATCGCGGGCGACAGCAGGAACCCGTGCCGATAAAGCCCGTTCACGCAGATCCGCCCGTCCTGCGCGACCAGGCGGGGCAGGTTGTCGGGGAAGGCGGGACGCACATCGACGCCGGTCTCCAGGATCTCGGCCTCGGCAAAAGCGGGATGCAGCGCATAGGCGGCGCCGAGGAGTTCCAGCATGGACCGCGCGGTGATCCGGTTCCGGTCATCCGATTCGATCATCGTCGCGCCCAGCATGAACACGCCATCGGCGCGGGGTACGATATAGATCGGGTGGCGCGGATGCAGCAGGCGTACAGGGCGGGACAGGGTGACGTCGTGCGTGCGGATCAGCAGCATCTCGCCTTTGACCCCGCGCAGATCGGGCAATGCGTTACGCGCCGCGAGCCCCCGACAGTCGAAGACATGGTCGGCAGGGGGCGGGGTTTCGGTGCCATAGCGGATCTCGGTGCCGCGCGCGATCAGGCCATCACGCAGGGCGGTCAGGGCTGCTCGGGGGTCGAGATGCGCCTCGCCCGCGAAGAACAGCCCGGCGGGGAAACGGCCCGCCAGATCCGGTTCCAGTTCGGCAATCCGGTCAGCGCCGATCTCCTCGGCCGTTTCCGTGCGGCGTGCAAAGCGGGCGAGTTCCCGCCGGTCCTGCGGTGGAGCAACGACCAGCGTACCGTTATGCGTGACCCCTCCTGTGCGGGTCTCCCACCAGTCAGCGGCGGAGGCCCCGAGGTCGATGACGGCTTGCTCGGCGCTCTCGCGCTCGCACCAGGGCGCGAGCATGCCGCCCGCCCACCATGAGCATTGCGCGGGGCCAAGCCCGTCGGCCCGGTCGATGATCGTCACGCGGTGGCCCGCATCGGCAAGCTCTGCTGCGACGGTCAGACCCGCAACGCCCGCGCCTATGACGACAGCGTGGCTCATGCGCCGGCCTCTGCTGGCCAGAGCGCGTGGAAGTGATGGACCGGGCCATGCCCCGATCCGACACCAAGTCCGTCCGCGGCGCGGATCGCGCGGTGGAGATACTTGTGCGCGACCCCGACCGCTGCGGGAAGCGTCTGGCCCTTGGCCAGTTCCGCTGCGATCGCCGATGACATCGTACAGCCCGTGCCGTGGGTGTTCCGCGTCTCGACCCGCTCGGCGGCAAACCAATGGGCCTCGCCATCCGCATCGAGCAGCAGATCGCGGCAGACGGTGCCTGTGTCATGGCCGCCCTTCAGCAGCACGGCATTGGCGCCGCGGTCCTGCAAGATTCGGGCCTGGGCGAGATAGCTGGTCTCGTCATGCGCCGGGGGACCGCCCAGGAGGCGTGCGGCCTCGGGCAGGTTCGGGGTCAGCACGGTCGCCAGCGGCAAAAGGCGTTCGCTGAGGGCCGAGACCGCCTCCTCGCGCAGCAAAGCATCGCCGGATTTCGCGACCATGACAGGATCGAGCACCACCGGCACGCCCCGCCCTGTCAGCCCCTCGGCGACTACGTCGATGATCGCGGGCGAGGACAGCATGCCGATCTTGACCGCACCCACGGCGATGTCGTCGAAGACCACCTCGATCTGGGCGGCGATCATGTCGGGCGGAGCTTCGTGCACTGCGGTCACGGCGCGTGTGTTCTGCGCGGTCAGGGCGGTGATGACGGATGCGCCGTAGACCCCCAATGCCGAGAACGCCTTCAGGTCTGCCTGAATGCCCGCGCCGCCGCCGCTGTCGGAACCCGCGATGGTCAGCGCGATGGGTGCGCCGGAGCGGGGGGTACGGGCAGTCTCGTCACGCATGTTTCAGCCTCCTGCCCGGCGGAGGCAGGGGTCGCATGCGGGTGGTCCCAAGGCGATCCCGTTCCCTACGCCGGCCCTAACCGGATCAGGTTCTTTGGGTTGGCTTCTCGGCCTCTCAGCCCGGCGCGTCGCGCGGGGCACCCCAACGGTTCGTTAGACCTAGCGCCGGGCGGGCGTGATGGCAAGCGCCGACCATGGGTGGGCGCTAAGACCCGCGCGGTCGGCCTTCGGGGTCGGGCCCTTGGCTCGGACGTCAGACGCCTAGGGCAACACCGTCATGTCCGGGGTCCGCGCCGCCGCTCAGACGTCCGTCATCGATGCGGATCCCATGCACGGCAGCGATGCCGAAGGTGAGGGCGGAGCGGATGACCTCGTATCCCTCGGCCTGAAGCGGCTCGACCACATAGCCGGGGATGCGGTTCATGATGTCGATCGCGTCCGAGGTCGAGGAGAACCGCGGCGCCGACACCGCGTCCGACATGCTCATGTCGAAATCCATCACGTTGAGCAGGGCCTGCAGCACACCCATGGCGATCTGGGTTCCCCCCGGAGCGCCGAGGACGATGCGCGGCGCGCCATCGCGGAACGCAATCGTCGGGCAGACGGACGAGAACCGCGCCTTGCCCGGCGCAATGGATCCGGCCCGCCCGGGGCGCGGATCGAACACCGCCATGCAGCCATTGTACATGAAGCCGAGACCGTCGGTGATGACGCCCGATGGCATCCCGAGGGAGTGGGTCATGGTCACGCACATGCCGTCCTTGTCCACGACCGCCACATGGGTTGTGTCCTTTGGTTCGGGCTGGCCGAAGCGGGTGACGCGCATCTTCTCGCCTGACCGGATCCGCGCGGCGATCCCGGCGGCGTAGTCCTTCGAGGTCAGGTGATCGGGGATCTCGACAAAGGCGGGGTCGCCGACATGGGCGTCCTTGTCGGCGGTCGCGGCCTTCATCGCTTCGGCCACCGTGCGGATGTACGCGGTCGAGTTGTGGCCCATCCGGGCCAGATCGAACTGCTCGAGAACGTTCAGCATCTCGACCAGCATGATCCCGCCGCCGGGCGGGTGGTTGGTGGCGATGTCGAACCCGCGATAGCTGCCGCGCAGGGGCTCGGTCCGCGTTGTCCGGTATGCCGCGAGATCGGCCTTGCGCATCAACCCGCCATTGGCAGCGAAATCGGCGTCGATCCGCTCGGCAATCTCGCCCGTGTAGAAGACATCCGCGCCGTCACGGGCGATCATCGACAGGGTACGGGCAAGGTCGGGGTTGGCGACATGCTCGCCGATTTTCTTGGGTGTGCCATCGGCGCGCAGATAGGCCGCGCGCCCGGTCGCAGAGAACCCGATGCGGTCCGTGATCTGGACCCGGCCCTGATCGGCACCGTGGGTCCACCAATAGTGAACGTGAGGGCGGACGTGGAACCCGGCCTCGGCCTGCGCCACCGCGGGCGCGACGACATCAGGCCAGTTCCAGGCGCCGAACTCGGTCACGGCCTCGAAATACGCCTTCAGCGCACCGGGCGTGGTGACGGCGCCATAGCCGAGGTCGTTGACGTTATCGCGCAGGACAAAGCCGAACCCATCCCGGGTCTCGCCCTCCAGCCGGTCCTCCCACATCTCGGGCGTGGCGGCCAATGGCGTCTTTCCGTGAAAGTCGATCACCAGATGATGGCCGCGCTTCGGATCATAGATCTGGCAGGACCCAAACCCCGCGATCCCGCACATCTGAGGGTCCACGACCCCCGCCACCAGCGCCGCCGCCATGGCTGCATCGACGGCGTTGCCGCCCCGCATCAGGACACGAGCACCTGCCTCGGACGCTTCGGGCTGGGCGGTCACGATCATCTGGGTCGGTTCTGTCGGCATCTTCTCCCCCTTGTCATCGCGAGAAGCAGAGCACCGATCCCGCCGGTGATCAATCCTTCAGGTCCCATGCGTAGAGCACGAAGGGTTCGGGCTTCTCGCCGCCGGGCAGCCCGTCATAGCAGGCGCGTGCGGGGATGTTGTCCGGTTCAGTGCCAAGCCACGCTTCGGAACAGCCCCGGCGCTTTGCCTCGGCAAACAGCGCCCGGACCAACCGCCGCCCGATGCCGAGGCGTTGATAGTCGGGCGCGACGCCGACCTCGTTGATCCAGAACTGCGGAGCTTTGTCCGGGTGGATGTACTCCACGCCCGTCGCCATGCCGACAACCAGATCATCATCCAGAGCGACGATCAGGACATGCCGGGGGCACGATAGAAAGGCATCCCGGCTGTCGGCCCGGATCGCGTGATCAAAGACGTCAGGAGCGATGCGGTTCAGTACCGGGCCATCGGCCGGGCCGAGATGTTTCAGAACAACGACGTCCTCGGTCATTCCGGCCAAAGCAGCTGAGGGCCTGGCACCATTTCAAATGCCTGAGGGGTGATGCCGTTTCCGGTCCATGTCAGCCTGTGGCCATCGCGCGCGACGCCCCATGACGTCCAGCCATCGCTTTCCCACCATGTCTCGAACGTCGCGCCGATCCGCCACTTGCCAAGGGTCGATCGCTGACCTTTGGGCGCATAGATCGTATCGCCATCCTCGCGGAAATACTGGCGATAGGGCTGCCCCTGCCAGGTGCCGACAGCCGTGTTGCCGGTGAGCAGCGTCTGGATCTCGGCCGGGGTCAGATCGACGGACTCTGCCGCGGCGTAGCCTGTCACGCAGAGCATCGAGACACTCAGAACGACGGCTTGGAAAAACGTGCGCAGGTGGACCATGGCGAAAGTCTAGCAAAGGCCGCTCGCAAAGAAAAATGCGCCGAGCGAACCGGCGCATTTATGTCTGTCCACAGGGGCGGCGTGATCAGTTGATCAGGCCAAGACCTTCCAGCTTCAGCAGCACCTGGTGGGCGCAGTGATCCGGATCAACCGTCTCGGTGTCCAACGAGAGTTCCGGTTTTTCCGGGGTCTCGTATGGGTCCGAGATCCCGGTGAACTCCTTGATCTTGCCCTCGCGCGCCAGTTTGTAGAGGCCCTTGCGGTCGCGACGTTCGCATTCCTCCAACGAGGTTGCCACGTGCACCTCGATGAACGCGCCATGCGCCTCGATCATCTCGCGCACCGCGCGGCGGGTTGCCGTGTAGGGCGCGATGGGAGCGCACAGCGCGATGCCGCCGTTCTTGGTGATTTCCGACGCGACATAACCGATACGCTTGATGTTGATGTCGCGGTGTTCCTTCGAGAAGCCAAGCTCTGACGAGAGATGCTTGCGCACGAGATCACCGTCGAGCAGCGTCACGGGGCGGCCGCCCATCTCCATCAGTTTGACCATCAGTGCGTTGGCGATGGTCGACTTGCCCGACCCGGAGAGCCCGGTGAAGAACACGGTAAAGCCCTGCGCGGCGCGCGGCGGATGCGATTTGCGCAGTTCCTGGACAACCTCGGGGAACGAGTACCAGTCCTCGATCTCCAGTCCCTCTTGCAGACGGCGGCGCAGTTCGGTGCCCGAGATGTTGAGAACGGTCTGCCCCTCCTCGACCTCGTCCGCCGGGAAGTACTGCGCCTTTTCCTGCACGTAGACCATCATCTTGAACGGCACCATTTCCAGGCCGATCTCCGCCTGATGCTCGAGGAACAGGTCCTGCGCATCGTAAGGCCCGTAGAAATCCTCGCCCTTCGAGTTCTTGCCCGGCCCGGCATGGTCACGGCCGACGATGAAGTGGGTGCAGCCATGGTTCTTGCGGATCAGGCCGTGCCAGACCGCCTCGCGCGGGCCGGCCATGCGCATCGCAAGGTTCAGCAGGCTGAGATGCGTCGTCGCCGCCGGATACTTGTCCAGCACCGCCTCGTAACAGCGCACGCGGGTGAAGTGGTCGATATCGCCCGGCTTGGTCATGCCCACGATCGGATGGATCAGAAGGTTGGCCTGCGCCTCGCGCGCCGCGCGGAAGGTCAGTTCCTGGTGCGCCCGGTGCAGCGGGTTGCGGGTCTGGAACGCGACGATGCGACGCCAGCCCATCTTGCGGAAATAGGCGCGCAGCTCGTTCGGTGTGTCGCGCCGCGAGCGGTAGTCGTAGTGTGTCGGCTGCTGGATGCCCATGATCGGCCCGCCCAGATAGACCGGCCCCGCATCGTTCATCAGATAGTTCACCGCTGGGTGGGCCAGGTCGTTTGCGTCGAAGACCTTCTCTGCCTCGCGCGCCTTGTCCGGGCTCCACTTGTCGCTGACCGACATTATCGCGAGGATCACGCCTTCCTGATCGCGCAGCGCGATGTCGGTGCCCGCCTCGATCCCCTCGGCAAAGGCATCGGAGACATCGAGCGTGATCGGCATCGGCCAGAGCGCGCCGTCCGCCAGGCGCATGTTCTCGACAACGCCGTCGTAATCGGCCTCGGTCAGGAAGCCTTTCAGCGGACTGAACCCGCCGTTCATCAGAAGCTCGAGATCGCAGATCTGGCGCGGCGTCAGATCCCAGGACGGCATGTCGCCCGCGTCGACCTTCAGTTTGGCGGCGCTCTCGGCCGAGACGTAGAGCTCGGGAATGGGCTGGTGATTGGCGGTCATATCAAGTCTGCCTTTAACTTACAGGGACAGATTTCGAGGGGATCCCGCCGGACAACTGATGAACAGGCGGGTGCTCGTGTCGGACGCGTTCTCGCGCAGGATTTGCGTAGAAATCAATCCCAAATCCGCAATTTCGGGCCATTTGGCGCAGGCGAACACTTTTACGCTGAGCGGGTGCCGTGCTAGGGGGCACGCAGATTGTGGTGCGGTGCCGGTGCGGCTTGGAATGGGGGTGCGGACGGAGATGGTGCTCCCGGTTTCGGTCTTTCTGATCACGAAGAACGAGGAGGTGCGGCTGCCCCGGACCCTTGCGGCGCTTGGCTGGGCCGACCAGATCGTGGTGGTGGATTCAGGCTCGAGCGACCGGACTGTCGAGATCGCACGCGCCGCGGGCGCCGAGGTGCATCACCGCGACTGGAACGGGTATGGCCCGCAGAAGGTCTTTGCCGAGGGGCTGTGCCGCAACGACTGGGTGTTGAATGTCGACGCCGACGAGGTCGTCACGAACGCACTGGCCGACGAGATCGCCGCATTGATTGCAACGTCCCCGGCACCCGGCGGCTACCGCGTCCGGATCCTGAATGTCTACCCCGGTGATACAGCGCCGCGCCCGCTGGCCAACGACTACAACGTGGTGCGGTTCTATCACCGCAAGGCCGGTGGGTATCGCGACCATCCGTTGTTCGACCGGGTCGAGTTGGCCGCGCCCGAATGGCAGTTGGCAGCACCGCTGCACCACTTCCCGCTGATCTCGCTGGCGCATTTCGTCGAGAAGGAGAACGCGTATTCGTCCTTCACGGCGGCGACCGCTCGGGTGCGGCCGCGGTGGCAACTGCTGGTGCGCCTGCCATTCGAGATGCCGCTGCAGTTCCTCAAGTTCTACCTCCTGCGCCGCCATGTGACCGGAGGCTGGAAGGGGTTCATGTTCGCCCTCACCGCAGCGTTCGCGCGGACGCTGCGGATCGCGAAAATGCTTGAACGGGCTGAAAAGCCGCTCGCCGATGACATGACAGCGGATTCTCAGAAAAATGACGGTTCTGCAAAATAGCCGTTGACAGACTCAGGCCCGATCCCATATCCACCGCTGGCTGGCGCAACGAACGTCGGCAATCAGGTGAAACGAGCAGCGGGTGGGCTGGGTAAGCCAGCACAGTCGTCTTTTTTTCGCCTCGCTCTTTGACAAGTGACTGAGATTGAAGGGATATGTGGGCGGTTTGGTCTGTCATACGACGGACGGACCGTAGCAT